>NZ_JBVHHB010000001.1:0-682338 GCF_055561295.1 Kitasatospora sp. NPDC022785 | reverse complement strand
ATGGGGTTTGTGATTTGGGGGGGGGGGGGGGGGGTGGGGGGGGCCCCCCCCCCCCCCCGGGGGCCCCGGGGCCCCCGCGGGGCGCCCCGGGGGGGGGGGGGGGGCGGGCCCCCCCCCCCCGCCCCCGCCCCCGCGGCACCGTTCGGCGAGCTCCTCGGCGGCGGTGGGGCGCCGGTTGGCGAGGTCGGCGGCCAGGTTCACGGCGTCCTCGCCGTAAGGGTTGAGGTGCATAAGACCATGACAGCACTCTGGTCGGCATGAGTCACCCCATCAGTCACACCGTCAGTCAGCCCATCAGCCACCGAACCGGTCACGGAACCGGCCGACACCCCGAGAGCCATTCCCGGGTACGTCCGGCCGTGGAGCAGGACGTCTCCGAACTCGTCCGCCTGCGCGCGTTGTTGTTCGAGCAGCTCGGCGGCGACTACTTCAACCCGTCCTCGGGGGATGGTAGTTGGCGGGTCGCGCTGGCCGACGTCCTGAAGCGGCAGCTCGCCGCAGGAACCATGCGGATCCTCGTGGTGGACGGCGACGAGGGTGACGGCCTCGCCGCCTGCGGCATCGGATCGGTCGAACAGCGGCTGCCCGGACCGCACCTGCGCAACGGCCGGGCCGGGCTCGTGATCGGTGTCGTCACCGCGCCCGCGTACCGGCGGCGCGGCCACAGCCGCGCGATCATGCGGGGCCTGCTCGACTGGTTCCGCGAGCGGGACGTCGCCCGGGTGGACCTCTACGCCTCCCACGAGGGCGAACCGCTCTACCGAGAACTCGGCTTCGTGGACCACCCCGACCCGGCCCTGTACCGGCGCCCGTGACCGGCCGCAACCCGCCCGCCGCCGGCGACGTCGCCACCGCACCCGCCGCCCCCACAACCACCGTTGCAGCACCAGCCGTTGCCGCACCAGCCACTGCCGGGCCGACCGTTGCCGCAGCCGCTCCCGCACCTGATACCGCCACGCCACGCAGCGGGCGGTACCGGTGGGTCGTCCTCGGCATCGCCACCTTCACCCAGGCCGCGTCCTGCTTCTTCGTCCAGGGCATCGGCGCGATGGGCGTCTTCCTCCGGCGCGACCTGCACCTGAGCACCGCCCAGCTCGGACTCCTGCTCTCGGCGGCCCAGTTGGTCCCGCTCGTCGGCCTACTGGTGGCCGGGGAACTGCTGGACCGCTACAACGAGCGCTGGGTCGTCGGGATCGGCGCCGGCGTGGTCGCCGCGGGCCTGACCGCGGGCAGCCTGGTGCAGGGCTACGGGGCCCTGCTCGTCGTGCTGCTTGTGGTCGGCGCGGGCTACAGCACCGCACAGCCCGGCGGGAGCAAGTCGGTCGCGTCCTGGTTCGACCCCTCCCGGCGAGGCCTCGCGATGGGCATCCGCCAGGCGGGGCTCCCCTTGGCCGGGGCGCTCGCCGCTGCCGTCCTGCCCGCCCTCGCCGAGGCGTTCGGCCTGCGGGCGGCGTTCGCGGCCGGCGGGGCCGTCGCGCTGCTGGGGGCCGTCGTCTTCATGGGCCTCTACCGACAACCGCCCACCGTGAACGCCCCGGACACCCCCGGCTCCTCCACCGCCCCGGCTGACCTGGTCACCCCGAGTGCCCCGGTTGCCCCGGCTGCCCCGGCTGCCCGGCCCGGGAGAAAGCCGCGCGCCCCACTCGCGTCGCAACTCTGCGACCGGGTGCGGATGTTGCGCGAACCGGCCCTGGTCAAGGCCGTGCTGTCCGGCCTGACCCTGGTCTCGGTGCACTGCGGCGTCGGCGTTCTGACGGGGCTGTACCTCCATGATGTGACGTCGCTAGGAGCCGGCCCGGCGGCCGCGGTCCTCGTCGTCACCCAGTGCGCGGGTGCGGCCGGGCGCATCTGCCTGGCCGCCTGGAGCGACCGCAGTCGGTCCGGGCGCTACACCCCGGTGATGACGTGCATGGCCGCGGCGGTGGCGGGGATGACGGCGCTGATCACGCCCCTGGGCCAGTCGCCCGTGGGGGCCTGCGTGTTGTTCGCCTGGCTCGGGTTCTTCGGCATCGGCTGGTACGGCCCGTGGGTCGCCTACGTGGCCGAGTCGGCCCCGCCGGAGAGGACGGGATTCGCCCTCGGCCTGACCATGGCGATGACGCAGATCGCCGTCGTCCTGGTGCCGCCCGCCCTCGGCCTGCTCAAGGACTCGGTGCACGGATTCGCGCCGGTCTGGGGAGTGTTGGCAACGGTGGCCGCTCTCGCCCTGGTGGTCACAGCCGTCGGCGGCCCGACGCGCTCCGGCGACAGTTCACGGTGATACGTGTGGGTGCGGGTGCGGGTGCGGGTGCGGGTGCGGGTGCGTGTGCCGAGGACGGCCCGGTGCGGACGACGGCCTGGTCGCCGTGCGGTCCGAACAGGTGCAGGATCTCGACGGCGTTCGCGCCGGCCGGGCCGAACCAGTGCGGCTCGCCGGTGTCGAACTCCGCCACCTCGCCCGGCCGGAGGGTGAACTCGCGTTCTCCGATGACGAGTCGGAGTTCGCCGGCCAGCACGTAGAGCCATTCGTAGCCGAGGTGGGTCACGAGCTTCGGTTCGCGGGGCGCGAGGACCTGCTTGAAGACCTGGACGCGTCCCGGGTACTGCGTCAGGGGCACCAGGACGCTGCCGGGCTCCCGGCGGCGGGGCTTCAGATGGACACGGGGGTCGCCGGTGGCCGGCGCCGCCACCAGCTGGTCGAGCGCGACGCGGTGCGTGCGCGCCAGCGGGATGAGCAGTTCGAGGGTCGGGCGGCGCTTGCCGGATTCGAGGCGGGACAGCGTGCTCACCGAGATCCCGACCTCGGCCGCGAGCGCCTCCAGCGTGAGTCCGCGGTCGCGGCGCAGGGCGCGCAGCCGCGGCCCGATGCCGTCGAGGATCTCGGCGAGTTCGGTTTCCGCGACCCCGGCCTGTCCGGGGCCGGCCTGGGCGGGCTCGGTCTGCATGGGTTCGGCTCCTGCCGGTTCGGCGTCCACACGTCCATTTTGCAGTCTTCGCAAGTTTGGTGGGCCCACGCCCACTCCCGATCCGAGCATGGGCCCACCGGAAGTCCCGGACTGGAAGGTGGGCCCGTGAGCACAACATCCCTGGCTGTCCAACCCGCACTGAGTGTGCGCCGGCGTTGGACGGTGCTGGCCGTCTGCGCGCTGAGCATGTTCCTGGTCGGCCTGGACACCACCATCGTCAACGTGGGCCTGCCGACGATCGGGCGCGGCCTGGGCGTGGGGACGCGCGGCCTGGAATGGATCGTGGACGCCTACACCGTCGTCCTGGCCAGCCTCCTGATCTCGTCCGGCGCGCTCGCGGACCGCTTCGGGCGCCGCCGCGTGTTCCAGTGCGGGCTGGCCGTCTTCGGCGTGGCCTCCCTCGCCTGTGCGATCGCCCCGTCGATGGGCTCCCTCGTCGCGGCGCGGGCCCTCCAGGGGGTCGGGGCCTCGATGCTCAGCCCGGTGGCCCTGGCGATCGTGGTGAACGCGATGCCCGACCCGAAGGAGCGCGCGCAGGCGATCGGCGTGTGGGCCTCGGTCTTCGGGCTCAGCATGGCGGCCGGGCCGGTGACGGGCGGGGCGCTGATCGCGGCGTTCGGCTGGCGGTCGGTGTTCTGGGTGAACGCTCCGGTCATCGTCGCAGCCGTCGTCCTGAGTGCCGTGTTCGTGCCCGAGTCCCGCGCGGAGCGCGCCCGCCGACTGGACCTGCCCGGCCAGCTGCTCCTCACCGTCGCCGTGTGTCTCACGGTGGCTGTGCTCATCGAAGGGCCCCGCATCGGGTGGACCTCGCCCCTGGCGCTGGCCGGATACGTCCTGGCCGTGGCGGCGGCGGCCGGATTCGCCCGGGTCGAACGGCACCGGAGCGAGCCCTTGATGGACCTCGGGCTCTTCCGGCGGCCGATGTTCACCACGGCGGCCCTGGGCGCCGTGGCGGTGTTCGTCGCGCTGACCGTGAGCCTTCTGCTCACCACCTTCTGGCTCCAGCACGCTCGCGGATGGACGCCGCTCGCGGCGGGCACGGCGACCCTGCCGATGGCGCTGGGGGCGACCGTCTGTGCACCGTTGTCCGGCCGCCTGGTGGGGCGGGTCGGAGCTCGACGGCCGCTCCTCCTCGCCGGCACCTTCATCACCGCCGGGGGCGCGCTCTGCCTGGTGAGCCCGGGGGAGGACGTGAACCTCCCGCTGCTCCTGGTGGCCTACCTGCTCATCGGCACCGGCTTCGGCTTCGCCAACGCGCCGATCACCAACACCGCCGTGAGCGGCCTGCCGCCGGCCCGGGCCGGTGTGGCCGGGGCGATCACCTCCACCGCACGGCAGGTCGGTTCGGCCGTCGGCATCGCCGTCGCCGGGGGTCTGGTCGCGGGTGTCGGCCCGGACGGCCTCGCCCGGGCCTCCCGGCCCGGCTGGCTGGTCGTGGTGGCCTGCGGGCTGTTCCTCTTCGTCGTGGCCCGGTACTCCCGCGCGGCCGTTCCGCCCGCCCGCCGCGCGGGATGACCGCACCGGCGTGGTCGGGCCCCGCACCGGCCCGACCGCTCGTACCAGGCGGCGTGCTCGGGCCCCCGCACCGGCCCGACCCTCACCGCGCCGCACCGCACCACCCCGTCCGGGCGCAGGCGGCACCCCTACCGCGGCGGGATGATCCCCGTCAGCCACTTGAAGGTCGGGACGACCAGCGGCTTCCAGGTCGACGTGAGGTGCGGGCCGGTGGTCTCGACGGGAGTGACAGTGGTGGGGCTCTTCGCCGCCTGTTGGAGGGCGGTCGCGTCCTCCAGGCCGTCGCCCCGCTTGCCGGTCACGTAGAGCGCGACGTTCGGCGGGGTGGCGGCGTGGGTGAGGATGTAGAGGGGGTTGGAGGTCTCGCGCAGCTTCGGGTCCTTGGCGGTCAGTGACACGGCCTCGCCGGCCGGGTCGTTGTAGCCGGACATGCTGATCGCGGCGCGGTAGCGGTTGGGGTGGGCGAGGGCGAGGCGGCTGGCACAGTGGGCACCGGCGGAGTAGCCGGACAGGGCCCAGCGGTCCGCGGTCGTGTCGGCCCGGAAGTTGTCGATCACCATCTGCGGGACGTCCCGCGAGAGCCAGGTGTCGGCGTTGACCTTGCCCGGGACGTCGGCGCAGCCGGTGTCGGTCTTGCCGAGCAGGGTGACGCGCGGTGAGACCAGGATGAACGGCGTCACCTGACCGGACTTCATCAGCGGTTCGAGCTGCTTGGCCGCGTCCATGGTGTCGCCGAACCAGGCGCTCGACGCACCGGGGTAGCCGGCGAGCAGCTCGACCACCGGGAAGGTCTTGTCCTTGTACGCGGGGTCGTCGTACTGCGGGGGCGTCCAGACCAGGACCTCGCCGTCGACGCCGGAGAGCTTGCCCTTGAGATCGGCCTGCTTGACGCTCCTGGGCACGGCATCGGAGTCCGGGGCGTGGAAGGCCTGCGGCACCTTGGGCGCGGGCGTGGCGGAGGCGCCCGCGGAGGCGGCGGCCCGGTCCCCGGCGAGGCCCTCGTCCTTCGGGGGCACCGGCACGGCCCGGACGTGGTTCGAGGTGCCCAGCAGGTCGCCCCAGTTGTCGTAGAGCTGGTTCTCGTTGTTGACCACCACGAAGACCATGGCCACGGCGGTGAACTGACAAAGCAGAATGGTCCCGAGGTAGGAGAGCGCCCGCAGCGGGCCGCGCCCCCGTCGGGCCCCCGCGCCCGGCACACCGCCGCCCGGTACGCCTCCGGTCGGACCGGCCCCGGTCGGACCGCCCCCGTCCGGCACGTCTCCAGCCGGCACCTCTCCCGTCGGTGCGCCTCCGCCCGGCGCTCGTACGCCCGGCACCCATCCGAAGACCCCTCTGCCCCGCCACTGCGCCATGGCCAGCGCGATGGAGCCCACGAACAGGAGGATCGTGAAGACGAAGAAGGGAGTGCCTGTCAGGTTCATCGCGTTCCGGTGCCCAGTTCCTGTGCCGCCCGGGCCCGCATGCCCGGTGTCAGGAGAGACAGCAGGGAACGCCCGTTCGGTTGCCGGTTGCTGGGAGAAACCTGGGAGGTCAGCCCCGCGTCGAAGCCGGGCCACGCGAACGCCGCCCGCCGCTCGCGGTGGGGACCCGGCCGACGGCGCCGAGGACCTCAGAGCGGCGGGGTGGCCGCCCGGGGCACGCGCGGGCCGCGGAACGGCAGCGTCCGGCTGAGGACGAGGTTGGTGGTCGTGCTCCCGAACCTGGCCAGGGAGTCGACGACCTCCTCCAGGTGACCCATCGACGTGGTCGCCACCTTCAGGACGTAGCAGTCGTCCCCGGTGGTGCGCAGGCACTCCAGGATCTCCGGGCGCTCCTCGACCAGGCGCCGCAGCGGCTCGTGCCGCGTCCCCGGCCCCGGGTACTTCAGCCGGACCACCGCCAGCACCGCGTACCCGGTGCGTTCGAGGTCCACCTCGGCGCGGTACCCCGTGATCACCCCGGCGGTCTCCAGACGGCGCACCCGCTCGGTCGTCGCCGACGCGCTGAGGTTCACCCGCCGCGCCAGCTCCGTGAACGGGATCCGGCCGTCCTGCTGGACCTCGGCCAGGATCGCCCAGTCCGTTGCGTCAAGGCTCTCGGTCATCCGCCCAGATTACCGGTGAATCCACGGGCCAACCGCCCCTGAACAGCGAGGAATCCCTTCTGACGGCCCGTACGGCCTGGCTAGCCTTGAGCTCGTGAAGATCGGAGTCAACGTCCTCAATTTCGGCCCCGGCACCGACCCGGGAGTCCTGCGCAGCTGGGCCCAGACGGTGGAGGGCCTGGGGTTCGACCTGCTGATGGTCTCGGACCACGTCGCCATCACGCCCGACGTCGCCGAGCGCTATCCGGCCCCCTTCTACGAGCCGTTCACCACCCTGTCCTGGCTGGCCGGCGTCACCGGCCGGGTCCGGCTCGGCACGACCGTCCTCATCGCGCCCTACCGGCACCCGCTGCTCACCGCCCGGATGGCGGCCAACCTGAACGAGCTGAGCGGCGGCCGACTGGTCCTCGGCGTGGGGGTCGGCTGGGCACGGCAGGAGTTCGCCGCCCTCGGCATCCCGTTCGAACAGCGGGGCCGCCTGACCGACGCCCACCTCCAGGGCGTCAAGGCGGCCTGGGCGGACACCGCCGCCTACGGAGCCCGTCGGATCCCGGTCTGGGTCGGCGGCAACAGCGAGGCGGGCCTGCGCCGGGCCGTCCGGTTCGGGGACGCCTGGCACCCACTGCGCTGCACCCTGCCGGTGCTGCGCCAGTCCGTGGCCAGGCTGAAGGAGCTCGCGGACGCCCAGCACCGGCCCGTCCCCGCCTTCGCCCCGCGGATCGCCCTCAAGCCCACCGCGAGTCCGGTCGGCGGACCGCAGCGGCTCGCCGGGGAGGGCACGATCGACCAGATCATGGCCGACCTCGACCAACTGCGGTTACTGGGCGCCGACACCGTCGTCCTCGACCCCTACAGCGGTGACCCCCGCGACACCTGCCACCCCCAGCCGGCCTGGCAGGCGCTCGCCACCGTGGCCGCGCACTTCTACCCACCCCGCACAGGTACGGAGCAGTCATGACCACCCCCGACGACCACACCCTCCTCCGCCGGGCCATCGTGCTCGCCGCCGAGGCCCGCACAAGCGGCAACCCGCCGTTCGGATCGCTGCTGGCCGGCCCGGACGGCACCGTCCTGGCCGAGGAACGCAACACGACCCTCACCGACCGGGACATCACCGCGCACCCGGAACTGAAGCTCGCGCGGTGGGCCGCAAGGGAGTTGGACGCGGCCACGGCGGCGCACACCACGATGTACACCAGCTGCCAGCCGTGCGGGATGTGCGAGGCGGTCATCCAGCAGGCGGGGCTGCGGCGGGTGGTGTTCGCCCTCTCCAACGAACAGCTCCTGGACATCAGGCCGGGCAGCGGCCGGCTCCCCGTCCCGCAGGAGGGCCCGGCGCTGCTCGACGAGGTGCGGGCCGTAATGGAGGCGTACTACCGCTGACCCGTCGCCGTCCCGGCCCGTAGCCGCCCGTTCCCGCCCGTCGTCGCCCGACCCCGCCTGTCCCATGGCGGGGCGGTCCCGGCTGGTGCACTGGTCCCGGGACGCACTCGGGACCACGGCCTCATGCTCCCGTCGCGGCGAATTCCTAACGTGAGAGCACGCGTTGAGCACACGCTCCGGGAAACGGACGACGGCTCACGCGGACCGGGCCGGGACCTTCCGGCCCGGGTGTTCCGACAGCGAAGCACTGGAGGATCCGAGATGGGTTGGAACCAATTCACGCTCTCGTCGGCCGGCAGCTCGGATCCGTCGAGCCGGCTCGCGGCGGTCTCCCGCATCCCCGGCAGCATGGAGGCCTGGTGGGTCGCCTCGAACGGCTCCGTGCAGGGGGCGTACTGGTACGACGGGGCGCCGTGGAGGCGCTATGAGCTGGCGCCCGCCGGTAGCGCCTCCCTCAACGGCGGTATCGCCGCCGTCTCGCGCATCCCCGGCAGCATGGAGGTCTGGTTCATCGGCGCCGACGGCTCGGTGCAGGACCGCTACTGGTACGAGGGCGGCAACTGGCAGGGCTTCGAACTCGCACCCCCCGGCAGTGCCTCGACCACCGGCGGAATCGCGGCGGTCTCCCGCATCCCCGGCAGCATGGAGGTCTGGTTCACCGGGGCCAACGGCTCCGTCCAGGACCGCTACTGGTACGAGGGCGGCAACTGGCAGGGCTTCGAACTCTCCCCCGCCGGCAGCGCCTCCATCACCGGCGGAATCGCGGCGGTCTCCCGCATCCCCGCCAGCATGGAGGTCTTCTACGTCGGCGCCAACGGCTCGGTGCAGGACCGCTACTGGTACGAGGGCGGGAACTGGCAGGGCTTCGAACTCTCCCCCGCCGGCAGCGCCTCGACCACCGGCGGAATCGCGGCGGTGTCCCGCATCCCCGGCAGCATGGAGGTCTGGTACGTGGGGGCGAACGGCTCGGTGCAGGACCGCTACTGGTACGAGGGCCACGCCTGGGAGGCCTTCGAACTGGCACCCGCCGGCAGCGCCTCCACCCACACCGGCATCGCCGCCGTCTCCCGCATCCCCAACAGCATGGAGCTCTGGTACGTCGGGCCCAACGGCTCCGTCCAGGACCGCTACTGGTACGAGGGCGGGAACTGGCAGGCCTTCGAACTCTCCCCCGCCGGCAGCGCCTCCATCACCAGTGGCGTCGCCGCCGTCTCCCGCATCCCCAACAGCATGGAGGTCTGGTTCGTGGGCGGGGACGCCTCCATCCAGGACCGCTTCTGGTACGACACGTCGAGCAAGAACTTCGACCAGGACGTCACCACCGACATCGCCATCGGCGGCTCGGCGCACGTCGTGATGCGCCAGGACGGCTTCTTCTCGTTCAGCACGCACGCCCACGACAGCGGCTTCGACAACATCGACTACACGATCACCGCGGCCGTCATGACGCCGGACGGAACCGTGTTCACCTTCCAGCACTCCGGCCACACCGAGGGCACCGTCGCCGGCCTGCCCTTCGGCACCCCGGACCGCAACGACGACTTCACGTTCACCGGCAACAACCCGCAGATCACCGAGAAGTGGGACGGCATCCTCAACGGCACCTTCAAGGCCAGCCTGGAGGGGACGGACACCCTCGCGGCCGGCGTCACGGGAGCCCTCGGCGACCTCGTGAAGGCGATCGTCGCCGCGGCCGGCAAGGCCGCCGCCGAGGCGGTCATCAAGCTCGTCTCCTGACCTCCCCGACCGCCCCCTTCCCCTCAACGCCTCGGCCCGGCTCCCTTCCCAGGAGCCGGGCCGAGGCCACGGCAAGAGCCGTCAGCCGGCGGGGCCCTCGGGAATCGAGGGCCCCGCCACCCTCGCAGCACCTCGGCGTGCGCGCCGACGCCGGCGCGGGGGCGATCGGCAAGGTCAGGCGCCGGTCGGCACTGCCGGCGTGCTCCCCCCCCGAAGGAGGCCGACAGGGCGCGGGCCTCGCGTTCGGTCATCCGGGGGGGTTTCGTACGGCACGGCGTTGACCCGACGCCGAGTCAGCCGGGCGATCCGCTCGCCGTTCCGCTCCGCGGCGATCCGTCGCCGCGCGATCCGGCGTGCTCCGCCCCTGGCCGGCGTGGCCCTGGCTCATCAGGCCCTTGCCCACGCCAGGTGCTTCGCATGACCGTTCACCAGCTCAGTTCCTTTGCCGCGGAAGCGATCTGATCGCCCGAGGCGTCGGGCGACGGCGCAGCGGCCATGAGCAGATCACAGGCGTGCCCGGCATCCGTGACGGTTTCCGGATCGACGATGCGGCGGAACGACGAAAGGGCTTGCCCGCTATACGAGTTCGTCGGCGAGCAGGTCCATCAGCAGATTGTCGTGCCACGTCCCGTCCGCCCCGCGTTCGTACTGGCGCATCGTCCCCACCGGGCGGAATCCCACCTTCTCGTAGCAGCGGATCGCCGCCGCATTGTCGGCGGCCGGGTCGATGATCAGCCGGTGGTAGTGGTGGTCGGTGACCAGATGGCGGGCGAGCGTACGGACGGCGTCGGTGCCGAGGCCCTGGCCGTGGCGGGCCGGGTCGAGGTAGATGTCGATGCCGGCGTGCCGGTACTCGTCGTCGTTCTCGGCGTACCACTGGATCGCGCCGGCGACCTGCCCGCCCACCGTGATCACCAGGGTCTCGGTGCCGGGCTCCTTGAGGTCGGTGGCGACGGCGTCGGCAAGGTCGTCGCCACCCCGCCAGCGGGCGTAGACCTCGGGGGTGGAGCGGATCGCCACGAGGGCCGGAATGTCGTCGTCGGCGGCCGGTCGGAGCGTGACGTGGGTGCCGTGCAGAATCGTCCCCATATGGGGCATGTTTCCACGGAATGGACTATTCGGCGAGCCCTTTCCTGCGTTGCACCCACCCCTCCCGGTAGGGATGATTCGCCGCCGTGACGAGCAGCTGCCAGTGCTGCAACACCTGCTCGGCTCCTCCTGCGGCAAGGCGGAGCCGCATGCGGAGGCGCTGGAGCGGTTCCGCCCGATCGACCGGTGGTGCGGGGCTTCGGCGTGGGCCGACAAGGGTGAGCCGGCCGCCGCGTTCGATCTGGCGCGCGGGATCGCGGTGAAGCTTCCGGGTGCGGAGCCACTGGCACCGGAGTCACGGCCACCCAAGGACGCAACTCATCACTACAACGGGTAATCACTTCATTTCCGAGAGCACTGACAGCCCATCAATTGGGTGTAGCGTGACCGCCATAAGCGGATCGCCCCCGAAGAATGGGGCGAGCCCGGCAACGTGTTGACGCACGCGGCCGGGCTCTTCATCCGTCGAGTGGTTAAGGCCCCACTGACGATGCTCATGCATGCTATCGCGCCGACGCGCGACTTCACTCAGATCTCCAACGCACTGGTGTGGGACGACGAGTTGTCCGACTCCGCCTTTCGCCTGCTTGTACGAGCCCTGGCGCTCGGCCCGGCGAAGGCCCGCACCACCACCGTGACCGCCCTCGCCGCCGGGCTCGCCGGCGGGCGCATCACCACCGACCGCGCCCGCCGCCAGCTCACCCGCGCCGGACTGCTCCACACCACCCGGCGGCGCGGCGCAGCCGGGCACGTACGGACCGAATCGCTCGTCTCCAACGTGCCGTTGAGCGCGGACGAGGCGGAGCGGCTGTTCGACGAGCACGTCGAACAGCGGGATTCCGACGGCAATCCGGGTGCCGGAAAACGTACCCGCGGGACATCGTCCGTCCGGGCGTCCGGCACCGTCCCCCCTGGGGTAACACCTGAGGTGAACACTTCCCCCCTCCCGTCCCCACCGACGGACGAAGCAGCTGCCCCGGCCGCAGGGTCGGCCGAGGCCGAGCGCATCCTGCTGGAGCTGCGGAAGGTCGATCCGCGGCTGACGCTGGGGGCCCGCGAGGTACGAAGGCTGGCGCCACTCGCCGCCGAATGGCTGGCCAGGGGCGTGAGCGCGGCGGCACTTCGGTCGGCACTCACCTCCGGACTGCCGACGCCCGTCAAGTCACCTGCCGCAATCCTGCGTTGGCGACTGAAGGAGAAGATGCCCGACGAGGCCGGGCCGAGCACGCCGGCTTCAGCGGCGCCGGTCTCCTGCGACGGCTGCGACCACGCCTTCCGTCCGGTGAACGGCGAGCAGCGGTGCGGTGGTTGCCGCACCACTGCGGCCGCGGCCGCCGTCGCCGCCGCCACCCACGAGAAGCGGGAGCCCCGGCGGGTCGACTGGCGCGCCCTGGTGGCCCAGGTCGGCCAGGAGTGAAGGCCAGGCGGTCTTGCGCGATGTGCCGTCGCAGGCCCTGCGGCAGGGATTCGGGTCGGGTGGGCCGGCGAGCGTGTCGATCTTGCCCATGAGGCCGCCGCGGCCGGGGAGGTCACCGTGGATCCCCCGGCTCGGGCCGATGGTCCGGTCGAGCGATGCCAGGACGCCGATCCTCACAGGCATCCGACGGTGACGAATTGCAGAACTCCCATAGCCGTGTGTAACTCATCGCATGATCAGACAAAGCGTGCGTGCGCTCTGCGCCGCCTCCATCGCACTTGCCCCGCTCGCGCTCTCCGTGACACCCGCCCACGCCGTGAGCTCGTGCACGGTCAACGGCGTCCCCGCCTCAGGCCCGGTCATCTCGGGCACGTCCGGAAGCGACTTCATCCGCTGCACCCTCGTCGGCGTCGGCGACCAGGTCAACGGCCTCGGCGGCAACGACAACATCGCGGTCACCGGCCCCATGGCCGGGACCATCGACGGCGGCACGGGCAACGACTACATCTCCACCGCCGGCATCACCGGCACGATCGCCGCAGGCGACGGCTCCGACTTCGTCGTGGTCAACGGCACCGTGGCCTCCACCGGCGTCGTCGCCGGCGGGGCGGGAAACGACTATCTGCAGACCGGCTTAAACAACGGCGTCGTGAACGGCGGCACCCAGTCCGACACCTGTCGCGTGAGTGGCGGGAACGCCCCCGTCAACTGCGAGTCCTGAACTGCTGACACTCGCCTCCCCCGGATGCCCAGGGCGGCGGCCTGGTCACCCTCGGCGATCAGGCCGCACCGGAGAAAGCTCTCGATCGTGCGACCGACCGGCGTCGCGGCCACCGACCCACCGGGGCCGTCGCCGGGTCCCGTCACCCGCGCCCTGACCGGCTGGCCCACGCGGGTGACCGGACACCGACCGGCAGGAAGCCCCGCTCGCCGAACTCCGATGAGGTGGCCCCCGGGCTCCGCGCCGCCGTAGAAGCCGCGTCAGCCGTTGGCGATGGCCTGGAGACGCTCGTAGGTGCCGTTGAAGGAGTCCTGGTCACCGGGGAAGGTGCCGGAGCTGGCGTACTGCCAGAAGGTCTGATAGAGCCACCCGTTGGGGAGTGCGCCGACGGTGGAGGCGTAGCGGGCGATCCAGAGCGGGTTGGTGGCGCCGAAGCCGCCGTCGTTGCCGGTGCACTGGGTCCACCAGTTGGTGGTGGTGTAGATCGTCGGGTACCGCCCGGTACGGGACTGGACGGTGTCGCTGAACTCGCGGATCCAGCTGACCATGTCGCCCTGGCTGAGCCCGTAGCAGGTCGCGCCGTACGGGTTGTACTCGATGTCGAGCGCCGGCGGCAGCGTGCTGCCGTCGGCGGACCAGCCGCCGCCGTGGTCGACGAACCAGTCAGCCTGCGCAGAACCGGACGAATGGTCCGGCAGGGCGAAGTGGTACGCGCCCCGGATGAACCCGGCATTGCGGGAGTCGCCGTACTGCTGGCCGAAGTAGGGGTTGGTGTACGTCGTGCCCTCGGTGGCCTTCACATAGGCGAACCGGGCCCCGTTGGCGGCGGCCTGGGACCAGTCGGGGTTGCCCTGCCGGCTGGAGACGTCCATGCCCGGGGTCTGCACGGCGGCCGTCAACGGCCTGAGGTCGGGGCGGCCCCATCGCCCCTCGTGGACGCCGACGGTGGATCCCGCGAAGTCGAGCTCGGGGTGGAGGATCGGTGACCGCGCACGGTCGGTGCCGGCCCGGGATGCGAGCCCGGCAGCATGGACGGGGCCGGAGGCGGAGGCGGCCAGCGAGGAGACGGTGGCGGCGAGCGCGACCAGGAAGCGGATGACCCGCGTGCGTGTCGGGGTGGTCGCGCGGGGCGCGGGGGTGGCTGCGTGGCCTGCCGGGCTCGGTCTGGCCGGGCTGGGGCTGCTGGACATGACACTCCTTCGGTTCGCACTGAAAGGTCAGCAGTGAGCCGATATGGGCGGTTTGTCGGATTCTGCGAGATTGCCATGCGCCCGGCGCCAATGCCAGCACCCTCGGCCACGCATCCTGACCAACCGTCATGTACAGCACCTCCGGCCCGGCGGGGGAGGGGCACCCCCGTGCCGCCCCTCCCCTACCGGGACCCTTTCAGGCGGACTCGGTGGGCAGGCCGGCGTCGGTCCAGTCCTCGATGCCCTCGCGGTACTTGCGGACGTCGGTGTAGCCGAGCGCCGTGAGGCGGTCCGCGACCTGGCCACTGTTGGCGCAGCCCGGGTTGGAGCAGTAGGTGACGATCGCCGCGTCGCGGTCGGGGAGCAGGGTGGGCGCCAGCTCGTCCACGTCGGCCCGGACGAGCGCGACGGCGCCGGGCAGGTGCTGCTTGGCGTAGTACTCGCCGCCGAGGGCGTCGACCACGGTCACGGAGCCCGCTTCGATCGCCGCGGCCAGCTCGTCCCGGGTGATGAGTGCAGTCATTGCCGCTACCTCCTAGAGATTCGGACTATAGTCCGGTTATGGCTCACGACAGTAACGGACCGCAGTCCGCTTCCGCAATCGTCCCGCTGGAGTCGCTGCGCACCCCGCCGCCCGCCGAACGGGCCGACGCCGCCCGGAACCGGGCCGCCGTGCTGGAGGCCGCTGCCCGGCTGTTCGCCGAGCACGGGGTGGAAGCCGTCTCGATGGATCAGGTCGCGGCGGAAGCCGGCGTCGGGAAGGGCACGCTGTTCCGGCGCTTCGGCGACAAGGCCGGGCTGGGGGTCGCCCTGCTGGACGCGCGCGAGCGGGCGCTCCAGGAGGCGATCCTGCGCGGGCCCGCGCCGCTCGGCCCCGGCGACGGCTCCCCGCAGGCACGGCCGGCCGAACGGCTGGCGGCGTTCGTGGACGCCTACCTGGACTACCTGCTGGAGCACCTGGACCTGGTGCGGATGTCGGAGACGGCCTCGCGCGGCGCCCGCTACCGCATCGGGGCCTACCGGTTCTGGCACCGGCACGCGGCGATCCTGCTCACCGGGGCGGGCGCACCGGACCCCGAGCACGACGCGCACGCACTGCTGGCGGCGCTCGCGGCCGAACACGTGGCCGCGCTGCTACCGGAGTTGGGCGAAGGCCGGATCCGGGCGGGAGCACGGAGGCTCGCCGCCCGGCTCACACCGTAGGGCGCGTCCGGCACGCCCCGGGCGTCAGACCTCGGCCCCGTACGCCCCGAAGCCCCGGCAGACCAGGCCGTCGCGGAAGGTCAGCGCCTCGGAGACGGCGACGCCGTGCTCGTTGCGGTAGTTGATGACGACCGTGTCCACCGAGACCCGGACGTCCTCCAGCGTGAAGTGCAGGTCCGGGAGGAGCCCCAACGCCTCCGCCCAGTAGGCGCGCAGGGCCTCCTTGCCGCGCACCTCGCCCGAAGGATCGCCGAACAGGCTGACGATCCTGGGCGAGGCGAAGACGACGTCGTCGGTGTAGTGGGCGAGGACGGCCTCCAGGTCGCGGGAGTTCCAGACCGCGACCCACTCCTCGGCAAAGCGCTGCCCGAAGGCGTGATCGATACTCATGCGCCTCATGCTCCCCAATCGGCGCTCAGGCATGTACCGGCGGTTCACACAACCGAAGTCCGGCCGGCTCCACCTGCAGTGTGGTGTGGGCGATGCCGAAGTGGTCGGCCGTGCAGCGGCGCAGGCGGGCGAGGAGGTCGGCGGGCGCGTCCTGCGTCACCACGTGGGCGGTGAGGACGGGCATGCCGGAGGTGATGGTCCAGGCGTGCAGGTCGTGGACCTCGCGGACGCCCTCCTCGGCGAGGAGGTGGGCGCGGAGGCCGCCGAGGTCGAGGTCGGCCGGGGTGGCCTCCAGCAGGACCCGCACCGCGTCGCGGAGCAGGAGGTAGGCGCGCGGGAGGATCATCACGCCGATGAGGAGCGAGGCGGCCGGGTCCGCGTACTGCCAGCCGGTGAGCTGGATGACGACGGCGGCGGCGATGGCGGCGACCGAGCCGAGGGCGTCGCCGAGCACTTCGAGGTAGGCGCCGCGCAGATTGAGGCTGTGGTCCTTGCCGCTGCGCAGCAGGACGACGCCGACCAGGTTGGCGGCAAGGCCGACCAGGGCGACGGTCAGCATCAACCCGCCCTGGACCTCGACGGGTTGGCCGAACCGTCGGACGGCCTGGTAGACGACCCAGGCGAACACGCCGATCAGCAGGAGGGCGTTGGCGAGCGCCGCGAGGATCTCCAGCCGGTAGTGGCCGAAGGTGCGGCGGAGGGTGGGCGAGCGCTGGGCGACCTGCACGGCGAGGAGGGCGAGGGTGACGCCGGAGAGGTCGGTGAGCATGTGGCCGGAGTCGGCGAGCAGGGCGAGGCTGCCGGAGAGCAGGCCGCCGATCACCTGGAGGACGAGGACGGCGCCGGTGACGGCGATGGTCAGCAGCATCCGAGGGCGGTAGACGCCGCTGACGGTGGCGGACTCCATGTCAGTGCTCCTCTTCAGGGGGCAGGACCGCTCCCGGGGGCAGGACCGCGGCGAGGAGGTCCCTCAGGGCGTGGGCGAGGCGGTCGTCGGCCAGGTAATAGCGGGTGCGGCGCCCTTCGGGGACGGTCCGCACCAGGCCGCAGTCGCGCAGGCAGGCGAGGTGGTTGGACACGTTGGCCCTCGTCAGGCCCAGCTCCTCGGCGAGGTCGGCCGGGTAGTGGGGGGCGGCGAGCAGGGCCAGCAGGATGCGGCGCCGGCTGGTGTCGGCGAGCGCCTTGCCGACCCGCTCCATGGCCGCCTCCTGCGCTTCGGCGGGGAGGTGCGGGCTGCGGGCGCGCCGGGCGGTCGGTTCCATGGCCCAATAGTACAGCGATGGCTGAATTCACCAACGAGTGAACTGTTGGAATCGGCAGTTGCGAGGCCGGCGAGGGTTCGGCCCTGGCAGCTGCGAGAAGCCGCCACGCACCGTGTGACCTGCGATTTTCCGGCCACTAGGGTGGATCACGGCACGATCGGGAACCCGTAGCTCCATGATCGAAAGTACGAGGATGCACCCATGAGCCTGAGCATTCGCAACCAGCTCCCCGGCACCGTCACCGCCGTCACCACCGGCGAGGTCATGGCCACCGTCAAGGTCCGGCTCGACTCCGGGCAGGAGCTCACCGCGGCGGTCACCATGGACGCCGTGAAGGACCTCGGCCTCGGCGCGGGCAGCGCGGTACGGGCGCTGGTGAAGTCCACCGAGGTCTCGCTGGCCACGGGCCCGGTCGCCGGCCTGAGCATCCGCAACCAGATCCCGGGCACGGTCGCCGAGGTGGCCACCGGTGGCGCGATGGCCGGGGTGAAGGTCGACGTGGCGGACGGCGCGCTGACCGCCGCGATCACCGCCGACGCCGCGGCCGAGCTGGGCCTTGCGGCCGGCTCGTCGGTGGTCGCGCTGATCAAGTCGACGGAGGTCTCGCTCTCCGCCGCATGAGGGACGTGACGCTCGGCCGCCTCAGGAGACCGGCGCCTCCAGCGGCCCGAGCCAGACGGCCGTGACCCCGCTGACGTAGCGGGCGCCGCAGCGGTCGTCGGGGACGACCAGTTGCGGGCCCGCGGAATCCAGCGGCGCGCCGTCCATGCTGGTGGCGAGCAGGACGCACCGGCCGCCGAAATCGGGGTCGATCTCGGCCCAGGAGACGACGGCGCGGTGGCCGTCGGCTCCGCTGACCGAGAGCAGGAAGCGCAGCCGCTGCTTGCGTCCGGTGAAGTCGATCCGCGGGCCGGCGGCGCGCAGCACGTCCCAGAGGGCGGGACCCTCGTAGCCGTGGCGCTGCTCGCCCTCGGCCAGGCAGTCGAAGCTGACCTCGACCCGGTGGGCGGGCAGCGCGCGCAGTTCCTCGACGGTCAGCTCGGCCGGCCGGTCCAGGTGACCGTGCAGCCGGACTCTGGCGGACGCTCCCATCAGCGGCTCCGCCGCCCCCGTCGACGCCGGCCCGACGCCACCACGGTCGCCGACGCGGGCACGGCCGACGCCGGCCACGGTGCCGAGGCCCACGAAGCCCCGTCCGGGCGAGGGGCGGAGGCGGGGTGCGGGGCGCACCGGAGGAGACACTGCGGTGCGCCCCGCACCGATTGAAGCAACGCGGCAACGGTGCGGACGACTGGTTCCGGACACCATCCGCAGCGGCCCGCGCTGGAGGATCCACCAAGGAGGATTGCAGGTCATCGGCTTGCATTTACGATGCTCATGCCCAGGTCGGCCTCGCAGCTGCAATGGCCATGGTCCGGCGCGGAGCACAAGGAGCGAGAGAGATGATCGTCGGAGACCTGCTCGACCTGGACGACCTGGACATCCGGCTGGCCTGGGGGACGCCGGAGCTGCTCGCCCGCCCGGCCACCGGCATCAGCTCCACCGACCTCCAGGACCCGGCCCGCTACCTCCGGCCCGGCGAGCTCGTCCTCACCGGCCTGGTCTGGTGGCAGCCCGCCGACGGCTCCGGCGCACTGCGCTTCGCCACCGCCCTGCGCAGCGCCGGCGTCGCCGCCCTGCTCGCCGGGGAGGGCACCCACGGAAGCGTCCCCGACAGCCTGGTCGACGCCTGCCGCACGCACGACATCCCGCTGCTCGCCGTCCCCGCCGGCGTCAGCTTCCGGTCCGTCACCGACCGCGTCTACCTGCGCCTCTGGGGCGACCTCCGGGCCGGCGAGCAGAACACGGCCGCGATACCCGACACCGTCCGGCGCGAACTCGCCGAGCTGATGCGCGCGGGCGCCGCACCCGGCGAGGTGCTCGCGCACGCGGTGGGGCGGCTCGGGGTGCCGGACTGCTCGCTCACCACCGCGGGCGGGCGGCTCGTCGCCGGGCCCGCCGTGGCCGGCGGGCGGGGCGACCTCGGGCTTCCGGTCGGGCCGCAGGACGGCTCGCCGTTCGACGGGTGGCGGCTGCGGCCGCACGCCCGGGACGCGGTGGCCGAACCGGTGGTCCAGGGGCTGGCCGAACTGCTCGCCCCGCTCGCCGCCCGGGCCCACGCCGAGGCGGGCGTGCGGCGGCGGACCGCCGGGCAGCTGCTCGACGCACTGGCCGTGGACGCGGACCCGGCCGAACCGCTGGGCGCCTGCGGGCTGCCCGCGGACGCGTCGCTGGTCACCGTGGCCGCCCGGATCGACGACGCCCCGCCGGGGTGGGCGGCGCACGCGCTCACCGAGGCGCTGCACCCGCTGGACGCCCCGTACGCCGCCGGGACGGACCGCGCCGGGCACGGGAGCGACCGCGGCCGGCAGGCCGCCGCCCTGGTGGCCGCACCCGCCGCGCAGGTCGCCGACCGGCTGCGCCGCGCCCGGCCCGCCCTCCAGGCCCGCCTCACCGGGCGGCGCACCCTGCGCTTCGGCGTCGGCCCCGCCGTCCCTGCCGCCGCGGGCCCTCTGCGGGCCGCCCTGGTCCAGGCCCGGTACCTGCTGGACGGCCCGTCCGGAGCGATCGGCACCGCCGCCGAGCTGGACTCGCTGGCCGGGTTGCTGCGCGGCATCCCGCCCGAGGTCACCGCGGCCTTCCACGCCCGCCTGCTGGCCCCGCTCACCGCCCACGACCGGGAGAACGCCGTCTCCCTGCTCGGCACCCTCGCGGCCTTCCTCGACCACGACGGCTCCTGGGCCCGCACCGCCGAGACCCTGCACATCCACGTCAACACCGTCCACTACCGCATCCGCCGCATAGAGGAGCTCACCGGCCGCAACCTCGCCCGCCTCCAGGACCGCCTCGACCTCCGCGCGGCCCTCCTCTGCGCACCGGCCCGCTGAGTCCGCGCAGCGGGGTGCGCTGCGCCCGAGCGACACCGCGCCGAGCCCGAACGGCGGCGCACCGATCCTGCGCGACACCGCGCCGAGCCTGCGCACCGGCCCGTCGAACCCGCCGCCGGTCGGCCGGGGGGACGGCTGCGGTGGCCGCGTCGGAAATCTCCCGGAAGAATTTCCGGGCGGCTGTCGATCCGGCCGTTCCCCGTTCGACGCAGGGGTGAAAGAGGCGGGGAGAAGCCCCGTCCTCCCGACCGAGGAGTCACCATGCCGCGCTTTATGTCGCTGATCCGTATCAACGAGCAGGACGCCCCGGACATGCAGTCGGCGGGCCCGGACTTCGAGAAGCGCATGGGGGCGCTGTTCGAGGAGATCACCAAGGCCGGGGTGATGCTGGACACCGCCGGGCTGCTGCCGACCGCAGAAGGCACCCGGATCACCTGGGACGGCGGGAAGCTGAGCTTCACCGACGGGCCGTTCACCGAGACCAAGGAGGTCGTCGGCGGCTACGCCATCATGCAGTGCAAGGACAAGGCCGAGGCGGTGGAGTGGACCAAGCGCTTCCTGGAGATCCACCCGGTGAGCTGGACGGTCGGCGCCGAGCTGCGCCAGATCGACGGGAACACCACCCCACCGGAGGCCTGATCCGGCGGCCTCGGTCCCGGGGCACGGTGTCGGAGGCCTTGGCCCCGGAGGCGTCGTGCCGGCGGCCTCGGTCTCCGGCACGACGCCCGATCGCCGCGTCCGCGTTTGCCCCGGCCACGGGCGGCTGCTCTGATAGGTGGCCGTGAACGGGAGCAACGCGGCCGTGGCGGTCGAGGCGGTGTTCAGGATCGAGTCGGCGCGGATCATCGCCGGTGTCACCCGCATCGTGCGGGACGTGGGCATCGCCGAGGAGCTGGCGCAGGACGCGCTGGTCGCCGCGCTGGAGCAGTGGCCCGAGCAAGGCGTCCCGGACCGGCCGGGGGCCTGGCTGATGACGACCGCCAAGCACCGCGCGATCGACCTGGTCCGCCGCAAGGAGACGTACGCGCGCAAGCTCGCCGAGGTCGGGCGGTCTCTGGAGGACGTGCCGCCGCCGGAGCCGGCCGAGCCGGACGACATCGACGACGACCTGCTGCGACTGATCTTCACCGCCTGCCATCCGGTGCTGTCGGCGGAGGCCCGGATCGCGCTGACGCTGCGGCTGCTGGGCGGGCTCACCACGCAGGAGATCGCCCGCGCGTTCCTCGCGCCCGAGCCCACGGTGGCGCAGCGGATCGTCCGCGCCAAGCGCACGCTGGCCAGGGCGCAGGTGCCGTTCGAGGTGCCGTACGGGGAGGAGCGCGCGGCCCGGCTCTCCTCGGTGCTGGAGGTCATCTATCTGATCTTCAACGAGGGGTACTCGGCCACGGCCGGCGACGACCTGCTCCGGCCGGCGCTCTGCGAGGATGCGCTGCGGCTGGCCCGGGTGCTGGCCGGGCTCGCCCCGCAGGAGCCCGAAGTGCACGGCCTGGCCGCACTGTTGGAGTTCCAGGCGTCGCGGGCGGCGGCCCGGACGGGGCCGGACGGGCAGCCGGTGCTGCTGGCCGACCAGAACCGGGCCCGCTGGGACCGGCTGCTGATCCGGCGCGGGTTCGCCGCGCTGCAACGGGCGGGCACCGGCCCGTACTCGGTGCAGGCCGCGATCGCCGCCTGCCATGCGCGGGCGGTGCGCTACGAGGAGACCGACTGGGCGACGATCGCCGCGCTGTACGGGCGGCTGATGGCGCTGACGCCGTCGCCGGTGGTGGAGCTGAACCGGGCGGTGGCCGTCTCGATGGCCCACGGCCCGGCGGCCGCACTGGAGTTGGTGGACGCGCTGGCGGCCGAGCCCGCGCTGCGCGAGTACCACCTGCTGCCGAGCGTCCGCGGCGATCTGCTGGCGCGGCTCGGGCGGGCGGCGGAGGCGCGGACGGAGTTCGAGCGGGCGGCGGCGCTGACCCGCAACGCGCGGGAGCGTGAGCTGCTGCTGGAGCGGGCGGCGAACGCGGGAGCCACGCCCGGCCCGCCTGCTCCGCCCGGGCCCCCCTCGGCGGGCGGCCCTCCGGCGGCGGCCGGCCCCCCTGCTACGCCCGGTCCTCCAGCTACGCCCGGTCCTCCAGCCGCAGACGGGCGCTGACCTCGCCGAGGCCCTCGGCGAGGACGGCGAGCTGCTCGCGGGTGAGCACGTCGATCAGCAGCTCGCGGACCAGGGCGACGTGCCCGGGGGCGGCCCGGCGCAGCATCTCCCGGCCCTCGTCGGTGAGTTCGGCGAAGACGCCGCGCACGTCGCTCGGGCAGGAGCGGCGGCCGACCAGGCCCATCCGCTCCAGCTGGGTGACCTGGTAGGTGAGGCCGCTCTTGGAGGTGATCAGCTTCTCCGCCAGTTCGGTCATCCGCAGGGAGCCGGCCGGGGCGGCGGAGAGGTGCACCAGGATCTCGTACTGGGTGTGGGAGAGGCCCGAGTCCTCCTTGAGCTGGCGCTCCAGCCGGCGGTTGAGCAGGTTGCTCGCGGCGACGAAGCCCCGCCAGGCGGCCATCTCGTCCTGGTCGAGCCAGCGCGGTTCGTTCGTGGAGGACATGGGGGAAGCCTACTCCCGTTGTTCAAATTCGAACCAAGGTGTACCTTCGTGGTGTCGAGGTTTAAATTTGAACTACCAGCCGAGGAGCCGCCATGAGCACCGCCACCCCCGAGCGCATGCCCGCCCTCTACCTCTCCCACGGCGCGCCGCCGCTCGCCGACGACCCGGTCTGGCCCGGCCAGCTCGCCGCCTGGTCGGCCGACCTGCCGCGCCCCAAGGCGATCCTCATGGTCTCCGCGCACTGGGAGGAGGCGCCGCTCGCCCTCGGCGCCGTCACCACCGTGCCGCTGGTCTACGACTTCTGGGGCTTCCCCGAGCACTACTACCGGATCCGCTACGCCGCCCCCGGCGCCCCGGAGCTCGCCGAGCGCGTGCGCAAGCTGCTCCGCGCCCCCGGCACTCCGGTCCAGGACATCCCCGACCGCGGCCTCGACCACGGCGCCTACGTGCCGCTGGTCGAGATGTTCCCGGAGGCGGACGTCCCCGTCCTCCAGGTCTCCCTGCCCACCCTCGACCCGCAGCGGCTGCTGGAGATCGGCCGCCGGCTCGCCCCGCTGCGCGACGAGGGCGTGCTGATCGTCGGCAGCGGCTTCTTCACCCACAACCTGCGGGCGCTCAGCTCCGACGGCCGGGTCACCTCGGTGATGGCCGAGTTCGACGACTGGGGCCGGCGCGCCCTGGACGCGGAGGACCTCGACGCACTGCTCGACTTCGAGCACAAGGCCCCCGCGGGGCGGCTCGCCCACCCGCGCACCGAGCACTTCGCCCCGCTCTTCGTCACCCTCGGCGCCGGCGAGGCCGACCTCGGCAGCCAGCGCAGCGTCATCGACGGGTTCTGGATGGGGCTGGCGAAGCGCTCGATCCAGCTGGGCTGACGCACACCGCCGACGCGCAGAGCCGACGCGCGGCGACGCAAAGGCGACACCCGCGCACCCGACGCGCGCCTCAGCCCGGGCCGCAGGTGAAGCGCTCGCCGATGTGTTCCGGCTGCTCGATCTCGTCGACCAGGGCGGCGGCGTAGTCCGGGACCGAGATCCAGCTCCGGCCGGACGCGTCGGTCAGCGCCTGTTCCAGCCCGGTGCGGTAGCGGCCGGTGCGCTCGCCCGGTACGAGCTCGGCGGCCGGACTGAGCGCCGTCCAGCGGATGTCCGCGACGGTGCGCAGGTAGTCCAGGGCGGCACCGTGGGCGTGCATGACCTGCAGCAGCGGCGCGGGCAGGCCGGGAGCGTCCCAGACCCGGACGCCCGGCGCCGTCTCCAGACTCCCCGCGCCACTGACCACCAGCAGCCGGGGCGCCACGTCACCGAGCGCCCGCAGGCCCTCGACCAGCGAGCGGGCGGCCGGCTCGATCAACTCCCGCCGGCCCGGGCCGTCACCACCGCCGACGGCGCTCACCAGCACGTCCTGCCCGGCCGCGACGCGGGCCACGTCCGCGGGGACGAGGACGTCGCCCGGCACGACGACGGCCGCCCCGCCCCGGTACCGGGCCGGATCGCGGACGACGGCCGTCACCCGGAGGCCGCGGGCGACGGCCTCCGCGACGACGGCGGCGCCGACGGTGCCGTTGGCGCCGATCACGGCGATTCTGGCCATGCGGGAACCTGCCTTCCGGGCTGCGGTGGAGGATGCGTCACAGCAGTAGCACCCACCCCCCGGGTACGCCGCACGGACACGCGGGGCACCCGCCCGGAGCCGGCGATGATCTGACGATGGGTCAGGATCCCGTGGTCCGGCCGCAGGCGTCCCGGGTGTCCGGGGTGTGCCGGGCGTCCCGGGCGTCCGGGAGGTCAGCTCCCGGCCGGCGCCGGAGACGGTCCGGGGGCGGGGGCGCAGGACGGGCAGAGGCCCCGGTAGGTGACCTCGGCCTCGAGGACCGTGAAGCCGAACCGCTCGCCCGCCGGGAGACAGGCCATCGGGTCGCCGGTCGGACGGACGTCACGGATGGTGCCGCAGCCGGAGCACACCAGGTGGTGGTGCGGGTCGTGCCCGTTGGGGTCGTAGCGCCTGGCGCGGCCGTCGGTGGCGACCTCCGTGACCTCACCGAGGGAGACCAGCTCGCCCAGCGTGTTGTAGACGGTCGCCCGGGAGATCTCGGGCAGACGCTGCACGGCGAGGGCGTGCACCTCGTCGGCGGTCAGGTGCACGTGGTCGCCGTCCAGGACCTCCGCCACGACACGCCGCTGCGCGGTCATCCGCCAACCTCGACCCCTCAACCGCTCCAGCAGGTCGCTCATATCGTTCCACCTCTTCGGATTTCGGGGGGAGTCCGGATTCCGGCGGCGGACACCCGGGTTCCGACGGGACAGGGGCTCGGCATGCTTCTTGACTTGGATTCCGTCCATCGTAGGATCGGTTCTGGAGATAGCCCAGGGACAGTAGCGCTCCAGAGTGGCAAAGACCCGGACGGAATCCGGGAGACCCGCCGAAACCGCGGAGACCGCCGCTGCTCCCCGGACGAGAACGCGAAGACCGTCGTCCGCCGGGGCCCGAGCCCTGGCCGTGACGCCGCCCCACAGTTCCTGAACACCGTGATCCGCCCGGCCCGGAAGGATTCCCATGTCTGAGAACAATGACGCCATCGTCGTGGACGCGAAGGCGGAGGGCGCAGGAGGCGGCTGCCCGGTCGCACACGAGCGCGCACCGCATCCCACGCAGGGCGGGGGGAACCGCCAGTGGTGGCCGGACCGGCTCAATGTGAAGATCCTTGCCAAGAACCCCGCCGTCGCCAACCCGCTCGGCGCCGACTTCGACTACGCGGAGGCGTTCAAGGCGCTCGACCTCGCGGCCGTGAAGCGGGATCTCGAGCAGACGCTGACCACGTCGCAGGACTGGTGGCCGGCGGACTTCGGCCACTACGGCCCGTTCATGATCCGGATGGCCTGGCACAGCGCCGGCACCTACCGGATCAGCGACGGCCGCGGCGGCGCCGGCGCCGGCCAGCAGCGCTTCGCCCCGCTCAACAGCTGGCCCGACAACGCCAACCTCGACAAGGCCCGCCGCCTGCTCTGGCCGGTCAAGAAGAAGTACGGCCAGAGCATCTCGTGGGCCGACCTCATGATCCTCGCCGGCAACGTCGCCCTGGAGTCGATGGGCTTCGAGACCTTCGGCTTCGGCGGCGGTCGCGTGGACGTCTGGGAGCCCGAGGAGGACGTCTACTGGGGCCCCGAGTCCACGTGGCTCGACGACGAGCGCTACACCGGCCAACGCGACCTGGAGAACCCCCTCGGCGCGGTCCAGATGGGCCTCATCTACGTCAACCCGGAGGGCCCCAACGGCAACCCTGACCCGGTCGCCGCAGCCGTCGACATCCGGGAGACCTTCCGCCGGATGGCGATGAACGACGAGGAGACCGTCGCCCTGATCGCGGGCGGCCACACCTTCGGCAAGACCCACGGCGCCGGCCCGGCCGACAGCGTCGGCGTCGACCCCGAGGCCGCGCCGCTGGAGGAGCAGGGCCTGGGCTGGAGGAGCTCCTACGGCACCGGCAAGGGCGGCGACACGATCACCAGCGGCCTCGAGGGCGTCTGGACCAACACGCCCACCACCTGGGACAACAGCTTCTTCGAGATCCTCTTCGGCCACGAGTGGGAGCGGTTCAAGAGCCCGGCCGGCGCGCACCAGTGGCGGCCGAAGGACGGCGGCGGCGAGGGCAGCGTCCCCGACGCGCACGACCCGTCGAAGCGCCACGCCCCGACGATGCTCACCACCGACCTCTCGCTCCGGTTCGACCCGGTCTACGAGCAGATCTCCCGGCGTTTCCTGGAGCACCCCGACCAGTTCGCGGACGCCTTCGCCCGTGCGTGGTTCAAGCTGACCCACCGCGACATGGGGCCGGTCGTCCGCTACCTCGGCCCGGAGGTCCCGTCCGAGACGCTGCTCTGGCAGGACCCCCTCCCCCCGGTCACGCACGCGCTCGTCGACGACGAGGACGTCGCCGCGCTCAAGGAGAAGGTCCTCGCCTCCGGCCTGTCGGTGGCCCAGCTGGCCTCCACCGCGTGGGCGTCGGCCTCGTCGTTCCGCGGCAGCGACAAGCGCGGCGGCGCCAACGGCGGGCGGATCCGCCTGGAGCCGCAGAGCGGGTGGGAGGTCAACGAGCCCGACGAGCTGGCCGCCGTGCTGCGCACCCTGGAGGGGATCCAGGAGTCCTTCAACGCGTCCCAGACCGGCGGCAAGCGGATCTCGATCGCGGACCTGATCGTCCTCGCCGGCGCCGCGGCCGTCGAGAAGGCCGCCAAGGACGCCGGCGTCGACGTCCGGGTGCCGTTCACGCCCGGCCGCGTGGACGCGTCGCAGGACCAGACCGACGTCGAGTCGTTCGCCGCGCTCGAGCCGGCCGCCGACGGGTTCCGCAACTACCTCGGCAAGGGCAACCGGCTCCAGGCCGAGTACCTGCTGCTCGACCGGGCGAACCTGCTGACCCTGAGCGCCCCGCAGCTGACCGTCCTCGTCGGCGGCCTCCGCGTCCTGGGCGTGAACCACCAGCAGTCGCCGCTCGGAGTCCTCACCAAGGCGCCGGGGACGCTGACCAACGACTTCTTCGTCAACCTGCTCGACCTGGGCACGACCTGGAAGGCCACATCCGCGGACGCGACCACCTTCGAGGGCCGCGACGCCGCCACCGGCGAGGTCAAGTGGACCGGCAGCCGGGCCGACCTCGTCTTCGGCTCGAACTCCGAGCTGCGGGCGCTCGCCGAGGTCTACGCGAGCGACGACGCGAAGGAGAAGTTCGTGACCGACTTCGTCGCGGCCTGGGACAAGGTGATGAACCTCGACCGGTTCGACCTCGCCTGACCGTGCCGTCCGGATCGCCCGGCCGGCCTCAGGGCCGGCCGGGCGATCCGGTGCACGGACCCGGGCGGTCGGTCCGTCACGCGGGCCCGGGCGGTCCGTCGCGCGGGCCCGGGCGACCGGCCGGGGCCGTCCGGCCTGCAGGCCTACATCCCCGGCTGCGGTGGCGCCGGGCGGACCGTCATGCCGGGACGCCGGCGGTGCACCGTGAGGTAGACGACGCCGTCCCGCCCCGCGCGGACGCCCCGCTGCGCCCCGCGCGGCAGCAGGCGCAGGGCGCCCGGCCGCAGGTCGTGGGCGGTGCCGTCGCAGCGGAGTGTGCCCTCCCCCGCGATCCCCAGCACCAGCACGTCGAGATCGGGCTCCACGTGGTCGGCGACGGTCGCGTCCGGCCTCAGGCGCACCACGTTGGCATCGAGCTGGCGCTCGGCGCCGGTCAGCCGCCACAGCGCCCCGGCGGCGTCGGCGGCGACGTCGTTCAGCAGGTCGTCCAGCACCACGCCGTCACCGTGGGCATCCGGGTCGCTCATGCCGGACATCATCCCACCGGGCGGCCGGAGCACCGGTCCGCGCCCGCCCCGGCCGGTCGCCGCGTCCCCTCTCAGGGCGGTGTGTCGTCTCTGGTCGGTGTGTCGTCTCTGGTCGGTGTGTCGTCTCAGGGCGGCGTGTCGGCGTGCCCGCAGACCCACGCCAGAGCGTCGTGCACCCCCTGGGCGAAGTCGCGGGCCACCGTGCGACGGGACCGGTCGTCGAGTTCCACCATCGCCGCGTCCACCTCGGCCGTCAGCGCCGTGAGGTCGGGCACCCCGTCGCCGTGCGCTCCGGTGACCGGCGCGGCGACACCCCGGCCCAGCGCCCACCGGTAGCCCGCCAGGCAGCCGCCGGCCGTCCGCTCCCGGTGGCCCGGCGTGGTGCTCCCCGTTCCCGGTTCGGTCGACATTCCCAGTTCGGTCGACGTTTCCGCGTCGGTCGACGCCTCCAGTTCGGTCAACGCGCGCGCGACCTCGTCCACCGGGCGCACACCCACGGTGCGGTTCTCCGACACCCAGTCCTGTTCATTCGTCATACCGGTGCGTCTAACCGCGCTTCCCCCGGTGACACCCCGGGAGACGAACCACCGCCCGGACGGAGGAGGGAGCCCGGGACGGGGCGGCGCCCGGCCGTGGGCGGGGCCTGCGGGCGCAGGGGCCCGGCCACCGGAGGGGGGACGTCACGGTGGCCGGTGGCCGGGCTCCCGGCGAGGCGGGCCGCCCCGGGACCGGGAACGGGGGGGATGGGCCTCGGCCCGGGTACCGCCCGCCGCGGTCTCTTCTCACCCGGGAACGGCCGCCCAAACCCCCGTCCCCGCGAATCCGCCCCGGCCCGGCCGCTCACCGCGGTCGCCGCCCGCACACGCCCGCGTGGTCCCAGGTGGTCCCACGTGCTCACCACCCTGCTTCGGAACCCTGCTTCGAACGGCCCACAGCGGACAGACGATCCGTATGGCAACCACACACCAGGAGATCGAGCGCAAGTACGAAGGGGCGCTGCGGCGCCCGCCGGCAACCGACGGGCTTCCCCAGGTGGCGCGGGCCGTCGCGGGCGGCACCGAGCAGCTCGACGCCGTCTACTTCGACACCGCGGGCCTGCGCCTGCTCCGCGCCGGCATCACCCTGCGCCGTCGCACCGGCGGCCACGACGCCGGCTGGCACCTGAAGATCCCCGGTGCCGACGGCATCCGTACCGAGATCCGGCTGCCGCCCGACGCAGGAGACGCCCGCAGACCGCCGAAGGAGCTGGTCCGCCTCACCCGTGGCCTCGCGCGCGGCGAGCCCCTCACCCCGGCCGCCCGCCTGCGGACGAGACGCGAACGCACCCTGCTGGTCGACGCCGGAGGGGGCACGCTGGCCGAGCTGGTCCGTGACGAGGTCACGGCCCAGACCCTGGGCGCCGCCGCCGGGGCGGAGGGGGCCACCGAGGTGAGCAGCTGGGTCGAGACCGAGGTGGAACTGGACGCGGGCGCACCGGACCTCCTGGACGCCGTCGAGCGCGACCTGCGCGACCAGGGACTGCGCCCCGCTGCGGAGGCCTCCAAACTCGCCCGGGTGCTCGGCGGGCGTCTGCCTTCGGTGCCGGACGCCGGGCCGCCGGCCGGATCGGTCGGCGCGGCCCTCACCGGCTACCTACGGGACCACGTGGCGGCGCTGCTCGCCCTCGACCCCGCGGTCCGCGCGGACCTGCCGGACGCGATCCACCGGATGCGCGTCCACGTCCGCCGGCTGCGCAGCGCGCTGGCGGCCCACCGCAGGCTGCTGGACCGTGCGGCCGCCGACCGACTGGACGGTGAACTGCGCCGGCTGGGCCGGGTGCTCGGCCGGGCCCGCGACGCCGAGGCGCTCGGTCAGCTCCTCGGCCCCCAGGCGGCCGGGCTCCCCTCCGCCGGCCGGCCGCAGGAGGTGGGCGCTCTGCTCTCGTCCTGGTTCGGTCACCGGTACGCACGGGAGCAGCGCGCGGCCGTCCACGCCATGCGCGACCGCCGCTACTACGCGCTGCTGGACGCCGTCGAGGAGTTCGCCGCCCACCCACCGCTGCGCCGGCGCGCCGCCCGCGGGAAGGCGGAGGCCCGGCGGGTGCTGAAGCACCAGCGCCGGCGGACGGTGCGGCGCCTGGACGCTGCCCTCGACCTGCCGGCCGGCCCGGACCGGGACCGTGCACTGCACCGCGCCCGCAAGGCGGCCAAACGCGCCCGGTACGCGGCGGAGAGCGTCGCACCGGTGGCGGGGCGGCGCGCCGGGCGGCTGCGCAAGCGCATGAAGCGGCTCCAGGAACCGCTCGGCGCGCACCACGACGCGGTGGTGGCGGGCCCGGCCCTGCTGGAAGTCACCGCCGAGGCGCGCCGCCGGGGCCGGGACACATTCGGGTACGGCTTGCTGTTCGCCGCGCAGCGAAGGGAGGCCGACGAGCAGGTCGGGCGGGCCCGCGAGGCCCGGAGACGGCTGAAGGGTGCCTGAGCGCACCCGCCGGGCCACCCCTGCCGTGCGACTCCGCGGGCGGAGGCCCCCGGGCACACCCCCGGGCCCACCGGGCGCGACGCGGCGCCGGGAGGAGGCCGGGCGCGACCGGCGGGTCGACCGGCGTGTCACCGCGGGCCGAGGCCACCGGGATCACGCTCGCCGGGATCACGCTCGACGAACGTCTTGAAGTCCCCGAGGTCGTCGATCACCTGACGGTCCGCGAAGCCGAGCGCGTGACCGATCCGCTCCACCAGGCCGTCGGGCTCGACGTCCAGTTGGAGCATGACCCGCGTCGTGTGCTCGCCGACGCGGTGGAAGGTCACCACGCCCGACTGCCGCACACCACCGGCGAGGGTGGCCCACGCGAGCCGCTCGTCCGGGACGGCCTCCGTCGTGCAGGCGTCGAACTCCCGCCGCACGCCGGCCACATCGACCACCCAGTGGCTCAGTCCGGGGCCTCGCCGCTCGATGCTGACGATGCCCCGCATGAACGCCGGGAACTCCTCCAGCCTGGTCCACTGCTCGTAGGCCGCCGCCGGCGGGATCTCCACCTCGACCGATTCCTCGATCCTCGTCATGGGTCCGTCCCTTCTCCGGGTGCCGGGCCGCCGGACGGCGGTCCGCCTGGTGCGCCTTCCCCGGTTGGACCGGGTCATGTTCCCGGGCCGGCGGCCCTGTCCGGCCGTCAGGCGTGCGGGGTGGCCGGCGGTCCCGGCGGCCGGGGCGGGGCGACCGGGGCGAGCGCGGCCGAGGCCGCGGCCAGGGTGTCGGTGAGGACGGCAGCGGTGCGCGCGGCCTCGTAGAGGCGCTCGCGTGCGTCGCGGGCCGCGCGGAGGGTGTCCTTGGCGTCGGCCGCGTCGAGCCCGTGGGCGCGGTCCGGTCCCAGCCGCCCGGCGGCCTGCTCGCTGCTGAGGAACGTGGCGAGCAGGTCCAGGAGTTCGGGCAGTCGCGCGCTGACCAGGGCCAGGGCGGCCACCGCCGCGGCCGCGTCGGCGGGCAGGACCAGGCCCGGGCCCTCGGCCGTCGCCCCGTGCCGGACGGCGGCGTGCAGCAGTTCGGCGGCTCCGGCGGACAGTTCGGCGACGGACGACGACGGCGGTACGGGGTGGCTCATGGCAGTCCCTCCTCGGGGTGCGGGGCCGGGGGCGGACCGGCCCCGCCGGCCGGTACGGCCGACCTCTTCTGCCCCGGGGACGCCCGGGCATGCACCCCTGCGGCGGACCCAGGGCCGGACGACCGGACTGTCGGGCCGTCGGGCGGTTTGTTCCCGGGCCGACGGGTCAGACGGATCGCCATGACCGATACCTCCCGGCTCCCCGGCGCCCTCGACCACTACTGGAACTGGCAGGCTCGCGCGGCCTGCCGCGGTGGCGACACCGCCCTCTTCTTCCACCCCGCGGGTGAACGCGGCCAGGCCCACGACGAGCGCGAGCAGGAGGCCAAACGGGTCTGCGCCCGCTGTCCGGTCCGCCGTGCGTGCCTGGAGCACGCCCTGCGGGTCCACGAGACCTACGGCGTCTGGGGCGGCCTGACCGAGTCCGAGCGCGCCGTCCTGCTCAGGACGGGGCACCCCGGACGCCCGTCCGGCCGGGCCCGCGATGCGGCCTGACGGCGCCACGGCCACCGACGGCCGGCGCCGTCCCCCGGCCTGCCCGCGGTCCGTCCGCCGGGCCGACCGTCCATCCGCTCGAACCGGTGGGACCGGACCTGCTCCCACCACGTCCCCGCCGAAGGAGTGATCCGCGTGGAGGGGTGGAGCATCGTCCGCCTGCTCGTCGTCGCCGTGTCGTCGGTCCTCGCCGCCTGTGCCCTGAACCTGCTGACGGAGGCGGCCGCCCGGCTGCCCCTGGTCCGCCGCCGGGCCGAGGCGGCACCACCGCTCCTGCGCGCCTGCCGGCCGCCCCTGCTCGCCGCGACCACCTGCGGACTGCTGCTCGCCGGCGAACCCTGGACCGGCACCACCCCGGCGGTGCACGGTGCCGTCCGCCACCTCCTCGTGCTCGCCGCCCTCGCATCCTGCGCCTGGCTCGGGGCACGCCTGATCTCCCTGGCCGCCGAGGGCGCGCTGCGCCTGGCCGTCCGCCGGCACGAACCGGGCTGGGCAGGCCGGGCCCGCACCCAGGTCGGACTGCTGAGCCGGATCTGCCAGGCAGCCCTGACCGTCGTGGCGCTGGCGGCCATGCTGATGACCTTCCCGGCCGTCCGCGGGCTGGGCACCAGCCTGCTGGCCTCCGCCGGGCTCGTGGGCCTGGTGGCCGGCATCGCGGCGCAGAGCACCCTGGCCAACCTCTTCGCCGGGGTGCAGATGGCCTTCGGCGACCTCGTCCGGCTCGGCGACGTCGTCGTGGTCGGCGGCGAGTGGGGCACGGTCGAGGAGATCACCCTGACCTCGGTGGTGGTCGCCACCTGGGACCAGCGGCGGCTGGTGATGCCGATGTCCTACTTCGCCGGCCGGCCGTTCGAGAACTGGTCCCGTCGCACCACCCGGATCACCGGCACCGCGCTGCTCCACCTCGATCCCGGCACGCCGGTCCCCGAACTGCGGCGGGAGTTCGAGGGCTTCCTGGAGAAGAACGAGCTCTGGGACGGCGAGGGCAGGGCGCTGCAGGTGGTCGACACGACGCCGACCACCATCGTGGTCCGCGCCCTGATGACCGCCGCCGACGCCGACGACGCGTTCGAGCTCCGCTGCCAGGTCCGTGAGCACCTGCTGGCCTACCTGGTCGAGCGCCATCCCGCCGCACTCCCCCGCCTGCCGGTGGCACCGGCCCCCGGCTCCGGGAACGACGGCCGGCTCGGCGACCGACCGGTTTCACCAAAGCATCACACTGCCAGGGCACATCCCTTCGCCGATCCGGGGTAAAGCGGTTCGAGCCGACGCGGAACCGATGAAAGGACTGACATGGCTGCGCCCAGTGATGCTCTCCTCGCCCACGTCCCCACGGTCGTCCCCAGCCAGGCCCGACCGGAAGGCGGTACGGCGGTCACACTCCGTACCGCGCCGATGCCCGGAGCACCCGCGCTGCCCGACGCGGCCGTCCTGCCCGAGATGCCCGCGATGCCCGAAGATCCGACCGAGGTGGCCCCGGCCGACGCGCGGGAGCTGACCCGGGCCCTGCTCCGGCGCCTCGACGCCCTGGACGAGGGCACCCCGGAGTACTCCTACGTCCGCGGCACGCTGGTCGAGCTGAACATCTCCCTGGTCCGGTTCGCCCTGCGCCGGTTCTCCTCCGTCCACGAGCCCCAGGAGGACCTCCTCCAGGTCGGCACCATCGGCCTCATCAAGGCGATCGACCGGTTCGACCACGGTCACGGGGTGGAGTTCACCACCTTCGCCCTGCCGACCATCCTCGGCGAGATCCGGCGGCACTTCCGCGACACCACCTGGGCCGTCCACGTGCCGCGCCGGCTCCAGGAGCTCAGGCTGAGCCTCGCCAAGGCGCAGGACCGGCTCTCGCAGCGCCTCGACCGCGCACCGACCGTCGCCGAGCTCGCGGAGCACCTCTCGCTCACGCCGGAGGAGGTCATCGAGGGGCTCACCGCCGCCAACGGCCACTCGGCCGGCTCGCTGGACGTGGCGGCCGACCCGGACGACGACCGCCGCGGCACCGCCGCGCACCGGCTGGGCGGCGAGGACACGCGGCTCGAACTGGCCGAGAACCTCATCGCGCTGAAACCGCTCATCGCCGAGCTCCCGGAACGCGACCGCCTGCTGCTCTCGATGCGCTTCACCGAGGAGCTCACCCAGTCCCAGATCGGCACGCGGCTCGGGGTCTCCCAGATGCACGTCTCCCGCCTGCTCAGCCGCGTCCTCAGGCAGCTCCGCGAGGGCCTCGGCCAGGAGTGAACCGCCATCCGCCCGCCCGCTCCGCCCGCCGGCACGACGCGGAGCCGGTTCCCCGGCCGCCCGCGCCCTGGCTGACGGCCCCTCATCCGCGTATGGTCACGAAGCAGCACCCGGAGGGAGCCCGGACGGAGGAGGCACCTGACATGTCGGTCGAGGATGAACGGCACCAGTCCGCCGCCCCGGCGTCCGCGACACCCGTCGCGCCGGGCGTGGACATCCGGCACGACGGCGCGCGGGCGGCCGTCTGCGCACTGAGCGGCGATCTCGACATCGACAGTCTCGGCCCTGCCGAGCAGGCCCTGCGCCTGCTCGTCGAACAGCGGCCGGAGCGGATGGTGGTGGACCTGAGCGATGTGGTGTTCTGCGACTCCTCCGGCCTCAATCTGCTGCTCAAGACGCGGCTCGCCGCCGCGACCGCGGACATCGACTTCCGGCTCGCCTCGCCCTCGCCGCAGGTCACCCGGCTGCTGGAACTCACCGGTGCCGGCGGCGTGTTCTCCATCCACGACTCGGTGAGCGCGGCACTGACCGGGTGAACGCCCGGGGGCGGCGGCCCGGGGGGAGAACCGGGTGGCCGCCCGAGGAATAGCCCGGCACGTCCCGGGAAAGACGACCTCTCATCAGCCGCGCGCGCGAAAGGGGTGAACCGCGTATGACGGCGAGCCGGGGCGCCCTCGACGGCAGCCGACCCGACGCCGGACCGCCGGCGACCGGCCAGCGACGGCGACTGCACCTGGCCGGACTTCCCAAGCCGGTCGCCCGGTCCCGTGCGTTCACCGGTGGGGCGCTCGCGGACTGGGCCTGGTTGCGCCCCGAGGACGGGGCCGATCCCGACGTCGTCGAGGACGTCCTGCTGCTGGTCTCCGAGCTGGTCGCCAACGCGATGCTGCACGGCGGCGGCCCGCTGGAGCTGGTGCTCGACGCCTCGGACGCCCGGCTGCGGATCGAAGTCAGCGACGGATCCCCGGCGCTGCCCGAGCCGCGCCGGCCGCACCTTCCCGGCCTGCCGGGCGGGCACGGGCTCTTCATCGTGCAGCGGGCGGCGGACCGGTGGGGTGCCACGCCGTGCTCCCGGGGCAAGGCGGTCTGGGCGGAGATCGACACCCGACGGCTGGTCCCCGCCTCCGGCTGACCCCGGTCCCGGGCTGCGTTCCCGCTCCGGGCACCCCACCCTCCGGCCCGGGACGCCGTCTCCGGGCCGGAGGGCCGCCGCGCGCGGGCGGGTGGCGCGCGGGCACACGCGGGTGGCGTGGACGAACTGCTGCCGGTGGCACCGGATTCAGGCCCACTCCCCGACATGGATCCGCGGATCCGGGGCAGCCGAGGTCACGGACGCCGCCGGAACAAGGTCCGGCGGCCGAGCGACGAGAAGGAGACGACAGTGAGCGACGTCAACATCTGGCAGTTCCGCGCCACCTCCGGCTACGTCACCGATTCCGACCTGGTGGACTTCCGCGTCGAGGCGACCGATGGGCACATCGGCCGGATCGACCGGCTCTCCGAGGAGGCCGACGCCCGCTATCTCGTGGTGGACACCGGTCCGTGGATCTTCGGCAAGCACGTGCTGCTGCCGGCCGGCACGGTCATCCAGGTCGACTTCGAGAACCGCAGGGTGTACGTCGACCGGACGAAGGACGAGATCAAGAACGGCCCGGAGTTCGACCCCGACCGCCACGAGGGTGACACCGGCTACCGCGAGCGGTACACCGGGTACTACGACCCCTTCTACGGCGGTCCGATCATCTGAGGTCACCGGAGTCCCCTGCCCCCTGCTCCCGGGTGCCGCCCGGAGGCAGGGGGCACCCGTGCCGGGCGGGGAAGCGGAGAAGCGGAGAGACCGAACGGCCGCCCGCCGGGCCCTCGTGGGCCTGGCGGGCGGCCGTTCGGACCGAGTGGCGACGGGTCAGGAGGTGGAGGCCCGCTCGGCGGCGCTGCGCTCGACGCAGAACTCGTTGCCCTCGATGTCGAGCATGGTCACCCAGCCCTTGCCGTCCGGGGTGCGCTGGTCGTCGTGGACGGTGGCGCCCAGTGCCAGCAGGCGCTCCACCTCCTCGTCCCGGGTGCGGTCCTGCGGCTGGAGGTCGAGGTGGATGCGGTTCTTCACCGTCTTGCCCTCGGGCACCCGGATGAACAGCAGCGCGGCACCCGGCGACTCGACCAGCGCCTCATCGTCCCCCGGGTTGTCGTCCTCGCTGACCTTGCTGTCCAGCACCTGCGCCCAGAACCCGGCCAGGCGGAAGGCGTCGGCGCAGTCGATCGTCACATGTCGTACAAGAGAAGCCATGCGCGTCACTCTGACGCCGTTCTCCCTCCCGGTCCAGTGCTTAACCTCCCGGTCCAGTGCTTAACCGGGCGCGGTGCGGGTGTGGAGGTGGCCGTCCAGCGGGAACTCCGGCGGGCGGGCCGGGAGAACGGACGCGAACCGGTACCCGGTCTTCTCGGCCACCCGGCAGGAGGCCGTGTTGTCCACCTGGTGCAGCAGGTCGAGCCGGACCAGCCCGTCGGCGGCGAAGGCCGTGAACGCCCAGCCGGTGACCGCCTCCAGCGCCCGCGGCGCCACGCCCCGGCCCCGCGCGTCGGCCGCCGTCCAGTACCCCACCTCGGCGGACGCCCCGCCGGGCGTGCCGCGCTTGAGCACCACGTTGGCGACCAGTTCGGCGGGGTGCCCGGCCCGGGGCTCCAGAACGGCGAAGCTGTACCGGTCGCCGTCCGCCCAGCCGCGGTACTGGACGTCGAGCCAGCGGGCCGCCTCGTCCACGTCGGTCACCGGGATCCGGGTGAAGCGGCGCAGCGTCTCGTCCCGGTAGACCTCCACCAGGGCGGACGCGTCCTCGTCCCGGAACGGCCGCAGCAGCAGGCCCCCGGCGGCCGGGAGTCCGGCCAGGGCCGTCACTTCTTCAGCCCCTCCCAGCCCCAGCGCGGCGTCGGGCCCGGGTCGCCGAGGTCCGCGCCGACGGGCGCCGCCGACACGTCCTTGGCGATCTTCGTGCCCCAGTCGAAGTACTCCAGCACCCGCCGGCGCAGCAGCTCGTCGTCGGGCAGCTCCTTCTGCACCGCGGCGCCCATCAGCTCCATCCAACGACCGCGCTGCTCCTCGGTGATGGCGAGGCCGAGGTGCGTGCGGAGCAGCGCCTGGTGCCCGCCCAGCTCGGCGGTGAAACGGGCCGGGCCGCCGAAGATCTCGCCCAGCCAGACGGCGACGTGCTCGATGTGGGTGGTGGTGAAGTTCGCGAAGACCGGCGCCAGGACCGGGTCGGCGAGGACTCCCTCGTAGAAGGTGTTGCTCAGCCGGCGGAGCCCCTCGATGCCGCCGACGGCGTCGTACAGGTTCTCGGACCGTTCGTCACTCATGCGTGTTCTCTCCCCGTGGGTAGGTGCGTTGGCACCTTCCTAACAGCACCCGGCGCCGTTCGCGTCCCCTCCCGGCCCCCTGTTCGCGCCCGGCACAGCAAGTGGAGGGGGCGGTTCCCGCTCCCGGCCCGCGCTCGCGCTTGACCTTGACACTGGCGGCAGGGTCGGAGGCTCTCCGCATGAACGCGAACGAGAGCAACCGGCAGGAAACCCCGCAGGATCGGCCGTCCCGGGTCGTCCTGGTCACCGGCGCGGGGACGGGGATCGGGCGGGCCACCGCGCAGGCCTTCGCCGCGCAGGGGCCGGAGGTCGCGGTGGTGGCGGTCGGGCGGCGGCCCGGACCGCTGGCGGAGACGGCGGGAAGCCACCCCGGGCGGATCCACCCGATGGTCGCGGACGTCACCGGGGCCGACGCGCCGGAGGCGGTCGTGCGCGAGGTCCTGGAGCGGCACGGGCGGCTCGACGTGCTGGTCAACAACGCCGGGATCGTCCGCAGCGGCGCCGTCGGCGGCCTCACCAGGGACTCGGTCGAGACCCAGCTCGCCACCAACCTCACCGCCGCCGTCCTGCTCGGCCGGGCCGCACTGCCGCCGCTGGAGGCGAGCCGCGGCGTGATCGTCAATGTCACGACCAGCGTCGGCCAACGGGGCTGGCCGGGCAACTCGGTGTACGCGGCCAGCAAGGCTGCGCTGGAGTCGGTCACCCGTAGCTGGGCGGTGGAGCTGGCGCCGCGCGGCGTCCGGGTGGTGGCGGTGGCGCCGGGGGCGATCGAGACGCCGATCGGCGAACACTCCGGGCTCGGCGCGGAGCAGCGGGAGGCCGTCCGGCGGTGGCAGATCGCCCACACCCCGCTCGGGCGGATCGGCCGGCCCGCCGAGGTGGCCTGGGCCGTCACGCAACTCGCCTCCCCGCAGGCCTCGTTCGTCACCGGAGTAGTCTTGCCGGTGGACGGCGGCGCCGTCGTGGGGTGAGGCCGGTGGCAATGCCGGGAACGGTGGGAACGCCGGGAACGGTGGAGGGGCGGGGAGCGGTGCTGATCGGAGAGCTGGCCCAGGTGACGGGCAGTACGGCCCGGGCGTTGCGCCACTACGAGCAGGCCGGGCTGATCGGCTCCTCCCGCGCCGCCAACGGCTACCGGGAGTACGACGAGGCGGCAGCCGTGCGGGTGCGCAACATCCGCTCCCTGCTGGCCGCCGGACTCACCCTGGAGGACGTCCGGCTCTTCCTGCCCTGCCTGGACGGGGACGTGCTCGCCAAGCCGCCGTCGCCGGCGGCGCTGCGGATCGCCCGGGAGCGGCTGTCCGTGCTGGAGCGCCGGATCGCCGCGCAGACCGAGGCCCGGGACCGGCTGGTCGCGGCGCTGGCGGTGGCGGAGGGGGCGGTCGTGGACGGGGCGGCGACGCCGGCCGCGGGGGCGGCCGCAGGGACGGTCGCCGCGGCGGGCTGAATCCCGCTGTCCGTCCGGGTGACACCCCCGACCGGGGGTGTGCAGGGGGCGCCGGGCGGAGGACAGTGGGCGCATGCAGATTCCACTCTCCGTGATGGACTTCCTCGACCGGGCCGAGCTGGTCTACGGCGACCGGGTCGGCATCGTCGACGAGCCGGTGCAACCGGCCGAATCCTGGGGCGAGCTGAGCTACCGGCGGGTCGCCGAACTGGCGCGGGCGCAGGCGGCCGGGCTGGACCGCCTCGGGGTCGGGCCGGGCGAACGGGTCGCGATGGTGTCGCACAACTCGGCCCGGCTGATGACCTCGCTGTACGGCGTGAGCGGGCACGGCCGGGTGCTGGTGCCGGTCAACTTCCGGCTGAAGGCGGAGGAGGTGTCGTACATCGTCGAGCAGAGCGGGGCGTCCGTGCTGATGGTCGACCCCGAACTCGCCGACCCGCTGGCCGGGGTGGCCGCCAAGCACAAGTTCGTGATCGGCGCGGGCAGCGACGCGCTGCTGTACGACTTCGACCACGCGCCGCGCCGGTACGAGATCGGCGAGAACGACACCGCGACGATCAACTACACCAGCGGAACCACCGCGCGCCCCAAGGGCGTTCAACTCACCCACCGGAACGTCTGGCTGAACGCCGTCCTCATGGGCCTGCACTTCGGGGCCAGTGACCGGGACGTCTACCTGCACACCCTGCCGATGTTCCACGCCAACGGCTGGGGCCTGCCGTTCGCGCTCACCGGGCTGGGCGCGCAGCACATCGTGCTGCGGAAGGTGGACGGCACCGAGATCCTGCGCCGGGTCGAGCGGCACGGGGTGACCTTCCTGTGCGGTGCGCCGGCGGTGATCCAGATGGTGCTGGACGCGGCCGCCGACTGGGACGGGCCCGTCCCCGGCCGGGACAGAGTGCGGATCATCGTGGCCGGCGCCCCGCCGCCGACCTCGGTGGTGCAGCGGATCGAGTCCGAACTCGGCTGGGAGTTCATGCAGATCTACGGCCTGACCGAGACGTCGCCGGTGGTGACGGTCAACCGTTCCCGCCGCGAATGGGACCAACTGCCCTCCGCCGAGCGGGCGGAGAAGCTGGTGCAGGCGGGTGCGCCGGCGATCGGCAATCACGTCCGGGTGGACGAGCAGGGCGAGGTGCTGGTCCGCTCCAACGTGGTGCTGGACGGCTACTGGCAGCAGCCGCAGGAGACTTCGGAGGCGATCCGGGACGGCTGGTTCCACACCGGCGACGGCGGCACCCTCACCGACGGCTACCTGACCATCTCGGACCGGAAGAAGGACGTCATCATCAGCGGCGGGGAGAACGTCTCCTCGATCGAGGTGGAGGACTGCCTGTACGACCACCCGGCGGTCGGTGAGGTCGCGGTGATCGGAGTGCCGGACGACAAGTGGGGCGAGACGGTCAAGGCACTGGTGGTGCTCAAGCCCGGCTCCGACGTCGGCGAGGCGGACCTCATCGCGCACTGCAAGCAGCGGCTGGCCGGCTACAAGTCGCCCACCTCGGTGGAGTTCCGGGACGCGCTGCCGCGGACCACCACCGGCAAGCTGCAGAAGTTCCGGCTCCGCGAGCCGTACTGGGCGGGGCGGGAGCGGAACGTCAACTAGCCGCGTCCGGCCGGCCCGGCTCACGGGCTGCTCGGCCCGTCCGCTCCGGTTGCGGACGCCGAGCCCGTGGGCAGCCGGTAGCCGGTCACCGTGAGGCAGGTGAGGCAGGTGAGGCCCCGCTGGGCGGCGATCTCCGGGTTGGTCCGGCAGGTCGCCGCCCAGCGCGGCACCTCGCGGGCGGAGCGAGCGGGGTGGGCGGAGCGAGCGGTGCGACGTGCGTGTTCCGTGGAGTCCGAGGTGACGGCGGCGGGTGCGGCGTAGGGTGCGGGCCGGAGTTACCGGTGAGTCACTACCGGGTCGCCACCGCTACTGCCGCGTACTGCTGTGACATGTGAAGGGGATGCCCATGACGACGGAACCGAAGGAGCCTCGCGCCACGGACGTGCTGACCGGCCTGCTCGACGACCTGCGGGCCGAGAGCGCGGTGCTGGACGGGCTGGTGGCCGGGCTGGAGCCGGAGGGCTGGGCGGCCGACACCCCGGCCCAGGGGTGGACGATCGCGCACCAGATCGCCCACCTGGCCTGGACGGACGACTGGACCGAACTCTCCGCGCGTGACCCGGAGGGCTTCGTCGCGCAGACCGGCCGCGTCTTCGGCGAGCTGCTGGAGGCGGGCCTGGACCCGGTGGACGAGGGCGCCGCGCAGGGGGCGGCCGAGGAACCCGCGGCGCTGCTGGCCCGCTGGCGGTCGGGCCGGGAACGGCTGCTGACCGCCTTGGCCGCGGTGCCGGGCGACGTCCGCCTGCCGTGGTTCGGACCGCCGATGAAGGCCCCGTCGATGGCGACCGCGCGACTGATGGAGACCTGGGCGCACGGGCAGGACGTCGCGGACACGCTGGGCGCGGTCCGGGAGCCGACCGCACGACTGCGGCACATCGCCCATCTGGGGGTTCGGACCATGGGGTTCGCCTTCTCGCTGCACGGACTGCCGGCACCGGAGGCACCGGTCCGGGTGGAACTGACCGCGCCGGACGGCGCCTTGTGGGCCTGGGGCCCGGAGGACGCGACGGACCGGGTGAGCGGGCCGGCGCTGGACTTCTGCCTGCTGGTCACCCAGCGCCGGCACCGGGACGACCTCGCCCTGACCGCCACCGGCGCGACGGCGACGGCCTGGCTGCCGATCGCCCAGGTCTTCGCGGGCGCCCCCGGGAAGGGGCGGGAGGCGGAGTCCGGCGCGTAGGCCGCTGAACGACACACCCGCGTTCTGGCACCACCCCTCGGGCCCCTCCCCCACAAGCCCCGGCGCGGTGCAGTCACCCCCGCGGCTGCGCCGCGCCGGCGGGTCCAGCCCTGGGGCCGCCGCAGCGGCGGCCCGGCCCTACGGCTGCCCGAGCAGGCCGAGGCCGTCGGCCGCCGCCGGGGAGAGCGCCGACGCGGTGAGGCCGGCGAGCGGCATCCACCGGACACCTGCGGTCGACCCGTCGACCTCGTTGACGGCCAGCGGCCCGGGACGGAGCTCGACGCGGTAGAACAGCCCCACCAAGTGCCAGTGCACGCCGAGCCGGTGGGCCGTGTAGCTGCGCGCGTCCACCAACCGGGCACTGCGGAGTTCCAGGCCGGTCTCCTCGTGCAGCTCGCGCGCGAGCGTCTCCTGCGGCTGCTCGCCCGGGTCGATCCCGCCGCCGGGCAGGTGCCAGAGGCCGGGCAGGAAGACCGGTGAGGCCTCGGAGAGTTGCGTCAGCAGCAGCCGCTGCTCCGACGTGGCGATCGCGTACGCCGAAACGCGGGAACGCATCTGCTCACCCAAGGCCTGCCTCCGAAGGTCACGCGACGAACTTCCCCTGGCGGAAGCACTCTTGATCATGAGCCTAGCCACTTCCCCGGCAACCCGGCCTCAGATCCCCAGACGCAGCGGGCCGAGCCGGGTGGCGACCAGGTTGGTGGCGCCGCGGTCGCGTTCGATGTGGCCGTGGACCAGCAGGCCGGCGCGGTCGAGAGCGGTACGGCGCTGGGACTCCCAGACCGGGCGGCTGCAGATCACGTTGATCAGGCCGGTCTCGTCCTCCAGGCTGAGGAAGAGCACCCCGCCGGCCGTCGGCGGGCGCTGGCGGTGCGTCACCAGGCCGCCGACCACCACGGCGGTGCCGGGTGCCACGTCCGGGAGCTGGGCGGCGGTCAGTGCGCCGCCGCGTTCGAGGTGGGCGCGCAGGTGCTGGACGGGGTGGCTGGTGGCGGAGGTGCCGGTCGCCCAGAGGTCGGCGATGGTCTCCTCGACCGGGGTCATCTCCGGCAGCGGCGGCGCCTCGGTGCCGGGGGTGGTGCCGGGGATCAGCCCCGCCGAGACACCGGCGAACGCCCCTGCGGCCCACAACGCCTGACGGCGTCCCAGCCCGAAGCAGCCGAACGCTCCCGCCGTGGCGAGCGCCTCCAGCACCGGCGCGGGCAGGCTCGTCCGGCGGGCGAAGTCCTCCAGGTCCGCGTAGGGCTGTCCGGCCGCGATCGCCTCGGCCTGCGGGGCGCCGATACCGCGGACGGTGTCCAGGCCGAGCCGGATGGCGGGCTGCGGCTTGCCCGCCGTGAGCGGCGGCTTGGGCGTCGGCCCCCGGTACGGTTCCAGGGTGGGCCGCGGCCCGCTGGCGTTGACGTCCACGCCGCGGACCCGCACGCCGTGCCGCCGGGCGTCCGCGATCAGGCTGAGCGGCGAGTAGAAGCCCATCGGCTGGTTGGCCAGCAGGGCACAGGTGAAGGCCGCGGGGTAGTGGTACTTGAGCCAGGCGCTCGCGTACACCAGGTAGGCGAAGCTGATCGCATGGCTCTCCGGGAAGCCGTAGTTGGAGAAGGCCTCGATCTTGGTGTAGACGTCCTCGGCGGTCTCCTCGGGGATGCCGCGCGCGGCCATGCCGCTCAGCAGCCGCTCGCGCAGGCGGGCGACGCGTTCGTGCGAGCGCTTGGAACCCATCGCCTGGCGCAGCTGGTCGGCCTCGGCGGGGCTGAACCCGGCGCAGTCGATGGCCAGTTGCATCATCTGCTCCTGGAACAGCGGAACCCCGAGGGTCTTGCCGAGCGCGTTCTCCATCAACGGGTGCGGGCAGCCGGCCGCTTCGATCCCGGCGCGGCGCCGCAGGTACGGGTGGACGGACCCGCCCTGGATCGGCCCCGGGCGGATCAGCGCGACCTCGACCACCAGGTCGTAGAAGTGGTCCGGCTTGAGCCGCGGCAGGGTGGCCATCTGGGCGCGCGACTCGACCTGGAAGACGCCGACCGTGTCGGCCCGGCGCAGCATCGTGTAGACGCCCGCGTCGTCGTCCGGGACGGTCGCCAGGGTGTACCGCACGCCGTGGTGTTCGGCGATCAGGTCGCAGGTGTCGTGCAGCGCGGCGAGCATGCCGAGGCCGAGCAGGTCGATCTTGACCAGCCCGGCGCCGGCCGTGGAGTCCTTGTCCCACTGCAGCACGGACCGGCCCGGCATCCGGGCCCACTCGGTCGGGCAGATCTCGCCGATCGGCTCCTTGGTGAGCACCATGCCGCCCGAGTGGATGCCCAGGTGACGGGGCAGGCCGTGGAGCTGTCCGGCCAGGGCGAGCACGTCGGCGGGGATGACGGCGTCCGCGCCGGGCGGCGAGCGGAAGTCGCTCTGCCGGCTGAACGCGTCCACCTGCCCCTGCGGGTAGCCGAGCACCCGGGCGGCGTCGCGCAGCGCCAGCCGGGGCCGGTAGGTGATCACGTTGGCGACCTGGGCGGCGTGCTCGCGCCCGTAGCGGCGGTAGACGTACTGGATGACCTCCTCGCGACGGCGGTTCTCGATGTCCAGGTCGATGTCGGGCGGCCCGTCGCGGGCGGTGGAGAGGAAGCGCTCGAAGAGGAGCCTGTAGTGGATCGGGTCGACGGCGGTGATCCCGAGCGCGTAGCAGACCGCCGAGTTGGCCGCCGAACCCCGGCCCTGGCACCAGATGTCCTCGCGGCGGCAGAAGTCGACGATGTCGTGGACGATCAGGAAGTAGCCGGCCAGCCTCAGGTCCTCGATGACGTCCAGCTCCTTGGCGAGCTGCCGGCGGGCGGGCCCGTTGCCGGGGCCGAACCGGACCGGTCCGCCCCGGGCGACCAGCTCGCGCAGATGGCTGATCTCGGTGTGCCCGGGCGGGACGGGGAAGCCGGGCAGCTCCGGGTCGAGTCCGGTGAAGTCGAAGGCGCAGGCGCGGGCCAGGTCGACGGTGGCCTCCCGGACCCCCGGGAAGCGGGCCAGCCGGGCCGCCATCTCCCGGCCCGAGCGCAGGTGCGCGGTGCCGGCCGCCTGCGTCCAGCCCGCCGCGTCCTGCAGGGTGCGGCGCTCGTGCAGGGCGGCGAGGCTCTGTGCCAGCCGGCCCTGGGCCGGGCCGGCGTGGTGGGCGTTGGTGGAGGCGACGGTGGGCAGGCCCAGCTTGGCGGCGAGCGCGGCCAGGGCGTCGTTGCGCAGGTCGTCGCCGGGCAGCCACTGGTCGATCAGCTCGACGTACACGTTGTCGCGGCCGAACGCCTCGGTGAGGGTGTGCAGCCGGTGCTCGGCGTCCCGGCCGGCGGCGAGTGCGGCGGGGACCCTGCCCAGGCGGCAGCCGGTGAGTACCGCCCAGTGGCCGCCGTGCGCGTCGGCCAGCGCCGCGGCGTCGTACGCCGGGCGGCCCTTGGCCCCGCCCGCCAGCTGGGCGGCACTGATCGCCGCGGAGAGGCGGCGGTAGCCGGCCGGGTCGCGGGCCAGGACGAGCAGGTGCTCGGCCTGGCCGTCCCGGCGCAGGGTCAGCTCGGCGCCGAACACCGTGCCGACGCCCGCCTCCCGGGCCGCCTCGGCGAACCGCACCGCGCCGTAGAGGCCGTCGTGGTCGGTGAGCGCGAGCACCTCGACACCCAGCCGGGCGGCCTCGGCGACCAGCTCCTCGGGGTCGCTGGCGCCGTCGAGGAAGCTGAAGGCGGAGTGCACGTGCAGCTCGGCCCAGGCCGGGGCGGTCGGGCCGGTCCGGGCCGTCGGGCCGAACGGCTCGGCGGGTTGTGCGGGGAGGCGGGCCCCGGTGCGGCGGCGCAGCGGGACGACCGCGCCACCCTCCGGGCCCGGGCTGCCGCCGGCCAGGCGTCGGTGCAGTTCGCTCCAGGGGAGCGTGGGATGGCTGGTGAATCCCATCGGGGGTCGTTGCCTTCGGTCGTGCCTGTTCGGTTTCTCCCCCCACTGGCCGGTCGGTTCCTCCCCGGTGGCCGGCCGGTTCTCTCTCCCCCGGTAGGCCCCCCGGTGAGCCGGCCCGTTCCGTTCCCCCCGGTGGCCGGCCGGTCCCCCGGTGGCCGGCCGGGTCAGTCGTAGCCGGCCTCCATGAACCACTCACCGCCCTCCACCGTGAGCAGCAGCGCCCGGCCGTCCGCCAGCGTGACCTGGAAGCGCGCCCGGCGGCGGGCCAGCGACTGGTCCCACCAGTACTCGACCGCCGGCCAGGGGCCGGTCCAGCCGTCCACCACCAGCTCCCGCCCCCGCACCGCCACCCGGGCCGGCCGGGCCGACACCCCCGCCCGGCCGTCCACCGCCACCGACCGCCCCTCCGCGTCCAGCACCACGACCGGCACCGGAGTGCGGTGCACCACGGCCGGCCAGACGTCCCTCAGCCGGCCCGGCCACGGCGCGTCGGCCGGCGCCGCCGGGTCGTACGGCTCGCCCCAGGGCACCCGGACCGCCTGCTCGCCCGGCCCCCGCCCGCCGGCCGGCTCGATCCGGCGCAGCCCGGCATGCCCGAGCACCGCCTGCACCCGGGCCACCGCGCGCTCCACCCGGTCGTCCGCGACCGCCTGCCCCCAGAGCGCCAGCTGGCGGCCCTGGTCGGGGGAGAGATCGTCGGGGACGAGGCGCAGGGCGGTGAAGCCCGCGTCGTGGTCCGTGTCGAAGTCCGTGCCGTGATGCGGGTCGTGGTGTGCGTTGTGGTCCGCGTCGTGGTGTGCCTCCGGCCTGCCAGGCACCGCGAAGGTGCCCGTGCCCTGCCAGGCCTGGAGCTGCCAGCGGACGCGCTCGGCCAGCGCCGTCGCCGACAGCCGGCCCTCGTGCCGCCAGAGCCGCGAGACGGTCCGCCCGTCGGCGCAGGACACCTCGACCGCGACCCGCTGGCAGGTCAGCCCCGCCCCGGCGAGCCGCTGGTGCAACCGCTCGGCGAGCGTGCGGGCGACGAACACCAGCGGCTCGGCGAGCGGCTCCGGCGGGTCGAAGCGCTGCTCGACGGAGAGGTCCGGCCCCTCCGTACGCGGCACCAGCGGGCGCGGCTGCAGGCCCCGGGCCAGCCGGTGCGCGGTCGTGCCGGCCGGGCCGAACCGGTCCGCGACCGACTCGGCGGGCAGCGCGGCGAACGCACCGACGGTGGGCAGGCCGAGCCGGTCCAGCAGCTCCGCCAACGCCTCGTCGCCGAGCGCGGCCACCGGGTAGGGCGCGAGGAACTCCGCCGTCCGCCCGGCCGGCACCAGTACCCCGGCCCGGGCCGCCAGCACGGCGGCGAACAGGCCGTCGGCGACACCGACCTGGCCGTGGAGGACGGGCCGGGCATCGGGGACGGGCCGGGCATCGGGGACGGGCCGGGCGTCGGGGACGGCGGGAGCTGCGGGGGCGGTTCCGGCCGCGGCTTCGGCGGGGCGGGCCGGCGGCGGGTACGCGGCCGGGTGGGCGAACCCGCCCCGCGCGCCGTCCCGGGCCGCCGGGGCGGCGGCGAACAGCTCGTCCACGGCCGCCGCCCGGCGCCGGGCACCGGCCCGGTCGGCGTCCGCCGGGTGCGCCTCGGTACGGCCGGGGCCGGGGGCCGGGTGGGCGCACACGGCGGGGTCGGCGTCGGCGGGGTGGTCCTGCACCTCCGACCCGCTGCCCCCGACCCCGGATCCGGCCCTGTTCCTGTTCTCGTTCCTGTCCCGGTTCTCGTCCCTGTTTGCGTCCCTGCTTGCGTCCCCGTCCTCGTCCTCGTCCACGGGCCGGGCCAGGGCAGCCGTCACCGCGCCCTGCACCTTGGCCGCCAACGCCTCCTCACCGCCGAAGTAGCGGCTCGGCCCCTTCACCGGGATCGCGCACAGGCCCGGGCGCAGCACCTCCACCCGGGGCGTGAACGCCTCCACCGCCGCGACCACCGGCTCGAACCGCCGGGTCTCCGCCTCCGGGTCGCGGTCGCGCAGCTCCAGCGCCGGGCAGAGCCGCTGGGCCAGCTTGAGCCGCTGCCCCTGCCGCACCCCGGCCGCCCGGGCCGTCTCCGAGCACGCCAGGATCCGCCCGCCGGCGACCACCGCCACCGGGGCGTCGCCGCCGTCCTCACCGCCGTCCGCGGGCCCCATGACGGCCGCCACCGGCCAGTCCGGGCACCAGACCACCAGCACCCGCGGTGTCCCGGCCGTCCCGGCGCCTCCGGTCGCCCCGGCCAGCCCGGTCGCTCCGGTCGCTCCGGTCACTCCGGTGTCGGTCATCTCACACCACCGCCATACGTTCGAGGCCCGCCCCGGCCCCCGACGTCACGTCCTCCCCCGCCCCGACCACCTCGGCGGCCTCCGCCACCGCCCGCACCTCGCCGTGCTCGTCCGGCAGCCAGAGCCGGGCGGTACGCCCACGCACCGCCGAACCGCGCCCCTCGGCCACGACCTCCACCTGCCGCCCGGTGAGCTGCCCGTGCCCGTCGCCCAGCCCGAACCACCGTCCGGACCGCACCCCCAGCCGAAGCCCTGCCCCCGGCCACGGTCCGGCCACCAGCAGCACGCACCCGCTGCGCCGCAGCACGGCCGCCAGCCGGGCGGCCGGCTTCGGCGCCACCGGCCCGTCCGGGCGCAGCATGATCAGCTCGACCGCCCCGGCCAGCACCGACACCACCTCGGCCCAGTGCAGGCCGGGGTCGTCCGCCACCAGCAGCCGCCTCAGGTCCAGCCCGTACCCGGCGGCCGCGGCCAGCCCCAGGTCCGGCAGCCCGACCGCCGCCGCCCACCCGCCGTCCGACTCCCGCACCCCGGCGGCCAGCGCCAGCAGCAGCCCGAGATCCCCGCCGCCGACCGACACCACCGTCCCCCGCCGCAGCCCGTTCTCCGGCAGCACCGCCCCCAACGCCGGCAGCACCGGCAGCAGCCCTCGCCGCCCGGCCTCCGCCCCGGCACCGCCACCGTCCACGAGCGCAGCCGCCGACACCACCGGGCGGAGCGGCTGCCGCTCGGCGGTGGATTCGAAAGCAGGTTCGAAAACGGGCACACCTCAGGATCGAACATTCGTTCGCAAAGATTCAAGTCCGATTCCCCCACCCCCATGGTCACCCTCCGTGACCCGTGTCCCGCGCCAGCGAAGTTTGATCTTTGCCAGCGAAGCCCCGCGACAAGCGGGTCGCCGCACGCACCCGCGCCGTCAAGCCCACCGCCCCCGCCCCCGCGGCCTCGGCCACACCCGAGCCCGCCGTCCCGCAGGCACCGGACCACGGCACCGAGCCGCTGGCCGAGGTGATCCCGCTGGGACTGTTCAACCCGCTCGAAGATCCATGGAGACGCACGTGATCACGCCCGGCTGCATACCCGATACCGCCCTGGACGCGGCGGACGACCAGGCCGGATACCAGCTGACCACCCGGCAGGGATGGCGGCGCTTCACCACTTCCTCTCCCACGCCGCCCGCGCTGCTGAGCGCGGACGAGTACAACCGGCTGGAACCGCTTCAGCAGCAGCTCTACGACGAGGACCGCCTCGACCACCACGCCCGGCTTCAGGTCGTCGTCACCTCCACGGTCCGACACACCGTCACCTGCGGACGCCGCCTCGTCCTGCTCAACAAGCACGCGATCAGCGCCCGCCGGGGGCTGATCGTCTCCGGCCCCGCTGGCACCGGAAAGACCCTCGCCCTCACTCAGCTCGGACGAGCCCACGAACTCCTCGATCAGGCTCGCCACCCGCACGCCACCGACCGGATCCCGGTCGTCTACATCACCGCCCCGCCCGCCGCGACCGCCCACATGATCGCAGCCGAGTTCGCCCGCTACCTGGGCCTGCCGGTCCGCCGCACCTCCAACATCACCGACATCACCGAGGCCATCGTCGGCGTCTGCACCGACACCCGCACCGGACTGGTCCTGGTCGACGAAGTCCACAACATCTCCCTCACCAGCCGCGCGGGCGCCGAAGTCGCAGACACCCTCAAGTACTTCTCCGAACGCATCCCGGCCACGCTCATCTACGCCGGCATCGGCATCGAGCACTCCGACCTGCTCTCCGGAACCCGCGGCCAGCAGATCGCCGGCCGTTTCACGCTCGTCCCCACCTCCCCGTTCCCCTACAACGCGGAATGGAAGGGCCTGGTCGCCACGCTGGAGAGCACCCTGCTCCTGCACCACCACCAACCCGGCAGCCTCACCCGCCTGGACCGCTACCTTCACGACCGGACCGGCGGCATGATCGGAGCCCTGTCCCACGCGATCCGCGGGGCCGCGATCGACGCCATCCTCACCGGCAGCGAGGTCATCACCAAGAAGTCCCTCGCCGCCGTCCCGCTGGACTACTCCGCCGACTCCCTCCCGCGCGTCAACGTGAAGGCCCGCGAGTGACCAACAGTCTGGCCAGGCCGCTTGCCCCGCTGCCGATCAACGTCCGCCCCCGTCTCGGCGAGAGCACGATCCACTACGTCCAGCGCCTCGCCCGCGCCAACCACCTCAAGCCCAGCGAACTCCTCGCCATCCTCACCAGCCCCAAGCCCTCAAGGCGCCTCGAAGTGAAGCTGGAGAGACTGGCTGTCCTCAGCGGACGCTCCACCGATACCCTCAAGATCACCCTTGCGGACGCCGCCCCGCCCGGCCTCCGCGTCGGAACCCCTGCCACCGTCCGGCTGGAACGCGTCGCCGCTCGCAAAGGCCGCCACCGCAGCTTCAAGATCATCGGGCAGATCAGACAGAACGCCCGAAGGAACAACGGAACCCTGCGTCAGCTCTCCGACCAGTGGGACCTGCCACGCTGGCTCGTCGCGCGGATCCTCAGCCCCCAGTTCCCCGACCGGACCGCGCCGAGCCGGCCCTCAATCGCCGAGGAGACTCACACCAAGCTCCTGGCCTGCTACGAACAAGGGATGTCGCCTTGGCACGCCTGGATCGAGCTGCTCGATAACCACGACCCCCACTCATCTCAGCGGAGGCCATCCGCCACCGCTTCGGGCTGTGGGACCTCGAACGAGGAAAGACCCGACCTGGACCGGAGTGACTCGAACCCGAGCGGGCGGTGCAGCCGGTACCCCCACCCGGCCGCGCCGCCTGCTCAGGGCCATTTACTGTAAAGATCAAGCTGAGGTCAAACTACAATCTTCTGGTGTCGACGTGGGGGGCAAAGCGTGCGATCGCGGCAGCGAGTTCCTGACGTCTGCCCGTGTGGGAAATCGGGGCGCCTGATGGCACGGGCAGGATAAACTCTACCGGGGACTTGACCTCTACACCCTTGCACCCGACCGGAAGCGAGGTCGATGACCGTAATTTGACCAGGACGGTTTGACGGCCGAGACTCTCCTGTTTGTAGGACTTGACAGAGACTATGTCTGACCAGGGAATAGCTGGGCCTACCTGGATGGTGCCGATGATAGTGAGTGCGGCGGAATCGAGTCTCAGTCTCGGCAGATTTACACTGCCGAAGGCTACGATGACGGAAATTGCGGCGAAGGCTCCCATAATCCAGAGCAAGATATCATCGGGCGGGTATTTCTGGTGGACTCCCATGTACAGACTGAACCCCCAGAAAGCGGCGCCCATCCCGTATCCGAGGGGGGGAAGGCATCCTGCGCGTATGCTGGTATCGAATACCACGATGTCAGTGTTGGTGTCGGCCTGCTTCGGTGAAAAGGAACTGGCGTCGACAGGCTGTTCGGCACCTGGCTGAGGCCGATCGGGCTCGGTGGGCGTGCGGCTGCCGGCACCCTTGCTTGGCGGAACGTCTTCGGGTGCTACCGCCGCGGGCCGGGGCTCGGCGAAGAAGGCAAGCAGTTGCGCGGGCGACGGGCGGAACATAGCGTTCTTCGCCATACAGGAGGCGACGAGCGGGCGCAGCCCGGCGGGCACCGCGGTGAGATCCGGCTCACTGTGGACGGCTCGGTACATCAGGGCCACAGGTTCGGCTTGGCCGAAGGGGATAGCACCAGCGGCATGAGCCAGGACAGCGCCGAGGGCGAAGACATCGGTCGCCGGGTCGATGTCCCCGCCGGTGATCTGTTCAGGGGCGAGAAAGCCTGGGGTGCCGATGACGGTGCCCGTGTCAGTCAGCCGGGTGTCCTGCAAGGCCCGGGCGATGCCGAAGTCGACGACCCTGGGACCGTCGTCGGACATGAGAATGTTGGCCGGCTTGAGGTCGCGGTGGACCAGCCCGCAGGCGTGGATGGCCTGGAGCGCCTCGGCGAGGGCCGCACCGAACGAGCGCAGGGCCGGTTCATCGAACGGACCTTCTTCAAGAAGTACGCGGTCGAGTGAGCGACCCGCTATAAAGGCCGTCACCATCCAGGGCTGTGTGGCCTCAGGATCGGCGTCGACGACCTGGGCAGTGTGAAACCCCCCGACCCTGCGGGCCGCGGCGACCTCTGCGCGAAATCGTTCACGGAAGCCAGGATCTGAGGCGAGTTCGGGTCGGGCCACCTTCACAGCGACCGACCGCCCACCTGGTGACCGGCCCTTGTAGACGCGCCCCATGCCTCCTTCGCCGAGCTTGCCGACGATGTCGTATACGCCGACCCTGCGAGGATCGAACGGACCGAGCCCTTCCATGAACACCCCCGGATCGGCGATACGCAGTCGGAAGACTACTGACTAACCATCAGCACTGGAAGCGGTGTGGGCGCATCGCGGATGACGGCGCCTACCTGCGCCGCAGCCTGCACACCGCCATCCCGCCACAGTTGCTACCACTGGCACGGCGACTTCGGGCTCACCCGCAGACGCCGTGCCACTTCCGACGGCTTGATCCCCTCCTTCCTGGTGTCTGCAGGGCCGCGAGGGACGGTGGTTCTTCATCCTGGCGACGCGCCGAGCCTGGAGCCGGTCCGTGCCCCGAGCTTCGACGATGTCGGCTGCTGCGGCCTGTCGGGCCGGGGCGGGATGAACCGCCGGTGCCCGTGCGGTGCCCCGGTGGGCACGGAGATCAGCGATTGCTCGACTCCGTACGAGTTGCACCTCGACCCCGGACAGGTCCATCAGCTCACGGTCTGATGGAGCCGCGCCGGCGGTTCATTGCCACGGCCAGCAGCCGTACCGCTGAACCGCCGGTGGACGGGCCGAACGTCGTGTGGTCAAACTTCGGTGAGATCGGTCAAAGTTCGGTGAGACGGGTCACTCCGTGCTGTGCCGGGGCATGGCGATGCCGCGCGGGCACGCCACCGCCGAGAGCGCCCTGCGCTCGCATCAGTCGGCGGCCGGGCGGCAGACCCCGGCCCCGGACCGACCGAGCCGCTGTGCCGGCGCGGCGGTCACTGGAAGATCGCGATGGGGTGGACCTCCAGCACGCCTTCGTCGGGGTGTGAGCCCGCGTGAACCCGCCTGGGCCCGCCCAGCGGTTGGGGCGGCTCAGCCCGTCAGGGAGCGGGCCACCCGGAAGCCGACGTCGTCGACCCGGAAGGTCGGGTGGCTGCGGCGGCGGGCGGAGGCCCGGCAGCTCCAGTGCTCGTCGAACCAGCCGCCGCCGCGCAGGACCCGGTAGCTGCCGTAGACCTCGGCGTCGTAGACGTCCCAGCACCAGTTCCAGGCGTTGCCGAGCATGTCGTGGAAGCCCCACGGGTTGGGCTGCTTGCCGCCCACCTCGTGGATCCGCTCGTCCGAGTTGCCGCGGTACCAGGCGATCTCGTCCAGCGGGCCGTAGTGGGGTCCGGTGGTGCCGGCGCGGCAGGCGTGCTCCCACTCGGCCTCGGTCGGCAGCCGGTACCCGTCGGCGGCCCGGTCCCAATCGATGCCCTCGCCGCCCTCGCCGCTGTTCCCGCCGTCCCCGCCGCCCTCGCTGTCGGCGGGGACGAGACGGTAGGCGGGGGTGAGTCCGTCGCGCCGGGACAGGGCGTTGCAGAAGCGGACCGCGTCCCACCAGGAGACGCCCTCCACGGGCAGCCGGTCGCCCCGGGACGCGCTCGGCCGGTCACCGGTCACCGCCGCGTACAGCGCCTGGGTGACCGGAACCGCAGCGAGCCGGTAGGAGGCGACCTCCACCGGCCAACTGCGCTGCGTCCGACGGTCGGACAGCGTCACCCGCCCCGCCGGGACGGTGATCATCGGGTCTTCCGCGTTGGTGTCCATAGGCAGGCGATCCTAGGACACCCGCCCCCACCCCGGGCCCGCCGGACCCGCCGGCTCCCCGACAGTTCCCCGACGCCTCGTCAGACGTCGCGGCGACGGACCACCAGCAGGGCCAGGGCGAGCGCCACCAGCGGCCACAGCGCGAGCACCGTCCACGAGCCGGAGACAGTGGCGTAGTCGAAGCCGCTGCCGGGCGGCGGTGACCAGTGCTGCACAAGCCGCTTCCAAGCGGAGGACACCATCAGGTGGTTGACGTCGGCGGACCAGCGGATGGAGGTCGAGAAGAACACCGGCAGCATCAGCAGCACGAAGCCGGTGGCGGCCGTCGCCGCCGCGCCGTGGCGGACCAGGACGCCGATACCCAGCCCGATCAGCGCACAGACCGGGGCCACCAGCGCGGACACCACCACGGCCCGCATCACCCCGGGGTGACCGAACGCGACATCGGCGTGACGACCACTCAGAATCTCCTGGGAGAAGACGAACGAGCCGACCGAGATCACCGTGCCGACCACGCCCCAGACCGCGATGAGCACCGCTCCCTTGGCCAGCACCACCGAGCCTCGGGCCGGCACCGCCACCGTGGTGGCCCGGATCAGTCCGCTGCCGTACTCGGCGACGACGGTGAGCGCACCGGCGGTACCGGCCAGCAGCATCAGAGTCAGGTAGCCCGGCACCGGATAGGCGTCGAACACCAGGAACCCCTCGTTGGGGCGTGCCGCCATGTCCGTCCCGCCGAGGTTGGCGGACTCCGCGATCGACGCCGCCGCGGAGGAACCGACCACGAAGAGCGTGGCGAAGGCGAGCAGCCAAGGGGTGGAGCGCAGCGAGCGCAGCTTGATCCACTCCGCGGCGACCAGGTCACCGAAGCGGGCGGGTGGTGCGGCCGTCCGCCCGCCGGGAACGGCGGGGGTGACGGGAATGACGGAGGTACGTGCGGTCATCGGGTCCGTCCTGCCTGGTACTCGACGTGGTCGGCGGTCAGTTCCATGAACGCCTCCTCCAAGGAGGCGCTGTGGGTGGTCAGTTCGCTCAGCTCGATCCTGCGCTCGAAGGCGAGCGCACCGATCCGTTCGGCGGGCAGCCCGGTCACGACGAGCCGCTCGACCCCGGCCGAACCCTCCGGCCCGACCGTCGCGCCGGCCGCCGTCAGCAGCTCGGTCAGCTCGGCGGCCTGCGGCGTGCCGACCACGACGGTCCGCCGGGTGCTGCGGGCCGCGAAGTCGCGCACCGACTCGGCGGCGATCAGCCGGCCCTGGCCGATGACGACGAGTTGGTCGGCGGTCTGCTCCATCTCCGACATCAGGTGGCTGGAGAGGAAGACCGTGCGGCCCTCCGCCGCCAGCCGGCGGAACAGGTGGCGCACCCAGAGCACACCCTCCGGATCCATGCCGTTGATCGGCTCGTCGAACATCAGCACGGGCGGATCGCCGAGCAGCGCGGCGGCGATACCGAGCCGCTGCTTCATACCGAGCGAGAATCCGCCGATCCGGCGGCGCGCGGCCTCGGCGAGGCCCACCTCCTCCAGTACCTCGGCCACCCTGCGCGCCGGGAGGCCGTTGCTGCGGGCCAGCGCCGCCAGGTGGGCGGTGGCGGTCCGACCGCCGTGGACGTGGCCCGCGTCGAGCAGGGCGCCGGCGTGCCGCAGGCCCCGGTTGTGGCTGCGGAACGGGACGCCGCCGACGGTGGCGGTGCCGGAGGTGGGCGCGTCCAGGCCGAGGATCAGCCGCAGTGTGGTGGTCTTGCCCGCGCCGTTGGGCCCGAGGAACCCGGTGACCTGCCCGGGCCGGACGGTGAACGACAGCTGGTCGACGGCGGTCCTGCCGCCGTAGGTCTTGGTGAGTTCGTTGACTTCGATCACGGCACAGACTCTTCCGGGCGGGCCCCGCACCCGGCATCGGGCCGGGGGTGGCAATCGCCCGCGCCGGTCCGCCCGGGGGCGTACGCCCGTGGGCCAATGTCCACCGGACGGCCGACGGCTAGTCTCGCGGCATGAGGAGCGGGACGGGCGGGACAGGCAGGACAGGCAGGACGGGCAGGACGGGCGGGACGGGCGAGGCGGGCAAGGCGCACAGGCCGGGCGGGCTGGGCGAGGCGCACGGGGCGAGTGGGGAGAGCTGGGCGGTCGCGGCGGCCGGGGCGGTGCAGGGACGGCTTGCGGCCTGGGTCGGGGCGGTGCTCTACCCCTTCGTGGTGTTGCTGCTGCTGACCGGCTCGCCGCGAGCCGAAGCCGGCCTGCACGCCGTCGGAGGACTGCTCGCCGGCGGCCTGCTCCTCGGGCTGCTGCGCCGCCGCCCGCTGCCGACCCTGGCGCTGGCCCTGTTCGGCGCACTCAGCGTCGTGGAGTTGGGTCACGGCCAGGGCTCGATCCGGTTCGTGCCGTTCCTGACGGTGGACCTCGTGCTGGGCTTCGTGGTCGCCACCCGGTCGCGGCGCGCCTCGATCGCCGCCGTCGCGGTGTCGTTCCTGTTGCAGTTCTTCGCCGTCGGCCTGTTCACGCACGCGGACAACATGGTGGGCGTCGGCCTGGTCGCCCTCCTGGTGCTGGTCATCTGCTGCATGACCGGCCTGCTGCTCCGCGAACGCCGCGAACACGCCGTGGCCCTGCGCTCGCAGGAGGTGGCCGAGGCGGTGACCGCCGAACGGCTGCGGATCGCCCGCGAGTTGCATGACATGGTCGCGCACAGCATCGGCATCATCGCCATCCAGGCCGGCGTCGGCAGCCGGGTCATCGAGACACAGCCGGCGGAGGCCCGCGAGGCTCTGCGGGCGATCGAGTCCACCAGCCGGGAAACCCTGGCGGGCCTTCGGCGCACACTGGTGGCACTCCGTCAGGCCGACCCGGACACCGGCTCGGCGTCCGCACCCCTTGCTCCGGCACCGGGGCTCGCGGACGTCGAGCAGCTGGTGGCGGCGACCGCGGACGCGGGGGTCCGGGTCGAGGTGCACTGGGCCGGCGAGCGGCGGCGACTGCCGGCCGACCTCGACCTGTCCGCCTACCGTATCGTTCAGGAGGCGGTGACGAACGTGGCCCGCCACGCGAACACCGGGCACTGCCGGGTGGTCATCGACTACGGGGCGGAGGAGTTGTCCGTGGAGGTGCTCGACGACGGGCGGGGGATGCCGAGCACGGTGGGATCCGGTTTCGGAATCACCGGCATGCGGGAGCGCGTCAACCTGTTGCACGGCCGGTTCAGCGCCGGCCCGCGTCCGGAGGGCGGCTTCCGGGTGGCGGCCAGCCTGCCGCTGCCCGCCTCGCAGCCGGCAGCGCAGCGGGTCTCGCAGCCGATAGCGCAGCGTGCCTCCCAGCGGGCCGGAACCGGTCGGGAGGGCGTCCGATGAGCATCCGCGTCGTCCTCGTCGACGACCAGCCACTGGTCCGCTCCGGCCTGCGCGTGATCATGGCCGACCACCCCGACCTGGACGTCGTCGGCGAGGCCGGATCGGGCACCGAGGCGGTCCGGCTGGCCCGGGAGGTCAGCCCCGACGTGGTCGTGATGGACATCCGGATGCCCGGCATGGACGGCATCGAGGCCACCCGCCTGATCACCGCCGCCTCCGGCAGCACCCGCGTCCTGGTCCTGACCACCTTCGACGAGGACGCACACGTCTACGGCGCGCTCCGGGCCGGCGCCAGCGGGTTCGCGGTCAAGGACATGGCGGTCGACGACATCCTGGCGGCCATCCGCGTGGTCGCCGCAGGGGACGCCCTGATCGCCCCGGGTGTCACCCGGCGCCTGATCGCCGACTTCCTCGACCGCCCCGGGCCGGTGAGCGACCCCGCTCCCGCCCGGGCGATCGAGGGCATCACCGAACGCGAGCGGGAGGTCCTCACCCTGGTCGGCCGGGGCCGCTCGAACGCCGAGATCGCCGAGGAGCTGTTCATCTCGGTCGCCACCGCCAAGTCCCACGTGGCCCGGCTGCTCAGCAAACTGGGCGCCCGCGACCGGGTCCAGCTGGTGATCACCGCGTACGAGACGGGGCTGGCCCACCCGACCCGGTGACGGTGTGGGCGGGGACCGAGCGGCCGCGGGGGCTTCGGCCGGTAGCACCCCAGGTCAGAGCGGTGCAGCCGCCGGTCATAGGCTCCCTGCCATGGCTGATGTCCCCGGTTATACCTGTTCCTGCTGCGGCGAGTACCACGCGGAGCTGCCCATGGGCTACTCCGCCGCGGCGCCCGACGTCTGGAAGGAGAAGTACGGGAAACGGCGCGACAGCATGCTCTCCGAGGACCAGTGCGTCGTCAAAGGACGGCACTTCTTCGTCAAGGGCATGATCGAGATACCGGTGATCGGTACCCCCGACATCTTCTCGTGGGGCGTCTGGGTCTCCCTCAGCGAGCCCAACTTCACCCGCACGCTCGACCTGTGGACCACCCCCGGCCGGGAGAGCGAGCCGCCCTACTTCGGCTGGCTGACCACCGACCTCGCCCTCTACCCCGTCGGCACCCTCAACCTCAAGACCAACGTCCACACCCGCCCCGTCGGCGAACGCCCCACCGTCGAGCTGGAGCCCACCGACCACCCGCTCGCCGTCGAACAGCGCACCGGCATCACCCCGGAACGGGTCCGCGAGATCGCCGAAGCCGTCCTCCACCCGGGAGCATGAGCGGCGCGCCACGAAACGGTTCGCGACGGGGCGGCCGCGACGGGAGAATCACCTGACGCGGAGGGTGCGATGACCGGACAGACGGTGGAGATGGCGGGGCGCTGTGGCACCTGCGGGGGCGTCAGCGTGCGGCAGGTGAACCAGTTTCTCCGGGGGCGGGAGCTCTGGTGGGACGCCGAGGGCTCCTGCGCGGGCTGCGGCAGCACCTGGTGTGAGCACGCCGGGCCGGAGCCGGCTCCGGAATCCGTGCGGGTGGCCCTGCTCGCCGCGCACGGAGCGGCCCGGCTGCGGCCCACCGGGCCGATGACCGGTTCGGTGGCGGCGCTCAAGGTCTTCCGGGAGGGCGCGGCCGTCTCCCTCACACAGGCCCGGACGCTGGTCTCCGAGCTGCAACGCACCGGCCTGACAGGGACGTTGGCGGAGATGGAGTACTGGCGAGTGCGACTCCACGAGGCCGGAGTCCCGGTGGCCGTCGAGGACACCACGGACTGAGCCCGGCCCACCCGGCCCACCTGTCGTCATGCTCGACGGGCTCCCCCGCCCCCGGCCGGCCCAGGCGCCTGATCGCCGTCGGCGGAAACGGGCCCGGCAGGTGGGACGGAAGCCGGGGCGGCAGCCGGGGCGCCCGCCGCCAGCCGGGCGGCGCGCAGGCTGAGGTGGTGGCGTTCGGGCAGGCTGGCCGTCCGGCGCGCGGCGGTCCGGTAGTCGGCGACGGCGGCGTCCCGCTCCCCCGCCAGCTCGTGCAGGTGGGCGCGGACCGCGTACAGCCCGTGGTGCTCGGCGAGTCCGACCGGTGCGTCGGCGAGGAGGGCGAGCCCGGCGGCCGGGCTGTCGACCATGGCGGTGGCCACCGCGCGGTTCAGGGTGATCAGCGGATTGTCGGAGATCCGGCCCAGGACCCCGTAGAGGGCGAGGATCTGCGGCCAGTCGGTCTCCTCGGCGGTCGGGGCCTCGTCGTGGACGGCCGCGATCGCCGCCTGCACCTGGTACGGCCCGACCGGCCCGCGCGGCAGGGCGGCCGTGATCAGCGCGACGCCCTCGGAGATCGCCGCGGCGTCCCAGCGGGTGCGGTCCTGCTCGGCGAGCGGGACCAGCTCGCCGTCCGGGCCGGTGCGGGCCGGTCCGCGGGCGTCGTTGAGCAGCATCAGCGCCAGCAGCCCGGTCACCTCGCCGTCCTCCGGGAGCAGCGCATGGACGGCCCGGGTCAGACGGATCGCCTCGCGGGCGAGTTCGACGCGTTGCAGGTCGGGCCCGGCACTGCTGGCGTAGCCCTCGTTGAAGATCAGGTAGAGCACGTGCAGCACCGCGTCCAGCCGGGCCGGCCACTCGGCGGCGTCGGGCATCCGGAACGGCACGCCGGAGGCCTTGATCCGCTGCTTGGCCCGGCTGATCCGCTGGCCCATCGTCGCCTCGGGGACCAGGAACGCGCGGGCGATCTCGCCGGTGGTCAGGCCGCCGACCGAACGCAGGGTGAGCGCGATCGCCGAGGCGGGCGAGAGGGCGGGGTGGCAGCAGAGGAAGAGGAGGGTGAGGGTGTCGTCGTGGGCGGCCTCGTCCTCGGTGTCCGCGGGCGGCGCGGTGAGCCGGTCGGCCGGCTGCTGCCCGGCCACCAGGTCCTCGCGCCGTCGGCGGGCCTGCTCGCTGCGGACCTGCTCGGTCATCCGGCGGTTGGCGACCTGGACCAGCCACCCGCGCGGGTTGCGCGGCAGCCCTTCCGCGGGCCACTGGGTGGCGGCGTCCAGCAGGGCCTCCTGGACGGCGTCCTCGGCGGTGGCGAAGTCCCCGTAGCGGCGGGTGAGCACGCCGACGACCTGCGGCGCGAGGGTGCGCAGCAGGTCGTCGATGCTCCCGGAGGGAGCGGTCACAGCTCGGTGGGCGGCGCCGACATCACCTGGCGCACCTCGATCGGCATGTTCAGCGGCTCCCCGCCGGGGCCAGGCGCCGCGGAGACGGCCGCCGCGATCTCGACCGCCCGCTCCTCGCCGTCGCAGTCCACGATCCACCAGCCGGCCACCCACTCCTTGGTCTCCGGGAACGGCCCCTCGGTGACCACCGGCGCGCCGCCGCTGTGCGAGCGCACGATCCGGGCGGTCTCCGGCATGGCCAGTCCCTGGGCGTCGACCAGTTCCCCGGCCTCGGCGAGCCGGGTGTTGGTGTCCTTCATGAACCGGATGTGCGCCTGGATCTCCTCGGGCTTCCACTCGTCGATCTTCGGGAAGTCGGCGTTCTTCTCGCTGAACTGCATCAGCAGCATGTACTTCATGGTCCTGCTCCTCGTTCGTCGTGTCCGCCCCGGGGTGGGGGCTCTCACGGGTAGGTAGAAGCACGCCCGGCGTTTTCGACATCCTCGGCGGGAATCTGCGAGAAAAGTTAGCGGGAGCCACCGACGGCGGCGGCGCAGCGACACCCGGCGGCGGCCGGCGGCTCGGCGGCGGCGCAGCGGCGCGGCGGCTCGGCGGAGGCGCGGCGGCGCGGCGGAGGCGCAGCGGAGGCGCAGCGGAGGCGCAGCGGAGGCGCGGCGGAGGCGCGGCGGCGCGGCGGCGACCTGGGGCGACCGGGCCTCGTTGAGCCGGCAGGCGGCGCGACCGGGCCGCGTTGACCCGCCCCTGGCCGGCCCCTAAGGTCGGCCTGTGCAGCGATACGACTGGCTGAAGAAGATTCAGCGCATGGATCCGGAGACCGAGTTCACCGAGATCTACCGGATCAGCAGCTGGTACGAGTTCCCCTGGGACACCACCCAGTCGCTCAGCTTCGCCCTCTACCGCACCTACGCCGTGCCCAGCATCGGCCGGCTGCTCGCGCAGACCGGTGAGTTCACCCGCCGGGCGCAGAAGCGGTACGACGACACCGTGCTGATCCTGGAGGCCGTCGTCGAGCACGGTTTCGCCTCCGAGCAGGGGCGCGAGGCGATCCGGCGGATGAACCAGATGCACCGCCGGTACGACATCTCCGACGAAGACTTCGTGTACGTGCTCGCCACCTTCGTCGTGGTGCCCAAGCGCTGGCTGGACGACTACGGCTGGCGCCCGTACTCGCCGCACGAGATCCGGGCCACCACCAACTACTACCGGGAACTCGGCCGCCACATGGGCCTGAGCGGCATCCCGGAGACGTACGAGGAGTTCGAGCGGCTGCTCGACGACTACGAGCGCGCCCACTTCGGCTACGACCAGGGCGGCCGCGACGTCTCGGACGCCACGCTCGGGCTGATGGCCTCCTGGTACCCGGCCCCGATGCGCCCCTCGATGCGCACCTCCTCCCTCTGCCTCCTGGACGACCCGCTGCGCGAGGCCTTCGGCTACCCGGCGCCGCCGGCCGCCCTGCGGCGCGCCGTCCGGACCGGCATGTGGCTGCGCGGCCGCTTCGTCCGCCTCCTCCCGCCCCGCCGCAAGCCGCACCTGGCCCGCGACGGCCACCAGGTGCGCGGCTACGCCGGCGGCTACCGGGTGAGCGAGCTGGGCACCTTCGAGGACGGGCCCGCGACGGCCGGCGGCTGCCCGTTCCCGCACACCGCCCAGGCCGGGGCGGCTCGGACCCCGGCTGACGAGTCCCCTACGGTCCGGGCCCCGATTGCCGAAGGCTGAACGGCGGAGGGCTGCACCACCTCGTAGGTGGCGGTCAGGTGCGCTTGAGGCCAAGGGCCGGCCTCACGCCCTGGGGAACATCGTCGCCGGCCCCGATCGGGGCCGCCGCCTCGGCCTCGGCCTCCGTGGCGGTGGGCTGGTCGGGGAGGAGGCGACGGGTGCGGATCGGCGAGAGGTAGACGGGGAGGAAGGCCGAGGCGAGAAGCACACCCCCGAGCCAGAGAGTGGCCTGGAGCCCCGCCAGCTCGCCGAGCAGGCCTGCCAGGGCGGCACCGATCGCCAGTGAACCGGTGAGCAGGAAACGAAAGGTGGCGTTCATCCGGCCGAGCAGGGCGTCCGGGGTCATCCGCTGCCGCAGGCTGACCCCGAGCACGTTGTCCATCCCGGTCTTGAAGGACAACACCAACGAGCCGAACCCCGCCACGTACAACCAGACGCCGGCACCGTTCAGCGGGATCAGCAGACCCGCCGGTGCCGCGCAGAGACCGGCCAGGCCGAGCGCCCGGCCGTAGCCGACGCGGGCCGCGATCGGGCGGGCACAGCGGGACCCGAGCAGGATGCCCAGGCCGCCGACCGCCCAGTACAGGCCCAGCGCGCCGGCGGGGAGGTGGAGCTCCCGCACGAACAGCACTGGAAGCAGGGTGTTGACGACCTGGAAGCCGAGGTTGGTGAGGGAGGCGGTGAGCGCGAGCGCCCGCAGTTCGGCGTTGCCGAGGACGTGACGCACACCCTCCCCGATCTGCGCGCCCAGGCCGGGCCCGCCGCCACGCACCGGCGGCGGCGCGGGTGCGGGGGTACGGCGCAGGGCGATGAGGCGCAGCGCCGAACCGAGGTGACTGGCGGCCGTCGCGGCGATGGCGGCCGGTGCGGTGAGCAGTTGGACGAGCGCGCCGCCCGCGCTGCGCCCGGCGATGTTCCCGACGGCCATCAGACTCACCACGGCCGCGTTCGCCTGCACCAGGTGGCCGCGGCCGACCAGTTGCGGCAGCACACTCTGCGACGCGACGTCGAAGAAGACGGTCGCGCACCCGCTCAGCAGGGCGACGGCGTACAGCTGCCAGAGGGTGAGCCCGCCCAGCCACCAGGCGAGCGGGACGGACGCGTACAGCGCGGCCTTCACCAGGTCCGCGACGATGAGGACGCGGCGGTGGCGCATCCGGTCCACCCAGGCTCCGGCGGGCAGGCCGATCAGCAGGAACGCGAGCGTGCTCAGCGTGGCCAGTGCCCCGACCTGCCCGGCGCTCGCGTCCAGCGCGGTGACGGCGATCAGCGGGAGGACGACGTAACCGATGTTGGTACCGAGCTGGGCGAGCGCGGTGGCGGTGAAGAGGGTGCGGAAGTCGCGTATCCGCCAGGGCGATTCGGGGCTCATGGTCCGTTCGTTCGGTCGCGAGTGGTGGTGGTGGCAGGGGCGGTGGCCGTGGTGGTCGCGGCGGTGGAGGCGGTGGGGCGGGTGGGTCGTTCACGATGCTGCCGGGTCAGGACAACCCCGGCCGGCACCACGATCATTCCCGCGACGGTCGGCACGCTCAACGACTCGTCGAGGACGCGCGCCGACCGCCGGCGAGACGACCGGCAGCAGGTGACCGACGGTGGCCGTACCCGTGGCGCCCCTCGATGGCGTTGAGCCGGTGGTCGTGGCGGAAGGCGAGTCCGGTGCAGAACACCCCGAAGACGGCGAGGGCGGCCGGCGCCGGGAGTTGAGCCCGTCCGCGGTGGCGCTGACCGGACGGCACGGGCAGTCGCTGGACCGGCTCTACGAGCAGCGCGGCTCCCGTGGAGTGAAACCGGGGCTCAGGGATCGGGTTTCGGGTTCGTTTCGGGTTCGCCCCCGGATCCGGGGGCAGGGCGGGGGTCAGGACTTGAAGTTGCCGCAACGGCAGCTTCTATCGTCCTGATCAGGGCCGGAACGACCGGCCCGGTGAGCAAGCGTGAGACCGACGGCAGTCGGCGACCGGAGCCCGATCGGTGCCCGGAAGCCTGAAAGGGCCCCGGGAGCCCGACCGGTGACGACCCCCCAGGGCGCGACCCCGGGATCGGACCGGCCGGTGGCAGGCGGCTTCACGCAGTGAGAGGAGACGGCGATGGCCTGGCCGATCGCGGAAGTGGCACGGATGTCGGGCGTGACCGCCCGGACCCTCCGGCACTACGACGAGATCGAGCTGCTGCCACCCGCGTGGATCGGCTCCAACGGCCACCGCTACTACGAGGAGCGCCAGTTGCTGCGGCTGCAGCAGATCCTCGTGCTGCGGGCGCTCGGAGTGAGCCTGTCCGAGGTCGGCAGGATCCTGGCCTCGCAGGTGGACGAGCTGGAGGCCCTGCACGGTCACCACCGCCGGCTGCTCGCCGAGCGCGACCGGCTCACCGCCCTGGCCGCCACCGTCTCCCGCACGATCACCGAACTGGAGCAGTCCAGGAAGGACGGTAGTCCGATGACCAGCATCAACCGACCGGAGAACCTCTTCGAGGGCATCCAGCCCGCCGAGTACGGGGAGAGTCTGCGCGACTTCCCTGAGCTGGCCGAGGGGATCGGGCGGGCGACCGCGACGATGACCGAGGCCGAGATCGAGGCCGGCCAGCGCGAGCGCACCGCGCTCATGATCCGGCTGGCCGAACTGATGGCCGCCGGCACGCCCGTCGACGCCGACGCCGTACAGGCCGAGGTCGACGGACAGTACCGGGCCGTCAGCGCGATCCAGCCGGTCACCGCCGAGGAGTACCGAGCGATCGGCCGCTCGTGCGTGGAGAACGAGCGGTGGCGCGCCGTGTACGAGGCCATCGCGCCGGGCCTCGCCGCGTACCAGCGGGACGCCATCGAGGTGTACGCCGCCACCCTGCCGGCCTGAACCGAACGACCTGAAGCGGACGACCTGAAGCGGACGACCTGAACCGAACGAGCCGCGTCGGTCGGTCTGAAGCGGACGGCCCCCCGGGCCGGGTTCGCCCGTGCTCGACTCGGCCCTGCTCGAACGCCCCGCCCGGCCTGGGGAAGCCGGCGTGGGCGGGCGGCTCGGCCGGCTCGGGCGAACCCGAGCCGGGCCGCTGCCCCGGAAGGACGGGTTCCGGGGCAGCGGCCCGACATCCGACGGGCTGTCGGGCCGCTACTCGGTGCGCAGCGCCGTCACCGTCCGGGTGCGTGCCGCCCAGGTGGCCGGCGGGAGGGCGCCGAGCAGGGCCATCACCAGCCCGCCGAGCACCAGTGGCAGGACCACTCCCGGTTCGAAGACCGCGAGGTCCGCCTCCGGTACGCCCGTCCCCGCGGCGCGGGCCATCGCCGGGACTATCCAGTGGTGGACGGCGACCCCGACCGGGACGCCCACCACTCCGGCGAGGAGGCCGCTGCCACAGACCGAGGTGAGCACCATCCCCACGGTCTGGCGCGGTGACATCCCGAGTGCCTTGAGCACCCCGAGGTCGTGGACCCGCTCCCGGGTGTCCAGCAGGACGGTGTTGAGCACCCCGAGGCCCGCCACCGCGACCAGCAGCAGGGTGAGGACGGTGGCCAGTGAGTTCATCGCCAGGACGGTGATGTTCAGCCCCGCCCCGCCCCGCTCTGCTTCGAGGCCGAGCGGCCGCACCGCGTCGTCCAGCGTGTCCGCGTAGGCCTGCCGGTCGGTACCGGGCGCGAGGTCGACGTGGAACCGCACGGAGGCCGGCACGACGGCGGTGGCGAGGGGTACCAGCGTGGATCGGTCGGTCAGCACCACGTCCTCCGTGGAGAGCGCCTCGCCGACGATCCGGACCGGGGTGCTGCGGCCGTGGTCGGTGAGGGCGATCGTGTCGCCGATCCGGACCTGATTGGTGCTCAGAAACCCGGACCCCACCACCGCCTCTCCCCCGCCGTGGAACCACCGGCCGGAGACCATCTGGTACCCGCTCCAGGAGGAGTCCCCGCCGTAGGCGACGACCCGCCCGGTGTGGTCCGCGACGGTGACCGGGGTGAGGACCGTACTGAACCAGGCCCGGGTGCCCGGGCGGGCGGTGATCGCGGCCACGACGGCGGCCTCGTCCAGGCGGTCGACGGGTTTGGCCGAGCGGTCCATCGGCGGTTCCACGATGACCGCGCCCACATGGTCGGCGTTGAGGCCGTCCTGGATCCCGTTCAGGGAGACCGCCAGGCCCGCACCGAGCGTCACACCGACCGTGCCGAGCAACACCGCCGCCGTCGTGGTGGCTGTGCGCACCGGCCGGGTGAGCGGGCCGGCCAGTCCCAGGCTCAGCGCGCGTGGCACCGGCAGCCGGGCCAGCAGGCGCTGGGCCGCCGCGACGTTCCGGGAGGCCCCGGACCGCGTCCCCGGCGCCGTCCGACCGACCGCGAGCGCCTCGACGGTGCGCAAGCGACCGGCCCGCAGCGCGGGCACCAGGGCCGTTCCGGCCACCGCGGCGAGCGCGACCACCGGAACGGCCAGGTCGACCCAGGGCGGGATGCCGAGCAGTCCGCTGCGCAGCGCCTTGTCGGCCAGGCCGAGGACGGGGACGGCCAGCAGGTTCCCGCCGAGGACGCCGAGTGCCGTCCCGGCCGACGCCGGGACGAGTGCCTGACCGACATAGGCACGGACCACCTGTGCCGGGGTGAAGCCCAGGGACTTGAGGATGCCGATCCGCCGGGTGGCGGCGGTGACCGCGCCGCTGACCACCACCCCGATGGTCAGCACGGCCATGGCGAGGCCGAGCAGGCCGAAGGCGACAACGAACGGGACGAAGGTCGCGGCCGTCCGGTCGGCGTGCCGCTTGGCCGGAAGGTAGGAGGTGGCGCCGGTCAGGGCGCCCGGCGGCAGGGCGGTGGCGAGCGCCGCGCGGTCGGCGCCCACCTCGGCGTCGGTACCGGCGTGGGCGAAGCGGTAGAGCAGCTGGACCGGCGGTGAGCTGCCGGGTGCGGTCAGCGCGGCGGCCTGCTCGGGGGCGACCCAGCCGTCCGCGCTCCAGGAGACCGAGGCGGCCAACCCGACCACGGTCAGCGTCGGACTGCCGGGCAGGTCGGGGAAGGTCATCCGGTCGCCCAGTGCCAGCGGGGAGCGGCCGTCCGGGAGGACGACCTCGCCCGGCCCGGCGAGCCAGCGGCCGAGCGTCACCCGCAGGCCGTCCAGCGGCTCGTCCAAGGCGCGCGCGACGAAGGTCATCGGGGCCAGCGCGGCGCCCTCGGGGAGTGTGCCGGAGCCATCGCCCGCGTGCGGCCGCAGGGGCAGAGCCGGGTACGGGCCGGCCATCGCCGTCACCCCCGGGGCGCGGGAGGTGGCGGCGAGTCGCGCCGGGTCGGCCTTCGCCGGGTCGACCAGGGCGTTCAGGTGGGCGCCGCGCTGCTGGGCGAAGGCGTGGTCGAACGGGCCGTGGGCGGCGGCCAGCAGCCCGGTGGCGAGCACGCAGGCCGTGACGGCCAGCATCGTGGTGAGCACCATGGCCAGCGCCTGCACCCGCTTGCGGCCGACGCCGGCCCGGACCACATTGCCGAGTGCGCTCATCGGGTGGCCTCCGCATGGAGCGTGTCGCGGTGCAGGCGGCCGTCGAGCAGCTCGATCGTCCGGGTGGCGCAAGCCTCGGCGAGCGCGGTGTCGTGGGTGACCAGCAGGATCGTCTGGCCCTCCGCGTTCAACTCGCAGAGCAGCGCGCGGACATCGGCGGCGGAGGTGGTGTCCAGGGCGCCGGTCGGCTCGTCGGCGAGCAGCAGCGGCGGCCGGTTCATCAGAGCCCGGGCCACCGCGACGCGCTGGCGCTCGCCGCCGGAGAGCAGGCCGGGAAACGTCCGGGCGTGCCGGGCCACGCCGAGCCGGTCCAGCAGCTCGGTGGCACGGCCCCGCGCCACGTCCCGGCGCATCCCGGACAGCTGGGCGGGGAGCAGCACGTTGTCCTCGACGCTGAGGTCGTCCAGCAGGTTGAAGAACTGGAACACCATGCCGATCCGCGCCCGCCGGTACCCGGCCAGCGCGGCCTCGCCGAGCTCGTGGACGGCGACTCCGTCCACCACCACGCTGCCGGTGCTGGGGAGATCCAGGCCGGCGATCAGGTTGAGCAGGGTGGATTTGCCGCTGCCGGAGCGGCCGAGCACGGCCAGTGCCTCGCCGGCCCGCACCTCCAGGTCCAGCCCGGCCAGGGCCGGGCGGGCGGTGCCGGATGTGTCGTAAGTCTTGCTGACATCGCTGAGCTGGATGATCGGCGCGGTCACGGGCCCTCCAGGGGGCGGGAACAAGGGGCGGAAAGGGGTCCAGGAGCGGAAAGAGGGATCGGGGACGGGATCGGGAGACGGATCGGGGACGGCCGGAGCAGCGCGGCCCCGGGCCGGCACTCGGGCGGATCGGGCAGATCGAGCAGGTTGGCGCGCCCGGAGCGGACCCGGCCCCGGAGGGCCCGGGGCCGTCTGACGGGAACGACGCTACGGACCGGCGGCAGGGCCTCGATACACGGCTGGGCGGCCTCCTGAGGTGTATTCAGGTACACCTCGGATTCGGGGTTCAGACCCCGTGCGCCGCCTGTGGGCCGCCCGGCAGACTGGCCACCGCATGATCGACGGGGCCCGGTCCGGGTGCCGCGAGGAACGCTGCAGGACGACGCAGCAACGGGCAGGAGGTGCGTGATGAGCACGGTTGTCGTGGCCAGGGCCGCTACACGGGTGGGCCGGGCGCTCGTGGACAGCGTGCGCGCCTTGTACGCGGTCACCCTGGCGGTGGCGGGCGCGGTCGCCGCCGCGGCCGCTCCCGTTCTGGTGCTCGCCGCCCTGCTGGGCCCTGACGACTCGTCCGCGCCCAACCGGATCCGCGCGATGACGGGGCTCCTGCTGGCGACGCTGCCGGTCGCCGTCTGGGCGCTGAGCTGGGCCACCGGGGCGGCCGGCCGGGCGGCGGGGGCCGCTCTGCTCGCGCCGGGGACCCTGGCTGTGACGGCCACGGTCATCTACGGAGGCGCGGCACCGAGCGGCCGTTCCGGGGCACTGCTGCTGGCACTTCCGCTGCTGATGCTCGGCGTGATCGGCTCCCGCTGGGTGGCGGTGGAGACGAGGCGGCTGGTCGGGCATTGGAGCGGCAGGGCGATCGAGCCGCCGTACCGGCCGACGGCCGACGGGGGTCCGCGGTGGCGGCAGCTGTGGCGGCAGGCGGGCGGCTGGCCGGGTGACCCGGCGACCTGGCGGGACACGGCCTGGTCGGTGTTCTCCGGCGTCACCGTCCTGCTCACAGCCATGCTGCTGATCCTGGTCCCGGTACTGGTGCAGGTGTTCGGCAGGGGCGGTCCGTTCATCTCCCTGCTGGTGCTCTACACGATGGCCCTCTGGCTGGCGGGCCCCGTCGCCCTCTGGGCCGCCCGGCCCGTGCTGGCACTGCACGAGCGGGCCGCCCGGGCCCTGCTGGGGCCGTCCCGGCGAACGGAGCTGGCCCTCCAGGTCAGCCATCTGGCCCGGACGAGGGCGGACACCATCGACGCCGGGGCGGCTGAGCTGCGCCGGATCGAGCGGGACCTGCACGACGGGGCGCAGGCCCGGCTCGTGGCGCTGGGGATGTTGCTGAGCGTGGCCGAGCAGCTGCTCGACCACGACCCGCAGGCCCTGCGACCGCTGCTCGCGGAGGCCCGGACGTCCTCGGCCAAGGCGCTGGGTGAGCTGCGCGGCCTGGTCCGGGGCATCCATCCGCCGGTGCTCGCCGACCGCGGTCTGGCCGACGCGGTGCACGCCATGGCCCTCGACCTGCCGCTACCGGTCCGGTTCGCCGGCGGGCTTCCGGGCCGACCGCCCGCACCGGTCGAATCCGCGGCCTACTTCGCGGTGAGCGAGCTGCTGGCCAATGTGGTCAAGCACGCCGGGGCCGGCCGGGTCTGGATCGAGATCGGCCATGACGGCGCCGAGGGGCTGCTGCGGATATCGGTGACCGACGACGGGCGCGGCGGCGCAGACCCGTCGAAGGGCACCGGTCTGCGCGGAACAGAGCGCCGGCTGGCCGCGTTCGACGGGGTGCTTGCCGTCAGCAGCCCGCCGGGCGGCCCTACCATCGCACAGCTGGAGATCCCGTGCGCGTTGTCATCGCCGAAGACCTCTTCCTCCTCCGGGACGGCCTGACCCGGCTGCTGGAGGCGAACGGCATGACGGTCACCTCGGCCGTCGAGACCGGTGACGAGCTGCTGGCGGCGGTGGCCGCGGACCGGCCGGACATCGCCGTGGTGGATGTCCGGCTGCCGCCCTCGTTCACCGACGAGGGCCTGCGCGCCGCCCTGGCCGCCCGTCAGAACCAGCCCGGGCTACCGGTACTGGTGCTGTCGCAGTACGTCGAACAGCTCTACGCGCGCGAGCTGCTGGCGGACGGCAGCGGCGGGATCGGCTACCTGCTGAAGGACCGCGTCATGGACGGCACCCAGTTCCTGGATGCGGTACGCCGGGTCGCGCAGGGCGGCACGGCGATGGACCCGGAGGTGATCGGCCGGCTGCTCACCCACAACTCGGCCTCCGGCCCGGTGGCTGCGCTCAGTCCGCGCGAGCGGCAGGTGCTCGCGCTGATGGCGGAGGGCCGGTCGAACGCGGCCATCGCCCAGCAGCTGGTGATCACCGAGCGGGCGGTCGCCAAGCACACAGCGTCGATCTTCGTCCGGCTGGACCTCCTGCCCTCGGACGACGACAACAGGCGGGTCCTCGCGGTGCTGGCCTACCTCAACGACCACAACGACCGCAGCTGATCCAGTGACCACAACAGACCCAATGACGACAACGGACCCAACAGACCCGGCAACCGCAGCCGCCGCGACGGCCTCCGCATCCGGCCAACTCCCGCCACTTAGCACGTACACGACAACAAATTCGACCCGGGGCCTCCTCGTCGGTGCGACCGTCATTTAGGCTGGTGACGTGCTCATACTTGTTCGCCGCCGCCACGTGGACCTGCTCCGCGTGACGAGCATGTCCTGTCGACGCTCCGGCTGAACCTCGCGCCTCCCACCCTCATGCGCGGTCCTCACCAGGCCGCGTCCCCCTTCCCGGCCCCCGGGCACCCGCCGCACCAGGCGTGGCCCCGGCGCCCCCGGTCGACCACCGGGAACGGTCGGGACGAGACCCAGCGGATGTCACCCATGACGCAGCAGCAGCACCCCTCCACCACCCCGTCCGCCCTGGCGGACGCCCGCTCGAACGCCCTCGCGGACGCAGCCGCAGGCGCCCTCACCGACGCCCTCCCGGTGATCGACCTCTCGCTCGCCGGCGGCAGCCCCGAGGACCGGCTCCGGCTGCACGACGAGCTGCGGGCCGCAGCCACCGGCGTCGGCTTCTTCCAGCTCGTCGGCCACGGTGTCACCCGTACCGAGACGGCCGCCCTCACCGGGGCGATGCGGGCCTTCTTCGACCTCCCCGAAACCGACCGGCTCGGCGTGAGCAACCTCAACTCCCCGCACTTCCGCGGGTACACCCGCACCGGCGACGAGCGCACCGGCGGCAGCCAGGACTGGCGCGACCAGCTGGACATCGGCGCCGAACTGCCCCCGCACGTCCCGGGCCGCGGCGAGCCGCCGTACTGGTGGCTGGAGGGCCCGAACCAGTGGCCCACGGCGCTCCCCGAGCTGCGGTCCGCCGCACTCGGCTGGATCGACCGCCTCGGTGACGTCGCCAAGCGGCTGCTGCACGAGCTGCTCACCGCGATCGGCGCCCGCCCGGACTTCTACGACTACGCCTTCGCCGGGCACCCGCACCTGCGCCTGAAGCTGGTCCGCTACCCCGGGACGGCGCCCGACGGGGCCGGCCAGGGCGTCGGCGCGCACAAGGACTACGGCTTCATCACCCTCCTCCTCCAGGACACCGTCGGCGGCCTCCAGGTGGAGCGTCCGGACGGCAGCTTCCTGGAGGTCCCGCCGATGGAGGGCGCCTTCGTGGTCAACCTGGGCGAGCTGCTGGAGGTCGCGACCGACGGTTACCTCAAGGCCACCAGTCACCGCGTGGTCAGCCCGCCCGGCGCCCGGGAGCGCTTCTCCGTCCCGTTCTTCTACAACCCGCGCCTCGACGCCCACATCGAGCCGCTCGACTTCCCCCTGGCCCACCACGCCCCCGGGGCCACCCAGGACCCGGCCAACCCCCTCTTCGCCGAGTTCGGCCTCAACGAGTGGAAGGGCTACACCCGCGCCCACCCCGAGGTCACCCGCCGCCACCACCCCGACCTGGTCGACACCACCCCGGCGGAACCGACCCGCTCCTGAGCCCACCGGCGCGCCGATCCGCCGGTCCGCCGGTCCGCCAGTGCGCCGCCGAACCCGGCCCACCACCACCGGCCTGCGCCCTCTGGAATCCACCGCCCGACCCAGAGAAGCGCAGGCCGGCTCGCACCCGGCCGCCCCGCCCGTGCCGTTCCGCTGCCCCCGCCGGACCCCGTCCGCCGCCCCCGGGCTGGCAGAATGGGTCGACTTGGCGAAAGACGGGGGCGTGGCGTTGACGACGAACACCGTGGGGGCGCAGCGGGTGCACCCGGCGATCGCCGACGACCGCGCGCGCTGGTCGACCGTCCGGCCCGAGCGGCGCGTCCTCGGCGTGGTGCACAACATCACCGCCGCGACCCGGCTGCTGGACCTGCTCGCCGTGTTCGGGGCGGACCGGCGGGTGGAGGTGCTGTTCAGCTGCACCGGCTCTTCGGCGCTGGATTCCGGCACCTCGGATTTCCTCCGGGAGCGCGGGATGATCGAAATACCCTGGGAATCGGCCAAGGAATTCCCGTTCGACCTCGCGATAGCCACGAACCGGGGCGGGGATTTGCATGCACTGCGCGCACCGCTGATCGGAGCCCCGCACGGCGCCGGATACAATAAAATTCTCAGCCGGGAGCCGGGAGCCGGGAGCCGGGAGCCGGGAGCCGGGAGCCGGGAGCCGGGAGCCTTCGGCCTGACGGCCGAGTGGTTGATGCACGACGGCCGGGTCGTTCCGTCCGCCGTCCTGCTGTCCCATCAGGAGCAGCTCGACCGGCTCCGAGCGGGGTGCCCCGAGGCCGTCCCGGTGAGTGCCGTGGTCGGCGATCCGTGCCTGGACCAGTTGCGGGCGAGCATGCCCCTGCGTTCGGCGTACCGGGGTTCGTTCGGGGTTCGGCCGGGGCAGAAACTGGTGGTGGTGTCGTCCACCTGGGGCCCGCATTCGCTGCTCGGACATGCCGACGCGGATCCGCTGCGCCGCGTCCTGGCGGAATTGCCGGCCGATGAATTCCGGGTGGTCGCGGCCGTCCACCCGAATGCCTGGTACGCCCACGGGCTGTGGCAGATCCAACGCTGGTTGGGCGAATTCGTCGAGGCCGGTCTGATACTTCCGGGCCCCGAGACGGAGATCTGGAAGGCGGCGCTGGTCGCCGCCGATTTCCTGGTGGGCGACCACGGTTCGGTGACGCTGTACGGCGCCGCGCTGGGAATTCCGACCGTCCTGGGTGCCTTCGCGGAGGACGCCGTGGCACCCGGTTCGCCGATGGAGCAGCTCGGGAAGCTCGCCCCCCGGTTGTCCGGGTGGGAGGGCGTCCTGCCGCAGTTGCTGGGCGCGGCGGTCACCCAGCGTGCGGACCCGGCGGTCACCGAGGTCGGCGGCCTCGTCAGCTCGGTGCCGGGAGAGTCCGCCGCCCGGCTGCGCACCGTCTTCTACCGCCACCTCGGGCTGGACGAGCCCGCCGGACCTGCGGTTACCCGGGTCGTCCCGGTGCCGTCACTGCCCACCGCCCATACGGCGGTGCTGCCGCCGACGGTCGTCGCAGTGTCGGTCGTGGATTCGGCGGAGACACCGACGCGGACGTCGGCCGAGCTGCCGACCGAGACGCCGGCCGAGGTGCCGGCCGGGGCCTCCGAGGGCGGGCGAAGCATGAGGCTGCGCAGGTATCCGGCCGGGTTGCAGCGATCCCGGCTCAGCCATCTCGGCGCTGGCACCCATCTGGTCGCGGACCTCGCGGAGCCCGACAGCGGGGTCCGGCGGTCGGCGGATGTGCTGCTGGTACCCGCCGAACGGGCCGAGTCCGCCTTCGAGTCCACCACCGAGTCCGCATTCGAGTCCGCCACCGACCCCGCCGCCCGGTTCACCTGGCGGGAGCTCGGGCGGGGGCTGGCCGGCTGTGCGCTGATCGCGGTGGAGCGGCCGGACGGCGGCTGCCTGGCGCTGCTTCCCGACGGGCGCCGTCTGACGGCCGTGTGGCAGGAGCGTCCGGCGTGGGCGTCGTTCGCGGTCGCGGCGTCCGTCGTCCATGAGCAGTTGTCCGGCGAGTCGGCGCCCGGGGTGGTGCGGGTGGCAGCGGGCGCCGGGCAGCCGGCCGGGCTACTCCTGGTCAGCCCCTGCCGAGCTCCCCGGTGACAGCAGGCGCTCGACCTCGGCGACCTTGGTACTGCCGGCCTGGGCGTAGAACGCGCGGGCGCGCGTCCAGTCCGCGGCCGCCTCGGCCTCGGCACCCGACGTCCGGTGCAGGTCACCGCGTTGCCGCAGGATCTCGGCCCGCTGGTAGGCGGTGCCGGGGCGGTCGGGGATCTCCTCCAGCGCCTCCGTCATCAGGGCCAGGGCCGCGTCGGGCAGGCCGGCGGCCAGTCGGTCCTCGGCGAGGCGGGTGAGGCTGCGGGCCACGTTGTAGCCGTCGCCGAGCCGGGCGAACTCCTCGGCGGCGCCCCGGAGGACGGCCTCGGCGTCCGCGTGCCGGCCGAGCGCGGTCAGCACGCGCCCCCGGTGGTAGCCGAGCAGCGCCAGGCCGCGCCGGTGGTCGACGCCGTCGAGCGCGCCGAGCGCCTCGTCCAGCAGACCGAGCGCCGTACCGGGATCCCCCTCGCGCAGGCTCAGCAGACCGAGCGCCTCCAGGGCCGAGGACGCCGTCCGACGGTGACCTTCGCCCCCCGTACGCCCGCGCGCGATGCGCAGCGCCTCGGCGAGGTGTTCCCGGGCGAGGCGCGGATCGTCCTCCCCCGCATCGAAGCGGTCGAGCAGCGCGAAGCCCAGTTCGTAGTGCATCCGGGCGAGTGCCAGCAGATCGCCGGTCTCCAGCGCGGACGCGACGCCGACCCGCAGGGCCCGGATCCAGTCGGTGTGGTGGCCGCCGCGGAGGCAGTACGTCCACAGGCCCTGGCAGATCCGCCAGGCGTGATCGTGCCGCCCGGCCCGGTTGGCCGTCTCGACGGCGGCGACCAGATTGGTCCGGTACCCGTCGAGCGCCAAACCGTCGACCACCGGGCCATCAGCCACGGCGCCGTCGGCCGCCCGACCCCCGAGCGCCACACCGTCGACCACCCGACCGTCGACCGCCACTCCGCCGGTCGCCCGGGCCCGCCGCCGGTAGGCGTCCGCCGGGTCGTGGCGCCAGCGCTTGGACTGCGCCGCCTCCCCCGCCTCCGCGAGGTCGGTGTAGTACGCCAGGATGCGGTCCAACGCGGCCTCGCGCTCCTGCGCGTGCGCGGGCAGCCGGGCGGCGAGCCCGGCGTGCTCGTGGACGACGCCGTTGAGAAGGTGGCGGCCGTCCTCCCGGTGCTCCAGCAGGTTGGCGATGCGCAGGGCGTCCAGGGTCGGCCCGAGAGGTCCGGCGGCTCCGAGGAGCGCCCGGATCGCCCCTTCGTCCAGCAGCAGGGTGGGGTGCAGGCCGAGCAGCCGGTAGGCGCGGGCACTGTCCGCGTCCAGGCTCCGGTACATCTCGTCGAGCAGGCGGGGGAAGGAGATGTCGTCCACGGCCAGTGCCTCCAGGCGCGATGTGCCGCTGTCGAGTTGGACGACGAGCTCCCGCAGCGCCGCCGGCCCGAGCGAGACCAGCCGGGCGGCGAGGATCCGCAGGGCCAACGGGATGCCTGCGCAGGCGCGGACGAGGGGCAGCCGGGCGGCCTTGGTCTCGTCGCCGAGGTCGGCGACGCGGGCGAGGAGGGCGTCGCTGTGCTCGTCGTCCAGCGGTCCGACCCTCAGCTGTTCGACGTCGTGGGAGCCGCGCAGTCCGCCGAGGCGGTCGTGGCTGGTGATCAGGGCGATGCTCCTGCGTGAGCCGGGCAGCAGTGGCCTGACCTGAGCGGCCGTCCGCGCGCCGTCGATGAGGACCAGCACCGGCAGGCCGGCGGTGCGGCGTTGGAAGCAACGCGCCAGCGCGGCCTGGTCGCCCGGCCGGTCCTGCTTCGGCACGCCGAGCTGGTCGAGCCAGTCCTCCAGGACGGCGGTGGCGTCCGCGTGCTGACCGTTCGGGGAGAGTTCCGCCCGCAGCTGGATGGTCGGCAGGTCCGCCTGGTGTTCGCGTACCCAGCGGTCCGCGGCGGCCGTCACGCCGATTCCGGGCATGCCCCACAGCAGGATCCGGGTGGCCACGTCCTCCGCCCGGCAGCCGGCCCGGATGGTGTCCATCCGCGTGAACAGCTCGTGGTTGTTCACGTAGTGCCGTATCACCGGAACGTCCATCAGGATGACCCGCTCCGCCGGGGCAGGGGGCTCCGCGACATTGATGGTGTGTGCCATGAAGACGTTCTGGAACTCGCCGCCGCTGATCGAGTTGTGCACTCCCCCGCCTCTCCCCCGCCCGCTCTGCCGTCCCCATCCTGGCGGCATCGGCGGGCCGGCTCAAGCACGGGGTGGACCTGCGTTGACGGCCACTGTCACACTGCTGCTGTTACAGCGGAAGTGCTACGGGAGGCTGCACGGATGAGCGCGCGCGAGGGTGTCGAGGTGCGGCTGACGGTGGACGAGCTGGCGGCGCGCGCGGGGGTGACGGTGCGGACGGTGCGGTTCTACGGGACGAAGGGGCTGCTGCCGCCACCGGAGCTGGGGCCGCGGCGGGTGGGCCTGTACGGGGCGGAGCACCTGGACCGGCTGGGGCTGATCGAGGAGTTGCAGCGCCAGGGGCTGACGCTGGCGGCGATCGAGCGGTACCTGGCGCGGCTGCCGCAGGACAGTACGTCGCTGGACCTGGCGATCCACCGCGCACTGGTGGCGTCGTGGACGCCGGAGGCGCCGGAGGAGGTCAGCCGGGGGCAGTTGGAGCGGCGGGCCGGCCGGGCGCTGTCGGAGGCGCAGCTGGACCGGCTGGGCGCGATGGGGGCGCTGGAGCGGACGGCGGATGCCGAGGTGTTCCGGGTGGATCCGGGGCTGCTGCCGCTCGGGGTGCGGATCCTGGACGTGCCGATCCCGTTGGAGACGCTGCTGGCGGCGCGCGCCGTGGTACTGGAGCACAGCCGGGCGACGGCGCACGAGTTGCACCGGCTGTTCCGCGAGACGGTGTGGAGGCCGTACCGGGAGAGCGAGCCGGCCCCGGCGGAGCTGGAGCGGATGAAGGCGCTGACCGACCACATCCAGCCGATGGTGGCGCAGGCGCTGGTGACGGCGTTCCAGCGCTCCCTCAGGGAGGAGCTGGGCGAGGCCGCGCGCGGCGACGCGGACCCGCCCAGCTGACCGACACAGGCCCGCCGCACCCAGGACACCAGGCAACGGACCTCGGGCAACGGACCTCGGACGTCGGACGTCGGACGTCGGACAACCCACCTCAGGCACCGTCCCCGGGCGACCGACCCCGGGCGACGAGCCTCAGGCACGGACCTCAGTCCGTGAACGTCCGCCCCTCCGCCGCGATCCGCTCCAGCAGGGCGGGCGGCGCGAACCTCTCGCCGTAGGCGGCGGCCAGTTCGCGGGCCCGGGCCGCGAAACCGGCCGGGCCGCCCTCGTAGCCGTTGATGTACTGGAAGACGCCGCCGGTCCAGGCCGGGAAGCCGATGCCGAGGATGGAACCCACGTTGCCGTCGGCGACCGAGGTGAGCACACCCTCCTCCAGGCAGCGGACCGAGTCCAGCGCCTCGCTGAAGAGCATCCGCTCCTTGAGGTCCTCGAACGGCACGGCGACGTCGGCGCGCGTGAAGTGCTCGCGCAGCCCCGGCCAGAGCCGCCCGCGACCGCCGTCCTCGCCGTACTCGTAGAAGCCGGCGCCGCCGCTGCGGCCGGGACGGCCGAACTCGTCGACCATCCGGTCCACCACGGCGTCGGCCGGGTGGGCGGTCCACTCGCCGCCGGCCGCCTCGGCCGCGCGCCGGTACTCGTTGCGGATCTTGCGGGGCAGGGTGAGCGTCAGCTCGTCGAGCAGCGAGAGCACCTTGGCGGGGTAGCCGGCCTGGGCCGCCGCCTGCTCGACGGAGGACGGGTCGACGCCCTCGCCGACCATGGCGACGCCCTCGTTGATGAACTGGCCGATCACCCGGGAGGTGAAGAAGCCGCGCGAGTCGTTGACCACGATCGGGGTCCGGTCGATCTGCCGGACCAGGTCGAAGGCGCGGGCCAGGGCCTCGTCACCGGTCTGCGGGCCGCGGATGATCTCCACCAGCCGCATCTTGTCGACCGGCGAGAAGAAGTGCAGGCCGATGAAGTCGGCGGTGCGCTGGACGCCCTCGGCGAGCAGGCCGATCGGCAGCGTGGAGGTGTTGGAACAGAGCAGCGCGTCCGGCGCGACCATGCCCTCGATCTCCTGGAACACCTTGTGCTTCAGCTCGGGGTTCTCGAAGACGGCCTCGATCACCGCGTCGCAGCCGGCCAGGTCGGCGGCCTCGGCGGTGGGGGTGATCCGGGCGAGCAGCTCGTCGCGCTTCGCCTCGGTGGAGCGGCCGCGCGCGATCGCCTTCTCCAGCAGCCCGGCGGAGTAGGCCTTGCCGCGCTCGGCGGCCTCGACCGTCACGTCCTTGAGCAGCACCTCGATGCCGGCCCTGGCACAGGTGTAGGCGATGCCCGCGCCCATCATCCCGGCGCCGAGCACGGCGACCTTTCGGACCGTCCGCTTCTCGAAGGAACTCGGTCGTCCGGCACCGGAGTTGACCGCCTGCATGTCGAAGAAGAGCGCCTGGATCATGTTCTTGCTGGTCTGCCCGCAGGCCAGCTCGGTGAAGTAGCGGGCCTCGATCACCATGGCGGTGTCGACGTCCACCTGGGAGCTCTCCACCGCCGCCGCCAGCACGTTGCGCGGGGCCGGGTAAGGGGCGCCGGCCAGCTGCTTGCGCAGGTTGGAGGGGAAGGCGGGCAGGTTGGCGGCGAGCGCCGGGGTGTTGGGGGTGCCGCCGGGGATCTTGTAGCCCTTGACGTCCCAGGGCTGGACGGCGGTCGGGTTGGCCTCGATCCAGGCGCGCGCCCGATCGGCCAACTCCTCGGGAGTGTCGACCAGTTCGTGGACCAGGCCATGCTGGAGCGCCTGCGCCGGCCGGTACTGGCGACCCTGGAGGAGCACCTTCAGCAGGGCGTCGGTGATGCCGAAGAGGCGGACCGTGCGGACGACCCCGCCGCCGCCCGGGAGCAGGCCGAGGGTGACCTCGGGCAGGCCGATCCGGCTGGCGGAGGCGTTCAGGGCGATGCGGTGGTGGCAGGCGAGGGCGATCTCCAGTCCGCCGCCGAGGGCGCTGCCGTTGACGGCGGCGACGACCGGCTTGCCGAGCGTCTCCAGCCGGCGCAGGGCGCGCTTGATCCGCATCGACTTCTCGAAGACGGCGGCGGCGTCCTCGGGGCGGGCGGCGGAGAGCATCTTGAGGTCGCCGCCGGCGAAGAAGGTCTTCTTCGCGGAGGTGATGACGACGCCGCGCAGTTCGTCGCCGAGGCCGGCCAGCCGCTCGACGGTGGCGTCGAAGTCGGCCGTGAAGGCCTCGTTCATGGTGTTGACGGACTGGGTGGGGTCGTCGAGGACGAGGGTGACCACGCCGTCCTGGTCCTGCTCCCAGCGGATGGTGGTGGTGTCGCTCATGTTCGGGTCTCCGGGGGGAAAGAGGAGTCGGGAGGTCAGATGCGCTCGACGACGGTGGCGATGCCCATGCCGCCGCCGACGCAGAGGGTGGCCAGGCCGTAGCGCAGGTCGCGCCGCTCCAGCTCGTCGATCAGGGTGCCGAGGATCATCGCGCCGGTGGCGCCCAGCGGGTGGCCGAGGGCGATCGCACCGCCGTTGACGTTGACCTGGTCGTGCCGGAACCCCATCTCCCGGACGAACCGCAGGGCGACGGCGGCGAAGGCCTCGTTGATCTCGACCAGGTCGATGTCGGCGGCGGTCAGCCCGGCCTTGGCGAGCGCCTTGCGGGTGGCGGGGGCCGGGCCGGTGAGCATGATGGTGGGCTCGGAGCCGGAGACGGCGGCGGAGACGATCCGGGCGCGCGGGCGCAGCCCGTACCGCTCGCCGATCTCCCGGTTGCCGATGGCGACCAGGGCGGCGCCGTCCACGATGCCGGAGGAGTTGCCGGCGTGGTGGACGTGGTCGATGCCCTCCACCCAGTGGTACTTCTGCAGGGCGACGGCGTCGAAGCCGCCGGCATCGCCGATGCCGGCGAAGGACGGCTTGAGGCCGGCGAGGCTCTCCACGGTGGTGCCGGGGCGGATGAACTCGTCGCGGTCCAGCACGACCAGGCCGTTGCGGTCGCGGACCGGGACGACCGAGCGGTCGAAGAGGCCGTCGGCCTGGGCCTTGGCGGCACGCGCCTGGGACTCGGCGGCGAAGGCGTCCACGTCGGTGCGGGAGAAGCCCTCGATGGTGGCGATGAGGTCGGCGCCGATGCCCTGCGGGACGAAGTGGTTCTCGTAGTTGGTCATCGGGTCCATCGCCCAGGCGCCGCCGTCGGAGCCCATCCGCACCCGGGACATCGACTCGACGCCGCCGGCCAGGATGAGGTCCTCCCAGCCCGAACGGACCTTGGCGGCGGCCAGGTTGACGGCTTCCAGGCCGGAGGCGCAGAAGCGGTTCTCCTGGACTCCCGCCACGGTGTCGGGCAGGCCGGCGGTGACGGCGGCGATCCGGGCGATGTCGGAGCCCTGGTCGCCGATCGGGCTGACCACGCCGAGCACGATGTCGTCGACCGCCGCCGGGTCCAGGTCCGGGAAGCGGCGGCGCAGTTCGTGGATCAGGCCGACGACCAGGTCGATCGGCTTGGTGCCGTGCAGCGAGCCGTTGGCCTTGCCCCGGCCGCGCGGGGTGCGGATCGCGTCGTAGACGTACGCTTCGGTGGTCACGGTGGAGAGCCTTTCGGGCAAATGGGTGGTCCGGTGGTCCGGGGAGGGTGCTCCACGGAGGGGTGATCCGGGGAGGACTCCGGGGACGGGTGGTCCGGGGAGGGCTGTTCCGCGGAGGGCGGAGGGGTGGTCCGAGGAGGGGTGGTCCGAGGAGGGGGTCCGAGCCGTCCGGGGAGGACGGCCCGGGGAGGCGGCCGGCCGGGGGAGGCGGCCGGGAGCAGGGCTAGCCGAGGAGGGAGCGGCCGACGATCTCCTTCATGATCTCGGTGGTCCCCCCGTAGATGGTCTGGATCCGCCCGTCGGTGAACGCGCGGGCGACCGGGAACTCGCTCATGTACCCGTACCCGCCGTGGAGTTGGAGGCAGCGGTCGGCGGTTCGCTTCTGCAGTTCGGTGGCCCACCACTTGGCCATCGAGGCGTCCGCCGGGGTGAGCGCGTACCGGTTGTGCTCGGTGATGCAGCGGTCCACGAAGGCGCGGGTGACGGCGCACTCGGTGGCGAGTTCGGCGATCTCGAAGCGGACGTGCTGGAGCTTGGCGAGCGGCCGGCCGAAGGCCTCGCGCTGCTTCACGTACGCGGTGGTGATCTCGACCAGGTACTCGGCGCCGGCGATCGCGGCGGCGGCGATGGTGAGCCGCTCCTGGGCGAGGTTCTGCATCAGGTGGACGAAGCCCTGGTTCTCCTCGCCGAGCAGGTTCTCCTTCGGGACGCGGACGTCCTCGAAGAACAACTCGGCGGTGTCCTGGGACTTCTGGCCGATCTTGTCGAGGTTGCGGCCGCGCTCGAAGCCGGGCATGCCGCGCTCGACCACCAGCAGGCTGAGGCCGTGCGCGCCGCCCTCGGGGGTGGTGCGGGCGACCACCACCACCAGGTCGGCGAGGATGCCGTTGGAGATGAAGGTCTTGGCGCCGTTCAGCAGGTAGTGGTCACCCTGGTCGACGGCGTGGGTGCGGATGCCCTGGAGGTCGGAGCCGGCGCCCGGTTCGGTCATCGCGATGGCGGTGATCAGCTCGCCGGTGCAGAACCCGGGCAGCCAGCGGCGCTTCTGCTCGTCGGTGGCGAGCGAGGTGAGGTACGGGCCGATGATGTCGTTGTGCAGGCCGAGCGCGAGGCCGGAGGCGCCGGCCCGGGCGAACTCCTCGGCCAGCACGGCGGCGTAGCGGAAGTCCGTGCTGCCCCCGCCGCCGTACTCCTCGGGCACGGCGAGGCCGAGCAGGCCCTGCCGGCCGGCAGCGAGCCAGGCGGAGCGGTCCACGATGCCGGCCTGCTCCCAGCGGTCGTAGTGCGGCAGCACCTCCTTGGCGAGGAAGGAGCGGACGGTCGTCCGGTAGTCCTCGTGCTCCTCGGTGTAGATGTCGCGTTGCACGGCAAGCTCCTTATCGGGCCTCGGAGTCGGCGGAGTTCTTGGCGGCCGGGAGCCCGGGCACACCCCAGTCCCGGGCGACCTCGGCGGCGTCCGCGCCCGGCCGCGCCGGCGGGCGGCGCAGCGCGCCGGGGGTGGCGGAGAACCGGGGCGCGGGGGCGGGCTGGGTGAAGCCGTCCGCCTCGACGTACGTCCGGCGGGCCACCAGGTGTTCGGACGCGGCGGCCTGGCGCATCGTCAGGACCGGCTCGACACAGGCGTCGGAGCCCGCGAAGACGTCCTCCCATTCGGCCCTGGTCCGGGTGGCGAAGCGGGCGGCGATCAGGGCGCGGAGCTCGGGCCAGCGGGCCGTGTCCCACTGGCCGGGCGCGTCGGGACCGAGCTCCAGAAGCCGGACGAACTCGGCGTAGAACTGTGGCTCCAGCGCGCCGACGGCGAGGTGGCCGCCGTCCTCGGCCTGGTAGACGGCGTAGCAGGGGGCGCCGCCGTCGAGCAGGTTGACGCCCCGGCGGTCCTGCCACTGGCCCGACGCGAGCAGGCCCCAGAGCACGGAGGTGAGGTGGGCGGCGCCGTCCACGATGGCGGCGTCGACGACCTGGCCGGTGCCGGTCCCGCGGGCGTGGTGGAGTGCGGCGAGCAGGCCCACGACCAGGTAGAGCGAGCCGCCGGCGAAGTCGCCGAGCAGGTTGACCGGGATGGCGGGCGGTCCGTCGGCCGGGCCGATCATGCCGAGGACGCCGGCCACCGCCGAGTAGCCGATGTCGTGGCCGGCCCGGGCGGCGAGCGGGCCCTGCTGGCCCCAGCCGGTCATCCGGCCGTAGACCAGGGCGGGGTTGCGGGCCAGGCAGACCTCCGGGCCGACGCCGAGACGCTCGGCGACGCCGGGGCGGTAGCCCTCGATCAGCAGGTGGGCCCGCTCGACCAGGTCGAGGACCTGACCGGCCCCCTCGGGGGACTTGAGGTCGACCAGCACCGAGCGCTTGTTGCGGTTGGTGACGTCGTACGCCGGGTCGATGCCGAGCGGCGAGGCGTTCGGCCGGTCGACGCGCACGACGTCTGCGCCGAGGTCGGCCAGCAGCATGGCGGCGAAGGGGCCGGGCCCGATCCCCGCGAGCTCGACCACCCGGACGCCGGCCAGCGGGCCGGGACTGCTGGTGTCATGCACTGGCTACAGACCTTCCGGGGTTTGACAGTAAAGCTGTCACACTCGCGATGATAGGGAAGCGACCCGCCGGTAACAAGACCTCGGTCGGGGGCGCCGGCGTCGTACGCCCGCCCGCGCGACGATCTTGGCGAATCGTTGACGCGCACGCCGCAACTACGGCGACGTGAACCGCGTCGGTATACCGACGGAAGGGCCGACAGGGCCGTCCTGCTTGTTCGGAGGGGTTCCGGCCACCGGCCGGAGGAAGAGAGCAGACGCACATGGGTAACCCAGGGTTCACCACCGGGCCGGTCACACCGGCATCCCCGCCGGGCGCGCCGCGCAACCCGGCACCGGGCACCATCATTCCGATCTCCGCACCGGGCACCTCCCCGTTCGCGGCCGGCCCCACCCCGAGCCCCTCCCCCGGCCCGGCACCGTCCGCTCCGACCACCCGGCTGGACCACCCGACCGAGCTGGGCGCCTCGGCCGGCATCGCCCGCCAGATCGCCACCGACCTCGACAACGCCAACGGCAAGGGCGGCAACAACCTCGCCGAACACGCCTCCACGGCGGCCACGAGGATCCGCGGCTTCTCCTTCGGCGGCGCGCTCACCGGCTCCACCGAGCGCTGGCTGCAGCAGTGCAAGAGCCTGCACGACAAGCTGACCGGCACCGCCGAGAAGCTCGAGGACACCCAGCGCAACTACCGGTCCAACGAGCACGCCACCGCCGCCGGTTTCGGCGCCTGAGACCCAGAGAACAGAAAGGAGCCCCCAGAGACATGGTGTCCTTCAAGGAACTGCGCGAGGCCGACTTCTCCGGCGTCACGGAGACCGCCGAGGCATGGACCAACATGGCCAAGGCGCTGGAATCACTGGACGGCCGGGTGGGCCGGGAACTCACCAACACCCCGCAGCGGGCCGGCTGGCAGGGCCCGGCCGCCGACGACGCGAGCCGGGCGCTCCAGGGCATCGACACCGACTTCACCCAGGCCTCCGGTGTCGCCACGGCCCTCGCCGCGATCATCCGGGACGCGGGCGAAGACCTCACCGCGGCCCGCAAGGACCTCGACACCGCGCTCCACGACGCGAACGAGCAGAAGCTCACCGTCGCCGACGACGGGTCGGTCAGCTGGCCGCCGATGTCCGGCAACGGCCACAACGACCCCGACTACCAGGACACCCTGCGCACGTACCAGGCCGACATGAAGGGCAAGGCCGAGGCGATGACCACGCGGATCGCCCAGGCCGTCGCGAAGGCCACCTCCGCCGACCAACGCGCCTCGGCCTCCCTGCAGAGCGACGTCGGCACCAGCACCACCGCCTTCAACGCCCGCCCGTACGGCGGCGGCGACGCGGCCGACGCCAGGCGGGCCACCGACCTGCTGGGCAAGGGCGGGAGCCTCTCCGACGAGGAGCGCAAGCGGCTGCAGGACCTGATGGCCGCCGACTCCGGCTCCAAGGAGTTCTCCACCACGCTGCTGGGTGGCCTCAGGGCGGGCGACAAGACCGGCCCGGAGGCGCTCCTGGAGTACTCCAAGCTCTACAACGGCTTCGCCCACGGCGATCACGGTGCCAAGGACTACCAGGACATCTACGGCAGCCTGTCGAAGGTGCTCGCCACCGCCACCAAGGACGGCGGCATGGGCCGGGAGTGGGAGGACAACCTGCTCAAGGCCGCCCGCAGGCCCGGCGGTTCGGCCGCCGGGTACAACGAGGGCTACCCGGCACTCACCCAGCTGATGGGCGCCGGCGGGAGCTACGACAAGGGATTCCTGGACAGGGTCGGCAACGACCTGGTCGACTACGAGAAGTCCAGCAAGCACAAGGGCGAGGACCTCTGGGGGCCCTTCTACACCGTGACGGGCGACAAGTCGACCGACCCGATGGGCGGCCTCATGCGGGCGATGAGCCACAACCCGGAGGCGTCGAAGGCGTTCCTCGACCCGGCCACCAACGGCAACCTGGACTACCTGCTCAAGGACCGCAAGTGGCCCAACCAGGACAACGAGGGCAAGCTGTTCCCCGCCGACCTCAAGGCGAGCTCGCACGCGGCCTTCGCCGACGTCCTGGAAGCCGCCACCACCGGCCGTGATCCACACGGCAACGAGAAGCCCGTACGCCCCCACGACGAGGGGATGGTGCGCATCATGGACAAGACGCTCACGACCCTCGGCGGGGACCGGGCCGGCCACGAGAACGACCTCTCACCCGTCCTGCGCCGCCCGCTGGCGAACATGATCTCCGAGTTCCCGGCGGACACGCACGACATCCTCAGCAAGGACCTCTCCGGTCCCTCCCACCCGGAGGGGCTCCATGCCAGCCGGGAACAACTGCTGCGCGTCATCCGCGGCGTGACCGAGGACCCGGAGGCGTTCGCCGTCATCCACCTGTCCGAGAGCCGGGAAGTCGGCCGCCGGATGGACGAGTTCGGTCCGGAGAACTTCAAGCCCGACGTGACCGGCCGCCCGAACCCGAAGTTCGCCGGCTTCCTCGACGAGTCCGGGAAGGCGCTCGGAGCGCTCGACGCCGTGCGCGCGGACACCTTCATCGACCACAAGTCGGACGAGCAGTTCAAGAACAACTGGAAAGCCAAGATGGACTACCACGTCTACGGCACCGCGGCGAACATGCTGAAGATCCCGGGCGCCTCCTGGTTCCCCCTGGGTGACGTCGCCCAGCGTCTGGTCGACATCGGCACCTCCGACTGGGCGAACAAGGCCAACGCCGAACTCGACGTCAGGACCCAGGGCGAGGTCAGCAAGAACTACACGGCCGGCGAGTCCCAGCTGATGACCATGATCCAGGAGAAGGCCCGCCGGTCCGGCGTCTCGGACCAGGACATCGACGCGACCGGCAGCGTGACGAAGCAGCTGGCCGACAGCGCCGGGGTGCACTACCGCTCGTCCATCGACCGGGCCTACCACAACGCGCTCGGCAACCCGTGACCGCATGACGACGGAGAAACTCGACCGGACCCTCACCCGGCGCGGCTTCACCACCCGGCGGCTGCGCCTGCGGGCGGCGGCCGTGATCGTGGCGATCACGGCCGGCGTCTCAGGGGTGCTGCTGTACAGCCTCACCAACGTCCTCGGTCCGGGCACCGTGTGCAACGGCGTGGTGAGCGCCGACGCCCTGCACGACGCGCTGGGGCCCGGACGGATCAGCGAGGAGGACACCGGCGAGCCGGCGCCACTGCGCGACAGCGGGTCCTCGTGCACGGCCGTGGTGAGCACCGGGGCGTTCGGCGGGCACAGGTCGGTCCTGGTGGGGGTCCGCTCGGACCGGAACACCGCCGTCTTCGAGGCCGAGGCCGGCGCGCGCCTGTTCGCCGCCTCGGCCAACGGCGGTTCGGCCGGCGGCGTCACGGGCCCCGTGGCGTGGGCGTTGCTGCCGGAAGGCTGCGGCACCGGAGGACTGCGTGCGCGGGTCGACGCGACCAAGGGCGGTTCCGTCGACGACGCCGAGCTCGCCCGGCTCGCGGTGGCGGCCGCCAACGGGATCGCGGCGCAGCACACCTGCACCCAGCCGAAGCTCCCGGCGCCCAGGAGCCTGTCGGCCCCGGGCGCGAAGCAGGACCTGGACAGCGGCAACGTCTGCGGCCTGCCCGGGCTGACTCTCCCCGGCGGGCCGTCCGCCGCCCGCGGACTGAAGCAGCAGGCCACCACCGCGTTCGCCCCGCTCTGGTCCTGCGACGTCGGGACCAGCAGCGCGGCCGCCACCTTCGCCATCGGGACCGAACCCCGGCTCAGGGCGCCGGACGCCGACAAGGACACTCCGGAGGCCTTCGGCCGCGCACGCTGGACCATGGGCTTCTCGTCCCCGAACACCGACGAGGTGGTCACGGCCTGTCAGGGCAGGCCCACCTATTTCAAGATGAGGCTGCTGGGCACCTCGGATCCCTTCCCCGACGTCACGGACCTGTGGAAGCAGTTCCTCACCGCCGGTGGCAAGGCGATCGGCTGCGAGCCGATCATCCCGTAGCGGTACGCGCCCCGGGCCCGTCCGAGCTCTTCGCCCGGGCGGGCCCGCGCGTCCGCGGTAGGAGGCCCGGCGGTACGGATCCCCCCGGAGGGGGAGGCGGATCATGAGCCGGGGGGAGGTCCTGGCGGGCGCCGGTGCGGGAGCGTGGCGGCATGACCACAAGGACCTCCGTCGACCGGGTACGGGTGACGGCCGCCTGGACCGCCGTCGCCGCAACGGTGCCGTATCTGACGATCAAGGTGCTCTGGCTCACCGGCCACCCGGTCGGGGTCGCCGACCGGGCCGGGATGGACAAGCTCTGGTTGGTGAACCTGCTGACCTTCGGCATGGACGTCATCGCCGTCCTGCTGGCGCTCGCCTTCGTCCGGCCGTGGGGGCGGCGGGCGCCGGCCGGACTGGTCGCGTTCCCGATGTGGGTGGCGACCGGGCTGCTCGGCACCGTCCTGGTGGCGCTGCCGCTCAGCGCGCTCGCCTCGGTGCTGCTCGGACCGGAGCAGAGCCCGGCGGGCGAGAGCTCGGACGGCGGGGGCCCGGAAGGGCTCGCCGGCTGGGTGTTCGCCGTCGTCTACGGCGGATTCTCCGTCCAGGGCGTCGCGCTGATCACCGCCTTCCTGCTGTACGCGCGGCGGCGCTGGGCGGGCCTGCTGAGCAGCCGGATCGGCGACCTGCCGGACTCCCCCACCCTCACCGTGCAGCGTGCCCTCGCCGGCGTCGCCGCGCTGCTCGCGCTCGGTGTGGCGGCGGCCCGCACGTACTGGGCGGCGGGTGGCTCGACGGGGCTCCCGGTGCTGTTCACCGAGCAGCGCACCCGGGCCTCGGCCGTGCTGGACGGCGTGACCGCGGTGATGGCGGTGGCCGCCGTCGCGGCGCTGCTGGTTCTGGTGTTCCGCGCCCGGCCGGAACGGCGGCTGCGGCTGCCGGTCGCGGTGGTGTGGACCGCGGGCGGCTCGCTGTTCGGCTGGGGCGGCTACCAGCTGGTCGCACTCGGGACGACCGACGAGGTGACCGACCTGCGCAAGGCCGTGCCGGGGCTGATGCCGCTGGTGGAGGCCGGGCAGTTGGTGACGGGCCTGCTGATCCTGGTGGTCGGCACGATCGCCCTCGTCGAGCGGACGGCCGCGCACGCGATCACCGACGGGACGACCATCGCCGGAACCACCACCGCCGGGACGATCACCGCCGCGCCGACCACCGCCGGTACGACCACTGGCGCGCACGCGGTCACCGACAGGACGACCGCCGCCGGGCCGACGGTCACTGACGTAGAGTCGGCCGGATGAACACGGGGGCGGGCACGGACCGGTGGGGGCTGCGGCGGGCCGGGGGCGCGCTGCTCGGTCGGCGGGCCCGGCTGCGCTGGGTGCACCTGGTGCTCGGCGGCGCGCTGCTGATGCCCTACTGGATGCTCTCGACCGTGCTGATCGGAGCACTCGACCCGCAGCGCGACCCGATGGTCCAGCTGCTTCTCTACTTCACCGCGCTCGGGTTGTCGCTGCCGATGGCCGCCGTCACCGCGCTGGTGCCGACGGTCCGCGCGCTGGAAGGGGCCGCCGCGCGGGCACTCTGCGCACCGAGCCGGCCGGACGAGGTCGCCACCGGCCCGGCCCAGTCCTGGGCGGCCCGGCGGCAGACCGTCGCCTGGTACGTCCTGCACCTGCTCTTCGGCGGGGTGGTCAGCGGGATGACGCTGGCCGGGGTGCCGTTCGCGGTCTTCCTGATGATCTCGCCACTGGGCGGGCCGCCGGTGGCCGAGCTACTGCAGTTCTGGCAGGACCGCGGGGTCCCGTCCTGGCTGCCCGGACCGCTCATGGGCCTCGCGCTGACGCTGCTGATCCTCTCGACCAGCGCCGGCCTGGGCACGCTGCTGGCCCGCTGGGCACCCGTCCTGCTCGGCCCGACCCCGGACGAGCGGGTGGCCGCCGCCGAACGGCGGGCCACCGTGCTCGCCCAGCGCAACCGGCTGGCGCGCGAGCTGCACGACTCGGTCGGCCATGCGCTCAGCGCGGTCGGCATCCAGGCCTCGGCGGCTGCCCGGGTGCTGCGGAGCGACCCGGACTTCGCCGAGGAGGCGCTCCAGGCGATCGGCGAGACGGCGCGGGCCGCAGTCGCCGAGCTGGACGCCGTGATCGGCCTGCTGCGGGAGGAGGACCGGGCCGACGCCGAGCCCGCCGGGCCGACCCTGGCCGAGCTGGACGACCTGCTGCGACAGCTCGCCCGCACCGGGCTGAACGTCGACGCCGAGCTGCCGCCCGGCCTGGACCGGCTGCCGGCCGCGTCCTCCCGCGAGGCGTACCGGATCGTCCAGGAGGGCCTCACCAACGTCCTGCGGCACGCCGGCCCGGCCGCGCCCGCCGGGCTGCGGCTGGGGCTGGCCGCGGGCCGGCTGGAGATCGAAATGACCAACCCGCTGGGCCCCGCCCGCCCCAGCCGCCCCGGCGGCGGCCGCGGGCTGCGCGGCATCGGCGAGCGGGCGGCGGTGCTGCACGGCGGCTGCGAGGCCGGTCCGGCGGACGACGGAACGACGTGGCGGCTGGCCGTCTGGCTGCCGGTGGGAGGGACACGATGAGCGGGACGACGAACGTGACGGATGGGCTGGGTGCCGCGGTCCGGGTGGTGATCGCCGACGACGAACGGCTGGTGCGGATGGGCCTGCGGGTGGTGATCGACGCCGAACCGGACCTGACCGTGGTCGGCGAGGCCTCCGACGGCGCCGAGGCGGTGTCGCTGGTGCGCGAGCTGCGGCCGGACGTGGTGCTGATGGACGTCCGGATGCCCGGCATCGACGGCATCCGGGCCACCGAGCAGCTGGTCGGCGGCATGGCCGACCCGCCGAAGATCATGGTGGTCACCACCTTCGAGCACGACGACCACGTGTACGACGCGCTGCGGGCCGGCGCCGCCGGCTTCCTGCTGAAGCGGGCCAGCGCGGAGGAGATGGTCCAGGCGGTGCGGCTGGTCGCGCGCGGGGACTCGCTGCTCTTCCCGGCCGCGGTGCGCGAGCTGGCCCTGCGCCACGCCCGGGCCGGGCAGCGCGCGGCCGCGCCCGTACAGGGGCCGATCGGGCGGCTCACCGAGCGGGAGGGCCAGGTGCTGCGGCTGATGGCCGCCGGGCTGAACAACGGCGAGATCGCCGGGCGGCTGGTGGTCAGCCAGGAGACGGTGAAGACGCACGTCGGCAGCGTGCTGGCCAAGCTGGGCGCCCGGGACCGCACCCAGGCGGTCATCGCCGCGTACGAGTCGGGCTTCGTCCTGCCGGGGTAGCTCCCGGGCAGGGAGCACCTGCTCCGAGTTTCTTCCGTCCCGGCCCTACCAGCGAGTAGAGTGCGGCCTTCCCTCCCTCTACCGCCCGATACCTCCCGTATCGCCTGAAACGAACTGGTGGCCGTATGTCAGTCCGGACCCGTCCCGCGCTCTGGTGGCGCATGGGCATCGTGCTCTCGGCGGGCCTCGGCCTGACCCTCCAGACCGCGCCGCTGGTGTACTTCACCATCCAGAGCAACGTGATCGTGCTCGGCTACTTCATCGGCGCCGTCTACTGGATGGTCAAGCGCGGCACGGTGGACGCGCCCGCGCCCCGGCTGCGCGGCGCCGCCACGCTGTACATCCTGATCACCGGGCTGGTCTCGCACATCCTGCTGGAGCACGGCGCCAACCCGCTGCCCGGGCTCTTCGACGGCCCGGACAAGCTGCAGCACTGGTCGTCGTTCTTCCTGCACTACGTCACGCCGGTGATGGTGATCATCGACTGGCTGACGCTGAAGCCGCGCAACGCCGCCGCCTGGCGGGACGTCCCGCTCTGGCTGGCCTTCCCGCTCGGCTACGCGGCGATCGTCCTGGTCCGCAACGCGCTGTTCTCCAACTACCCGATGCCGTACCCGTACTTCTTCTTCGACCCGACGACCGAGGGCTACGGCTACGTGTGGGGCCAGATAGCCCTGCTGACGGTGGAGTTCATCGTCCTCGCGGCGACCGTGATCGGGCTGGACCGGCTGGGCACCCTGGTCGCGGGCAAGCTCCGGCCGGGTGCCGCATCCGCGTCGGAGCCGGCCTCCGAGGTCTCCGAGGTCTGATCCCGACCCGCACCGACCCGCACCGACCCGACCCACGCGGCGGCCGGCTCGGATCCGCCAGGAGCGGATCCGGTCGGCCGCCGCGAGCATGTCGGCCCGTCAGCACCTCGGTGGCGCGCCCCGGTGACGGACTACATCGGCTCCACCGCCCGCAGTTCGCCGTCCAGCTCCAGCCAGCGGGTGAGCCCGAGGCCGCGCAGGAACGGCAGGTCGTGGCTGACCACGATCAGCGCGCCCTGGTAGGCGGCGAGCGCCTCGGTGAGCTGGCGGACGCTCGCCAGGTCGAGGTTGTTGGTCGGCTCGTCGAGCAGGAGAAGCTGCGGCGGCGGGTCGGCCAGCAGCAGGGCGGCCAGCGTGGCGCGGAACCGCTCGCCGCCGGAGAGGGTGGCGGCCGGCTGGTCGGCCCGGCCCCCGCGGAACAGGAAGCGGGCCAGCCTGGCCCGGATCGCGTTGTCCCCCGCGTTCGGCGCGAACCGCTTGACGTTCCCCACGACGGTGAGCCCGTCGTCCAGCAGGTCGAGCCGCTGGGGCAGGTGGCGCACCGGTACCGGGGTGGTGATCTCGCCCTCCAGCGGGGAGAGTTCGCCGGCGATGGTGCGCAGCAGGGTGGACTTGCCGGAACCGTTGCGGCCGACCAGGGCGATCCGCTCGGGGCCGCGCAGGTCGAGGTCGGCGGTGGCTCCGTAGGGCAGCCGGACCTTCTGCAGGGTGAGGACGGTGCGGCCGGCCGGGACGGCGGTGCGGGGCAGGTCGATCCGGATCTCGGCGTCGTCGCGCACCGCCTCCTCGGCGGCGGTGAGCCGCTGCTTCGCCTCCTCCAGCCGCTCGGTGTGCATGCCCTGGAGCCGGCCGGCCGTCTCCTGGCCCTGGCGCTTCAGCATGCCGCGGAAGATGTGCGGGTCGTTGCGGGTGACCGAACGCTTCTTGCCGTAGCTGGCGCTGCGCTCCAGCCGGACGCGGGCCTCGGACAGGTCGCGTTTCTGGCGCTGGACGTCGGCCTCGGCGTTGCGCAACAGCCGCTCGGCCGTCTCCTGCTGGGCGGCGAGGGTACGCTCGTACTCGGCGAAGTTCCCCCCGTACCAGGTGACCTGACCGTCCCGGAGGTCGGCGATCTGGTCGACGTGCTGGAGCAGCTCGCGGTCGTGGCTGACGATCAGCATCACGCCGCTCCAGCCGGCCACCGTCTCGTAGAGCCGCTCGCGGGCGGCCCGGTCGAGGTTGTTGGTGGGTTCGTCCAGCAGCAGGACGTCGGGGCGGCTCAGCAGCAGGGCCGCGAGCCGGAGCAGGACGGCCTCGCCGCCGGAGAGCTCGCCGGTGGTCCGGTCGAGGCCCAACCGGTGCAGGCCGAGCCGGTCGAGGGTGGCGCGGGCGCGCTCCTCGACGTCCCAGTCGTCGCCGACGGCGTCGAAGTGCCGCTGGTCGGTGTCGCCGGACTCGATGGCGTGCAGGGCCTCGCGGGCGGCCCGGACACCGAGCGCCTCGTCGACCCGCAGGCCGGTGTCGAGGGTGAGGCCCTGCGGCAGGTACCCGAGCTCGCCACCGACCTTGACGGTGCCCGCGGTCGGGGTGAGCTCGCCGGCGACGAGGCGCAGCAGGGTGGACTTGCCGGAGCCGTTGAGCCCGATGAGGCCCGTCCGGCCGGGGCCGACGGCGAGGTGGAAGCCGTCCAGGACGGTCTTGCCGTCGGGCCATTCGAAGGCGAGGTCGGTGCAGAGGACGGAGGTGCTGGGTTGTGCCATGAGTGGCCTCCCGGTGGTTGCCTGCGGTCTTGGGGAGCGACACGGGAGACACCGCGGGAGTGCACGCAGGGAGCGGGAAGGGACCAAGGGCCGTCAAGGGCCACGGACCGGCTCACCACTGAGGTCGCGCACTCGCACACTCACGCTCCGCGGGCAGCAGGGCTGCAACGCGGCGGGGGCGGTGTCTCGGGACCTCAGTAGAGCAACGGCCTTCTCCTGTTCTGACGGGTGGCACGGATCACGCTACGGAGGCCCACCGGGGGCCGCAACAGGTTTTTCCCGTGCCGATGACGTGCCGATCCCGTGACAGCTCTGTCCCGGTCAGGGGCGGATGTAAGAACGCCTTTATCCACATGGCAGACTCCTCACCGGCCATACCTGCGGACCGTGCCGTCCTGGGCCGTATGGCGTTCATCCACAGGGGGAACTGAACTCATGTCACACATATCCCGGACGACTCGTGCTGCGCTGGGCGCCTCCGTGGTCGCGCTGACGATGGTGGTCGCGACGGCGTGCGGGCCGGACAACAGCGACACGACCGGGGCCGAGACCGCGGCGCCCACCACCGCGGCCACCAGCACCGACAAGCCGGGCGCGGCACCGATCAAGCTGCCCAGCCTCGACGAGCTGAAGAAGTGGAAGTACGAGGACTGGGAGAAGTTCGCCCAGCAGAACGTGATCACTCCGGCGGTGAAGGGCTTCTGGGACCTCCAGAAGATCCTCCAGGCCAAGCCGTACAAGCCCGGCCAGCCCACGGCGCAGCCGACCACCCAGCCGACGGCACAGCCCACCGCCCAGCCGACCTCCCAGGCACCGGCCCAGCCGACCTCCCAGGCACCGTCGGACGGCGGCAACGACCCGCTGCCGAAGCTGGTCGAGGAGAAGCCCGTCCCGCACCCGTTCGCCAAGAACTTCCACGTCAACGGCAAGCTGTTCTTCCAGGACGGCAACCAGGACTACGTCTGCTCCGGCACGGTCGTCTCCGACCCGGCCAACCCCGGCAAGAGCAACCTGGTCTGGACCGCCAGCCACTGCCTGCACGGCGGCAAGGGCGGCAAGTCGCACACCAACATCACCTTCGCCCCGGCGTTCAACAGCACCGGCGTGGTGAGCGGCGGCAAGCAGGCCTCGCTCACGCAGGCCGAGCCGTACGGCGAGTGGGGCGCGGTCGCCGGCATCGTCTCCCCGACCTGGTCGAGCGAGGCCGACCCGGAGTACGGCGGCCCGTGGAGCCAGTACGACTTCGGCATCATCAAGGTGGCCAACCCGGACGGCAGCGGCAAGTCGCTGGAGGAGGTCGTCGGCGGTTCGGTGCCGGTCTGGTTCAACGCCCCGCGCGACCAGATCACCGCGGTCAGCAGCTACGGCTACCCCGCCGGCAAGCCCTTCGACGGCATGGAGCTGGAGCACTGCGACAGCGGCAAGCCGGTGCGCCACACCATCGACGCGAGCCGTCCGGCGATGCTGACCATCGGCTGCAACGGCACCGGCGGCGACAGCGGCGGCGGCTGGTTCACCACCAAGGACGGCAAGCAGGTCCTGGTGTCGGACACCTCCATCGGCGGCAACGACAACACCTGGGAGGCCGGCCCGTACCTGGACGACGTCGCCCAGCACGCGCTGGAGTACATCTCCAAGAAGAAGTGACCTCGGGCACGTCCTGAGCACCCGGGGCCCGCGGCCTTCCCGCCGCGGGCCCCGGCGCGTTCCCCGGTCCCCTCCCGGGCGCCGCGGGCCGGCTCCTGGCCGGTCCCCGGCTCTTCTAGAATCGGGGGCATCATGAGCGCCACACTCGTAGTCAAGGACCTCAGCGCCGGTCACGGCGACCGCACCCTCTTCTCCGGCCTGGACCTGGTCGTCGCCCCCGGGGACGTGATCGGGCTGGTCGGGGTGAACGGCGCCGGCAAGTCGACGCTGCTGCGGCTGCTGGCCGGGCTGGACACCCCCGAGGGCGGGTCGCTGCGGCTCAGCCCGGCGTCCGCCAACGTCGGCCACCTGCCGCAGGAGCCGGAGCGGCGGGAGGGCGAGTCGGTCCGCGACTTCCTGGCCCGGCGCACGGGTGTGGCGGCGGCGCAGGCCGCGCTGGACGCGGCCACCGAGGGCCTGGTCGAGAGCCGCCCGGGTGCCGACGACGACTACGCGACCAGCCTGGACCGCTGGCTGGACCTCGGCGGCGCCGACCTGGAGGAGCGCGCCGAGGAGGTCGCCGACTCGCTCGGGCTGAAGGTCTCGCTGGACCTGCCGATGACCGCGCTCTCCGGCGGCCAGGCCGCGCGGGCCGGCCTCGCCTCGCTGCTGCTCTCCCGCTACGACGTCTTCCTGCTCGACGAGCCCACCAACGACCTCGACCTGGACGGCCTGGAGCGGCTGGAGTCCTTCGTCAAGGGCCTGCGCGCCGGCACCGTGCTGATCAGCCACGACCGCGAGTTCCTGGCCCGCACCGTCACCAAGGTGCTGGAGCTGGACCTCGCCCAGCAGCAGGTCAACCTGTACGGCGGCGGCTACGAGGCGTACCTGGAGGAGCGCGCGACGGCCCGCCGGCACGCCCGCGAGGAGTACGAGGAGTACGCCGACACCAAGGCCGGCCTGGAGGCCCGGGCCCGGATGCAGCGCGGCTGGATGGAGCACGGGGTGCGCAACGCACGCCGCAAGTCCTCCGACAACGACAAGATCGGCCGGGCGATGCGGTCCGAGTCCACCGAGAAGCAGGCCTCCAAGGCCCGGCAGACCCAGCGGATGATCGAGCGGCTGGACGTGGTCGATGAGCCGCGCAAGGAGTGGGAGCTGCGGATGGAGATCGCCACCGCGCCGCGCTCCGGCTCGGTTGTCGCCACCCTGCGCGGGGCGACCGCCCGCCGCGGCGACTTCACCCTCGGCCCGGTGGACCTCCAGATCGACTGGGCCGACCGGGTCGCCATCACCGGCGCCAACGGCGCGGGCAAGTCCACCCTGCTGGCCGCGCTGCTCGGCCGGCTCGAACTCGACGGCGGCAGCGCCGTGCTGGGCTCCGGCGTGGTGGTCGGCGAGGTGGACCAGGCGCGCGGGCTGTTCCTCGGCGGGGAGCCGCTGGCGGAGGCGTTCGCCGCCGCCGTACCGGAGTTGACTCCGGAGGAGGTGCGCACGCTGCTGGCCAAGTTCGGCCTGAAGGCGGTGCACGTGCTGCGCGCGGCGGACACCCTCTCCCCCGGCGAGCGCACCCGGGCGGCGCTGGCGCTGCTCCAGGCGCGCGGGGTGAACCTGCTGGTCCTGGACGAGCCCACCAACCACCTGGACCTGCCGGCCATCGAGCAGTTGGAGGCCGCGCTGGCCTCGTACACCGGCACGCTGCTGCTGGTCACGCACGACCGGCGGATGCTGGACACGGTCTCGGTGAACCGGCGGATCGAGGTCGGGGGCGGGCGCGTCCACGAGAGCTGACCGCCCGCCGATTGGTCTCGACCTCTTCCCGGCTGGTCCGTCATGTGCTGTGCTGTCGGCCATGGTTGAGAGCCAGATGGTTGACAGCACGGCGGACGGCCCCTCCTACCCGAGCGTCCCGCTCCGCCCGATGACGGTGCCCGCCCACGAGGCCGAGGCACGCAGCAGGTCCTTCCACGACGTGATGGCGCTGCGCCGGACCGTCCGCGACTACTCGACCCGCCCGATCCCGGACGGCGTGGTCGAGTGGGCGGTCCGCACCGCGAACACCGCGCCCAGCGGCGCGCACGTCCAGCCGTGGCGGTTCGTGGTGATCACCGACCCGGAGCGCAAGCGGCGGCTGCGCGCGGCCGCCGAGGCGGAGGAGCGCGAGTTCTACGCGCACCGGGCCTCCGAGGAGTGGCTGGCCGCGTTGGCGCCGATCGGCACCGACTGGCAGAAGCCGTTCCTGGAGGACGCGCCCGCCGTGATCGTGGTGTTCGAGGTGCACAAGGGCCCGCGGTCGCCGCGCCCGTACTACACCAAGGAGTCGGTCGGCATCGCGGTCGGCCTGCTGCTCGCCACCCTGCACCAGGCCGGGCTGGCCACGCTCACCCACACCCCGAGCCCGATGAGGTTCCTCAACGAGGTGTGCGAACGGCCGGCCGAGGAACGGGCCGCCTACGTCATCCCGGTGGGCTACCCGGCGGACGGCGCGCGCGTCCCCGACCTGCGGCGCAAGGAGCTCGACGACGTCCTGGTGCGCCTCTGACACGCCCCCGGGCGGCGCCCCGCACCCGCGCCCTCCTGGTGGTGGCAGGTCTGGACCACGGCCATAATCGCGGTCATGAGCCCTGTCATGTCACGGTCCCCTGAGGTCTCCCCCGGCCGGCCGCCGGAGCTGCTGCGGCTGGCGGGCGGGGTCTCGCTGCACCGCCGCTCGACCGGCCACACGGCTGCGCTCAACGCCGCCGTCCGGGCCAACCTGGACCACCTGCGGCCCTGGTTGGAGTGGGCCGCGGAGGCGCCCAGCCGCGCGCAGACCGCCGAGGTGACCAGAGCCGGTGCCGCCGCCTGGGACGCCGGCACCGACTTCATCTACCTGATCGGCCTGGACGCCCGGCCGGGCAGCGTGATCGGCTCGTTCGGCCTGCACGGCCGGATCGGCCCGGGCGCGCTGGAGATCGGCTACTGGGTGGGCACGGAGCACGTCGGCCGGGGCATCGCTACGACGGCCGCCGCGGCGCTCACCGGGGCCGCGCTCGCCCTGCCCGGCATCGGGCGGGTGGAGATCCGCTGCGACCAGGCCAACACCGCCAGCGCCGCCGTGCCGCGCAAGCTCGGCTACCGGCTCGACCGGATCGCCGACACGGCGGTGCGGGCACCCGGCGAGACGGGGCGGCAGCTGATCTGGGTCAAGGAGCGCTGAGCGGGGAGCCGGGGGCCGGCCGGCCCCCGGCCACCGGGGTCGCTCAGTAGCGGCTGCCGGTCGGCGTCGGCAGCGCGTCCAGCTCGGCGAGGTCCGCCGCCGGGAGCACCACGTCGGCCGCGCCCGCGTTGTCCACCAGGTACTTGGGCGTCTTGGTGCCCGGGATCGGCAGGACGTACCGGCCCTGCGCCAGCACCCAGGCCAGCGCCACCTGCGCCGGCGTCACACCGACCCGCGCGGCGACCTCCTTCACCTTCTCCACCAGCGCGAGGTTGGCCGCCAGCGCGTCCTGCTGGAACCGCGGCAGCGAGCGGCGGAAGTCGCCGGCCTGCAACTGGTCGGCGGAGGAGATGTTGCCGGTCAGGAAGCCCCGGCCGAGCGGCGAGAACGGCAGGAAGGCGATGCCCTCCGCCTCGGTGTACGGCACCACCTCGGCCAGCGCGTCCCGGGTCCAGAGCGACAGCTCGGACTGGACCGACGCCACCGGGTGCACCGCCTGCGCCCGCTTGATCTGCTCGACGCTCACCTCGGAGAGCCCGATCCGGCGCGCCTTGCCGGCCGCGACGGTCTCGGCGAGCGCGCCCCAGGTCTCCTCGATCGGCACCTCCGGGTCCACCCGGTGCAGCTGGTAGAGGTCGACGTGGTCGGTGCCGAGGCGGCGCAGGCTCTCGTCGATCGAGCGCCGCACGTGCTCCGGACGCCCGTTGTTCCCCGCCATCCTGCCACCGGTGCCCGACACCAGGCCGACCTTGGTGGCCAGCACCGCACGCTCCCGGTACGAGCCGGCCAGGGCGGCGCCGACCACCTCCTCATTGGTGTACGGGCCGTAGTAGTCGGCGGTGTCGATCAGGGTGACGCCGAGGTCGAGCGCCTCCCGGATCACCCGGACCGACGTCTCGTCGTCACGGTTCTGCAGGTCGTAGGCCCAGGTCATCCCCATGCAGCCGAGGCCGACCACGCCGACCTCGGGACCCTGCTGACCAAGCGTGGAGGTGCGCATCTTCCGGTGCTCCTTCGTGTGTTGCGGATCAACGGCTTCAGCCTCTCCCTTCGAGTGCACTCGAGGTCAAGCCCCTCCTCCGAGCACCCACTCCCGCCAACCGCCCGCCAGCACGAGGCCGGCGAGCCGCCGGTAGCCGCCCGCCCCCGGATGGGCGCCGTCGCCGGCGAGGGCCTCGGCCGTCCAGACCGGATCGGCGGCGAGCGCGGCCGTCACGTCGACGAAGGGCACACCGCGCGCGGCGCAGAGCGCGGCCAGCGCGCCGACGAGCGCCAGCAGCCGGTCCAGGTGTTCCGCGCCCGCGTCGGCCACCGGCGGCGGGCCGACCACCAGGACGCCGAGGCCGCGCTCACGGGCACCGTCCAGCAGGGCGGCGAGGTGGGCCACGCAGCGCTCCGGCGCCACCCGTGGGCGACCCGCCTCCCGCACGGTGTCGTTGCTGCCGACCGAGAGGACGAGCCGGCTGTCCGCCCCGGGCACCGTCCGCGCGGCCACCTCCGGCCAGATCCGCGCCAGCACGTCCGCCGAGGTGTTCCTGCGGACGCCCAGGTTGAACGCCGTCACGTCCCCTCCGGTCGCCTGGAGCACCCGGCCGACCCAGCCGCGGTACTCCGGGTCGCCGACGCCCTGGGTGAAGGAGTCCCCGAGGAAGCAGATGCGCAGATTCCTGATCATCGCGCCACCCTAGGGAGCTGTGCTCGGCGTGCGGGCGGCTTTCCGACAGACGGACACCGGCGCCGGAACTCCCTTGCGGCCATCAGAGGTCGCCGTTGTCCGTCCAGGTGTACCAGGCGCCGGAGCGGGATGATCTTCCTCTGCCCCGCCCGGCACGGGGCCGCCCCCGGCCTCCCTTAAACCGCGCGTAAGCCTTTCCCCGGCGGACCTTTGATGCCCCGGAAGTTCTTGACGTGCACAGCTGGTCTAGTCCACGTTGGTGCCCAGCACCGCGCACCTCCCCCGCACCGGACACCACCCCACCGCCCACGGTCGCCCGCCCGCGCTCCCCACCGCGGCGGGCGGCGGCCGGGCGCCGTCCCGAGAGGCACCCCCATGCCACGCGCGCCCCACGACATCTCCGCACCCGGCACCACGGCCCGGCACCGCCGGCCCGCCGGCCGGGCCGCACTGCTCGGCCTCGCAGCCGCCACCGCACTGGCCGCCGGCGGGCTCGCCACCCTGGCCGGAAACGCCGGCGCGGCCGACGGCAACCTGCTCGCCAACGCCGGCTTCGAGAGCGGCGCGACCGCCCCCTGGAGCTGTTCCGGCGGCACCGGAAGCATCGCCAACTCCGGTGCACACACCGGCTCCTACGCCCTCAAGGGGGCCGCGAGCGGCAGCGACACCGCCCAGTGCGGCCAGACCGTCACCGTGCAGCCCAACACCAAGTACACCCTGAGCGCCTGGGTCCGGGGTCAGTACGTCTACCTCGGCGCCACCGGCAGCGGGGTCACCGACCCGGCCGTCTGGACGCCCGGCGGCGCCGCCTGGCAGCAGCTCTCCACCACCTTCACCACCGGCCCGGCCACCACCAGCGTCACCGTCTACCTGCACGGCTGGTACGGGCAGGGCGCCTACCTGGCCGACGACGTCGCGCTCACCGGCCCCGGCGGCAACCCGTCCACCCCGCCGCCGACCTCGGCCACGCCGACGGTGACGCCCACGCCCACCGGCACGGCGACACCCACCACGCCGCCGCCGATCGTCGCCGTCCCGGTGGCCCCCTACATCGACATGGGTGCCTGGCCCACCCCGTCCCTGCCCGCGATGGCCAAGGCCGGCAACCTGAAGTCCTTCACCATGGGCTTCGTCACCGGCGTCGGCTGCAAGGCCAGCTGGTTCAACGCCTACGACCCGCGCACCGGCTGGGCCAAGGACCAGGTGGACGCGCTGCGGGCGGCCGGCGGCGACGTCAAGGTCTCCTTCGGCGGCGCCAGCGGCACCGAACTCGCCGCCGCCTGCACCACGGTGGACTCGCTGTTCGCCGAGTACGACGCCGTGGTGAAGGCGTACAACCTGCGCTACGTCGACTTCGACATCGAGGGCGCCGCGATCGCCGACACCGCCGCCAACGACCGCCGCTCGGCCGCGCTCGCCAAGCTGCAGAAGGCCAACCCCGGCCTGAAGGTGTCCTTCACCCTGCCGGTGCTGCCCGAGGGCCTGACCACCGAGGGCGTCGCGATCGTGAAGTCCGCCCGGGACGCGGGCGTGGCCGTCGACCTGGTGAACATCATGGCGATGGACTACTACCGCGCCGGCTCCGACTACGGCGACGCCGCCGTCCAGGCCGCGCAGGCGCTGTACGGCCAGCTGAAGGCGCTCTACCCCGCGAGGAGCGACGCGCAGCTGTGGGCCATGGTCGGGGTCACGCCGATGATCGGCGAGAACGACGACCACCAGATCTACAACCAGGCGGACGCCCAGCAGCTGGTGGCCTTCGCCAGGCAGCACCACCTCGGCGAGCTGGCCTTCTGGGACGCCACCCGGGACGCCAACGCCTGCACCGGCGCACTGTTCAAGTGCACCAACATCCCGCAGCAGCCGTACGAGTTCGCGAAGATCTTCGCCCAGTACGGCGGCTGAGCCGGGTGCCGGCGGCTCCCCGCCCGGAGGCGTCAGGGAGCCGCCAGCACCACCCGCGAGCGGTCGGCCGCGATCCGCACCGCGAAGCCCGCCAGCGCGGTACCCATCAGGTAGCGGTGCACCCGCTGCCAGAGCGGGCGCCGGGCGAAGAACGAGGACACCGAACCGGCCGTCAGCACGAACACCGCATTCCCGGCCACCCCGACCGCGATCTGCGTCAGACCCAACAAGAGGCTCTGGACGGCGACATGGCCGCGCTCCGGCTGGACGAACTGCGGCAGCAACGAGACGTACAGAATCGCGATCTTGGGATTCAGCAGACAGGTCAGCAGACCCATGCCGAACAGCCGCCCCGGCCCGTCCGCCGCCAGCTCCTTCGGCGCGAACGCCGAACTGCCACCCGGACGGACCGCCTTCCAGGCCAGCCACAGCAGGTAACCCGCACCGGCGAACTTGACCGCCAGATAGATCTCCGGCACCAACGCGAACACCGTCGCGATACCAGCGGTCGCCGCGACCAGATAAGTCAGGAAGCCGACGAACACACCCGCCAACGAGATCAGCCCGGCCCGACGACCCTGAGCAACCGAACGGGACACCAGATAGATCATGTTGGGCCCGGGGGTCAGCACCATCCCAGTGGACACCACCGCAATGCCGGCTATCGCGCTGAGACTCACCATCGTGATCTCCCCGTTCCCTGTCGTACTCGCGGCGCGTCCTGCCCCGGCCGAGGCCCTCATCCTACGAATAATGTGATCTCACTTCTCTGGCGCAGCCGGTACAGTCCCTCCCACTGCCCGGGCGTAGCGCAGAGGCAGGCGCGCCGCTTTCTCATGGCGGAGACGTCGGTTCGAATCCGGCCTCCCGGGCAGGCCTCGGCCCCGGAGTACTGAGTCAGGCGCACCACTCCGCCCTGCCGGGCACGCCGGTTGGAACCCGGTCGGGACCACCGGGGCTCTGCAGCACAGCGCACGAGGGGGACGGACATGGCGGTCCGAAGCGACGGGCACACCACAGTCGACGAGTGCGCCACGGCCGACGAGGCCACCGCAGCCGACGGGCGCCGGGCCACCGACGAGTACACGACGGCCGACGAGGTCACCACGGAAGAACTGGCCGCCTTCAGCCGCACCCTCGGACGCCTGCGTGCCCTCCCCGCCGGCAACCGGATCCGGCTGCACGCCGAGCGGCAGCTCGAATCCTTCGTCCGCGAGAGCCGCAAGCGCCGCCGCCAGAGCGTCAAGGACGAGGCCCGCCGGGCCGACGCCGACCTGCTCGCCGCCACCGCCACCGGGGCCCGCGACCGGCGCGAGGACGCGCCGCTGGCCGGGGCCGCGGCCACGGCCCCGCTCGGCGAACTCCGGCTCGGCCGACGGTGCTACGTCTGCAAGCAGCGCTACCGCCGGGTGGACGCCTTCTACCACCTGCTCTGCCCCGCCTGCGCCGCCGACAACACCGCCCGCCGCGCCCTCGCCACCGACCTGCGCGGCCGCCGCGCGCTGCTCACCGGCGGCCGGGTGAAGATCGGTTTCGAGCTCGCCCTGATGATGCTGCGCGACGGCGCCGAGCTGATCGTCACCAGCCGCTTCCCGCACGACACCGTCCGCCGGTTCCGCGCCGCGCCGGGCTCCGCCGACTGGTGGAGCCGCCTCACCGTCGTCGGCATCGACCTGCGCGACCCCCGCCAGGTACTCGGCCTCGCCGGACAACTGCTCGCCGACGGCCGCCCGTTGGACATCCTGGTGAACAACGCCGCCCAGACCCTGCGCCGCCCGCCCGAGTCCTACGCGCTGCTGGCCGCCGGTGAGCGGGCCGCGCTGCCCGCCGGCTCCGTCACCGCGGTGACGCACGCGCCCGGCTTCCGGCCGATGCCGGCGCTCTCCCCGGCCTGGCCCGCAGCCGAACTCGACGTCGGCCCCTCGGCGTTGACGGCCGACGTGCTGCCCGAGCTGGCCGACGAGGCCGGCCTGCTGCCCGACCTCGCGCCCGCCAACTCCTGGTCCGCCCGGCTCGGCAGCCTCGACCCGGGGGAGGTGCTGGAGACCCAGCTGGTCAACGCCCTCGCCCCCGCGCTGCTCTGCGACCGCCTGCTCCCGTTGCTGCTCGCCTCCCCGTACCCGCGCCGCTACATCGTCAACGTCAGCGCGGTGGAGGGCCGGTTCGCCGTCCGCAACAAGACCGCCGGGCACCCGCACACCAACATGGCCAAGGCCGCCCTCAACATGCTCACCCGCACCAGCGCCGAGGAACTCGCCGCCCAGGGCGTCCACATGTGCGCCGTCGACACCGGCTGGATCACCGACGAGAACCCGGCCCCCAAGAAGGCCCGGATCGCCGCCGAAGGCTTCCGCACCCCGCTCGACATCGTCGACGGCGCCGCCCGCGTCTATGACCCGATCGTCCGCGGCGAGGCCGGCGCACCGGTGTCGGGCGTCTTCCTCAAGGACTACCGCGAGGCCGCGTGGTGACCTCCGCCCACGTCGCCGGGATCCTCGGGCCGTTGCCGCGGTGCGCAGCGTGCACCGCCGGGGGCGGGACGCTCAACCGCGGCGCCGGACCGGTCGCCTCCGGCGGCGGCGCAACCTGAGCAGGGTGCGGGCGACCAGGTAGAGGTAGCCGAGGACGGCGAGGCCTGCGACGGCGGCCAGGACGAACATCATGACCGGCCGCTTCGCGTCGTGCTCGTCCGTCTGACCGTTCTCCGGGTCGACCCAGAGGCGGACGTGGTCGCCGTCCCGGTGCGGCTCGATGGTGCTCCGGGTCTCCTGGTACGGCCGGCCGTCGAGGGTCCAGCTGTAGAGGCAGCTGAAGGAGCCGGTGTCAGGGCCGTCCCCGCTCCGGTGGATCCGGTCGCACGTGCTCAGGGTGGCCGTCACCGGCCGGGTGGTGCGGTCCTGGATGCCGCTCCGGCGCAGACCCGCGTGGACGCTGCCGACGCAGATCACGACGCCGAGCAGTGCGAGGTAGGCCGTCCCGTAGAGCCAGCCGGGGCCGCTCCACCGCGTCTTCGGATGACCGAGCACCGAGACGGTGAAGAAGATCCCGCAGAGGATCCACCCGTCCCGGGAGAGCGGGCTGGCGCCGTCGGCGGTCGGCCAGACGCCGACAGCCAGGCAGACCGCGGTCCCCGTCAGTCCGAGCACACCCGCTCCGACCCGGATCCTGCCCACCGTTCTGCGGTCCATCGCACTCTCCTCGGTCGGCCCCGGCCTCGGCATTCATCCGGACGAGTGCCCGCGGGGTGCCGGTTCCACCGTCCGCACCCCTGGGCAAAGCGGGCCGGCATCCCGACAATGAGCATGCCACTCACTCTCCCGTCCCGTCCCCACACACCCAACGGGGGTACCACGCCATGTCCTTGAGCACCCGTACACCGATGAGCAGGCGCACCTTCGGCCGCACCGCCCTGCTGGGCGCCCTCGCCTCCGCCGGGCTGGGGGCGGGCATGCCGCGGGCCTCCGCGGCCACCGTCCCGGGCGGGGCGGACTGGCTGGGCGCCGTCGACCCGCAGGCCTCCCTCGCGCGGCTCACCCTCCCCGGCACCCATGACACCTGCTCGCTCTACGGCGGCGCCCTGACGCAGACTCAAACACTTTCGGCACCGGACCAGTTCGCGGCAGGCATCCGCTTCCTCGACATCCGCTGCCGGTTCATCGACGGCGTGTTCGCGATCCACCACGGCCCGGTCTTCCAGCAGAGCTTCTTCGGCGACATACTCAACCAGTGCCAGGCCTTCCTCGCCGCGCACCCCGGCGAGACCCTGGTGATGCGGGTCAAGCAGGAGTACTCCACCGTCTCCGACGCCGAGTTCGGCGCCCTCTTCGCCGACTACCAGCGGCGGTGGCCGGGCCTGTTCTGGGCCGAGGACCGGATCCCGCGCCTGGGCGAGGTCCGCGGCCGGGTCGTCCTGATCGCCGACAACTCCGGCCTGCCCGGCCTGCGATGGGGCGGCCCGCGCACCGACATCGAGGACGACTACGACATCGGCACCATCTTCGACCTCAACTCCCGCAAGTGGCCCGAGGTCTCCACCCACCTCGACGCCGCCCGGGCCGCCACCGACCCGCATCGGCTCTTCCTCACCTTCACCTCCAGCTCCGGCTGGGGCCTCTGGCCGCGCCAGGCCGCCGACGCGATCAACCCCAGACTGCGCGGCTACCTCGGCGGCCTCGACCGTTCCGCCCGGCCGGTGCTGGGCACCGTCCCGATGGACTTCGTCACCGCCGAACTGGTGCGCTCGCTGTACGCGTTGAACTTCGGCGCCTGACCCGGCAGGCCCCGCCCGGCCGCATGAGAGCATCGCCTGATGCGCAGACTGACGGTGCTGGGAACGTGCGGGGCCTGGCCGGAGGCCGGGCGAGGTGCCAGCGGCTTCCTGCTGGAGTACGACGGGTTCCGCCTCGTGCTGGACCTCGGCTACGCGACGCTCCCCCGACTGCTGGAGCACGCCCCCGCCGGGGACGTCGGCGCGGTGGTCGTCACCCACGAACACCCCGACCACTGCGCCGACCTCAGCGCCCTCTGCCGCGCCCGTTACTTCGCCCAGCCGCGCTGGCCCCGCCTGCCGCTGTACTGCCCGCCGGGGGTCGTCCGGCGGGTCCAGGCGATGGAGCCGACCGAGGACCTCCGCGAGGTCTTCGACGTGCACGACCTCCCGGGGAGCCACCGGGTGGGCCCGTTCGGCCTCGACGCCGCCCTGCTGCCGCACCATGTCCCGCACGCCGGCGTCCGCCTGGCCGCCCCCGGCCTGACCCTCGCCTACAGCGGCGACGCCGGTGCGGGCGAGGCCCTCGCCCGGCTGGCGGCCGGCGCCGACCTGTTCATCGCCGGGGCCACGCTGCAGGGCACCGCACCCGAGGGCGACGACCCCCACCTGATGAGCGCCGCGACGGCCGGCGCCTGGGCGGCCCGCGCGCGGGCCGAACGCCTGCTGCTCACGCACTTCTGGCCGGGCAGCGACCGCGACCGCTCGGTCGCCGAGGCCCGGAGCACCTTCGCCGGTGAGGTCCTCGCGGCCGACGAGGGGCTGGTGGTCAGGCTCTAGGCGGACGCGGACGGCGACGCGGACGGCCAGCCGGCCGGTCGGCTCGCTACGTGCACCAGAACAGGAACGGCGTGCAGCTGGGCGTCGGCTTCGGGGTGGTGGTGGCCGAGGGGCGCGGGGCGGTCGCCGAGGGCTGCGGGGTGGTGGACGGGGCGGTGCTCGGCGCCGGTGGGACCGGCGGGGCCGGCTGGACCGGGTCGGGGGCACGGGTGGCCGTCGGCGCCGCCGAAGCGCTGCTCCTGGCGGAGGCGGAGGCAGATGCGGTGGGGCTCGGGCCGGTGCGCTGGGCGATCGGCGCGGCCGGAGCCTTGGTCACGCTCGGCGCGGCGGTGGGGGTGGCGGTGGCCGGGGCGGAGGCGCTCTGCGACTGCGCCGTGTCCGGCCCGCCCGCGCCGGGCGAGGGCGGGGCACCCTCCGTGCCGCTGGCGGCCAGCGCCGCCGCGCCGAGGCCCGCGACGGCCAGGCCGACGACCGAGAGCACCAGGACGCCGGGCCGCCTCCCGGACCGGCGGGCACCGCGCCGGGAGGCGGCCGGCCCGGTGGCACGGCCGCCCTGCGGGGGCGACGCCCCGGCGGGGAGGGGGCCGGGTACGGCGGCCTCCGGTGGCGTCTCCCGGTTCTCCGCGGGGGCCCCGCAACCGGGGCAGGCCAGGGCGCCGTTCAGGTGGCGGCGGCAGGGTGCGCAGTAGTCCATGTGATCTTCCCGTGCTGCCGGGGCGGCCGGCACACACCGGCCATCGTCGGCCGGCTCCACGCACGTCGTCGTGCGCATGCGGAGCCTAGGCAGCCCGACTGTGAGGGTTCCAGACGCGGCTGTGATGCTTTTGCGAAGGTTGCGTCGCCCTCGCCGTGCCCGCGGTGGACCACGCCGCAGCCGGCACGTCCTTGTGTGGCTCCACGGACACGTCCGGCCCGCGGCGGGCCCACGGGCGCGCCGCCTACCTCAGGTACGGCTCGAAGCGGCGCAACGACAGCTCCTCGTACAGCTGCCCGCCCACCGAGCCCACGGTCCCCAGCGCAACTCCGGCGATGACCAGCACGCTCACGCCGCTGAACGCGTACGCGTCCGCCGCCCCGACCCCCGCGAGCGCGACCGCCGGAACCAGTGCCACCACACCCGCCGTCAGCACCTCCCAGATCCCGACCCGCGAGCGCACGTACCCCAGGTAGTCCGCCGTCTGGGCGCCCGGGCGGACACCGGGGACGAAGCCGCCCTCGCGTACCAGCCTGTCGGTGATCTCCGGGGTGTTCAGCGCATTCCTCGCGACCACCGCCGCACCGGCGACCGCCACCGTGAACAGCGCCGCCAGGTACCCCGGACCGCTCTGCCGCAGCTGCGGCAGGAACGGCAGCGCCAACAGCAGGCCCGCCGTCGCCACGGGCTTGAACCCCGCATGGCTGAGCAGGACCGGGATGTACGCGCGGCTCGCGCCGTGCGACCGTCGGCCGATCATGCGTTTCGCGTACTGCACGGGGATGTGCCGCTCCGCCTTCCGCGCCGTGACGACCACCGCAAGCACCACCACGAGCGACAGCAGCACCATGCCCGCCACCACCGCGAAGGCCGCCACCCCCTCGCGCTCCCGCACCGCCCACAGCTGGCCCGGGAAGACGGCCACCACCTGGGCGAACAGGAGGACCGAGACGCCCTCCCCCACGCCCCACCGGGTCATCGCCCCGGTGAACCGGACGAGCAGTGCCGTCCCCGCCGTCACGCAGGCCGCCATCGCGACCACCACGGGCGCCGCCCGCTCGCCGCCCGCCCACAGGGCCACCGCCACGCCCTGGACGGCGCCCAGCACGACGGCCACCCGGTGCGAGAGCCGGATCAGGCCCCGGCGCCCGCCCGCGTCCTCCGGACGAAGCGCGGCGAGGCGGGGCACCAGCAGTGTCAGGGCCGGGGCGACGATCCGTGCCACGAAGATCGGCAGTACGCCCAGCGGGAGCACCGAGACCGGCGACAGACCGCCGCCGCCGACCAGATCGAGCAGCCCGCGGAAGTGCGCGTTCCCGACGGTTCTCCCCGGGGAGGCGCCCGGCAGCGGCAGGCTCTGGGCCATCCGGTAGACGACCACCGCGCCGAGCGTGAACAGCATCCTCTTCCGTAGTTCGGGAACGCGGAAGGCCTGACCGAACGTGCCCAACGTCCCCACCCCCTCTCCCCTGGCAGATCTGCGTTTCCCGTCGTGGTGCCACCCGAAGCAGTGCAGCGGGTCGGTGCGTCGAGTCAGTGCGTCGAGTCAGTGCGTCGAGTCAGCGGGTCGGTGCAGCGGGTCGGTGCGTCAGGCCCGGCCCTCCCGCAGCGAACGGGCGCCCGCGCGGGCCAACGGACCGGCGAGCAGGCCGAACGCCGCGCCGAGGGCGAGGCCGAGCAGGTTGTCGCAGACGTCCTGCAGGTCGCAGGCCCGCCCGAGCGCGGGCACCGCGTACTGGACGGACTCGACCGCGAACGGCAGCGCCGCCGCGCCCACCAGGACGGCCACCACCCGGGGCTTCGTCCCGGCGAGGGCGGCCGCGAATCCGATCGGCAGGAACACCATGATGTCCAGGTCGGCCTGGCGGGACGAGAGCCACTCGCCGGGCGGGCGCAGCCGTACGCCGTCGAGGGTGCAGTGCCGGACGGCGAAGCGGGAGTACTCCCAGAACGGGCCCTGTGTGTCGGGGAGCAGCGAGAGCGTCACCAGCCCGCCCAGTGCGAGCAGCAGCACGAACGCCACCGCCCAGTGCGCCCGCAGCAGCCGCCCCACCGGCCGGTTGAGCAGCGCGGCCGGCACCAGCGAGCAGAGCAGCCCGGGCCAGAACATCGGCATCGTGCCGAGGACAGCTTTGATCACGCCAGAACGGACGCCGTCGAACGCCCGCCCGGTTCTCCGTCCGCCATGAAAGAGGACGGGGAACCGGGCGGCCGTGGCACGCGCTCAGCGGTGCGCGGAGAACTGCACCACCTGCTGGTACGTCGGGCGGTTCTGCCAGGTGGCCTTGGGGTCGGTCACCCCGCCCAGCGGTCGCTGGATGATGCTGTCGGCACACCACTGGTCGCCGGCCGGGCAGTCCCCGTCGCCCGGGTAGACCTGGGCCGGGGTCTGCGCGGCCGCCCGCTTCAGGGTGTCCAGCAGGACGGTGCGGCAGGCCGACAGGTCTCCCCCGCCGCAGAACGGCCGGGCCAGCGGGCTCGCCACCGGCTCCCCGAGCACCGTCCGCAGGTCCTTGTCCAGGTAGCTCCACCAGCCGTACTGGAAGGCCGAACCCCGGTGCGGGATGGACTCGTTGGCGCTGGATCCCGATCCGCCGGGGCCGGTCTGCCCGCCGGACGGCGACTCGTTGACCTGCAGCGCGCCGGTGAGCGCGGCGAAGAGCTGGTCGCCCAGGCCGGGCCGCATCGTGCCCTCCGCCACCAGCGGCCACCAGGCGTCCATGGTCCGGATCGCCGTGGCGTCGGTGTAGGCGTGGCTGCCGGCCGAGGTCTCCCGGCGCTGCGCGCCGTGCGCGAGCCAGGCCTCCAGCTGCTGCACCGCCGTGGCCGTGGCCGGGTCGGTCACCGGGGCGCTGCGGATCACCCGCAGTAGCTCGGGCAGCACGTCCTCGGCCCGCAGGTCGGCCAGGGCGGCGCTCTCCATGGCCTGGGTGAGCGAGACCCGGCTCGCCTTGCCGCCGTTCTTCAGCAGGGCCTTCACCCGGTCGTCGAGCAGGTTGCCGCGGTGCACCGAGCCGTTGCCGAAGCCGGCCGCGGTGTACGAGGTGGCCTGCTTGTTGTTCCAGGAGATGTAGTAGTCCTGGTTGACCGCCTGCGGGTGCTCGGCCGGCGGGGTGTACCGGGCGGTGTTGCCGGCCGGCTGGAAGTCGGCCCACTCGTAGGCCGGTTCGGCGCGGACGGGCAGGCCCGCGTCGACGCCGGGCGCGCGGACGGGGTTGCTGCCGGAGTTGTAGTACGCGATGTCCCGGGAGTCGGCGTAGAACCAGTTGAAGGTGTAGTTGATGTCCTGCGCGGCCTTCTGGAAGCTCGCCGCGTCGTGCACGGCGCCGGGGTCGTTCAGCTCCTGGAAGCCGATGATGGAGTCGGCCTCGTGCCGGTAGGTGGAGCGCAGCGAGGTGAAGGCGACCGGGGCTCCGCCGACGGTACCGCGCGCGGTGACCAGGCCGTAGTTCGAGCGGTACATCACCAGCGTGTACGAGCCGGCCGGGGTGGAGTCGCCGGTCGTCGGGCTCCACGCGTTCTTCCGCTCCAGCCGGTCGAACGGCACGCACTGGCCGTGCCAGAGGTAGGAGTCGGCGGCCGTGGTGGCCGGGGAGCCGTCCGTGGTGCAGAGCGGGACGGCGTAGGTGTCGGTGATGTCCTGGCCCGCCGAGGTGGCGCTCCAGGCGTAGTCCTGGCCCCGGCCGAGCTGGACGTAGAAGCTGAGGCCGGCGAAGGCGGCGCCGCGGGCGCTGATCCCGGGGCCCTGGAGCTCCTCCAGCATCAGCAGCTGCGGGGCGAAGTAGCCGGTCTGCGGGCCGAAGACGGCGACGGGGTGCCCGTCGTCGGTGCGGCCGCCCGAGACCAGCAGCGCGTTGGACATGCCGTGCCTGGCGCTGAGCAGGCCGCCCGGGAGCACGCCCGGCGCAGCGGTGGTGCGCTGTCCGGCCGACCCGGTGGCGTCGTAGACCATCCGCTCGGGCACCACCGAGCCCGGATCCGGCAGTGCGGCGCCCTGTGGACTGTCCGGCACCCGGGCGTACGGGAAGCTCTGCCCCTCGTGCAGGGTCTGGACGGCCTCCGCGTCGTCGGCCTCGCGCAGGGACCGCCAGACCGCGTCGCCGGCGTCCTTGCCGTAGCGGGCCTCGGCGGCCGACTTCACCTGGGCGGAGGCGAGTTCACCACCGCCGCCGGAGCCGAACAGCGCGCCGACGACGGAGGCCAGGGCGACCAGGTCGGTCAGTTTGAAGGACTCGATCGAGCCCTGGTTGGTGATCGGGTCGATGTGGCCGGTCAGGTCGTACTCGCCGGGGAAGTACCGGCCGCCGTAGGCCTCGCCGATGTACTGGTTGATCCCGTCGAGGTAGGCCTTGGCGTCGTCGAGGGCCTGCTGTGCCCGCCCGCCCCGGCCTGCCAGGGCTTCGATCTGGCGCTGGAGTTCGTCCTCGGTGTAGGGCGCGGCCTGCCAGAAGCTCTGTTCCAGTTGGCGGTTGGCGGCGGCGCCGCCGGCGAAGCCGGAGAGCCCGCCCCGCCCGACGTGCCGGAAGAGGTCCATCACCCAGAGCCGGTCCTGTGCGGCGGCGTACCCCGCGCCGAACTCGGTTCCCTGGCGGGTGGTGCCGGTGATGTGCGGGATGCCGGCGGCCTTGTCCCGGACGATGGTGACGTCGGAGCGCGGCTTGCTGGTGCTCGCGACCTGGTCGGCGGGGACGCCGAAGGAGGCGTCGTTGAAGAAGGAGCGCAACTGCGTCTCGGTGAGGCCCTGGTAGCCGGCCGCGAGGTCGGCGTACGGGCCCAACTGGTCGTCGGTGTGGGCGGGGCGGCTGCCGAACATTCGGTTGAGGACGATCTCGGCGAGGGTGGCGTTGCCGTTCTCGCCGGGCGGCAGGATGTCGAGACAGCGGCCGCCGCAGTAGTCGCCGGGTGCGGCCGCCACGACGGGCGCGGCCGGGGCGGGGGTGGCCGTGAGGGCGGGGGTGATGAGGAGGGCCGCCGAGAGGCCGGCGGCCAGGAGCCTGAGCGCGTGGGGGCGTCGGTGCATACCTGCTCCTCCGTCAGAGCTGCGGGATTTCGACGGTAGGGCGGTTACCGGCCGGTTGCCTAGTGGCGTGCATGCCATATCCGGTCCGCCGCAGGCGCGTTGACGGCCTCACGGGGTCGCGCCCGGCATCCTCCACGACCCGGCGCCCCGACCGGGCCGGCACCCTCCACGGCCCGGCGCCCCGACGGGCCAGCGCCCTCCACGGCCCTGCGCCCCGACCGGGCCGGTGCCCGGACCCCCGTACCGGGCACCGGCGTCGGACCCATCCTGACCGCCCGACCGGGCTCCCCGCCAAGGGTTTCGGCGCTCGCCGAAAGCCCCTGCTGGACGCGGTGCGCGCCCTGCGGGAGACTCGACGCAACTGCTGGGGAGGGCCGTTGCTCCGCATCCACTTCACCGCCGACGATCTCGCCCGGGTCCGGGTCGCGCCGACGCTCGGCCCCCTCACCGAGGCCTTCCTCGGCCTCCACCAGCTCACCGGCCCCGGCGGCTGCCCGCAGTTCCGGCCCTGGCGCCGACGGTTCTCCCGGAGGATCGGCGCAGAACTCCGCCCGCTGGCCTCCCTCAGCCCCCATCTGGACCTCGGCACGCTCACCAAGCGGGACACCACGGTCGAGGGCGGCATCGACCGGCTGCTCGGCACCCCCGACCGGACGTTCCGGCTGGAGGTCGCCGACGTCGCCACCGCCCGCACCGACCCGCGCTGGCACGCCGCCCTCCAGCAGGGCGACCTGTCCGCCCGGCGTCTGCTGGCGGACTCGCTGACGGCCTGCCACGACCTCACCGTCGGACCGCAGTGGAGCCGGCTGCGCACCCACCTGGACGCCGTCCGGGCCGACTACGCGCGCACCCTGCTGGACGGCGGCGTCGAACAGCTGCTGGCCACCGCCCACCCGCAGCGGATCCGCTGGCGGGCACCGGTCCTGGAGGTCGACTACCCCCGGGACAACGAGGTCCGGCTCGAAGGCCGGGGGCTGGTCCTGGCCCCGATGGTCTTCCTCCCCGACCCTCCCGTCCTGCTCACCGACGGCGACGAGCCACAGGCACCGCTCACCCTCGCCATCCCGACCGTCCGCGACGTCCTCACCGCCGCCACGCTGTGGAGCGAGGAGGAGAACGGCTCCGGGCGCCACTCGCTCACCGCCCTGCTCGGCCGGACCAGGGCCGCCGCCCTGGACGCGGTCGCGGCGAGCTGCACCACCACCGAACTGGCCCACCGGCTCAACGTCTCGGCCGCCTCCGCCAGCCAGCACGCGACCGTGCTGCGCAACGCCAACCTCATCACCACCCAGCGCCGCGGCGGCGCCGTCCTGCACACCCTCACGCCGCTCGGCACCGACCTGCTCAACCGCACCACCACCGCCCGTACCCCGGGGCGGGAGGCTCCGGCTTAGGGCTTGCCTGACACTTCCGGCCCGCCCTCCCGCGCGCCCTCCCGTGGCCGCCCTCCCGCGCACGGGCGTCCCGCGCCCGCCCTCCCGGGAGGGGACACCGGCCCCAACTCGCCCATATCGCATGACAATCAGCTATCTCGCTCGATCGAGCGAACAATCCGCCGTATCCGGATTTCCGCCGCCCGATGGGGGAACATCAGCACGTCCGCGCCCGAACGAACCAACGTCCGGGCGGTACCGACTCCGGCCACTTGGATCAGCCCGTGACTACCTCCGCCCCCGTGTGGGACTGCCCCTTCAACCACACCGAAGGCCTGGAGTTCGACCCCCTCCTCAAGCAACTGCTGCTCACCGAGGAGCGGATCGCCAGAATCCGGCTGCCGCACGGCGAGGGCGAGGCCTGGCTGGCCACCCGGTACGAGGACGTCCGCGTCGTCACGACCGACCGCCGGTTCAGCCGCGCGGCCGGCATCGGCCGGGACCTCCCCCGCATGACGCCCGCCCCGATCGCCCAGGTCGAGGCGATCAACCTGATGGACCCGCCCGCCCACAACCGGCTGCGCCGGCTCGTCGCCAAGGGCTTCACCAACCGCCAGGTCGAGCGGATGCGCCCGAAGACACAACGGATCGTCGACGGCCTCCTGGACGGGATGGAGGAGCACGGCTCCCCCGCCGACCTCGTCCACCACCTCTCCGGCCGGCTCCCGCTCACCACCATCTGCGAGATGCTCGACATCCCCGAGCAGGACCGCGCCGAGCTGCGCGAGAACGCCGTCGCGATGATGGCGATGGGCCCCGGCAGCGGTGACGGCCAGGTGCGCGCCAAGGCCGCCCTGCGCGCCTACTTCTCCGAGCTGACCGCCGCCCGCCGCCGCGACCCCGGCGAGGACTTGATCAGCGCGCTCGCCACCGCACGGGACGAGGAGGAGCTGCTGGACGACCAGGAGCTCGCCGTGATGGCCATGGTCCTGCTGGTCACCGGCCACGACACCAGCACCTACCAGCTCAGCAACATCACCTACACCCTGCTCACCCGCCCCGAGCAGCTCGCCAAGCTGCGCGCCCGGCCGGAGACGCTGCCGAGCGCCCTGGAGGAGCTGCTGCGCTTCATCCCGTTCCGCCAGGGCGTCGGCATCGCCCGGGTCGCCACCGAGGACGTCGAGCTCGGAGGCGTGCTGATCAGGGCGGGCGAGGCCGTCCACGTCTCCTACCTGGCCGCCAACCGCGACCCGGCGGTATTCGAGCGCCCCGACGAGCTGGACCTCGACCGCGGCGCGGCCAACCACATGACCTTCGGCTACGGCACCCACCACTGCGCCGGCGCCCACCTGGCCCGGATGGAGCTCCAGGTGGCGATCGGCACGCTGCTGCGCCGTTTCCCCGGGCTGCGGCTGGCCGTGCCGGCCGCCGAGCTGGACTGGCAGACCGGCTCGATCTGGCGCTACCCGCGTACCCTGCCGGTCGCCTGGTGACGTCCCCGCCGCACCGTCCCGGCGCCCGTCCACCGCACCCGTAGGCCACTGCCCGCGCCGGCCGCCGGCCGCACGGGTCACCAGGGGAGACTTCACACCCATGGCAACACTCTGCCGTCCCGCCATCGCCGTACCCGAACACGTCATCACCCTCGACCAGACCCTCGACCTGGCCCGCACCCTGCACGCCGACCACCCCCAACTCGGGCTTGCGCTGAGGCTGATCGAGAACACCGGGGTGCGGACCCGGCACTTGGTCCAGCCCATCGACGAGACCCTGCGGCACCCCGGTTTCACCACCCGCAACGCCGTCTACGAGCGCGAGGCCAAGCGCCGCGTCCCCGAGGTGGTCGAACGCGCCCTCGGATACGCCGAGTTGTCCGCCCGCGACATCGACCTGATCGTCTACGTGTCCTGCACCGGCTTCATGATGCCCTCGCTGACCGCCTGGCTGATCAACACCATGGGCTTCCGCTCCGACACCCGGCAGGTGCCGATCGCCCAGCTCGGCTGCGCGGCCGGCGGCGCCGCGGTCAACCGCGCGCACGACTTCTGCCGCGCCTATCCCGGCGCCAACGTCCTCATCGTGGCCTGCGAGTTCTGCTCGCTCTGCTACCAGCCGACCGACCTCGGCGTCGGCTCACTGCTCTCCAACGGCCTGTTCGGGGACGCGATCGCCGCCGCCGTGATGCGCGGCCGCGGCGGCACCGGCGTGCACGTCGAGCGCAACGGCTCGCACCTCGTCCCGCACACCGAGGACTGGATCTCCTACGGCGTCAAGGACACCGGCTTCCACTTCCAGCTCGACAAGCGCGTCCCCGGCACCATGGAGATGCTGGCCCCGGCCCTGCGCACGCTCGCCACCGAGCACAATTGGGACGTCTCCGGCCTGGGCTTCTACATCGTGCACGCCGGCGGACCGCGCATCCTGGACGACCTCTGCCACTTCCTCGGCCTGGAGCCGGCCGCCTTCCGGTTCAGCCGGGCCACGCTCACCGAACGCGGCAACATCGCCAGCGCGGTGGTCTTCGACGCGCTGGCCCGCCTCTTCGCGGAGGGCACCGTCGCCGACGGCACCCACGGTCTGATCGCCGGCTTCGGCCCGGGCATCACCGCCGAAATCTCGCTGGGCAGTTGGGCCGGAGCCCCGATCGAGGCGGCCATCCCGCACCGTCCGCGCACCCTCGACACCGCCGATCTTCAGCCGAAGTTCGGCGTTCCGGCCGCGACCTGACGCACCGGCGGGAGGCCCGACGGACCGACCCGGCTGCGGGCCCGAGGACTATGATCAGTAGATGACGGACACCACCGAGAGAGCCGGCGGGCCGGCGGACCTGCCGACCCGGTTCCCGAAGTTGCACGCGGCGCAGTACTGGGCCTGGGGGCGCTTCGACGCCCAGTTCTCCACCGCGCTGCCGCCGGACGAACTCGTCACCAACATCCACCTCGTGGGCTTCGACGGCGGGCGCATCGTGCTCTGCCGGGACGACCGCGACCACTGGTTCCTGCCGGGCGGCACCCGCGAGCACGGCGAGTCGATCGCGTCCTGCCTGACCCGGGAGCTCCGGGAGGAGGCCGGTGCCCGCCTGCTCGGCGAGCCGGTCTGGCTGGGTGCGCACCGCTGCGTGACCGACAACCCCGTGCCCTACCGGCCGTGGCAGCCGCACCCCGAGAAGGCCTGGCTCTGGGGCTGGGCCGAGGTCGCGGTGGACTCCACGCCGACCAACCCGGACGACGGCGAGCAGGTGGTCGAGGTGCGGGCGGTCGAGCCGGCCGAGGCACAGCGGCTGCTGGTCCGCAGCCACGAGGCCTGGTGGGGCGAGCTGGTCGGGCTGGCCGTGGAGCTGCGGGAGCGGGCGGCCGCGGGCTGAGCCCACGCCCGTCGGGGCCGAAGGTCACCGGAATGGCCGAACAGCGCAGCACACCGTCCGGTATGCGGTGATACGACTCGATTGAACTCGGGTCCGCACCGACGGGAGCGTCATGGACAACTACCCGCTGCTCAACATCTTCTGGACGATGCTGGAGCTGTTCCTCTGGATCCTCTGGTTCTTCCTGCTGTTCAAGATCATCACGGACATCTTCCGCAGCCACGACCTCAGCGGCTGGGGCAAGGCGGGCTGGCTGATCCTGGTGATCCTGATACCGCTCATCGGCGTGCTGGTCTACGTCATCGCCCGTGGAAAGTCGATGGGCGAGCGGGACGTCGCCCAGGCGCAGAAGAGCGAGGCCGCCTTCAAGGCGTACATCCGTGACGCCGCCACCGACACACCCGAGGGCGGCGGCGCCGCGGGCGGCGGGGGCGGCCGCAGCCACGTCGAGGACCTGGCCAAGCTGGCCGACCTCAAGGCCGCCGGCGCCATCACCGAGGAGGAGTACCAGAAGGCCAAGGAGAAGCTCCTGGTCTGACTTCCCGCACCCGACGGCGGGCCGGCGGACGTCGCACGTCCGCCGGCCCGCCGTCTGCCGTCCTCCGCGGGGCTCAGCGCCGCCCGGAGCGGCGGCCGCCCTCGGAACCGGAGCCGCCGGTCAGCCCGGCCCGGCGCAGCGCGTCGGCCATGGCGCTGTTGGCCGGCGCAGCCTGGCTGCCCGCGGCGGAGCCGCCGGAGCCGCCGGAGCCGCCGGCCGAGCCACCGCCCGAACCACGCCGGTCCTGGCGCGGCGGGCGCCCCTGCCTCGCACCCCGGTCACCCTGGTCGCCCCGGTCGTTCCCGCGGTCATTCCCCCGGTCGTTACCCCGGGAGCCGCCGCGGTCGCCGCCCCGCTCGCGTCCGACCTCGTCGTCCAGCCGCAGCGTCAGCCCGATCCGCTTGCGCGGCACGTCCACGGTCGTCACCCGGACGGTGACGATGTCACCGGGCTTGACCACCTCGCGCGGGTCCTTGACGAAGGTCTTCGACAGCGCCGAGACGTGCACCAGCCCGTCCTGGTGGACGCCCACGTCCACGAAGGCGCCGAAGGCCGCGACATTGGTGACCACGCCCTCCAGCACCATGCCCACCTCCAGGTCGCCGATCTTGTCGACGCCCTCCTTGAAGGTCGCGGTGCGGAACGCCGGGCGCGGGTCACGGCCCGGCTTGTCCAGCTCGCCGAGGATGTCGGTGACCGTCGGGATACCGAACGTGTCGTCGGCGAAGTCGCCCGGCCGCAGCGCCCGCAGTGCGGTGCCGTTGCCGATCAGCCCACGCAGCTCCCCGCCGGTCGCGGCCAGGATCCGGCGCACCACCGGGTACGCCTCCGGGTGCACGCTGGACGCGTCCAGCGGGTCGTCGCCGTCCGGGATGCGCAGGAAGCCCGCGCACTGCTCGAAGGCCTTCGGGCCGAGCCGGGCGACGTCCTTGAGCGCCCTGCGGGTGCGGAACGGGCCGTTGGCGTCCCGGTGCGCGACGATGTTGTCGGCGAGCGTCCCCGTGATGCCGGAGACCCTGGTCAGCAGCGGCGCCGAGGCCGTGTTGACGTCCACCCCGACCGCGTTGACGCAGTCCTCGACCACCGCGTCCAGCGAGCGGGACAGCTTCACCTCGCTCAGGTCGTGCTGGTACTGGCCTACCCCGATCGACTTGGGGTCGATCTTGACCAGCTCGGCCAGCGGGTCCTGGAGGCGGCGGGCGATCGAGACCGCGCCGCGGATCGACACGTCCAGCTCCGGCAGCTCCTGCGAGGCGAACGCGGACGCCGAGTAGACCGAGGCGCCGGCCTCGCTGACCATCGCCTTGGTCAGCTTCAGCTCCGGGTGGCGCTTGATGAGGTCCTCGGCGAGTTTGTCGGTCTCCCGCGAGGCGGTGCCGTTGCCGATCGCCACCAGGTCGACGGCGTGCTTCTTCGCCAACGCGGCCAGGGTGGCGATCGAGGCGTCCCACTTGTTGGCCGGCTGGTGCGGGTAGATCGTGTCGTGCGCGACCACCTTGCCGGTGGCGTCCACGATCGCGACCTTCACGCCCGTCCGGAAGCCCGGGTCCAGGCCCATCGTGGCGCGGGTGCCGGCCGGGGCGGCCAGCAGCAGGTCACGCAGGTTGGCGGCGAAGACGCGCACCGCCTCGTCCTCGGCCTCCTGGCGCAGCCGGCCGCGCAGGTCGATGCCGAGCCGGACGAGGATCCGGGTGCGCCACGCCCAACGCACGGTGTCGGCGAGCCACTTGTCGCCCGGGCGGCCGCGGTCGGCGACGCCGAAGCGGGCGGCGATCCGCTGCTCGTAGTCGTTCGCGCCCGGGAGGTCCCCGGCCTCCTCACCGTCGTACGGGGAGAGATCGAGGTCCAGCACCTCCTCCTTCTCACCGCGCAGCATCGCCAGGATCCGGTGCGAGGGGAGCTTGGTGTACGGCTCGGCGAAGTCGAAGTAGTCGGCGAACTTGGCGCCGTCCTGCTCCTTGCCCTCGCGGACGGTGGCGACCACCCGACCCCGCGTCCACATCCGCTCGCGCAACGAGCCCACCAGGTCCGCGTCCTCGCCGAACCGCTCGACCAGGATCGACCGCGCGCCCTCCAGCGCGGCGGCCGCGTCCGCCACCGACTCGTTCAGGTAGGTCGCGGCGAGCGCGGCCGGGTCCTGCGCCGGGTCGGCGAGCAGCGTGTCGGCCAGCGGCTCCAGCCCGGCCTCGCGGGCGATCTGCGCCTTGGTACGCCGCTTCGGCTTGTACGGCAGGTAGATGTCCTCCAGCCGCGCCTTCGAGTCGGCGGCCAGGATCTGCGCGCGCAGCGCGTCGTCCAGCTTGCCCTGCGACCCGATCGACTCCAGGACGGCGGTACGGCGCTCCTCCAACTCGCGCAGGTAGCGCAGCCGCTCCTCCAGCGTGCGCAGTTGCGCGTCGTCGAGCGAGCCGGTGACCTCCTTGCGGTAGCGGGCCACGAACGGCACGGTCGCCCCGCCGTCCAGCAGCTCGACCGCCGCCTTCACCTGCCCGTCGCGAACGCCCAGTTCTTCGGCGATCTTCCGCTCGATCGCCTGCTGGGCCTGCTTGGCCACCTGTTCGACTGGCGTGGTCACGAAGCCGGTCACCTTCTCCAGAGTTGCTGTCCCCGTATGTCCCTGCATTCTGGCACTGCCCGGCGACACCTCCCGGACGCACCCGCCGCCACCGGGCGTGGCGCGGGCTGCCGCGTGCGGGTGTTCGTCAGGAGCGGTCGTTGATGGTCGGCTCCGGGCGGCCGTTGTCGGCGATCCTGATCAGGTGGGTCTGCTTGTCCGCCGTCACCAGGCGCAACTGGTCCGGGCCGGTCCAGGTGAGCGCCTCGATGCCGTTGAAGCCGCCGTCGATGAACGCGACCTCCCAGCGACGGGTGGCCAGGCCGGAACCGTCGTCGACGTAGACGTAGTAGAGCGGGTCCGGACCCAATCCCGACAGACCCTCCTGGACCACCAGGCGGCGGTCCGGCCGGCCGGGCGCCGCCTCGTTGCGCGTCGTGGTGAGGTCGTCCGGGAGGACGCTGTAGAGGAACCAGAACGGCACGGTGAACAGGCCCAACGTGACCACCACGACGCCGAGCACGCTGCGGGCCCAGACCTTCCCCCGTGCGGACACCAGTGCCACGAAGAGCAGTGCCAGCACCAACGTCCCGAACAGCAGCGGATGGTCGAGCCACTCCCGCAACACCAGCAGCCCGCCCGAGCGCCGGTGGAGCCGGCCCACCAGTAGTGCGGCGCCCAGCGCCACCGCGCCCCCGAGCGCCCCCCACATGACCCTACGGCCCCACCCAGCTCTCATGACCTCACCCTAGTGTTCGAAATTCACCCAACCACTGCCGCACCCGGCGGTACAGTGCCGGGCATGTGCGCTGCCGCTCGGATGCACAACCGCCCGCACGACGGCGAACCGGACATCGACGCCGCCCTGGTACGGCGGCTGCTCGCCGCCCAGTTCCCGCAGTGGAAAACGCTCCCACTCGAACAGGTCGCCTCGGCCGGGACGGACAACGCGATGTTCCGGCTCGGTCCCGAACTCGCCGTCCGGCTGCCCCGGGTGAGCTGGGCGGCCGACAGCATCGCCCGTGAGCAGCAGTGGCTGCCGCGACTGGCCCCACACCTGCCGCTGCCGATCCCCGAACCGCTCGCCCACGGCCGCCCGGCCGCCGGCTACCCGTGGGAGTGGTCGGTGCTGCGCTGGCTCGGCGGCGCCAACCCGGTCCTCGGATCGGTCACCGCACCCCTGCGGCTCGCCCAGGACCTCGCCGCGTTCGTCACCGCACTGCGCTCCGCCGACCCGGCCGGCGCCCCGCCGTCCTCCCGCGGCGGCCGGCTCGCCGCCCGGGACGCCGCCACCCGCGCCGCGATCGGCCGGCTGACCGGGACGATCGACACCGAAGCGGCAACCACCCTATGGGACAAGGCGCTTCGCCTCCCCGAACCCGCCGGGCGGCCCGCATGGATGCACGGCGACCTCTCCCCCGGCAACGTCCTGCTGGCCGACCAACAGCTCGCCTCCGTCATCGACTTCGGCCTGATGGGCGTCGGCGACCCGACCGTGGACCTCATCGCCGCCTGGAACCTCCTGCCCGCCACCGCCCGCCCCGTCTTCCGCGCCGCCCTCGCCACCGACGACGCCACCTGGGAACGCGGCCGCGCCTGGGCCCTCTCCATCGCCCTCATCCAACTCCCCTACTACCGCTCCACCAACCCGTCCCTGGCCGCCAACTCCCGCCACGTCATCCGCGAGGTGCTCGCCGACCGCAGCGTGTGAACTTCGGGACCGGTCCGGGCAGTTGATTCTCCGGACCGCCGCCGCCTCAGCCGACCGCCGCGCGCGCCTCGTCCACCGACCGCAGGACGGCCTTCGCATCGGCGCCGGCGGCGAGGGCGGCGGCCTCGTCCAGCAGCGCGAGCGCCTCGCCGGGGCGCCCCTCGCCGGCGGTGAGGTACGCGAGCCCGACCAGGTTGGCGGCGACGCCCGAGGGGAAGCCGAGTTCGCGCCGCAGCCGCGTGGACTCCTCCAGCAAGGCGCGGGCGTCGTCCAGCTCCCCGGCCATGTGGGCGGCGATGCCGAGGTGGCGCAACGCGTAGGAGAGCGTGCGGTGGTCGCCGGCGGCGGTCGCGAGGTCGCGCGAGCGGCGGAGGGAGGGGAGGGCGGAGTCGTGGTCCCCCTGGACCACCTGGTGGTAGACGCCGGTCCAGAACTCTGCCTCGGCCTCGCCGCGTTGGTCACCGAGGGCAAGGTAGAGGTGGGACGCGCGCTCGAAGAACGCCAATTCGGCGGCTTCGGCGGTGCGTTGCTGAAGGAACCGGGCGTGGAGGACACGCCCCCGGGCGAGCGCGAGGTCCGCTTCGACGGCGTCCAGCTCGCGGTCGGCGGTGGGAAGGACGTCCGTCTCACCACCGAACGTGGCACGGTCGCAGAGAAGTTGGGCCCACTCGATTCGCTCGTCCATGGCCGTGAGCCTATGCGTTGAGCAGGATGGCGGGTCGGGCCGGGCCCAGAGGAGGATGGTGGTGAGGTCACCCTCGCTCAGCTCGTGTCCCCAGGCGGAGGAGAGTCCGCGAACGAATCGGAGCCCGGGGCCCAAGTCACCTGGAAGTCCGAGCAGCCGACCGGGCACAGGTAGGCCCGGGTCGTACACCTCGATAAGGAGACCGGGCAGGGCCGAGTGCCCGAACGGCACGTCGATCAGGAGGTGTCCGGGCACGCGCGGACGGAGCACGGTGTGGGTGGCCCCGGGCGGCGCGCGGAAAGCGAACCGCCCGGGTGGCCCCGACCGTCAGAACAGTGCGTCGGCGAGCCGGTCGACCTGGTCGGCGTCCGAGGCCCAGCAGTACAGCACCACCTCGTCGGCCCCGATGGCGCGGTAGCCCTCCACCGTCGTCCGGATCGCCTCCGGCGTCGTGAGCAGGCTGTTGGCCATGTACTCGGCGCGGCCGGTGAAGGCGTAGTAGTCGTGGAGGTTGCGGCGGGCGCTCTCGACCGTGGCCTCCGGGCCGAGCGCCACGGACGTCTGGGCGACCAGCCGTGGCCGGCCGGGGCGCTCGTGCCGCTCCCAGGCCGCCTCGGCCTGCCGGTACAGGCCGTCCATGATCCGCGGAGGCAGCGCGGCGCCGAGGAAGCCGTCCCCGAACCGGCCGACCCGTTCGATCGCCGCCGGTGCGAAGCCGCCGAACAGCACCTCCGGGCCGCCGGGCGTCGCGGGCGTGGGCCCGATGGGGCCGATCTCCTCGCCGTACGGCTCACCGGACCAGGCCCTTCGTAGCAGGGCCATCTGCTCGTCGAGGCGGCGGCCGCGACGGCGCAGGTCGATACCGGCAGCGCGACAGTCGTCCTCACGGCCGCCGACGCCGATGCCGAGGGTGAGCCGGCCGCCGGAGAGGCGGTCGAGGGTCGCGGTCTGTTTGGCGAGCAGCGCGGTGTTGTGGTGGGGCGCGATCAGCACCTCGGTCTGGACGCGGATGCGGGACGTCGCTCCGGCCAGGGTGGCGAGGGTGACCAGCGGTTCGGGGTTGTCGTAGACGAGCCGGTCGAGCAGGCCGAGCGTGCTGAACGGGCCCGCGTCCGCGCGCCGGGCCCAGGTGAGCAGCCGGGCGGGGTCGTCGACGGGAAGGCCGAGGCCGATCTTCATGGGGTGAGACCTCCGGAGGGCATGCGGAATGTGCGTACCGCCCCTCCGTGGCACCGCGCGCTGTGCGCGGGCTTGCTCCCGTTCTGCGGCGTTCGTTCCAGAGAGCGTTGATCTCGTCAGAGTGCGGCCACCCTACGCACGGCGGCCACCACCGGGCAACGCCTTTTCCGGAACAGGTCCCGGGGCGGGTAGCCGGCCGGTTCGACTTCCCGGCCCGGGAGTTGGCGTGGAGGCGCTCGATAGGGTGCGGGCATGACACGCCACCTCGCCTTCGACGGCCTCTGCAACTTCCGTGACCTGGGCGGCTACTCGACAGCTGACGGCCGGTCGACCCGCTGGGGCCGGCTCTACCGCTCGGACTCGCTCGGGAAGCTCTCCTCCCCCGACGACCTGGAACGGTTCCGGGCGCTCGGCGTCGGGACCGTGATCGACCTGCGCTACCCCTGGGAGATCGCCCGCCGGGGGCGGATAGCCGAGCTGGACGGGGTGGCGTACCACAACCTCTCGATCGAGCACCGGCCGTACGACCAGGCCGAGATCGACCCGGAGCTCGACCCCTGGCGGTACCTGGCCGACCGGTTCGCCGAGGTGGCCGAGGACGGGGTGGTGGAGATCCGGGAGGTGCTGGAGGTGATCGCCGCGGCCGACCGACCGGTGGTGTTCCACTGCGCCTCGGGCAAGGACCGCACAGGGCTGATCGCCGCACTGGTGCTCACCCTGGTCGGGGTCTCCGAGGACGACGTGGCCGCGGACTTCGCGCTCACCGAGCTGGCCACCCCGCAGCTGGTGGCCGACTGGCACGCCTCCAACCCCGGGCGCGCGCTGCGCTGGCCGGGGTTCGGGCGCGCACCGGAGGACGTGATCCGGCACGTGCTCGCCGATCTGACCCGCGCCCACGGCTCGGTGCGCGCCTATGCCACCGGGAAACTCGGCATCGGCGAGGAGCTGATCGGCGACCTGCGCGAGCGACTGCTCGCCGGCTAGCGGACCAGGCCCGGTAGCGGACCAGGCCGGGGTCGACCGGCCGCCCCCGGCGCTCAGCGCCGGCGGGGGCGCCCCGACCGGGCGGGCCGGCCGCCGGCCTGCTGCTTGCGGCCGGGGTGGGCCGCGGCAGCGGTCGCCGTGGCGGGCCAGTGGCCGGGGCGGGTGAGCGACTCCGGCAGCCGGGTGGTGGCGTCGCCGCGCGCGGCGTTGAGCTGGGCCTGGGTGAGGAAGAGCGCCTCGGTGAGGTCGGCGCCCGCGAGGTTGGCGTCGCGCAGGTCCGCGCCGATCAGGTCGGCGAGGCGCAGGTCCGCGCCGGAGAGGTCGGCGGCGACCAGCAGGGCACCGCGCAGGTTGGCGCCGCGCAGGTCCGCGCCGCGCAGGCGGGCGCCGAACAGGTCGGCGCCGCGGTGCTCGCGTCGGCGGGGGACGGCGGCGCGGACGAGTTCGCTCGCCTTGAGCAGCAGCTCGGCCACGCCCTGCCGGTGCGCGGGGACGTCGACCGCGAGGATCTCCTCGGGCGTGCCGGCGGCGAGCCTCCCGGTCTCCTCCAGGGCCCGGCGCAGTTCGGCGTGGAGGGGGCGGGCCGGGGCGAAGGCGAGCGCCTCGGTGAGGTACCAGAGCAGCTCGTGCAGCTGCCGGACCACCGGGAACACCTCGAACATCTGCTGCGCGTCCGCCGGCTCCTCACGCCAGCTCCGGCCGCCGTAGGTGACCTGCGAGACGTGCTGGCCGGCGCCGAAGCAGTCGTAGACGGTGCAGCCCTGGAAGCCCCGGTCGCGCAGCTGGGCGTGGATGCCGCAGCCGAAGTCCGTCCGGAGGTTGCGGCAGGGGGTGCCGGCGGACTTGTCGACGGCGAAGTCGGCGCCGGCCGCGAACGGCAGCGCGACACAGCACAGCCCGAAGCAGCTCCCGCAGTCGGACAGCAGGTTCAGCGGCGCGGGCACGGGCGCAGTCGGGGAAACAGGCGTGGGCTCGGTCACTGTGCTGGGGTTCCTCCGGACGACGGGCGCCCGGCTGGTCCGGGGCCCCGGTAGAGCGTACCGACACCACCACCGCGCCCGCGGCGGACCGGGAACCAGGGGCCCGCTCACCCGGGAACCGGCGGCCCGCTCAGAGCAGTCCGTTAGTGTGGTCGGCCGGTGTCGGTTCGGTCTGTACGGAAATCGGGGGCACCGGAGACACCCGGAGCCACCGATCAGCGCCCGATCGCCAACCGGTCGGCAACCGATCACTGGAGGAGAGCAGGCATGTCCCGGCACGACGTGGCGGCGTACCCGGACACCGAGGACACCGGCGTCCCGGCTGCGCCGGCCGCGAGCCCCCGCTTCTCCCCCCGCGCCCGCACCGCCGCCCTCACCCTGCTCTGCTTCGCGGTCTGCCTCGGCATCGCCGCCCAGCAGTGGACCACCCTCCAGTTGGGCGGCTTCGACCTCGGCATCTTCGACCAGGGCGTACGCGGCTACGCGCACTTCGGTCTGCCGGTGTCGTCGCTGAAGAGCTTCCACCACGAGTTCCCCCCGGGCTTCTCACTCCTCGGCGACCACTTCTCGCCGGTGATCGCGCTGATGGCACCGCTCTACTGGCTCTGGGACGACCCGCGCTCCCTCCTGCTCGGCCAGGCGCTCTGCTTCGCGGCCGGCGTGCCGCTGATCCGCCGGGTGGCGGACCGCTGCTTCGCCGACGCCGACCCGCGGACCGCCCGCCGCGCCGCCGACCTGGCGGGGCTCGCGTACGGGCTGGGCTGGCCGCTGCTGGTGGCCTCGCGCGGCGGGTTCCACGAGGTGGCGTTCGCCGTGCCGCTCACCCTGCTGATGCTGGAGCGCGGGATGGCCCGCCGCTACGGCACGGCCGCGCTGGCCGGGCTGCTGCTCTGCTGCACCAAGGAGGACATGGGCCTCGCGGTCGGCGCGTACGGGCTGGTCCTGCTCCTGCGGGCCCGCCGGGACGAGGACCGTCGGCGCCGCCGGCAGACCGCCCGCTGGGGCGCCGGTCTCCTGCTGGGCGGGCCGCTGGCGGCCGCGGTCGCGATCGGTTGGCTGATCCCGGCGATGGGCGGGGTGCCGGGCTACTACTGGAACTACCAGTCGCTGGGCGAGGACGGCGGCTCCGCGGTCTCCAACGTCCTCGGCGACCCGACCCTCCTCTTCTCCACGCTGTTCGACGCGCCGCTCAAGCCGCTGCTGCTGCTCTGGATCTTCGGCACCCTGTTCCTCCTCCCCCTCCGCTCGGCGACGGTGCTCTGCGCCGTCCCGCTGCTCGCGGAGCGGGTGCTCTCCAGCAACCCGAACCACTGGTCGATCGCCCGGCACTACGACGCGTTCCTCTGGCCGATCCTGCTGGTGGCCGCGCTGGAGGTGCTGGGCCGCTGCCACGCCGGCGCGCTGACCCGCCGGCTCGGCGTGGCGGCGGCGGCCGTGACGGTCGCGGCGGCGCTGCCGCTGGGGGCGGCGAACCTGTTCGTCCCCGCCTACTGGGAGGCGAAGCCCAGCGGGGCGGCACTGCTCCGGGGTGCCGGGCAGATTCCGGACGGCGCCACCGTCGAGGCCGACAACCAGGCCGCGCCGCGGCTCTCCGCCCGTACCGACGTCGTGCTGGTGGACGAGAAGCCGCGCGGGCGCGAGTACGTGCTGATCCGCTCGGACAAGCGCGCGTTCCCGTTCAAGACCGACCGCGAGCAGGCGGCCCGGATCGAGCTGCTGCTGGCGCACGGCTACCGGCAGATCTGGGCCGAGGACGGCGTCGTGCTGCTGCACCGGGAGAGCTCCGAGCCGGTGCCCGGCGAGCACGTCCCCGGGCCGGGCAGCACCCCGTACCAGGACGAGGTGCCGAGCGACGTGGGGCACAACCTCTTCCGCGGCTGACCCACCCGGACCGCCCGAAGGCCGGCCCACCGGACCGCCCGGGCCGGTCCACCGGACCGCGGGAGATCCGGACTCAGCCCTCCGACGGCTCGCGCGACTCGTACGGCAGCAGCTCGGCGCGCTTCGGCGGCCGGCCGTCGCCGGAGGAGCGCCCGGTGAGGCGGCGGCCGACCCAGGGGCCGAGGTGGGTGCGGGCCCAGCGGGCGTCGGCGGCCAGCTTCTCGGTGCGGCTGCGCGGCGCGGCGGCCGGCAGCGGGGCGCGCCAGTCGGACGAGGCCGGACGGCCGAGCGACTCCAGCACCGCCTCGGCGACCCGGCGGTGGCCCTCGGGCGAGAAGTGCAGGCGGTCCTCGGCCCAGAGCCGGCGGTCGTCGAAGCAGGGCGCGGAGAACAGGTCGACCACCGCGATGCCCGGGTCCTGGCCGAGCTCGTGCACGAAGGCCTTCATCCGCAGGATCGCCGGGAGGAGCCGGGCGCTGCCGGCCATCCGCCGGGTGGGGTCGGTACTGGTGAACATCACCACGGTCGCGCCGGTGGCGCGCAGCGCGGTGGCGGAGCGTCCGAGCAGGTCCTCGACCCGGGCGATGTCGCAGCGCGGGCGCAGCACGTCGTTGAGGCCGCCGGCCAGGGTGACCAGTTCGGCGCCCATCGCGGTGGCGGCGGGCAGCTGCTCGTCGTGGATCTGGCCGATGAGCTTGCCCCGGACGGCGAGGTTGGCGTACCGGAAGGCACCGGCGGGCTGCTCGGCGGCGAGGCGGTCGGCGACCCGGTCGGCCCAGCCGCGGTAGTGGCCGTCGGGGAGCAGCTCGTCGCACATGCCCTCGGTGAAGGAGTCCCCGAGGGCGAGGTAACTGGCGTAGCCCGTGTGGCCGGTGTGACCGGCGTGAGCGGGGTCTCCGGTGGGGGTCGTGGGCGCGGTGCGCGCGCTCTTCTCCGCTGTGTTCTCCATGGCCCGACGATCGTACGCGCAGGGCCCCGGCTCGCCGCGGCAGGCCTCCCCCTCTTCCGGCCCGGCGGGCGCCCGCCCGCCCCGGCCGTGGGACCACCGCGGCCGTCAGGCCGTCGGCGCCTCGAAGGGCGTCTTCACGGTGAACGCCTCCCCGGCGGGCCTAACCCGCCGGCACCACCGTGGCAGCGGTCGACTCGTGCCCGGCTCCTGCCGGTTGGCGCCCGGCCTCTGCCACTGCCCGCCGTTCCGCGACCGCCCCCGTGACCCAGTGCGCGCGCACCGCGTCCGTCGGCCGCTGCTCGCCGAGGGCTCCGAGGCCCCAGACCCCCAGTGCGTCGACCACCTGACGCAGCGTCGCGCCGCGCTCGGTGAGCTCGTAGACGGTGGCGTTGGCGGGGCGTTCCAGCCGACGGCGCAGGACCAGGCCTTCGCCCTCCAGCTGCTTGAGCCGCGCGGCGAGGATGTCGGTGGAGACGCCGGGGAGGTCGGCGTGCAGGTCCGTGTAGCGGCGCGGGCCGGCCAGGAGTTCACGGACGATCAGGAGGCTCCAGCGCTCCCCCACCGCGTCCAGGGCGCGGGCGACGGCGCAGTACTGGTCGTAGCTTCGGCGTGACATGTGGATCAGCATAGCCAAAAGGTTGGACTTTCCAAGTGCTTACTTGGTAGAACAAAGCAACCAGGAACCATGCGGGGTGACGGTCGGGAGGCCGCAGATGGAGTTTCGGCAGTCCAGCAAGCTGACGGACGTGTGTTACGAGATCCGGGGCCCGGTGGTCGACCGGGCCAACGCCCTGGAGGAGGCCGGGCACAGCGTGCTGCGGCTGAACACGGGGAACCCGGCGACGTTCGGCTTCGAGGCGCCGGAAGAGATCATCCAGGACATCATCCGCAACCTGCCCAACGCGCACGGCTACAGCGACTCCCGCGGCATCCTGCCGGCCCGTCGCGCCGTCGTGCAGTACTACCAGCAGCGCGGCGTCAACGGGGTCACCGTCAACGACGTCTACCTCGGCAACGGCGTCTCCGAGCTGATCCAGATGGCCGTCACGGCGCTGGTGGACGACGGCGACGAGGTGCTCGTCCCGATGCCGGACTACCCGCTCTGGACGGCCGTGGTCCGGCTGGCCGGCGGCAAGGCCGTCCACTACGCGTGCGACGAGCAGGCCGAGTGGTACCCCGACCTCGACGACATCGCGGCCAAGATCACCGCTCGCACCAAGGCCATCGTCGTCATCAACCCCAACAACCCGACCGGCGCGGTCTACCCGAAGGAGCTGCTGGAGGGCATCCTCGACCTCGCCCGCCGGCACCACCTGATGGTCCTGGCCGACGAGATCTACGACAAGATCCTCTACGACGGCACCGAGCACCACTGCCTGGCCGCCCTCGCCGAGGACGTGCTCACCCTCACCTTCAACGGCCTCTCCAAGTCCTACCGGGTGGCCGGCTTCCGCAGCGGCTGGCTGGTCGTCTCCGGGCCCAAGCAGCTCGCCTCGGACTACCTGGAGGGGCTCACCATGCTCTCCGGCATGCGGCTTTGCCCCAACGTCCCGGCCCAGTACGCCGTCCAGGCCGCGCTCGGCGGCCATCAGTCCATCAACGACCTCGTGCTGCCCACCGGCAGGCTCGCCGAGCAGCGCGACGTCGCGTTCAAGGCGCTCAACGAGATCCCCGGCGTCAGCTGCGTCAAGCCCAAGGGTGCGCTGTACGCGTTCGCCAAGCTGGACCCGGCCGTACACAGGATCGTCGACGACGAGCAGTTCGTGCTGGACCTGCTGCTCCGCGAGAAGATCCACGTCGTCCAGGGCACCGGCTTCAACTGGCCCCGGCCGGACCACTTCCGCTTCGTCACCCTCCCCCGCGCCGACGACCTGGAGACGGCGATCAACCGCATCGGCCGCTTCCTCACCAGCTACCGCCAGGTCTGACGCCCCGCCGCCGGTTCCGACCGGGGCAACCCGTACGACTCGTAGGCTTGGCGGCCATGACCGTCCTTCGCTCCGCCGCCCTGTTCGCCCTCGCCGCGCTCGCCGAGATCGGCGGCTGCTGGCTGGTCTGGCAGAGCGTGCGCGAGTCCCGGCCGTGGTGGCTGGCCGGGATCGGGGTGGTGGTGCTCGGCGGGTACGGCTTCGTCGCCGCGCTTCAGCCGGACAGTCACTTCGGCCGGGTGCTGGCCGCGTACGGCGGCGTCTTCGTGGCCGGCTCGCTGCTCTGGGGCGTGGCGGTGGACGGGTTCCGGCCGAGCCGCTACGACGTGGCCGGGGCGCTGATCTGCCTGGCCGGGGTCGCCGTGATCATGTACGGCCCCCGCCGCTGACCGGCCGGGCGGGCGGCGCCGGCCCCCGACACCGCCCGCCTGCCTGCCTGCCCGCTACTTGACGCCGGCCGCCGCGCAGGCGTCCGCGTACTGCGGGGTGCAGATCTCGGTGGCCTTGTACAGGCCGCCGCCGACCACCGTGGCCTGCACCTTCGCCTTGGTCACCACGATCGGGGTGAGCAGCAGCGCGGGAATGCGCAGCCCGCCGCTGTCGACCGCCGCACTGGCGGAGGAGCTGATGTCCATGCCCTTCAGCAGCTGGACGGCGATACTCCCCGCGGCGTCCGTCTCCGGCTTGTACGGCTTGTAGACGGTGTAGGTCTGCTCGCCCGAGATCACCCGGCGCACCGCGTCGAGGGAGGCGTCCTGGCCGCCGACCGGGACGTTCCTGATCCCGGCCGCCTTCAGCGCCTCGATGACGGAGGCGGCCATGCCGTCGTTGGCGGCGTACACGGCCTGGAAGCCGTCCTTGCCGAGGGTACGGATGGCCTCGTTCATCTTCGCCGTGGCCACCTCCGGCTTCCACTCGCCGGACTGCTCGTAGACGATCTTCTTGACCTTCTCATCGAGCGCCCGGTGCGCGCCGGCCTTGAACATCGCCGCGTTGGGGTCGGACTCGGCGCCGTTGATCATCACGACCGAGGCGGCGGAGGCCTTCGGGCCGAGCGCCTCCAGCAGGGCCTGGCCCTGGATCTCGCCGGTGCGCTGGTTGTCGAAGGAGACGTACGCGGCGACCTTGCCCTCGGCCAGCCGGTCGTAGGCGATGACCTTCGCGCCCTTGGCGGCGGCGGCCTCGACCCAGGGAGCGGTGACCTTGGCGTTCACCGGGTCGAGCAGGATGACCTTGACGCCCTTGGCCAGCAGGTCGTCGAACTGCTGCTTCTGGGCGGCCTCGTTGCCGTCCGCGTTGGCGTAGTCGACGACGCACCCGGTGCACAGCGACCCGACCGTGGACTCGATCAGCGGCTTGTCGAAGGCCTCGTACCGGGTGGAGGACGTCTTCTCGGGCAGCAGCAGACCGACGGTCGTGCTCCCCACACCGTCGGACCGGGTTCCTCCGTCGCTCTGGCCGCAGGCTGCGAGGGCGAGGGCCAGCGACACGGCTGCCGTGCCTGCGGCCGCGCGACGGGTCGTTCTCTTCATGGTGGGGCGTGCCTCCTGACTGCGCCGCGGCGTTGCGGCAGAGGACGGAGTCAATCCCCGACTGGCACTCCCGTCAATAACTGAATGGACAACTCGTTATCCAGCTGCTCGATTCGTTATGAAGTGAAGATCGTGCGGACATCAGCGCAGACAGTGACAATGGCGGTCACGACACCGCCACCCGTATACATCAACTCTTCAACAGGGAAAGGCCATCGGGGCGGAATCCGCGGACCTCGGGAGGCTGCCGGCCGGGCCGTCTTCCCGGCGCCGGCCGGACATAGGGTGGGCGCGACCGCGCCGCCGCTAGCGAAGGACGAGACGACGATGGCGAAACCACCCGAGGTGGGCGCCCCCGCGCCCGAGTTCACCCTGCCCGGACTGCTGCTGGACGAGCAGAGCGGCACCGCCGAGCGCCGCGAGTACCGGCTCGCCGAGGCGAAGGGCAGCCCGCTGGTGCTGGTCTTCTACCCGGGCGACGACACCCCGGTCTGCACGAAGCAGCTCTGCTCGTACAGCTCCGACCTGGACCGGTTCCGCGGGCTCGGCGCCACCGTGTGGGGCATCAGCCCCCAGGGGCTGGACAGCCACGAGCAGTTCGCCCGCAAGCACCGCCTCGGTTTCCCGCTGCTCGCCGACCCGGAGCGGACGGTGGTCCGCGCGTACGGCATCGCGGTGCCCGGGCTCGGGCTGCGCCGGTCGGTGTTCGTCCTGGACGGCGACGGCACGGTCCGCTGGAAGCACGTCGCCCTGGCCGGGCTGACCTTCCAGCACAGCGACACCCTCGCGGAGCAGCTGGCCTCCCTCTGATCCACCGGCGGGGCCGTTCGAGCGGCTGGTCCGCCGACCCTGATCCACCGGCGGGGCCGCGCGAGCGGTTGGGCCGCCGACACCGATCCGCCCGCGGGGCCGCGCGAGCGGTTGGTCCGCCGACACCGATCCGCCCGCGGGGCCGCGCGAGCGGTTGGTCCGCCGACACCGATCCGCCGGTGGTGATCCGCTCACGCGGATACGCCGGTGGCCCGGCCGGGGGTTCCCGGCCGGGCCACCGGAGCGGCTCCGGGCTGCCTACCAGCCCCAGCCGCCGCCCTCGCCGTCGTCGTCGGTCTTGCTGTCCCAGCCCTCGCCGACCTTGCGCAGGATGGTGTAGTGGTCGACCTGCGTGCCGTTCTCGGCCAGCGCGGTCACCTTCATGGACGACTTCTGGCCCAGGTGGGCCGGGGTGACGTCGACCTTGATGAAGGAGTAGCCGGTGTAGCGGACCCGGGACCACTCGACCTTCTCGGTCACCTTCACCCCGCCCTTGGCGAAGTGGAAGGTGTCCACCGAGTCGAGGCGGTGCTCGTGACCCTCGTAGGTGTCGGGGGCGTCGAAGCTGTAAAGGCTGCGGCCGGCCGCGCCCGCCGTCACGTAGACGACGCCGTCGGTGGCGGGCTCGACGGTGGCGCCGCTCGGCACCGCCTTGGAGACCTTGTTGCCGAGGATCGCGTCGGTGCGCTCGTAGACGTGGTTGTGACCGTTGATCACCAGATCCACCCGGTACTTCTCGAACAGCGGCACCCAGGCCTCGCGGACGCCGCCCTCGGAGGCGTGCTGGTGGGTGGTGGAGAAGGCGCAGTGGTGGAAGAAGACCACGATGAAGTCGACGGTCTCGTCGTTCCGCAGGTCCTTGAGGGTCCGCTGCAGCCACTTGGTCTGCCGGCCCGCCGAGATGCCCAGGTTGGCCGGGATCTCGTACGAGACGTCGTTGGCGTCCAGCGAGATGACGCCGACGTTCTTGTAGCGGAAGCTGTAGACCCCGGGGACGGTCCGCGGGTCCGGGCCGTTGTCCGGCAGGTAGAAGCGGTTGTTCTCGCCGCCGTACCCGTTGTGCGAGTACCAGGCCTCCATGTCGTGGTTGCCGTAGGAGACCATCCACGGCACCTTCGACGCCACGGTCTCGGTCTGGACGAGGAAGTCGTCCCAGGTACGGGCGTTGTAGACCGACTTGTCCGGGTCCGTGCCGGAGCCGGCCGGGTCGGCGTAGCAGATGTCGCCGGCGTGCAGGTGGAAGGCCGGGTTCTGGGCCAGGATGACGTGGTCGTTGCCGGCCGCGTGCGCGCTGACGCCCTGGTCGCCGAAGGCGGTGAACGTGAACGGCTCGTACACCTTGCCCCAGCGGTGGTCGCGCGAGGGCGCGGTGCGGAAGGTGCTGAGGGTGGAGATCGCCTGCTGCGAGGCGGGGTCGAAGCCCTGGTGGCCGACACCGTAGTAGTAGGTGGTGTCGGGCTGGAGGTCCTCCAGCGCCACGTGCAGGTAGTACTGGTCCACCGGCTGGCCGGTCGGGGTCAGCGCGGGGGTGTGCAGGGCGCGCACCTCGGCCTGGACCTTCTGGCTGAGGTCCCACGGGTGCCGGCCGTAGCGCAGGAACGGCTTCTTCACCGGGGCCGGGACCTGCCAGGAGACCCGGAACTGGGTGTCCGGCTCGGGGCCGAAGGCGAGGTGACGGCCGATCGGGGCGACCAGCGATCCGTCGACGCCGTCGGCCGTGCCGCCCGTCAGCAGCTGCGGGGAGGCCGGCGCGGCGGTCGCGGTGCCGCTGCCCAGCGCACCGCCCACCGCCAGCGCGCCGACGGTGACGGCGCCGGCGCGCAGCATCCGGCGGCGGGAGAAGCGGGCCCGCAGGTACTCGTGCTGCTCGGCCATGCTCATGCGGTCGGCGAGCTTCGCGGGCACGCCCATGTTGGGGATATCCATGGGCGGGACTCTTCCAGCGGTGTGTAGACCGCACACGGACGCGCGGTGAACGGGCACCGGCGTGCCGGTCAGTCGAACGCCAATGTTCGACCATGCTTCGGCAAAGCCTCGGTGCGTGTGCCGACCGGCCGGGATCATCCCTCCCGGCCCGGTCCCTGACGCACCCGCACGTGCCGGCCGTTCAGCTCGTCACGCCGTCAGCCCGGCCGGGCGGTCACGCCGTCAGCCGGTCAGGAGGTCTCGTCCCAGGTGGAGGGGGCGCGGTTGCCGGTGCCGTCGCAGGTGCGGCAGATCTCGTCGCGGTAGGCGTGTTTGGCACCGGCCGCGTCGACCCGGTAGCGGACGTAGACGCCGGTGCCGTCACAGAGGAAGCAGTTGCCGCCCCCGCCGCCGACCTCGGTGGTGCCGGTGCCCTGGCAGGTGCGGCAGCTGAGCCCGGCGGTACGGCCGGTGCCCGCGCAGATACGGCAGACCGTGGTCACGTGATTCCTCCCAAGCCGGGGCGCCCCAGGAAATGGTAGTGCCCCGGCCAACCGCGCGGACCGCCCCGGAACCGGCCCGCGATCAGCCGGCGGCCGGCACGGGCCGGCCCGCGATCGGCACCGGGTGTCCCGCGGCCGGCAGCGGCCCGCCCGCGTCCGGCGCCGGACGACCTGCCGTCCGTACAACGCAGCACCGGCTCAGCCCGGCAGGCCGTCCCGCACCCGGCGGGAGACGCTGATCTGCTGGAGGTCGAGCAGCCCGGGCGGCTCGGCGAGGCCGGGGCCGCCGGCGTGCACCCACTCGGCCACCTCCTCGACCATGTCGTCCGCCAGCACCCAGCCCAGCCAGACCGGGCGGCCGCCCGCCGCGCGGCCCTCGCTGGACGGGCCGACCACCACGACGTTGGAGTGCGCGCACGCGTCCAGGCATTTGACGGCCCGGACCTTGCCCGCCGCGCCGACCGCCTCGCGCAGCCGCTCGTACTGGCCGGCGTGGTCGACGCCGGGGTGCTTCTCCTGGGTGCCGCAGCAGCAGCCCCGGCAGACGGTGACGGTCACCGGGGCGGCCGGCCCCTTCGTCCCGGCACGCTCACGGTCCCGACGGCTCATCGCCTCTCACCCCTCCTCGTTCGGCAGGGCCCGTTGCCACGCCCGATCGCGCGGCAACCGCAGGCCGTTGCGGCCGACGATCACGGTGGAGCCCTCGTGCCCGGCGACGCCGAGCGGCAACGGCAGCGTACCTGCCACGACCCGGGCCGCCGGCACGGTGCCGAACGCCCGGGCGGTCACCGGGCGACCCTCCGCACCCGGCGGCCGGCGCCGGGCCGCCGCCCGACCGGCTCGACGGCTCAGGGGATCCGCCACTGCTGGTACTTGTTGCCCGGGGTGCAGGTGGTCATGGTGACCTGCGCGCCCGCGCCGTTGTCGGTCAGGCAGGTCGACCCCATGTAGTTCTTGAGGTAGTAGGTGCCCGAGGCGCCCGCGCCGACCACGGACCAGCTCTTCATGAAGCTGAACCCCGACGAGAGCAGCACCTTCTGGCTCGACTGGTTCGAGAAGTCGGTGTCCTGGACGAGGGCCGGGCTGCTCAGGTTGCACGGGTAGATCTGGTACCAGCCGCCCGGGTCCGGCGCCGAGCGCACCCAGCCGTAGGCGGTCGTCCCGCCCATGACGGCCGCCGCGCCCGCCGACGGGCTGTCGGTGGCCAGGCCGAGCTGCTGGCCGTCGGCCACGTTGACGATGGCGCCCCAGTTCGCGCCACCGCACCCGGGCGGCACGGTCGGCGTCGGCGGTTTGGAGGCCGGCGGGTTGGACGGCGGCTGGTTGGGGGCGGGCGCCGACGGGGCGGGCTGGGTGGGCGCCGGGGCGGGCGGGGGCGGCTGGTTGGGTGCGGGTGCACCCCCGCCACCCGCGTTCCCGCCACCCGCGTTGCCGCCCCCGGCGCTGCTGCCTCCGCCGCCGCTGCCGCCCGTCTTCGGCGCGGTGCCGCCCGATCCGCCGGAACCACCCGACGACCCGGTGCCGCCCGCCGCCGCCCCGCCACCGGGCTTCGGCGCCGGGGCCACGGGCTGGCCACCGGCGTTCGGAGCCGGCGCCACGGGCTGACCATCGCTGTTCGGCGCCGGGGTGGCCTCGGGCTGCGCCGTCGGCGGCGTGCCCGGCGTCGGCTCCCCCGCCGGTGGCGTGGTCGGGGCCGGCTCGGTCGGCGGCGTGCCGGCCGTCGACGGGCCGCTGACCGCGGGCGCCGACACCGAGGCAACGGGCTGCCCGCCGGGGGTCTGTGCCTGCGACTGGAACGGCCCCCGCTCGACCAGCAGGACGGTGGCGGCACTCGTGGTGACGACCACCGGGACGACGATCGGCACCAGGAAGCGACGCCACGTCCGGCGCGCGGCGGGCTCGGGGCTGGTCCGGGGCTCCACCCTGGCGACCTCGACGCCTGCGGCGCCGGCCGCCGGGGCCTCGGGGGCGGCCGGGGGGACGGGACGCACGACCGCCGCGACCGGCACCGACCGGTCGCCGACCGCTGCCCGTGCCGCGGCCGCCATGGCAGCCGCGTCGGCGAACCGGTCGCCGGGCTGCTTGGCCAGGGCCCGCGCCACGAACTCCCGTACCTCCCGCGGGAACTCCTCCGGCAGCTCCGGCGCCGGCTGCTGGACGTGCTTGAGAGCGACCTCGACCACGCTCTCGCCGGTGAACGGCGGTGAGCCGGTGAGCAGTTCGTAGCAGACCACGCCGATCGAGTAGAGGTCGGAGGCGGGTGTGACGCCCCCGCCCCCGGCCTGCTCGGGCGCCATGTACAGGGCGGTGCCGATCACCACGTTGGTCGCCGTGAGCGTGGTGCTCACGAGCGCCCGCGCGATGCCGAAGTCCGTCACCGTCACCCGGCCGTCCGCGCCCAGCATCAGGTTGGACGGCTTGACGTCGCGGTGCACGATCTCCTGCTGGTGCGCGGCGTGCAGGGCGTCGAGCGCCGTCGCGAGCAGGCCCAGGGCCAGCTCCGGCGCCATCGGACCGCCCTCGGCGAGGACCTTGTCCAGCGGACGCCCCTCGACGAGCTCCATCACGATGTAGGCGATCCGCTCGCCCTGGGCGCCGCCCTCGTCCGCGCCACCGCTCTCCCCGTAGTCGTGGACCTCCACGATGCCCGGGTGGCTGATCGCCGCGAGCAGCTGGGCCTCGCGCCGGAACCGCCGGGCGAACGTCCCCTCCTCCAGCAGCCCCGCGTGCAGGACCTTGACCGCGACCTGCCGCCCCAGTATTCGGTCGTCGGCGCGCCAGACGGCACCCATGCCCCCGCCGCCGATCCACTCGGTCAGTCTGTAGCGACCTCCGAGTACGGCCCCCCGACCAGTCATAACCTGCCCTCTCGCGAATCCCCGCCCCGACGGGTCGTCCATGACTCAGCTCGTCCCGCCATCAGTCTTCCCCACCCTCGGCCCCGTCGGCACCGGTCGTGCCGGGCCGGTCGGGCCGCAGCGAACGCCAGATGCTCTCCGGCAGGATCCGCGCGACCTCACCGAGGTCCAACTCGTAGGTGTCGGACAGCCAGCGGCGGGCCGCCTCCGCGACCGGTCCCATCACCAGGACCTCGACCAGCGGGCCGGGGACGGGCAGGATCTCGCCCCGCTCCATCCGGGGCTGCATCCAGGCGCCGATCACCGCCAGCTTGGCCGTCTTGGCGGCCTTGATCTGCTCGGCCCGGGCGGCGAGGTAACCGGAGTAGGCGGAGGCGTGCAGGAAGAGGGCGGCGTCCCGGTGCTCCTCGGTGAAGCGCAGATAGGCCTGGACGAGCGCCCGCACGCCGGTGCGCGCGGTACGGCTGCGCTGCAGCGCGACGATCATCTCGTCGAACAGCTGCTCCATGCACCGGATGTAGAGCGCGGCGGCCAGGCCGTCGAAGCTCCCGAAGTGGTGGTAGAGGCTGCCCGGGCTGACCCTGCTCGCCGCGGTGACCGCGGTGACCGTGAACCCCTGCTGGCCTGCCTGCGCGTACACCCGCAACGCACTGGTCAACAGCAACTCCACGGTGGCCTCGCCCCGCTGCTGCTTGGGGGGCATGTCCGCCTCCGCTCGACCCGTCACACCACGGCCTCGACCGCCAACTCGGCCAGCATAGAGCAGAACTGGAGAATTTATCTAGAACGGAACTCCACTTCTGACGCTGCGTCGGGCGGGCCCCGACCCCTTGGAGCCCTACGCCGTCGCGGCCGCCGCCGCCCGGCCCGCCGTGCGGCCGGAGAAGAGGCAGCCACCGAGGAACGTCCCCTCCAGGGAGCGGTAGCCGTGGACGCCGCCACCGCCGAAGCCGGCCGCCTCACCCGCCGCGTAGACGCCGTCCAGCACCTCGCCGCCGGGCCGCAGCACCCGGGCGGAGAGGTCGGTCTCCAGCCCGCCGAGCGACTTGCGGGTCAGGATGCTCAGGCGGACGGCGATCAGCGGCGCTGCGGCCGGGTCGAGCAGACGGTGCGGCGCGGCGGTGCGGATCAGCTTGTCGCCCAGGTAGCGGCGGGCGCCGTGGATGGCGGTGATCTGGAGGTCCTTGGCGTACGGGTTGGCGAGCTGCCGGTCCCGGGCCTCGACGGTGCGGCGCAGCTCGTCGGGGTCGATCAGCGCCTCGCGGGTCTTGGCGTTCATGCCGCGCACGAGGTCGGGCAGGTTGCCGGCGACCACGAAGTCGGGGCCGTGCCGCAGGTGGGCCTGGACGGGGCCGGGGGCTCCTGGCAGGGCGCGGCCGAGGACGCCGCGCAGGGAGCGCCCCGTGAGGTCGGGGTTCTGCTCGGAGCCGGAGAGGGTGAACTCCTTCTCGATGATCTTCTGGCTGAGTACGAACCAGGTGTGGTCGTACCCGGTGGAGCGGAGGTGTTCGAGGGTGCCGAGGGTGTCGAAGCCGGGGAAGAGCGGGACGGGCAGCCGGTGCCCGCGCGCGTCCAGCCAGAGGGAGGAGGGGCCGGGCAGGATGCGGATGCCGTGCCGGGCCCAGATCGGGTCCCAGTTCTCGATGCCCTCGGTGTAGTGCCACATCCGGTCGCCGTTGATGAGGTTGCCGCCGGCCTCGCCGGTGATGCCGAGCATCAGTCCGTCGACGTGGGCGGGGACACCGGAGAGCATCCGGTCGGGCGGGGTGCCGAGCCGGGCGGGCCAGGCCTTGCGGACCAGGTCGTGGTTGCCGCCGATGCCGCCGGAGGTGACGATCACGGCCTGGGCGCGCAGTTCGAAGGAGCCGGCCACCTCGCGCGAACTGGCCTCGCCGCGGGCCACCGCACTGGGCACCAGCACCTCGCCGGTCACCGTGTCGGTGACCCCGGCGTTCGCCGCGAGCCCGGTGACCCGGTGGCGGAAGCGCAGGTCGACCAGTCCGCGCGCGGCCGCCTCCCGGACCCGGCGGACGAAGGGTTCGAGCAGGCCGGGCCCGGTGCCCCAGGTGATGTGGAAGCGGGGCACGGAGTTTCCGGGCCCGTCGGCGAGCAGCCCGCCGCGTTCGGCCCAGCCGACGACGGGGAAGAACCGCACGCCCATCCCGTGCAGCCAGGCCCGCTTCTCGCCGGCCGCGAAGTCGAGGTACGCCTCGGCCCAGCGACGCGGCCAGGCGTCCTCGGGGCGGTCGAAGCCCGCGGTGCCGAGCCAGTCCTGCCGGGCGAGCGCGTGGGAGTCGCGGATCCGCATCCGGCGCTGCTCGGGCGAGTCGACGAGGAACAGACCGCCGAAGGACCAGTGCGCCTGGCCGCCGAGGGAGGCCGCGGGCTCCTGGTCGAGCAGGATCACCTTCCGTCCGGCGTCGGCGAGTTCGGCGGACGCGGCAAGGCCCGCCAGTCCGGCTCCGATGACGATGACGTCGGCGTCCAGGGCCATACGGGGTCCTCCATCGGTGCTCCGGCGGTGCGCGTGCGCCCGATACTGCGGCCTGCGACGGGGGGCGTCAACCGGTCGGTAACACGCGCCGACGGGGTCGGGACGGTGACAAGCAGCAGCGTGAATTCCGCTCCGGGTCGTTTCGGAAATACCTTCGATACGCACTGGAGCGTAATTCGGAAATACTTCTGACGGTTTTTCGGAAATTTCCGCGCAATGTCTGGACGCATGCGAAACCTGACAGTAACTTACTTGTGAGTAGTAGCTGTGGCCCGGCTCGCACGACCCCCACCCACCGTCGTTTCTCTCCCCCAGGAGGAACCGTGCTCCGCCCTGCCCGGAAACTCCCCACCCCCCGCGAAACCCGGCCGGCCCGGAAGTCCGCCCTGCTCGGCGCCGCCGCGCTGGGCGCCGCGCTCGCCCTGACCTCGACCAGCGCACAGGCCGCCACCCCCGCGCCCCACCACTACGTGGCGCTCGGCGACTCCTACGCCGCCGGCGCCGGCGTGCCCGGCCAGTCCGCCGGCCTCTGCCTGCGGTCGGACCGCAACTACGGCCACCTGGTGGCCGCCGCCCTCAAGGCCGGCGCGTACACCGACGTCACCTGCGCCGCCGCCAAGGTGAAGGCGATGACACAGCCGCAGTACGACGCCTTCATCCGGGTCAACGACCCCCAGCTGGACGCCGTCACCGCCGACACCGACCTGGTGACCCTCGGCATCGGCGGCAACGACCTCGGCGCCACCGACCTCGGCCTCGGCGAGCTGGTCGGCGTCTGCATCGCCGGCGCGGTGGTCAACCCGCTCGGCACGCCCTGCAAGGACGTCTTCCACCACGGCTACTGGGACTGGTCCAGCTGGTCCTGGCAGTACGGCAACGACGACCTGGCCGACCGGATCGCCACCGCCAGGCCGCAGATCGCCGACACCCTGAAGAGCATCCACAGCAAGGCCCCCAAGGCCAGGGTGCTGCTGGTGGGCTACCCCTCCGTGCTGCCCGCCGACGGTTCGAAGTGCTTCCTCCGCCAGCCCGTCACCGCCGGTGACGTCGAGTACATGTACGGCATCCTCGGCCGGCTGAACGCCATGCTGAAGTCCACCGCGGCCGCCAACGGCGCCACCTACGTGGACACCGCCACCCCGACCGCCGGCCACGACGTCTGCTCGGACGACCGCTGGATCGAGGGTGCGCTGCCCGGCTCCCCGGCCGTCCCGTTCCACCCGAACGCCACCGGCGAGAAGGTGATGGCGGACGCGGTGCTCGCCGCGCTGCGCTGACACAGCCGTGGAGAGCCCCGAGGGGGCGGTGACCAGACCCCGGTCACCGCCCCCTCGGTCACGCCGCGGGCACTACGGCTTGATGCGGACGACCTGCGGGTCGTGGTCGCTCGCCTGCCGGGCGAACTCGCTGTTGATGTGCACCACGTCGTACTTGGCGTACCCGACCTCGGGGCTGACCAGGATGTGGTCCAGCACCTGCGAGTTGCCCTGGTAGACGTACGAGTACTGCTCCTTCTCCGGCAGCTCGTTCACCAGGTCGCGCAGCACGCCGTCCTTGGTGACCGCGGCGAGCGCGGGCGAGAACTGGTAGTCGTTGAAGTCGCCGAGCGAGACCACCTTGGCCTCCTTGTCGGCGGCCAGCAGCTTGGCGACGAACGCCTGCTCGACGGTGGCCTGCTTGATCCGCTGCTCCTCGGAGCTGCGGGTCGGAGCCTGGAACCGGCTGTCGATGCCCTGGTCGCCGCCCTTGCTGTTGAAGTGGTTGGCGATGACGAAGACCTTCTTGCCGCGGAAGGAGAACTGGCCCACCAGCGGCTTGCGGCTGTTGGCCCAGGCCTCGTTGGCCGGGTCGATCCGGCCCGGCGAGGCGGTCAGCGCGGTGGCCGCGCCGGTGCCGGCCACGTCCACCGCAGAGGTCGTGGAGCCGCCGGGGATGTCGGTGAAGGAGACCCGCTGCGGGTTGAAGAGGAAGACCTGACGGATGTTGCCGCCGGGCTCGCCGCCGTCCTTGCCGTTCTCCGGGTCGATCGAGCGCCAGTCGTACGCGGGGCCGCCGGCCGCCTTGATCGCGGCGATGAACTTGGCCACCGTCACGCTCGCGTCCACCGTGCCGTCGTTGGCGGCCCCGTTGTTGTCCTGGATCTCCTCCAGGGCGACGACGTCGGGCGAGCGCAGGTTGGTGACGACGGCCTGGGCCAGCTCGGCGAACTTGGAGTCCGGGTTGCCGGGGGCCAGGTTCTCCACGTTGTAGGTGGCGATGGTGAGTTCGCGGTCCGTGGCCGGGGCGGTCACCTCGCGCTGGAGGTGGTTGTCCTGGAGCGCGCCGAGGGCGCCCGCCACCAGGGTGTAGCCGCCGAACTGGTTGTAGTCCAGCGGGCCGCTGGTGGTGCCGGTCAGCACGTCGCCGACGTTGGCGACCGGGAACGGCTGCCGGATGACGGGCGCCTGCTGCTGCACCATCAGGCGGCCGACGTTGGGCTCGGCGTACGACTCGTAGAGCACGCCGCCGCGCTGGCTCTTCTGGTCCTGCTTGTCGGCGGCGACCCAGAGCTCGTTGTACTTGTCGGTCGCCTGGACCACGCGGACGTCCTTGACCTCGACGAGCATGCCCTCCAGCGACTCGTAGAAGTCGAGGGTGTACTTCTCGGGGTTCAGCGGGAGCGACTCGATGGTGCCGCCGGCCGGGGCCTGCGGGGTGTAGGTGCCGGGGATGTTGCGGGTGTCCACGACGACCGGCGCCGGCAGGGGGTTGCCGGAGGAGACCACGGTGACGGCCGGGTTGGTCAGCTGGGTCAGCGACTGCGAGCCGCCGCTGTAGCTCGGGTAGTACTCCGTCACCTTGCCGGTGACCAGCACCGAGTCGCCGACCTTGACGGCCGGGGTGGCGCTGCCGGTGTAGACGAAGATGCCCTCGCTGGTGGCCTGGTCGGCGTCCGGGTTGGGGTCCTGGATCCAGAAGCCCTTGGAGCCGTAGCCGCGCACGCCGGTGACGATGCCGGGCACGCCGGCGACGGTCTTGCCGGTCCGGGTGGAGAGGCGGGTGGTGCCCTGGATGTCGTGGATCCGGACGGTGCCCGGCTCGGTCGGCCCGGTCGGAGTGGTGCCCTCGGCGACCTCGCCCTTGCTGTTGGTCGGCGTGGGAGCGCCGGCGGCGAGGTCGGCCGCGTTGTCGTCGGTGTCGGCGAGGCCCGCCCGGCGGGCCACCGAGGCGGTGTTGGAGGCGCCGGCGGCGGAGGCCGAGCCCTCGTGGACCACGGCGGTGCCGAAGCCCGCCAGGTCGCGCACGCGCGGGTCGGCGGCGCAGTCGGCGGCGGTCTTGCAGGTCAGCGGGTCGGTGCCGCGGACCAGGGCGACGGTGCCGCTGGTGCCGGAGAGGGCCAGCGAGCCGGCCGCGTCCGGGGTGGGCAGGTCGACGGTGCCGGCGGCGCCCGCCGCCTCGCCGACCAGGTAGCGCCCGCCGGGGGCGATCGCGCCGGTCAGCGGGGTGACCCCCCACTGGGTGCTGGCCCCGGGGGTGCCGGATATGTACTGGACGCTCCAGCCGTCCAGGCCGAAGGCGGCGCCGCCCTTGTTGGCCAGCTCGACGAAGTCGTTCTTCAGCGTGGCGCCGGAGTTGCCACCGCCGCCGTACACCTCGGCGATCACCGCGTCGGCCGAGGGCGCGGCCACGGCGGCCGGGAGCGGGACGAGCACCAGCGAGGCGGCCAGGCCGGCCGGCAGGAGGGTGGCACGGAGCAGCGCGCGGCGCGAGCGGGTGCGGGGAGCGGGGGACGTGGTCACCTGGGCGGGACTCCTTGGTCTGCCGTGGGCGCACGGCGGCACGGCAACGGGGGCGGCACGTTCGCCCGGCGGACGTGGGGCCGCCGGGCCGTGAGGGTGGGTCAGAGTGTGGGTGGGGCAGGCGCACACCGTGCGCTACTCGCGTAGAAAAAGGCACGGGAGTCGAGAAGCGCCCCCCGCAGCGCTCAAGATACGCGCGTAGAAAATGACGCGACAAGCCCCCGGTGGTGAACTTTCGGTACCACCGGCCGCTCTGACGCCCGCACAGCGGCGGGCCCGCAGGCCGGGAAAGTCTCCCAGCCTGCGGGCCCGCCGCACCGAACCCCGCCCGGCCGACGCCGTCCGACCCCCGTTTGCCAGCCGCCGGAGCCGATCTCGGTGCGGGAGCTCAGGCCATTGCCGGTGCCCTTGCCGAGGCAGGGCCTTCCGGTCTGCCCCGGGTCCGAATCCCACCGCCGCCAGGTCACCGATGCCGCCGGCGGTGCGGACCGGTGGCGGCGCAGCCGCCCGTTTCGCACGCCCGGCGGGCCTCTCCGACGCCTTCCGCCCGCCGGGCCGGAGGAACCCCACCCGTGACCGGTCACCGGAAAAGGACGGCCTGCGGAATTCCGGCCTGCCGGGAGGGTTTCGGCCGCGACGATTTCGGCCGGCGACTTCAGCCTGGCGATTTCGGCCGGTGACTTCAGCCGAAGCCGATGACTTCAGCCGGCGACTTCAGCCGGCGACGGAAACGCGCCAGGACTGGAAAGCCGGGGAGCACGAGAGGGCCGCGGAACACATGGCCAGCGAATGGGCGGGAGCGTCGTCGCCGCTCCCCCCGCTGGTGAAGACGACGAGGTCGATCGAGTCCCGGCCGGCCCTCGACTGGACGTGCTCCAGGCCGCCGCCGGGATCGGCATGGGCCCAGAGCACGTCCTTCAGGACGTGGGCGTCCGCATCGGTCAACAGCTGCCGGTCGGGGCTTGTGAGGGTCAGGCGGACGATGTGCATCGGGGTCGGTTCAAGGGTCCGGCGCCGACGGCGTCGGTCACTTGAAGTCGTCCCAGCTGATGCTGCCCGGGTCGGTCGGGTCTCCGCTGCCGGCGCCGCCCGCCGCGGACACGCCCGGAGCCGCGGCCGGCGCCGCGGAGGTGGTGGCGGCCGGCAGAGCGAGCGTGGCCACCGTTGCCGCAGCCGCGAGGACACCGAGAACGCGAGCGGTGATCCGCATGGAAACAACCCCCTGTGTGATGGTTCGTCAGTCTGTTCGTCCGCCGGGCTTCGAGCGGACGGCGGTCTGGTCCCCCGCCGCCCCACCGGCTGCGGGGCCCGGCGCCCCCGCAGCTCGGCGATTCACATCCTGCTGGTCCGGACCAGCACCCCGGAAGACCTTCCCCGAGGCATCATCCGGCCAGGCAGCATGTCGCCACCCCACCCGCCCCGTCCGCCCGCCCCGCCCGCTCCGCCCCACCGATGCATCGTCAGATCGCCTTGCACACACATGTGCGAACTGTGAGAATCACGCAGGCGGCCATCTCGGCCGGGCCGCCCATCGCCGAGTCCGGGGGGAAGCGTGCTCGAGGCACTGGGACTGGACCCGACGGCGGAAGCTGTCTACGCAGCCATGCTGGCCGAGCCCGGGTGCCGGGTCGCCGACCTGTGCCACCGGCTCGCCCTCTCCGAGACCGCCGTCCGGGAGGCCCTCGACCAGCTCGCGGACCTGACGCTGCTGCGCCCCTCCCAGGAGGTCCTCGGCGCCCTGCGCCCGGTCAACCCGGCGGTCGGTCTGGAGGCCGTGATCCGCCGTCAGGAGGACGACCTCGCCCGCCGCCAGCAGGAGCTGGTCGCCAGCAAGGCCGCCGTCGCCCAGGCCGTCGCCGCCTACGCGGACCTCCTGCCCAACACCACCTCGGAGGCCACCGAGCGGCTGGTCGGGATGGACGCGATCCAGGTCAAGCTCGAAACGCTGGCGCGCGACCTGCAGGAGGAGTTCCTCGCCGCGATCTCGGGCGGGGCGCAGTCCCAGGCCAGCATGGACGCCGCCCGTCCGCTCGACCAGGACGCGCTGGCGCGCGGCGTCGTCATGCGGACGCTCTACCAGGACAGCGTCCGCAACGACCAGGCCACCCATGCGTACGCGCAGTGGCTCACCGGGCTCGGCGGCCAGGTCCGGACGGCGCCGCTGCTGCCGCCGCGGCTGCTGGTGTTCGACCGCCACACCGCCGTCGTCCCGATCGACCCGACCCGGACCAGGTTCGGGGCGCTCTGCACCAGCGAGCCGGGGCTGGTCGCCTCGCTCGTCGCCCTGTTCGAACAGGCCTGGGCCACCGCCGTGCCGCTCGGCGACGACCAGCCCACCCACCACGACACCGGCCTCACCCCGGCCGAGAGCGACCTGCTCCGGCTGCTCGGGACGGGCCTGACCGACGAGGCCGCCGGTAAGCGGCTCGGGATCTCGGTCCGCACCGTCCGCCGCCAGATGTCCGCCCTGATGGAGCGGCTCGACGCCACCAGCCGGTTCGAGGCCGGCCTCAAGGCGGCGCAGCGCGGCTGGCTGTAGCCGGGCCCCCGCCCCCGCTCCGCCGCATCCCGTCCGGAAGCCGCCACGGCCGTTGCGGCACCCGCCGCGCCCCCCGGAACGCCGCGTCCGCCGCGGAAACGGCGGAGGGCCCGCCGGCCCGGGGTTCACCGGGCCGGCGGGCCCTCGTCGCGCCGCGCAGGACCCATCTCTCGCCGCGCAGGACCTAGTCGGACTCGGTGGCCGCCGCGGCCAGCCCCGCCGACCACTTCTCCTCGACCTTGCCGAGCTTCCAGTACGCGATGGCCGCCGCCCAGGTGAGCACGAACACGGCGACGATGGCGTACCCGACGAGGTTGAGGTCCAGCTCGCCGATCCAGGCGACCGGCCCGCTGGTGATGTCCAGCTTCTCCCCGAGCAGCCCGATCAGCTCGATCGAGCCGATGACCAGCGCGACCAGCACCGAGAGGCCGGTGACGGTCAGGTTGTAGTAGATCTTCCGGACCGGCTTGGAGAACGCCCACTCGTAGGCGAAGTTCATGAACGAGCCGTCGATGGTGTCCAGCAGGCTCATGCCCGCCGCGAAGAGGACCGGCAGCACCAGCAGGGCGTACCAGGGCAGCTGGAAGGCCGCCGCACCGCCGGCCAGGACCAGCAGCGAGACCTCGGTCGCGGTGTCGAAGCCGAGGCCGAAGAGCAGGCCGACCGGGTACATGTGCCACGGCTTGGTGACGGCCCTGGTCACGCGGCCCAGGATGCGGTTCATGAAGCCGCGCTTCTCCAGCTGCGCCTCCAGCTCGGCCTCGTCGTACTCGCCCTCCCGCATCTTGCGGAACACCTTGAGGATGCCGTTGAAGGCGCCCAGGTTGATCAGGCCGAGCAGGAGCAGGAACGTTCCGGAGACGGTGACGCCGATCAGGCCGGTGGCCTCGTGCAGGGTGGAGTCGTCCGTCTCGACCTGTCCGGCGAGGGACTTGATCCCGAAGGCCAGCAGCGCGCAGAGGCCGAAGACGATCGACGAGTGGCCCAGCGAGAACCAGAAGCCGACCGAGAGCGGGCGCTTGCCCTGGCCCATCAGCTTGCGGGTGGTGTTGTCGATGGCCGCGATGTGGTCCGCGTCGAAGGCGTGCCGCATGCCGAGGGTGTAGGCGGTGAGGCCCATGCCGGCGCCGAACACCTGCCCGCCGACGTCGTAGTGCTCGGGCGCGATGACCGCGAGCAGGGTGAACCAGCCGATCACGTGCAGAGCGAGGATGAAGCCGCCCATGCCTGCCAGGCGGATCCACTCCTCACGGGTGAGCCGGTCGCGCCATCTGACGGCGGTGGCACCTGCGGCGGCGCTGGACATCGTGTCGTCCTTTCGGGGGAACGTGCGGAGCTGGGCCATCTTTCCCCCGGCAGTGAAGTACTTGCAAGTCATGCGCAATTACAGGTGGGCGGCGAACGAATGCGAAGGGGCGCGCGAGGAGGGCGCGCAAGGCCGCCGGAGGGGGCGACCGGGAAAGGCGCACACCCTCCCAGAGATCGTCATGCACCGTACAAATACCCGTAACCTCCCAAGCCTTTCACCACCCCGTCTACGCGCGGATACTCAAGTTCTACGCGCGAATAATCGGGCGCCGAACCCTCAACTCCCCACGGAGGAACGGCATATGATCCGCATTCGAACGGCCGCCGCCCTGGCCGCCCCGGCCCTCCTCGCGGCCGGCCTCACGGGCCTCGCCCCCACCGCCTCGGCCACCCCCACCGCCGTCGCCACCACCTCGACCACGGCCGCCGTCAGTGCGACCCCCCACCGCGTGCTGTTCGACAACAGCAAGGCCGAGACCGCGGGCAACGCCGACTGGATCATCTCCAGCGCCCAGCCGGACCCGCTGGCCCAGAACGCCAACCCCACCACCGAGAAGAGCTGGACGGGCGCCCTCTCCGCCTGGGGCGTCGCCCTCCAGAAGACCGGCCAGTACAGCCTCAAGACCCTCCCGGCCGGCTCCACCATCAGCTACGGCACCGGTGCCGCGCTCGACCTGGCCAACTTCGACACCTTCGTGATCCCCGAGCCGAACATCCGGTTCAGCTCGGCCGAGAAGGCCGCCCTGATGCGCTTCGTCCAGAACGGCGGCGGGCTCTTCCTCATCTCCGACCACACCCAGAGCGACCGCAACAACGACGGCTGGGACTCCCCCGCGATCATCAACGACCTGCTCACCAACAACGGGGTGAACAACAACGACCCCTTCGGGTTCTCGGTCGACCTGCTCAACATCACCACCGACAACCCGCGCGCCGCCGACTCCGCCACCGACCCCGTCCTGCACGGCCCCTTCGGCACCGTCACCGGCTCGATCCTGCGCAACGGCACCACCTTCACCCTCAAGCCGGCCGACAACCCGACGGTCAAGGGCCTGGTCTACCGGACCGGCTCCAGCGGCAACACCGGCGCGTTCTTCGTCACCAGCACCTACGGCAGCGGCCGGGTCGCCATCTGGGGCGACAGCTCGCCCATCGACGACGGCACCGGCCAGAGCGGCAACAAGCTGTTCAACGGCTGGGACGACCCGGCCGGGACCGACGCCGCCCTCGCCCTGAACGCCACCTCCTGGCTCAGCAAGGCGTGACGACGGGGCCGACCCCGGTCGACCGGGCAGCTCCGGCCGACCGGGCGGCGCCAGTGGGCCGGGCGGCTCCGGTGGGCCTGGCGGCTCCGGTGGGCCCGGGAACCCCGGCTCACCAGGAAATCGGCGGCATCCTCCCCTAGGGTCGGAATGCTGACGCCTGCGGCGCGGGCGGGCCACCCGGCCCGCCCCGCACCGTGGCCCGCCGAGCGGGAACCCCGCCCCACCCGGGCGCCCGCCGACCCGGGACTCCCGGGACCCGATGGGAGCGGCCATGCCCTCGTACCCCTACCGCACCCTCCGGGAGGACGTACGCGTCCCCCTGCCCGACGGAACCGAGCTGTACGCCCGTCTCTGGCGCCCGGTGACCGACGACCCCGTGCCCGCGCTGCTGGAGTACTCCACCGGGCGCCTCACCGACTGGACCGCCACCGACGACGCCCGCCGCCACCCCTGGTACGCCGGCCACGGCTACGCCTGCGTCCGGGTCGACCGGCGCGGCCACGGCAACTCCGGCGGCGCACCCGATGACGCCACCGAACTCGCCGACGGGGCCGCCGTCCTCGCCTGGCTCGCCGACCGCCCCTGGTCCAGCGGCCGGACCGGCCTGCTCGGCACCGGCCCCGCCGCCGCCACCGCCCTGCGGCTCGCCGCCCACGCCCCCGACGCCGTCCACGCCGTCGTCGCCGCCTGCCCCGAGACCGGCCTGCGCCCCGGCGGTGCCGTCCCCGCCGCCGACCTGCACACCCGTGCCACCGCCCACCTCGCCGACGCGGCCCGCCCACCCGACCCGCAGTACCTCGGCGACGACTGGCGGCCCCGGTGGCAGGAACGGCTCGCCGCCCTGGAACCCGCCCTCCCCGGCTGGATCGCCGACGCCCCGCCCGACGACCCGCCCGGCACCGCCACGGTCCCCACCCTCGCCGTCGCCGGCTGGGGCGACCCGTCCTGCACGCTGCTGCTGCGCCTGCTCTCCTCCGGCCCCGTCCCGGTCCGTGCCGTCCTCGGCCCCTGGCCGCACGGCCTGCCCGACGAGATCCTCCCCGAGACGCTCCGCTGGTGGGACCACTGGCTCCGGGACATCGACACCGGCGCCCTCAAGACCCCCGTCCTGCGCAGCTGGATCAGCACCCGCTGGACCGGCGAGGAGGCCTGGCCCTCCCCCGACGTCCGCGACATCCACTACGGCCTCGACGGGCCGCTGCGCACCGCCGGCACCGCCTCCGACGACCGCTACGTCCCCGTCCGCTCCCCCCAGCACACCGGGCTCAACGCCGGCGCCTACATCCCGCTCGGCCGCCCCGCCGACCGGGCGCCGGACCAGCGGGAGGAGGACGGACGCTCCGTCTGCTTCGACTCCCAGCCACTGCCCGAACCGCTCGAACTGCTCGGTGCCCCGTCCTTGCGGCTGCGGCTGCGCCCCTCGGCCGTCGCGGGCCTGGTCGTCGCCCGCCTCTGCGACGTCGCCCCCGACGGCACCTCCACCCTGGTCACCCGGGGCGCCCTCGTCACCTCCCCGGAAACGCCGGACGTCACCGTCGAGCTGGCCGCCGCCGGCCACACCGTCCCGCCCGGCCACCGCCTCAGGCTCGCCCTCTCCTCCACCTACTGGCCGTGGCTCTGGCCCGATCCCGAGCCCGCCGGCTTCGGCCTCGACCCCTCCCGCAGCACCCTGACCCTCCCCGTCCGCCACCTGGCCGCCGACTCCGGCGCCGCGCCCGTCACATTCGCCTCGCCCACCCTCCCGCTCCCGCCGCCCGTGCACACCACCGAGCCGCTCACCGCCCGCCCGGAGCGCCTCACCATCCACGACATCGCCCGCCACGAGTGGCGCACCGAGCTCTCCCCCGCCACCGACGGCACCCGCACCCAGGCGGACGGCCTGGTCCGCGACGAGCACACCGTCACCGCGTACCGCATCCTCAGCGCCACCCCCACCAGCGCCCAGGCCCGCACCGACCTCACCGTCCGCCTCGAACGCCCCGCCATCGGCTGGGACGTCACCCTCCAGACCCGGACCGAACTCCGCTGCACCCCCACCCACTTCCTCGCCCACACCCGCCTGACCGCCCTCGAAGCCGGCGACGTCGTCTTCACCCGCGACTGGCAGCAGCAGATCCCCCGTGGCGCGACGTAGCCCGACCCGCCGGGGCGGGGGCGCCGGGCCCCTGTGTGCTCTCCGGCCCGGCGCCCCCGTGCGGGCAGCGCAGGAGCAGAAAGCAATCCTTATATCTTTACCGATATTGCCCAGCAATGTTTATATGTGCCCATGAAGACACTGGGCCTGATCGGCGGCATGAGCTGGGAGTCCACCGCCGAGTACTACCGGACGCTCAACCAGCTCACTCGCGAGCGGCTCGGCGGCCTGCACTCCGCCCGGCTGGTGCTCTACTCCGTCGACTTCGCCGCCATCGAACGCCTCCAGGCGCAGGGCCGCTGGACGGAGGCGGGCGAGGTCCTCGCCGATGCGGCGCGCTCGCTGGAGGCGGCCGGCGCCGAGCTGCTGCTGATCTGCACCAACACCATGCACCGGGTCGCCGACCAGGTCGAGGCCGCCGTCTCCGTCCCGCTGCTCCACCTCGCCGACGCGACCGCCGACGCCGTCCGGTCCGCCGGGCTGCGCCGGGTCGGCCTGCTGGGGACGGCGTTCACCATGGAGCAGGACTTCTACCGGGGCCGGCTGGAGGCGAACGGCCTCACCGTCGTCGTCCCCGACGCGGACGGGCGCGCCCTCGTCCACCGGGTGATCTACGAGGAGCTCTGCCTGGGCGTCGTCCGCGAGGAGTCGCGCGCCGGATACCGGCGGGTGATCGAGGAACTGGTCGCCGCCGGCGCCGAGGGCGTGATCCTCGGCTGCACCGAGATCGAGCTGCTGGTCGGTGAGGAGGACAGCCCCGTGCCGCTCTTCCCGACCGCCCGCCTGCACGCCGAGGCCGCCGTCGAGGCGGCGCTCGGGGACGCGCTCGGGGACGCGCGCTAGCCGGCGTCGCCCTGCTCCCCTGTGACAGGGCGACGCCGACGGCGGGTCAGGACCGCCAGACCGGATCGGTGACGATGGCCTTGAGCTGGTCGAGGCTCAGGGCCGGGGTCCCGGGCCGGGCGGTGTAGCCGTTCTCACCGTTCTGCTCGGAGATCATCACCTGTCGGCCGTCCGCGTAGTACACGGCGGCCGTCCAGTGCAGGACCGGCTGGGTGGCGGTCTTGCCGTTCCCGAACTGGTTGAGGACGACGGTGCTGCCGTCGGCCCGCTTCTCCCGCACGGCCAGCGGACCGGCCGAACCCTCCGACTCGGCGTACTCCTTGTCCTTCCGCCCCCGGTCGCCGGGCGGCCCCAGCACCACCGACAGCAGGCTGGAGCGGCCCTCGAAGGTCACCAGCAGGTTGGCACTGCTGCCCCCCTTCACTTCGGACTGGGTGGTCCCCGGCGGGAGCAGCGGGACCAGTTTGGCGACCACCTCGGCCGCCGACGGGGTCGCTTCGGCGCTCGGCGGGCTGGAGTCCTTCTGTGGCTTGGGCGCATCGGGCCGCAGCGGCAGCGCGGCGAAGACCTGCTCCCAGGCCGGGGAGGTCAGCAGGGCGGTCAGCTGGTCTGCATCGAGCGGCGGGGCATCCCGGTTGGGCGTGGCAGGCTGACCGTTGTACTCGGTGATGCTGACCCGCCGGCCGTCGGGGGCCGCCCAGGTCGCCCGCCACTCCCGATGGTCTCCCTCGGGGGGCCTGCTCCGCAGCTTGTCGATCACCACGACGGAGCCGTCCGGGCGCGTCGCGCGGTCGCAGGAGTCCTGTGGCGTGGAGAACGGGTCCGTGCAGACCGCGCCCGCCTCGGGCGTCAACTCGGTCCGTTCCACCCTGAAGTAGAAGATGCTCGCCCCCTTGCCGTCGTCGAACAGCAGCGTCGCGCCGGTCCCGTACTCGTGCCCCGGCAGCTTGCCCTCGCCGGTGCCGCCGGTGTTCAGCACGGTCACCTTCCCCTCCGGCAGCAGACCGGTGACCAGCGTGACCACCTCGTCGGCGGACATCGACGGCAGCGGCGGGCCGGCCGGACCGGCGTTCACCACACCGCCGCCGAGGGCCGCGACACCGCCCGCGGCGAGCAGCAGCACCGCCAACCCGCCCGCCACCGCGGCCCGCCGGCGCTGCTGCCCACGGCGGCCGCGCCGCTCGGCTCCGGCGGCAAGGGCGGTGTGGCTCACGGGTTCCGGCGCCAACTCGGCCGCGTCGCGCAGGGCCAGGGCGAAGTCGTCTTCAAAGGGCATGGCGAAGCACCGCCTTCTCGGTGGTCGGGTCCTGGGGCGCGCGACCCGCTCCGACGCCCAGGTCGTCGCCGAGCGCGGCGCGCATCCGGGCCAGCGCCCGGCTGCTGCGCGAGCGCACGGCCGTACTGCTCAGCCGCAGCGTCGCGGCCGTCTCCTCGACACTGCGGTCCTCCCAGAACCGCAGCACCAGCACGGCCCGGTCCTGCGCCGGTATCTCGCCGAGCGCCCGCAACAGCGTCAGCCGCAGCGCCGGGTCGGGGCCGTCCACGGCGGTCTCGGGCACGGTGTCGGTGACCCGCTCGGAGCTGCTGCGCTTGCGGCGGTACGACAGGAAGGTGTTGACCAGCACGGTCTGCGCGTACCCACTCGGGTTGTCGAGGCGGGAGACCTTGCGCCACTTCACGAAGATCCGGCCGAGCGCCTCCTGCACGAGGTCCTCGGCGAGGTGGGCGTCGCCGCCGGTGAGCAGGAAGGCGGTGCGCAGGAGGTACCGCCCCCGTGACGCGACGAAGGCCGGGAAGTCGGGCGGCGCCGGCTCTGCCGGGGTGTCCGCGCTCGGTGTTTGACTCATGACCTTCTAACGCCGCTGACCCGCGGTCATGTGGCAGCCCTCGGACGAGAACTTTCACACAACATGTCCCACGCCGCTCCTGCACCGGGCCGCGCCACCGGATCGGAGGGGGGCACAGGCCCACCGGAAACGCACGCCACCTGGGGAGCGGGCGTTCTAGACTCCCCGGATGACCGGCGCCCCCCTCCGCCTCACCGTCCTCGGCAGCGCCACCCCGTACCCCACCGCGACCCGGTCCACCACACCCCGGAGGAGGCGGGCGACACCGCCCGTGCGGCCGGCGCCGCCCGGCTGATCGTCACGCACGTCGGACGGTCCCTCACCCCGGGACTGCCACCACCCGGGTGCGTCAGCTCCTGGTGAAGTAGCCGGTGAGGTCGGTGATCAGGTCGAGTGGACCGCCGGCGTTGAAGACCGAGAAGGTGTCCCCGTTCAGCCCGGTGGTCACCGAGTTGGCCGAGGTCATCTCCAGCTCGACGTTGAGGTTGGAGGTGTCCGGCCGGTTCGGCCCCGGGTACACCGTGAGGTGTCCGGGGGTGGAGATGTCGGTGGCCGTGACGTTGGCCTCGACGGCCACGACGTCGGGGGTGGAGCCGTCCGTCGAGAGGGCCTGGATCTGCTTCGTCTGGTGGTAGTCGATCCGGCTGCCGGTGAGGCGGCTGTCGAACTGCCTGAGGGGCGTCTTGAGGGCGCGGAACAGGCCGGTGCCCGAGGGGCCGTAGTAGCCGACGAGGTCGACGACGACGTTCGCCGCGCCGGCGTTGTTGTAGATGTTGATCCGCCCGTCCTCACCGACCGGCACCACCACCTGGTTCGGGACGCTGCGCCGTACGGGGACGTTGATGTTCGAACCCTCGGCCGGGCGGGCCGTGCCGCCGGGGTAGACCGTCACGTAGCTGTCCGCGGAACTGTCGGTGGCGGTGACGTTGAGGACCACCGCGCGGGCGTCACCCGTGCCGAGCTCGGGGCGGGCGACCTTGATCGTGCGGGCCGTTCCTCCGCCGATGGGGCCGGCGCTGTCGGTCCGGGTGTCCGTGATCCGGGCCGGGGCCAGCGGGGCGAACTTGTCGCCCGTGCCGGGCTGGTAGTAGCCGACCACGTCGAGGATGACGTCGGTCTTCCCGGCGCTGTTGAAGACGTCGACGGTGGGCCGTACCGCGTCCTGCCCGAGCGCGACCGTGACCAGGTTGGAGACCGTCTGGCCGGGGACGAAGTTCAGGCTGGAGGTGGCGGGCGCTCCTCCGCCCACCGGCACGCCGCCGCCTCCGAGCGCGACGTACCCCGCGGCGGTCGGGTCGGTCACGGTCACGTTGACCAGCAGGGCCGTCGCCCCGTGCGGGATCACGTCGCCCTGCAGAGGGGCCACGTAGTGCTCGCCGGGGCCGATCGGCGTGCGGGGGTCGTGGTTCGGCGTGTTGTCGGTGCGGGTGTCCAGCATCCGGGTCGGGGCCATGCCCACGAAGCCAGCCGGGTCGGTGACGCCGTCGGACCAGCCCGACGCCGCCGTCGGGGCGGCGACGGCCGGCGAGACGGCCAGGACGGGCACGGTCAGGGCGAGCGCCGTGAGGACGGCGAGGGTGGTCGTGTTGCGGACGCGCATGCTTGGTTCCCCCCAAGTAAGTCCGGTGGTCCGGTGGTTCCGGATGCACCGCTATTCCTTGGACGTCCGGCCCCGGCCCGGGTTGCAGGTCGGTCCGAGAATTCCTCCGGCGGTTTCCCCGGGGCCCGCGACGGCGGGAACACCCGAGGCCCGGCACCCCACGGACGGGGTACCGGGCCTCGGGTGTCCGTGCGCGCGCTACTGCTTCCGGTAGTAGCCGAAGAGGTCCGCGACGACGTGCGTCGTCCCGGCGTTGTTGGCGAGGTCGAACCGGCCCTGCGCATCGACCGGGATCGTGGTGTGGTTGGGGACGTCCAGCCCGGGGGTGGCGTTGACGTTGCTGGTGCCGGGGCGGGCGCCGCCGCCGGCCCAGGCGGGGAGGCGGGTGGGCACCGTGGCCCCGGTCGCGGTCAGGTTGACGGCCGCGGCGGTCGCCCCGGCCGGGACGCCGCCCACGTAAGCCGGCCGTGCAACGTGGACTTGCTGATCCCCCCGGCCCCGGAAGGTGATCGGCTCGCCGGACCTCCGGACGGTCAGGGTGGCCGAAACCCTCCGCCTCCGCTTCGCTCGGCCGGTCGGGATTCGGTTCTGACGGCCGGTCCGACACTCGCCGGATGAAATGATCCGTCCGCAAGAGCAGGAGCCGGAAACAGCAGAATGGGGTGGCGCAGGGTGACGACCGTGGACAGGGTTCAGATCGTTGGCGGGGACGGCTGGACGGCGCCGGTCGGGTCGCGGTTCCCGGACGCGCTGAGGGTGCGGGCCTTCACCGACGAGATGCCGGCGCCGGACGCGGACGTGACGTTCACGGTCTCCGGAGCCGCCTCGCTCGGCGGCGCGGCCGGGGCGACGGTCACGGTCAAGGCCGACGAGGACGGGTTCGCCGCCGTGGAGCTGGTCGCCGGGGAGGCGCCCGGCGAGGTGGAGGTCACCGCCGCCTGGGGCGACGACCTCACGGCGTTCCGCCTTACCGTGAGCGCCGCGGAACTCCTCATGCCGGCGCCGCTGGTCGAGGGGGCGTGGGAGGGCGCGCTCGCACTGGGGCGCATGGCCCAGGTCACCGTGGTGGTCCCGGCGATGGGGGTACTGAAGGCGGGGAGCGTGCTCCAGGTCGTGTGGGAGGGGGACGACGACGCGCGCTGCGAGGTCGAGCGGACCATCACCGTGAACGGGGAGGGCCTCAACCAGGCCTTCTACGTGGTGGCCGCGTACGCGCCGCTCGGTGACACGCGGGTGGGCTACCAGGTCTCCGGGGTCGAGTACGGCGCCCGGACGCTGGCCCTGAAGGTCACGGAGTAGCAGCCCCCCGGGAGCTGTCATGGACTCGACCTGTTCACGCGGAAGTTGAGCGGTTCTTGAGGCTCGATGATGTGATGTCAGTGTGCGGGCGGCGTCGTTCCCGCGAGCTACCACGAGTGGTGGCCGGCCCGAAGGCGCCCGGCCCAGCCGGTCGCCCCCGAAGCCGCGCGCCCGGCCGTCGAGCGCGAGTGGCCGCCCGGTCAAGGACCGGGCGGCCACGAGGGGTTACCGCGAAGGCGTCAGCTGGTCTGGATCGAGGTGTCGTCGATCACGAAGCTGGTCTGCAGCGAGGAGTCCTCGGTGCCGGCGAACTTGACCGTCACCGACTGGCCCGCGTAGGACGAGAGGTCGAAGGTCCGCAGCTGGTAGCCGGCGGCCGCGTCCACGTTGGAGTAGGTCTTCAGCGCGGTGCCGTTCACCGTGACGGTCAGCTTGTCGTACGCCGTCGTGCCGGTCTCGGCCGTGTCGACGTGCAGGTAGAAGCTGAGCGACGCCCTGCAGAAGGGCGGGACGGTGACCGTCTGCGAGAGGTTGTCCGAGTGGGTCGAGCCGTAGCCGTTCAGCCAGGACTTCCAGGAGCCGGAGTGGGCGGCCTGCGAGGCGCTGTTGTCCACGACGCCGCTGGTGGCGGTCCACGGGGCGGCGCCGCCGGTCTCGAAGCCCGCGTTGCCGAGCAGCTGCGCCGGGGTGCAGCCGTCGCCCCGGCTGACCGTCCAGCTGAAGGTCGCCGTGGCGGTCTTGCCCGCCGCGTCCTTGACCGTGACCGTCACGGTGGACGTGCCCGCCGTCGTCGCGGTGCCGGTGATCAGGCCGGTGGACGCGTTGATCGAGAGCCCGGCCGGCAGCCCGGCGGCCGAGTAGGTGAGCGGTGCGGTGCCGCCGCTCGCCGCGATCTGGAGGTTGACCGGACCGTTCAGTGCGCTGGTCTGGTTGCCCGGGTTGGCGACCGAGACGGCGCCGCTGCCGGCCGGCTTGGTGAGCAGGCAGCCGCTGACGTTGAGATCGATGACGCGGCCGTTGCCGAGGCAGGTGGTGAACCAGTACGTCTCCTCACCGTAGCTCTGGCCCTTGGTGACCTTGGTGGTGCCGTCGGCCGCCACCTCGCACGGGTTGTTGAGCGTGCACATCTCGCCGTCGTCGTTGCCGGTGTTGTTGATGCCGACGATCTTCTTGGTCGCGGCGTCGACGATCGGCGAACCGGAGGTGCCGTGCGTGGTGTTGCAGCCGGTGCTGTAGCGGATCGAGTCGTGCCAGGTCCACGCGTCCTCGCGCAGGGTGGGGACGAACCCGTTGATCGAGCAGTTCCACACCTGCTTCCAGTACGACGAGGGTATGTACATCGCCGAGCCGTCGGCCGGGTGCGTGTCGCTGATGGTGAGGGCGGTGGCGCCGTACTTGCTGGTGACCGAACCGAAGGTGTCGGTCAGTTGGTACAGGGCGACGTCGGTGCCGGTCATCGTCGCGTACAGCACCTTGTCCGCCTGGACGGTGCCGAGTGACGAGCCGGACGAGCTGAGCAGCGTGCCGCTGCGGCTGGCACTCTGGTTCTGGATGACCACCCCGGCCGCCGGCATCGTCGGCAGGCAGTGGCCGTTGGTGAGCATCATGGCCCGGTCGGTGTCGACCGATGAGGGGTAACGCACCAGCGAGGCGGAGCAGTTGCTCAGCGCGATGGTGGACGTCAGGTCGCCTGCCTGGACCGCCTGCGCGGGGGTGGCGGCCAGGGTGAGCCCACCCGCGACAACTGCGCCCGCGCCGACGAGGGCGGCAAATCTTCTGAACATGGCTCTCCTTGTGGGGGATTGCGGGGCGTACGACCGGTTGCGGACGCCCGCGCCGCACGAAAGTGCCATGACCACTTCAATGCGTCAACCATGCCTGCAGAACTCGCCACCGGAATTCCACTCACCCGGCCGCTCGCCGGCCGCACACCGGCCACCCTGCGGCCGCTCGACCGCCGCCCGCCCGGCCGGCCGGCCGGCTGCCGACCCCCACTCACTCGACCGGCCGCCCACGGGCACCGTCTAGGATGCTGGGCGGCACTTTTCGACAAGCAGCACGGGGGAATTGATGGCCGGTCAGTGGGAAGCGCTCGGCGAACCGGACGGCGTCGAGGCCTACATCCAGCGCCCGCAGGAGGGCGAGGCCCGGGGCGCGGTCGTCGTCTGCTCCGAGCTGTACGGCGTGAACGCCTACGTCCGCGACACCTGCGCCGAACTGGCGGCGGCCGGGTACGTCGCCATCGCACCCGACTACTACTGGCGCAACGCCCGGCGTACCGAACTCGGCTACACGGCCGAGGAACGCGAGTCCGGCCTGGTGCTGATGCGCGCGCTCGACCGCGACGAGCTGGTCGCGGACGCCGCGGCCGCCCTCGCGACCGCCCGCACCGAGGCCGGCGGCCGGGGCGTCGCCTTCCTGGGGCTCAGCATGGGCGGGCACATCGCGGTGCGCGCGGCCACCGAGCTGCGCTTCGAACTCGCCGCCGTCTTCTACCCCGGCTGGCTCCTCAACAGCGGCTTCCCGCTGGTCGGCCCGGTCCCGCCGCTGGAGACGAGCGAGCGGATCGCCGCCAACGGCGTGTTCCTGCTCGGCTTCCGCGGCGAACTGGACCACATCATCCCCGCCGAGGAGTGGGAGCAGGCCGGTGAGCGCCTCACCGAGGCCAAGGTCCCGCACGACCTCGTCACCTACCCCGCCGCCAACCACGGCTTCGCCTGCTCCGACCGCCCCGCCGACTACGACCCGGAGGCCGGCGCGGACGCCTGGCGCCGGGTGTACGCGGCGCTGCAGACGTACCTGTAGGCGGACCCGCCGCGGGGGTGCTGTGCCGCCCCGCGGAGTCGCCCCGGAAGGCCCCGACGGATCACCGTCGGGGCCTTTCCTGTTCCCCGGCTCCCGACGGGAACCGGCCCTCGGCATCACATCGGGCGCCTCATCTCACCGCTGCACACAGTAGTTTGTCATGCCATCAGCTCTTGACTGCCATCTACTTTGCACTGCAAAGTTGACGCAGACGGCGAGCACGGAGCGCTCGCCGTCCGCTCCGCGCCGGCACCGGCGCGACAACCAGGGGGTAGGCCATGGCAACACCCGATCAGATCGCCGCTGTCGGTCCGCAAGACCCGGTAAGGGCCGCCGAGTTACTGGCGGGAACGGAGACGCTCCGGGCACGCGCCCGCATCCGGCTCCACGGCTCGGGCGTGCCGCTGCTGGCCTTCGGCCTGCTCTCGCTGGCGGCCGTGCCGGTCGCCCGGCAGGCGTTCAACTTCGCTTCCAATGCCCGCGACGTCAGCTCCTACCCGGCCTTCGCCTACGCGGAGCTGACCGGCCTCTGTGTGTCCCACGCGCCCGACGCCCCTTGCCAGGCGGGCGAGTTCGACGGATCCGTGCTCCGCTTCGTGGCCTGGGGCATATGGTTCGCGGTGCTTCCGCTGGCGTGGCTCGTCCTCGCGCGCTGGTACCGGCTGCGCGGCGAGGAGCGCGGGATCGTGCCCCGCCGCGCCGCCTGGGCCGTCGGGGGTCTCGGTGCCACCGGTCTGGTCGCCTCCGTCCTGCTCGCCCTGCTGTTCCTCCGGAACCAGCCCTTCACCCTCTCCGTGCTGGAGAACAGCTACACCTCGCCGTGGTACGCGGTCGGGATCGGACTGCTCGTCCTCGGCCTGGCCGAGCGCAGCCGTATCGTCGTGGGCGCGGCCCTCGCCCACATCGCGCTGCTCTCCGCCTACCTCGGGGCGTCCTGGGGCAGCAGTTGGATCCCGTGGGTGCAGTCGGACGGCACCGGTTGGGCCGACGGCCCGCAGCTGAAGGCGTTCCTGCTGGCCGCCGTGCTGCTGACGGCCTGGCTGGCGCAGCGGGCGGTGGCCCGCGGTCGGGCCGCGGCGGGCTCGGGCGCGTCGAGTACGGTCGCCTCATGAGCATTGCCGACGCGCCCGGGGGCCGGGGCCAGGATGAAGCCGGGGACCGGGGCCGGGAAGCCGGCGAACCCGAGGGCCCCCACCCGACCCAGGACCTGGACGACACCGTCCATCAGCGCGTGCGGCTCGGGGTCCTGACCATCAGCCGCGAGGCCGACCGCGTCGAGTTCGGCTACCTGAAGGGTCAGCTCGGCGTCACCGACGGCAATCTGTCCCGGCATCTCAAGGTGCTGGAGGACTCGGGCCTGATCGTGGTCGCGAAGGGCTACGCCGGCCGCCGGCCGCGGACCTGGGTCACCCTGACCGCACAGGGGGCCGAGGCACTGGAACGCGAGCTGAGGGCCCTGCGCGAACTCGTCCAGCGACTGGACTCCTCCCGCCCGTGGCCGGAACCGACCGAGGCGTGACCGTGCGGGGCCGGCTCCGGTCGTCGTCCGACCGGAGCCGGCCGGCCTCCGCGCCCGCGCCCGCCACCGTGGTCACCAACCGGCCGCCACCACAGGGGAGTCGGCCGGTCGCCGGCACCGTCGGCCGGATGGCGCACGGGGACGGAGACGGTTCATGAGGCTGCTGCGACTGGTGCTCCGCGGGTAGCACCCACGGTCGGCAACGCCCCGGCGGGCAGCGACGGGCGTGGTCGCGCACCCGGCGCCGGTCACTCGCCCTTGAGCTGCTGCACCAGGCCGAGCCGGTCGATGACGGCGTGCCGCTCGCTGATGCGGTCGCCGACGAAGCGGAACAGGGCGAACGCCTCCATGCTGACGCGCCTGCCGGTGGCCGGGATGCCCATCAGCGGGCCGGAGTGGGTGGCCGTCATGCGCCAGCGGACGGCGACGTCGTCGCCCTCGCCCAGCAGGTCGAGGATCTCGAACGACGGGTCGGCGTGGGTGGCGTGCACCTCGCGGATGGCGTCCTTGAAGCCCTGCGGGCCGCGGACGTTCTGGTGCCGGCCTTCGCTGGTGACGAAGTCGGCGGTGAACAGCTCATCGGCGACGTCCACGTCACCGGCCTCAAGTGCCTTGTAGAGGCGGCGGATCGCGTTCTTGCGGTACTCGACGGTGGTCATGCGGGTTCCCTCCCGAGGTGGATGACCGAGCTGATTACTGAGTGATCCATCAGTAAGTTAACCTCTTCCTGAGCGATTACTCAAGCAGCCGGGACGGCACGGAGAGACGGAGGCCGGGCATGGCCCAGGCACGACGGGGTCGACCCTCGACCGGGGTACGGGAAGCGGTGCTCAAGGCCACCGAGGAGGTGCTCGGGGACGCGGGACTGGCGCTGTCCACCAAGGAGATCGCGCGCCGGGCGGGCGTCGCGGAGTCGAGCATCTTCTACCACTTCGGTGACCGGCTCGGCCTGCTCCAGGCCGTCGTCGGGCTGCACCTGCCGGCCTTCGCCGACGCGACGGCCGTGCTGGGCACCTTCGAGGACGGCCCCGGGGGCGGCCCCGGGGGCGGCTCGGAGAACGGGTCCGGCGGCGACCTCCAGGCCGACCTCACCGCCCTGCTCACCCGGCTCGAACAGTTCTACCGCCGGATCATGCCGATCCTCGGCGCCGTCCAGTCCGACGCCCAGCTGCGCGGGCTGCTCGCCGAGCGCGGCGGCGAGATCGGCCCGCACCTCGCCCTCGGGGCCGTCGCCGACGCCCTCCGCACCCGCCAGGCCGCCGGCCGGCTCCCGGCCGCACTCGACCCGGCTGCCGCCGCCCTCCTCCTCGTCGGCGCGGCCCACCAGCGCGCCCTCCACAGCCACCTGCTCGGCGAGGCCGCGGTCCGTCACCTCCCCCCGGTGGAGACGGTCGCCCGCACCCTCGCCCCGGCCTTCGGATAACCCGGGACCACCCGGCGCCGGACCACCCGCTCCCGGATCCGCCGATCCGGGACCACCCGGCGCCGGAACCCCCCGACACGCGACCCGTCCGACACCGGAACCGCCGCCCCGGGACCGCCCGGGGCCGGACCGGGCGCACCCGGCACAGTGGCGCCGCCGGCCTGTCCGGCCGACGGCGCCACCGACGCGACCTCACACGGGCCTACGGCTGCGGGAACTGGCCCTCGTCCACGTCGCTGGTCTTGGCGTTGCCACCGACCGTCGGCTGGAGGGTGATCGACCACGAGGTGTAGGTGCGACCGGTCTCGAAGGCCATGGTGTCGTCGAACTTGCTGAAGTCGCAGCTCTGCGTGAACGCCTTGAGTGACGGGTCCCAGTCGACGCCGCCGGCGAAGTACACGTCGTAGGTGCCGTCCTCGACGCCCTCGATGGACGCCTTCTTGCCCTTGCCGACGTACACCGAGTGGATCGACTTGCCGTTCTGGGCGAGCGAGACCACCGCGTCGGAGCTGCCGCCGTTGTCGACGTTGAGGACGCCCTCGCCCTTGAGGCGGCCCTGGCGGACCAGGGTGCCGTTCTCCAGGGTGCGGGTCTGGAGCTGCGGGGCCTGCGGGACGTTGAAGGTGGCGGGGTAGCCGGCCGCGGTCATCTGGGCGAGCGCGGCGGGCACCCCCTTGAGACCCTCGGACTGGCCGACCTCGGCGAAGGCCGAGGTGGTGGCGCAGACGTTCTTCGCCTTGATGTCGCTGCGCACCTTGGTCAGGTCCGTGGAGAGCTGGCCGAGAGCCACCACCAGCTGGCGCTGGGCGGTGGTGACGGTGGCCGGCTCGTCGGCGAGGCCGAGCCCGCTGCCGGCCTTGGAGGCCGCGGCGGCGGCCTCCTGGAGGGCCGTGGAGAAGGCGTCGAGGCTCGCGGACGCGTTGAGCTTGCCGAGCGCGGTGCTGACCGGGTCGATGTAGCCCGTCAGCACCGGCCCGTACGGCGGCCTGGTCGGCGTCGGGGTCGGGGTCGGCGTGGGTGTCGGGGTGGCGCTCGCGGAGGGCGCGTCGGTCTTCCCCGGCCCCAGGCCGAACCCGTCGGCACCCCCTGATCCCCCGCTGGAGCACGCTGCCAGCAGCAGCGTGGCGCCGGCCGCCAGGCCGGCCTTGGTGAAGGACTTCATGCCGCTCCCCCGGTGTGGTCCCTTGGCCCGTCGGTCCCGTGACCGGGCCCTGTGAGCTCTGATGCACGCTCCGTGCAATCCCCGCCGACATGATCCCGAGCCGGGGGGACGCGGTCAACAGGGCGCACAAGAGGCGCACAGAAGCGCGGGACCGGCGCACATGGGGGCGCGCAGAGCGGGCGACGCGGTCAACTACGATCGGGCTCGTGTTCAGCCTCACGGGACTCCCGCTCCAGATCATCGCCTCCGTCGTCGCGATCTGCGTGTTCGCCGCCACGATGTGGCTCTGGCCGAGATTCGGCGGACGGAGCTGGAAGGCCTGGCTCGGGCGGATCGGCGCCTTCCTCGCCACCCAGCTCGCGGTGCTGGTCGCGATGGGCCTGATCGCCAACGGCTACTTCGGTTTCTACAGCTCCTGGACCGACCTGCTCGGCACCAACGGCGGGCCCGGCACGGTGGTGGACCACCAGCCGAACGCCGCCGTCGCCATCACCGGCGAGCAGAAGTTCTACGCGGAGCAGGGCTCGAACCCGGAGCGCGTCGGCCTGATCCACCAGGTCGCCGTCAAAGGAGCCGTCAGCGGCCTGAGCACCGACGGCTTCGTCTATCTGCCGCCGCAGTACTTCCAGCCGGAGTACGCGCAGCGGAAGTTCCCGATGGCGCTGGTCCTGGCCGGCTACCCCGGCACGCCGGAGAAGCTGATCTCGCTGATGCAGTACCCCGCCTCCACCCTGGAGGCGATCGACCAGAAGAAGCTCCCGCCGACCGTCCTCGTGATGCTGCGCCCGACCCTCGTCAGCAACCGGGACACCGAGTGCGTGGACGTCCCCAACGGCCCTCAGGTGGAGACCTTCTTCACCAGCGACCTGCCCAAGGCGCTCGCCACCACCTACCGGCTCGGCACCGACCCGTCCAACCGGGCCGTCATCGGCAACTCGACCGGCGGCTACTGCGCGCTCAAGTTCGCCCTGCGCAAGCCCGACTCGTACCCGGCCGCCGTCTCGCTCTCCGGCTACTACACCGCACCGATCGACGAGACCACCGGCGACCTCTTCGCCGGCAACGGGCAGCTGAAGCAGGAGAACGACCTGCTGTGGCGGCTGCACAACAAGCCGGCCGCACCCGTGTCGCTGCTGCTGGGCACCGCCTACGACGAGAACAACTACGCCGCCACCCAGGAGATGGTGAAGTCGTTCAAGGCGCCGACCAAGCTCTCCACCATCACCCTGGACACCGGCGGGCACAACTTCCACACCTGGACCCGGGAGATCCCGCCCGCGCTGGAGTGGCTGGGCAAGCACCTGACGATGCCCCAGGCGGCCTGAGCCCGGCCCCGCGCCCCGGCACCCCGGCACCCCGGGGCGGCCCGGTGTCCCGCCCGCCCCGCGGCCCCCGTGCTCGTCGGCGGCCCCGGCGCCCCGCCGACAGCCCCTCCGAGGCCGCGAGCGCCCCCGAGTGCCCTCCCCAGCGGCCCCTCCGGTAGTCCCTCCAGTGGTTCCGCAGGGATCACAGACCCCTCATAGCCGGGTCTCACGGTCCTCTCAGTCGCGCGGCCGAGCGTAGCGCCCATGACCACGACCAGCTTCTCCCCTCCGGCCGGCGAACCGTGGCCCGAGGCCGCGAACCACCCGCCGCCGGAGGTGCCGCAGCCGGCCACTGACGCCCCCGCGGACGCAGACCCGCCGGCCGGACCGCTCTTCCCGGAGTTCCCGCTGCCGCCCGCCGGCCCCAAGGGCCCTGTCTCCTGGGCCGGGCGGCTGCGCACGCTGCCGGCCCGCGCCTGGCGCGGCCGCGCGGACGACCCGCGCTGGGCGCGGCCCGCGCTGCTGGCGCTGCTGGCCGCGACCGCCGTCCTCTACCTGTGGGGCCTGAGCGCCTCCGGCTGGGCCAACTCCTTCTACTCGGCGGCCGTCCAGGCCGGCAGCCAGAGCTGGAAGGCGTTCTTCTACGGCTCCTCCGACGCCGGGAACTTCATCACCGTCGACAAGCCGCCGCTCTCGCTCTGGCCGATGGCACTGGCCGCCCGGGTCTTCGGCCTCTCCTCCTGGTCGGTGCTGGCCCCGCAGGCGCTGATGGCGGTCGCCACCGTGGGCACCCTGTACGCGACGGTGCGCCGCCGCTTCTCCCCGCTCGGCGGCCTGCTGGCGGGCGCCGTCCTGGCGCTGACCCCGGTGGCGGCGCTGATGTTCCGCTTCAACAACCCGGACGCGCTGCTGGTGCTGCTGCTGACGCTCGCCGCGTACGGGCTGGTGCGGGCGGTCGAGGCGGCCGGCACCCGGTGGCTGGTGTTCACCGGGGTGATGTTCGGGCTGGCCTTCCTCACCAAGACGCTCCAGGCCTTCCTCGTCCTGCCCGCCTTCGCGCTGGTCTACCTGGTGGTCGCGCCCGCCGGCCTCTGGCGCCGGGTGCGCCAGCTGCTGGCCGCCGGGCTGGCCATGGTGGTCGCGGGCGGCTGGTGGGTCGCCGTCGTCGAGCTGGTGCCGGCCTCGGCCCGGCCCTACGTCGGCGGCTCGCAGGACAACAGCTTCCTCTCGCTGACCTTCGGCTACAACGGGCTCGGCCGCCTCAACGGCAACGAGACCGGCAGCGTGGGCGGCGGCGGCAGGCTCCCCGCCGGAACGGACGCCCCGCCCGGCGGCGGAAGGGCCATGCGCGGCTGGGGCGAGACCGGCATCACCCGGATGTTCGACGGGGACATCGGCGGCCAGATCGCCTGGCTGATCCCGGCCGCGCTGATCCTGCTGCTGGCCGGCCTCTGGGCGACCCGCCGTCACGCCCGGACGGACACCGCCCGCGCGGCGTTCCTGGTCTGGGGCGGCTGGCTGCTCTGCACCGCGCTGACCTTCAGCTTCATGTCCGGCATCTTCCACCAGTACTACACCGTGGCGCTGGCCCCGGCGGTCGCGGCACTGGTCGGCATGGGTGCGGACGGTCTCTGGCGGGCCCGGCACCGGCTGCCGTACGCGGCGGTGCTGGCGGTCACCCTGGCGGTGACGGCGGTCTGGGCGCACGTGCTGCTCGGGCGCAGCGCACACTTCCTGCCGTGGCTGCGCTGGGCGGTGCCGGCCGGCGGGCTCCTGGCCGCGGCGGCGCTGCTGCTGACCGGGCCGCTGGCGCGCCGCCTCCCCGGCCGCGTTCCCGGCCGGCTCGCCACGGTGGCGGGAGCGGTGGGCCTGGCGGCGGCGCTCGGCGGCCCGGCCGCATACGCGGTCGACACCGTGAACACGCCGCACACCGGGTCGATCGTGACGGCCGGGCCGGCGGTCACGGGCGGCAGGGGCATGGGCCCGGGCGGGATGCGCGGCCTGCCGCCCGGTGGCCAACCGGCCATCAACGGCCGGCCGTTCACGCCCGGCCAGGGCGGCGTGCCCGGCGGAGCACCCGGCATGATGCCGGGCGGCCAAGGCGGCGGCCAGGGCGGCCGGCCCGGCACGGACGGCCGCGGCGAGCGCGGCGCGTTCGGCGGCACGACGGGCGGCGCACCCGGCGGCACGGGCGGCATGGGCGGGCTGCTGAACGGCGCCAAGGTGAGCGACGAGGCCGCCGCGGCGCTCGCCCGGGACGCCGACCACTACACCTGGGCCGCCGCGACCAGCGGCTCGCAGAACGCCGCAAGCTACCAACTCGCCTCCGGGGTCCCGGTGATGGCCCTCGGCGGCTTCAACGGCAGCGACCCCTCGCTCAGCCTGAGCGCCTTCCGGCAGTACGTGCAGGAGGGCAGGATCCACTGGTTCATCGGCAGCGGCTCCCGCCGGGCGGTCGGCGGCGGCGCCACCGGCGAGGCCCAGGAGTCGCAGACCGCCCTGATCGAGAGTTGGGTGGAGAGCCACTACACCGCCGAGACGGTGGGCGGCTCGACGTTCTACGACCTGACGAAGGCCCCCGGTTCCTGACGCGGCCCCCCGGTTCCTGAAGACGCCGAAGGGGGCGCGCCGCTTCCGGGCGGTGCGCCCCCTTCGTGTTGTCAGCCGGTCACTCGGCCGCGTCGCTCGCACAGCGCGTTCCGGCGGCGGGGAGGCTCCCGCCGACCAGGAAGGCGTCCACCGAGGTGCGGATGCACGTGCTCCAGCCGTAGCCGGTGTGACCCTCGCCCTCGCGGGTGAGCAGGACCGCGTTGCCGAGCTGGGCGGTGAGCTTCTCGGCCCAGGCGTAGGGCGTCGCCGTGTCGCCGGTCGAGCCGACCACGACGATCGTGGCGTCGCTCTTGGACGTGATCGGGTGGGGCTTCTCGGCGGAACGGAACGGCCAGGAACGGCAGTCGGGGTCGAACAGCTCGAAGCTCGGCTCGTGCCGGGTGAACAGCGGGGCCTTCGCCGCGATCTCCGCGTACGCGGCCTGCAGGTCGTCGCCGACCGGCACCCCGGTGGCGCCGTCGGCGCAGTGGATGGCGGTGTAGGCGTCGGCGGAGACGCTGTAGTGGCCGTCCTTGTCGCGGCGGTTCGAGCTGTCCGCACGCGCGAGCAGGTAGTCGCCCTTGCCCTGGACCATGGCCCAGCCGATGTCGTTGCGCAGGGACTCCCAGCCCTGCTCGTCGCCGTAGAGGGCGTCGACCATGGCGGTCCAGGCCGCGTTGGCGGTGAGCTTGCGCCCGCTCGCGGTGGTCAGCGGCTTCTCCTTGAGCCCGTCGAGGAAGTCGGCGAGGTTCCCGGCGGCCTTGTCCCGGTCCTTGCCGAGCGGACAGCCGCTCTTGGTCGTGCAGTTGGCGGCGAAGGCCTCCAGCGAGCGCTCGAACGCCGCGTACTGCGCGATGTTGTTCTGGACCAGCGGGACGGACGGGTCGACCGCGCCGTCGAGGACCAGCCGGCCGACGCGGTCCGGGAACTCCTCGGCGTAGAGGCTGCCGAGGTAGGTGCCGTACGACATGCCGAGGTAGTTGAGCTTCTGGTCACCGAGGGCCGCACGCAGCACGTCCATGTCGCGGGCGGTGTTGCGGGTGCCGACGAAGGGCAGCAGCTTGCCGAACTTGGCCTGGCAGGCGTCGGCGAGGACCTGGCCGTGGTCGGGGCCGGGGGTGTCGGTGACGACCCAGTCGTCCCGGGTGCCGTCGTCCAGGCAGTTCAACGGAGTGGTGAGGCCGACGCCGCGCGGGTCGAAGCCGATCGTGTCGAACCGGTCGTGGAGCGGACCGTCGAACTGCGACGGGTTGCGCTTGACCATGCCGACGCCGGAGCCGCCGGGGCCACCGGGGTTGACCAGCAGCGAGCCGACCCGCTGGTCCTGCTTGGTGGCGGGGACGCGGACGACGGCGACGTCGATCGTCTCACCGGCCGGGCTCGTGTAGTCCAGCGGCACCTTGAGCGTGCCGCACTGCACGGCCGACTCGCCGGCCTTGTCGGTCGTCGGGTCGTCGGCGCACGGCGCCCAGGCGATCTGCTGGCCGTAGAACGGCTTGAGCGCCGGGTCCGCGGCGCCGGTGGGCCTGGTCGTCGGGGTGGGCGTGGCGGTCGGGGCCGGCGACGTGGCCGGCGACGTGGTCGGCGGCGCGGTGGGCGTGCCCGTGGTGGCTGCCGGGGACGGCGTGCCGGAGGCGGCGTCGGTGGAGCCGGCCGAACTGGTGCAGCCGGCCAGGAGGGCGGCGGCGACGGCGGCGGGAAGCGTGCGCCGTGAGAACCGGATGATCATCGAGTACACCGCACACGAATATCAGCCTCTCATCACACCAGTCACCTTCTCGCCGCGGCCCGGAAGCCCAAAGCGGACAAAGGGTAGCGAAACGTTTCCTCAACCGCCGCACTGCTGGAGCATCGTCTTCTTGTCCGCCACGGTGACCGGCAGTTGGTACTTCCGCGACACCTGGGCGAAGCGGACCGCGTACGCGCAGCGGATCGTCGTGTCGGCGGGCAGCCAGGTGGCCGGGCCGGAGTCCCCCTTGGAGGCGTTCTGCGAGCCGTCGGCCGGGATGAGGTTGAGCGGGTCGTTGGCGATCTGGACCCGCTTGGCCTTGTCCCACGTGGCCGCGCCCATCTGCCAGTCGTAGGAGAGCGGCATCACGTGGTCGATCTGGATCTTCGTGGCCTGCTGCTTGGTCCACCGGACCGTCTTTCCGGTGTACGGGTCGTCGATGGTCATCGCGGTGACGACGCAGTTCGAGCCGTCCTTGCGCTCCACCGCCCGACCGTCGCGGGCCAGCAGGTCGTTGCGGGTGTCGCAGTTGTTGTGGCCGCCGGGGACGCCGTCCACGTTGTCGGTCCAGGCCGGGCCGAACTCGTTGCGGTCGTAGCCGTCCTTGGGGCCGGCGGCGGCGGTGGCGACCCCGGCGATGATGTCCCGGCCGGCCTTCCGGTCCTCCGGCGAGGTGAGCGGCGCCAGGCCGGGCTTGGTGCCGTCGGGGTTGCGCAGCGGGCTGGTGCCCGCACCACCGGCCGGCGCGGCGGCGTCGGGCTTCTCGGTGCCGGAGCAGCCGGCCAGCGCCAGGACGGGTATCAGGAAGACGGCGGCGGCCGACACGGCGGAGCGACGGGCGGGCACGGAGGGCTCCCGGGATGGGGGGGTGGGTGACGGCGAACCAGCAGACCAGCCACCCCACAGCCCGTCAAGGCGGCGCAGCGCGGAGCGTTCGGGCATGTCGAAGCTCACACCCGGCGCGGGTCACCGCCGCAGCGAGCGCGCCGTCTCGGCTAGAACGGTGTCCGGGGGCGTCGCCGACACGCCCAGCACCTGCTCCGTCCGGGCCGAGTCGAGCAGCAGTGGGCGGTAGCGCAGGTAGTTCGTCTCGATCACCGCGGCCAGGATCTCGTCGTTCTCGGCCAGCCGTGCCAGTTCCGCCTCCGGCATCGCGGTCAGCCGTGGCTCGGGCGCGCTCGCCGCCTTCGCCAACTGGCCGGCGAGCGTGCGGGCGGACGCCTCGCTGGTACTGGGCACGTGCCAGGCCCGGCCCCAGGCGGCCTCGTTGCGGCCGGCGGCGACCAGGGTGGCGGCCACGTCGCCGAGGTAGCTCCAGCTGTGCGGCGCGTCCAGGTCGGCCGGGTAGGAGGCCGGTTCGGCGGCCACGACGGCGGGTGCGGCCGCGAACCGGAAGAGGGCCCGCCGGGCCGGCGGACCAGGGTCGTCCGACCGTTCCCGCCGCGCACTGACGCGAAGCGAGTGGCCGGGCACCTCCTAGCTAGCCTCCGATGGCCGACATCGGCCGGTCGGGCCGGACGAAGTCGGCCGAGTCGATGGCGTGTCCGGGGCCCTTGCGGGCGATGGTGTTGCGCCAGGCCCGCTCGATCCGGTCGTCGTCTGCCCCGCCGCGCAGCAGGACGCGCAGGTCGGACTCCTCGGTGGCGAAGAGGCAGTTGCGCAGCTGGCCGTCGGCGGTGAGGCGGACGCGGTCGCAGCCGCCGCAGAAGGGGCGGGTGACGGAGGCGATCACGCCGATCACGGTGTCGGTGCCGGCGATCCGCCACTCCTCGGCGGGCGGGGTGCCACGTCTCGCAGACCCGTCACCTCTTGCCGCATCGTGCCGGCCGACCGGGACGAGCTCCCAGCGGGCGGAGAGCACGGCCAGGATCTCGTCGGCGGTGATCATCGTGGCCCGGTCCCAGGCGCCCTGGGCGTCGAGCGGCATGGACTCGATGAACCGCATCCGGTAGCCGTGCCCGGCGGCGAACTCGGCCAGGTCGAGGATCTCGTCGTCGTTGACGCCGCGCACCGGCACCGCGTTGACCTTGACCGGGGCGAGACCGGCGGCCTGCGCGGCGGCCAGGCCGGCGAAGACGTCGGCGATCCGGTCGCGGCGGGTGATCTCGGCGTACCGCTCGGGGCGCAGGGTGTCGAGGCTGACGTTGACGCGGTGCAGCCCGGCCTCCTTCAGCACGCCGGCCGTCCGGGCCAGTCCGATGCCGTTGGTGGTGAGCGAGACCTCGGGACCGAGGGCGGTGATCCGCCCGACCAGCTCCGGCAGTCCGCGCCGCAGCAGCGGTTCGCCGCCGGTGAGCCGCACCGAGGCGATGCCCAGCCGCTCGACGGCGATCCGCACCAGCCGGACCACCTCGTCGTCGCTCAGCACCTCGGCCTTGGGGAGCCAGTTGAGGCCCTCGGCCGGCATGCAGTAGGTGCAGCGCAGGTTGCAGCGGTCGGTGAGCGAGACCCGCAGGTCGGTGTGGACCCTGCCGAAGCGGTCCAGCAGCGGGCGCGGTGCGGTGTTCATCAGCCAAGTACAGGGGCAGCCGGGCGGCAGATCCAGCGGCCGAACCGCCGGGGAGCGGCCGCGACCTGCGGGTTCGCCTTGTGCAATCGTCCAACTGTGGCTTCCTACGGCTGCGCGCTGCGGCCCCGGCGGGCAGGCTGGGCGCATGCAGCGCAGTGATCGCCCGCCGGCCGCGCCCGCCGCCGGACCCACCCCGGCCGGCGGGCCCGTGCCCGCCGCCGGCCGCGCGCCGGTGGCCGCCCTCGTCCTGGCCGCCGGGGGCGGGCGGCGGCTGGGCGGGCGGCCCAAGGCCCTGATCCCGTACCGGGGGCGGCCGCTGGTCGAGCACGCGGTGGCCACGGTCAGGGCGGGCGGCTGCCCGGACGTGACGGTGGTGCTGGGCGCAGCGCGCGAGCAGGTCCGGGCCACCGCGCACCTGCCGGGCTGCCTGCTGGTGGCGAACCCTGACTGGGCGGGCGGCATGGGCTCCTCGCTGCGGGTGGGGCTGGCCGCGGTGCCGCCGGAGGCCTCGGCGGTGCTGGTGATGCTGGTGGACACGCCCGGGGTCTCCCCTGCGGCGGTGGCCCGGCTGGTGGCCGCCCACCGGGCGGGCGCGGACCTGGCCGCGGCGGCGTACGACGGGCGGCGAGGGCACCCGGTGCTGATCGGGGCCCGGCACTTCGCCGAGGCGGCGGCGGGCGCGACCGGTGATGCGGGCGCGCGGGCGCTGCTGGCGGCGCACGCCGCCGAGATCGCGCTGGTCGAGTGCGCCGATGTCGCCGTCCCGGACGACCTGGACACCCCCGCCGACCTGGCCCGCTGGTCCGCTGGCTGACCGTCCGCGGCCCGCCCCGGCACCGCTCCCGCCCTCCGGGGTGGGCCGCCCTCCTCCTCTCCGGCGAGGGATCGGCCGCACACCCCTGATCTGTCCCTGAGGATTGCCGCATTCCGCGCCACGGCCACCGCGTTTCGGGGAGCATGGGACACGTCCTTCCACCCCGATTCGAACGGACGGTGCCCGTGATGTCCGGACTGCCCGACGACTTCACCGGACGCGACCCCGCGCAGCACGGGCCGGGGGCGGGTGGTGGTGCCCGGGCGATCCGCTGTCCCGCCTGCCGGCGGGAGCACCTGTACGAGCCGCCGTCGCTGCCCTGCCCCTGCGGCGCCTCGCTCAAGGTCCCGCTGCTGCGCGGCGGCGTGCCGGTGCAGGTGCGGTTCCGGTCCTGGGAGGACTCCTGGCTGAACATGCGCTGCCCGCACTGCGGCCGCTCCGACCAGTGGCCGCAGCCCGAGTTCACCTGCAACTGCGGCGCCACCGTCCGCCTGCCGGTGGACCGCACCACCCGCCTCGGCGGCAGCGCCACCACCGGACGGGCCTCCAGCGGGCAGCTCGGTCCCGCCGGGCCGCAGGCCGCCCACCCGTCCCCGGCCCACCCGCAGGGCGCGCCCGTGCCCGCCCCGCCCGGCGGGGCCGGTGCCTCGGCCACGCCCTGGCGTCGGCGGGCGCCGTTCCGCCCGCACCCCGTCCGCACCTCGCAGGACGCGGTGTTCACGGCCGCCCGCTACCTGGAGTGGCTGGGCTTCGAGGACCTGGAGCTGACGGAGGCCCAGGAACGGGACGGCGTCACCCTGCTGGGCAGCCGGATGGTCGCCCAGGTGGACACCTGGACCGAGCCGGCCGACGTGAAGTCGGTGGAGTGCCTCTGGCTGCAGACCCTGCACGCCGAGGAGATGGCCGCCGCGATGTTCACTCTGGCCGGCTACTCCCACCAGGCCACCGTCCGCGGCGAGCAGCTGCTGGTCGCCCTGTTCAGCCTGGACCTCGCCGGGGTCCCGCAGCCCGCCAACGGCGCCGCCGAGGCGCTGATGGAGACCGGCTGGACGTCCTGAGCCCACCCGGCGGGCCAGGGCGTGTCCGACCGTTCCCGGCGCCGGGCCGGACATTGTCGGACACGCCGTAGATCATTCCGTCTTCGAACGCAACAACCTACGCTCGTGATCTGGTGCACAAGCTCACCCCCGTGTTGAATTGCCGCCACAGCGCGGGCCTTGGGGGGTAGAGGCCCGTGCCCTGCTGGATGGCGCACACAAGGAGGTGGCGTTGTCGGAGCACGGATGGGGCCCGAGCGGCCGGGACGGGCGGGACGGGCGCGGGCGGGCGGCGCCCCAGGAGCCGGGGGACACCGTGTGGCGGCTGCGGTCCCGGGCGTGCTGGCAGGAGGCCGCGGAGCTGTTACGCCCGGCCGCCGAACGCGACCCGACGGCCGCACTCGGCCGGGCCGAACTCCTCATCGAACAATGTCTGTTCACCGCCGCCCACTGGACCCAGGCGGAGCAGGCGCTGCGCCTGGCCGAGGCCGTGGTCACCACGACCGAGCAGCGCGCGGCCGCCGCCTGCGCCCGCGGGTTCCTGGCGTACGTCGCCAGCGTGCTCGGCGCGCGCGACCGGCTCGACGAGGCCCAGGCGGCGCTCGGCCGCACCTCGGCACTGCTCCCGCCGGACGCGCCCGGGCGCCCGCTGCTGGACTTCCGCCGCGGCCTGGTCGCGGAGAACCTGCTGCGTGACCGGACGGCGGCCTGGATCGCCTACCGCCGGGCACACGAGGGCGCGGGCGAGCGCGGGGACGAGCTCCTGCGCTCCTACACCTGGCGTCACCTGGCGGCGCTGGCCCAGGCCGCCGGGGACCACGACCGGGCCCGGGAGGGTTTCGACGCCTCGCTGCGGCTGCGCGAGCAGCTCGGTTTCACGGTGGGGGTGGCGCCGGCGCTGGCGGCGCTGGCCGAGGTCTCCGAGCCGGGCGAGGCGGCCCGGATGCGGGCCGAGGCGACCAGGCTGGTGCAGGCGCTCGGTGGTGTACCGGTGTGGCTCGCGCGCCAGCTGAGCGCGGCGCGCACGCCGGGCGCTCCCCCGGACGGAGGCATCGGGCGGGAACCGCAGGGAACTATCAGCTAAGGTGAGCCTAACCTGGCCGGGGCGAGCAGTGCCCCGGCCGGGTTCGCCTTGCCGTTCCCGGGCCCGCCAGGCCCCGGCCGGCCGGGCCCGGCCATGGACGCGCCCGCCGGCGTCGCACCGGCCGGGACGGTCCGGACGGTCCCGCACGGGCTCCGGTCGACCCGATGGGGCCGCACCATGACCGCGAACAGCACCGCCCCCTGCACCACGCCCGCCGCCCCCGGTGCCCGGGCCGTCCCCGCCGCCGCGCTGCCGCCACAGCCCTGTGCCGCGAGCTACCGACGGCTCGGCGAGCTGTTCCCCGCCCTGCGGGTGCACTGCGCACCGCCGCGCACCGGCGACGGCTGGCTCGCCGGCGCCGAGTTGCTCGCGGGCCCGGAGGCGTTGCGCGAACTGATCGCCCACGACGCCCGGCAGGGCCTGGCCCAGTACGGGCGGCCGCTGCGCCCCGACGTCGCGGCCGGTTTCGCGCTGCACCGCTTCACCTGGCCGGCCGCGCTGCTGTTCACCCTGCCCTGGTTCCTGGAGCGCCGGGTGCCGCTGCTCACCCCCGGGGACGTCTCGGTCCGCCGCTCCACCGGCGAGCTGACGGCCCGCCCCGGCGCCTTCGCCTGCCTGCCCGACGACCCGGCGGCAGGCCTGCCCGGCGCCCGTACGGTGGCGGACGAACCGGCACTGGCCGCCGAACTGCGGGTGGCGCTGGCCGGGTTCCTGACGCCGGTCCTGGCGGCGTTCCGCCCGGAGGTGCGGCGCGGGCCGCGCACGCTCTGGGCGATGGCGACGGACGCGGTGGTGGAGGGCCTCTGGTATGTCGGCGGGCTGCTCGGCGAGGAGGAGCGCGCCCGCGCCGAACTGACCGGGCTGCTCACGCCCGGCACGGCGGAGACGGCGGCCGTGGCGGAGACCGCGGCGACGACGGCGGCCGCGGCGACGACGCCTGGGACGCCGGGGAGCCTCGGGGGCCTCGGGACCTCCGGGGCGGCCGCGCTGCCGGCGCCGCCGGCGTGCACGCCGGGCGCATCCGTCTCGCCGTTCACGCCGGGCGCGGGCTTCACCCCGGCGGCCCCCTGCACGCCCGCCGCCGGCCCCGGCCCTGCCGCCCGGGCCGCCGCCGAGCGCGCCCGGGCCAGCTGCTGCCTCGTTTACACCGTCCAGCCCGAGGAGATGTGCGGCGGCTGTCCCCGCGTCACGCGAAGTTGACCGAATTCCTCTCGGGACACCCCCCGTCGAGCCCGGAATTCCGGGAAAGAACCACCCCACACTAGTACGACAATGCGACTTCTCCCACGTCAGAAATCCCTCTCCTCAGCGCATTGACGCCAAATCAGTCATTCACCGGCCGCACATCCGCCATGATGGTCCCCGCCATCACGACGCAGGAAAGCGAGGCTGGTCCAGGCGATGAAATTGTCCGATATACCGCTCGGTTGGGCCGTCACCGGCGTGGCGGTCCTGCTGGTCACCGCCCTGCTGGTGGCCCTGGCCCGGAACCGGGGATCCGCCGTCGGACCGGGCGGCGCGGATTCCTGGGAGCGCTCCGAGGAGCGCCGCCGCCGCAAGGAATCCCTGTACGGCGGGGCCTCGTACACGCTGCTGTTCTGCTGTGCCGCCGTCGCGGCCGCGCTCTCCTTCCACGGCCTGGTCGGATTCGGGGTGCAGAACCTCAACCTCTCCGGAGGCTGGGAGTACCTCGTCCCGTTCGGCCTGGACGGCGCGGCGATGTTCTGCTCCGTCCTCGCCGTCCGCGAGGCCAGCCACGGCGATGCCGCGCTCGGCTCGCGGCTGCTGGTCTGGCTCTTCGCCGGCGCCTCGGCCTGGTTCAACTGGGTGCACGCCCCGCGCGGCTTCGGCCACGCCGGCGCACCCCAGTTCTTCGCGGGGATGTCGCTCTCGGCCGCCGTGCTGTTCGACCGGGCGCTCAAGCAGACCCGCCGGGCCGCCCTGCGCGAGCAGGGGCTCGTCCCCCGCCCGCTGCCGCAGATCAGGATCGTCCGCTGGCTGCGCGCCCCGCGCGAGACCTACGCGGCCTGGTCGCTGATGCTGCTGGAGGGCGTGCGCAGCCTGGACGAGGCGGTCGACGAGGTCCGCGAGGACAAGCGGGAGAAGCTCGCGGAGAGGGAGCGCCGCAAGCTGGCCGGCCGCCGCGAACGGGCCGAGATCCGGGCCATCAACCGCACCAACAGCGTCTGGCGCCCGCGCGGTGCGGCCCGGCAGCTGGAGTCCGGCCAGGAGTCCGCCATAGCCGGCGCGCCCTCGCTGGAGCGGCCCGCCGTCGAAGCGGCGGCGCCCGGCGAGGGTGCGGTCGTCCAGGCGGGCCTGCCGGCCCGTCCGGAGCGGCGCACGATCGACCTCACGATGGAGGAGGACACCGTCGCGCTGCCCCGGCTGGACTCGCTGGAGCGCAAGCTGAAGGACCTGGAGCAGCAGTTCGGCTGAGGCGGGTCGTCTGCCAGGCCGCAGCCGTGGCCGTGAGCTCGGACCTCGTCTGCTAGGCCGCGGGCGTGGCGGTGAGCTCGAACCACATGCGCTTGCCCGAGCCGCGCGGCTCCACGCCCCAGCCGTCCGCAAGCGCCTCGACCAGCATCAGCCCGCGCCCGGAGGAGGCCTGCTCCCCCGGTGTCCGGCGGGTGGGCCAGAGGTCGGACTCATCCTCCACCTCGACCCGCAGCCGGGCCCGGCCGCCGTCGCCCACCGGCTCCCGGTAGAGCCGGGCGGTGAACATGGCGTCCCGGTCGGTGTGCCGGATCGCGTTGGTGACCAGCTCGGAGGCGAGCAGCTCGGCGGTGTCCACCAGCTCCGCCACGCCCCAGCGGCGCAGCGCGTCGCGCAGCTCGGCCCGCACCTCGGAGATCCGGGCGAGGTCGGCCTGGCCGATCCGGCGGCGCAGCTGCTGGGCGGCCAGGCCGCCCTCCGGACCGTCCCAGCGCAGGAGCAGCAGCGCTATGTCGTCCTCGCGCTCGCTGTCGTCGGCGGCCTGGGAGGCGATCCGGTCGGCCAGGCTCTCCAGCGGGTCGCGTGCCTCGGCGGCCCGGTCGGCCAGCGGGCCGGCGAGCACCGCGTTGAGCCGGGCGATGCCGTCGTCGAGGTCCATGCCGCGCGCCTCGACCAGACCGTCGGTGCAGAGCAGCACCGTCTCGCCCGGGTCCAGGCTGAAGCGGGTGACGCGGTACTCCTCGTCGGGGGCGATGCCCAGCGGCAAACCGCCGGCGACCGGGACGACGGAGGCGGTGCCGTCGGCCCGGCGGACCATCGGGTCGAGGTGGCCGGCCCGGACCGCGTACACCACGCCGTAGTCGACGTTCACCTCGGCGTAGGTGCAGGTGGCGAAGTGGTCGGTGTCCAGGTCGGCCAGGAAGCGGGAGGCGCGGGCCATCACCGCGGCCGGCGGGTGCCCCTCGGCGGCGTACGCGCGCAGCGCGATCCGCAGCTGGCCCATGATCCCGGCGGCGTGCACGTCGTGCCCCTGGACGTCGCCGATCACCAGCCCGACGTGCCCGCCGGGCAGAGGGACGACGTCGTACCAGTCCCCGCCGATCTGCAGGCCGGACCCGGCCGCCAGGTAGCGGACGGCGGTGGTGACGCCGGGCACGGACGGCACGGTGCGCGGCAGCATCACCCGCTGGAGGCCGGCCGCCAGCTCGTGCTCGGCGTCGTGCAGCCGGGCCCGGGCCAGTGACTGGGCGACCAGGCCGCCGAGGGTGGAGAGCAGGGTGCGCTCGTCGGCGTCGAGCTCGCGGTCGTCGTCGAAGCTGACGACGCAGACGCCGATCGCCCGGCCGCTGGCCACCAGCGGCAGGAAGGCCCAGGAGCTGCGGCCGGTCCGGCTGGTCGGCTCCCAGACCTCGGCGTAGCGCTCGCGGTACTCGTCGCGGCTGGCGATGATCACGGGGGCGCGGTTGCGCAGCGCCTCGGCCGCCGGGTGGGCGGCGGGCAGCACCGAGCGGTCCCAGACGGCGAGCTCGTCCGGCCGGTAGCCGGAGGCACCGAGGATCTGCACCCGGCCTGCCTCGAAGGAGGCCAGCACGAGGCCGTCCGGCGGCAGGCCGGGCAGCGGCAGCTCCGTGAAGACCCGGGCGACGTCGCGGACGGTGACGGCCTCGGAGAGCGCGCGGGCGGCCTCCTTGATGAACCGCGAGCGCTCCTCGCGGAGCAGTGCCATCCGGTCGGCGCGGTCGCGCTTGTGCAGCTCGACGGTGGCGTCCCAGACGAAGCCGACCATCCGGGAGGCACGGCCGAAGGCGTCCGCGAGGACGCGGCCGCGGAACCGGACCGCCCGCATCGCCCCGTTCGGCCCGACCGTGCGGTAGTAGGCGCCGCACTGGCCCAGCTCGGCCACCGCGCGCTCGACCCGGCGGCGCACCACGGGGGCGTCCTCGGGGTGCAGCAGGGCCAGGAAGGACGCGGAGGTGCGGTCGAAGCGGGTCTTGTCCCCCGCGTCCAGGCCGACGATCGTGCAGGCCCGCTGGTCGCCCTCCAGGACGTCGCGGCGGATGTCCCAGTCGAAGGAGCCGATGCCGTTGGCGGCCATCGCGGGCTCCAGCCAGTCCGGCGTGGAGTCTCCCGAGGCGACCGGCAGGCCGCCGGAGAGCATCGGCGCCAGCCGCCCGGCCGCCAGCCCCGGTGCGGTCCGCAGCGCATGCCGGCGCACTGCCTGGGCTGGTGGTCTCGCCCGCCCCGACCCGGCCGTGGACTGGCCGGGAGGAAGCGCCGGCCCCTGGGACTCGGGCTCAGTGGGCATGCTGCTCCTGCCGCTGCCGTGACGGACCGCGCCGACCGTTCGGGCGGGCCGCGTGGCGGTGTGATGGGTGGTGCTGGATAAGGCCGTGCGACGGGCGGTGGTCAGTCGAGGTGAGGTCTCCCCGCTGCTTCCCGCACGTGGACACACATTCCCACCATCCTGGCCAATGTTCGGCCGAGCGGCAATGGCAACGGGCCGGAAATCTTCCTCCAGGCCTTCGGTCCACGGTTCCGTTCGATGGCGAACGACGCATTTCCCCCGGCCTCCGTGGCACGCCCCACCGAAGGGGACGGGCGGGCCGGGGAAGCGGACCGGGCGGGCCGGATCAGGGCGAGGCCAGCTCGAACCAGGTCACCTTGCCGTCCCCGCGCAGCTGCACCCCCCAGGCATCGGCCAGGGCCTCGACCAGCACCAGTCCGCGCCCCGAGGTGGCGTACTCGGCCTCCGGGTCGCGGCGGCGGCCGGGCAGCCGGCCGGCGCCGTCCTGGACCTCGATCCGCAACCGCAGGTCGGCGGTGAGCACCGCGTCGAAGACCGCGCCCTGGCCGGTATGCAGCAGCGCGTTGGTGACCAGCTCGGACGAGAGCAGCTCGGCCGTGTCGGCCAGCTCGGGCACCCCCCAGTGGCGGAGCGCGGAGCGCAGCCGGTGCCGGACGGCGCCGACCGCGACCAGGTCGGCCGCGTCGACCGCCAGGTGGAGCCGCGGGTGCAGCGCGCAGTCGGGTGCCGGGGCGCCGGGCGGCGCCTGCTCCACCGCGCCGGTGACCCCCGGTCCGCCGGTGATCCCCGGCCCCCCGTTGACTCCCGGCCCGCCCGGCTTGCCGCCCTGGGGCCTGGGCCGGAATGCGTCCCCCGAACTCGTCCGCTGCCGCGGGAATCGCGACTGACCGTCCATCAACACATGCCCCCGCCCTCAATCCGGCCACCCGGTGCCGGATCCCCCGCCGGCCGGGCGGCCCCTCGTTCTGACCACCATCCTCATGCCCAGCTTTCGGCCTTTGCAACAGTGTGCGTCCGATCACCCGTGGTGAAAGGGGCACGGGGCGGTCCGCGTGATCCAACTGCCGGCGCCGGACAGGTTTGCGAAGCGTACGGGCGGTTTTCGACGACTTCCGGTCATCGTCCGGCACCTGCGCGCCCGGCGCGCCCCGGCCCGCACTCCGGCCCTTGCACCGGCCGGGCACCGGCCCCGCAGCGGCACCCGCCCGGCCCGCGACACCCCCGCGGACCCGATGGCGGCGCCCGGCGAGCCGAACATCCGGGAAGCGGCAACGCTGGACAGGGCGGCCGGGTCCGGGTTCAATGGCCCGAGATGTTTGAACGCCGTTCTAACTTCATTCCCCTCCCACCCTCCCCGGCGACCGCGAGCGAGGAACCGTGCGACTGACCCCCACCGAGCGGGACCGGCTGCTGATCTTCACAGCAGCCGAGCTGGCCCGTGCCCGCCGCGCCCGAGGCGTACGCCTCAACATTCCCGAGGCGCACGCCCTGATCGCGGACACCGTCTGCGAGGCCGCCCGCGACGGCAAGCGTCTCGCCGAGGCCATCGAGGCCGGCCGCTCCGTCCTCACCGCCGCCGACGTGCTGCCCGGGGTCCCCGACGTGGTCACCGTGGTCCAGGTCGAGGCGGTCTTCGACGACGGCACCCGCCTCGCCGTCGTCAACGACCCCTTCAAGGGCGCCGGCTCGCTCGGCGACGAGGCCCCCGGCGGCGCCCTGATCGGTGACGGCGCCGGCTACGACCCGGTCGAGGAGACGGTCGTGGTGCTCGTCCACAACACCTCCGCGGTGCCGATCTCGGTCACCTCGCACTTCCACTTCTTCGAGGCCAACCCGCGTCTCGCCTTCGACCGCGCCGCCGCCTACGGCACCCACCTCGCGGTGCCGGCCGGCTCCTCGGTGCGCTTCGACCCGGGCGCCACCGTCGAGGTCGGCCTGGTGCCGATCGGCGGCGAACGGGTCGCCATCGGCTTCGCCGGCCTGGTGGACGGCCCGCTGGACGCGCCCGGCGCCAAGGAGGCCGCGCTGGCCAAGGCCCGCGCGACCGGCTACCTGACCAGCTTCGACGACGCGGAGGTCGAGTCGTGAGCGAGCAGAGGAAGCAATCGAACAGTGCCGCCACGCGGGCGTGGTCCGGCGACCGAAGCGAGGCCCGAGCATGACCGCGATCACTCCCCACGACTACATCGCCGTGCACGGCCCCCGGGCCGGGGACCGGATCCGGCTGGGCGACTCCGGCCTGATCGTCCGGGTGGAGTCCGACTCGCAGGCGCCCGGGGACGAGTTCCTGGCCGGCTTCGGCAAGACCGCCCGCGACGGCCTGCACCTCAAGCCCGCCGCCGTCCGCGACACCTGCGACGTGGTGATCAGCAACGTGCTGGTGATCGACGCGATCCAGGGGATCCGGAAGACCTCGATCGGCCTGATCGACGGCCGGATCGCCTCGATCGGGCGGGCCGGCAACCCGGACACCCTGGACGGCGTGGACGTGGTGGTCGGGACGGGCACGACGATCGTCTCCGGCGAGGGCATGATCGCCACCGCCGGCGCCATCGACACCCACGTCCACCTGCTCTCCCCGCGGATCATGGAGGCCTCCCTCGCCTCCGGCGTCACCACGATCATCGGCCAGGAGTTCGGCCCGGTCTGGGGGGTGGGCGTCAACTCCCCGTGGGCGCTGCGGCACGCCTTCAACGCCTTCGACGCCTGGCCCGTCAACATCGGCTTCCTCGGCCGGGGTTCGTCCTCCGACGAGGCCCCGCTGATCGAGGCCCTCGCCGAGGGCGGCGCCTCCGGCTTCAAGGTCCACGAGGACATGGGCGCCCACACCCGCGCCCTGGACACCGCCCTGCGCGTCGCCGAGGAGTACGACGTCCAGGTCGCCCTGCACACCGACGGGCTGAACGAGTGCCTCTCCGTCGAGGACACCCTCAAGGTCCTGGAAGGCCGCACCATCCACGCCTTCCACATCGAGGGCTGCGGCGGCGGGCACGTCCCCAACGTGCTGAAGATGGCCGGCGTCCCCAACGTCATCGGCTCCTCCACCAACCCCACCCTGCCCTTCGGCCGGGACGCGCTGGGCGAGCACTTCGGCATGATCGTCTCCGCCCACGACCTCAAGGTCGACCTGCCCGGCGACGCCGCCATGGCCCGCGACCGCATCCGCGCCGGCACCATGGGCGCCGAGGACGTCCTGCACGACCTCGGCGTCATCGGCATCACCTCCTCCGACGCCCAGGGCATGGGCCGCGCCGGCGAGACCGTGCGCCGCACCTTCGCCATGGCCGGCAAGATGAAGGCCGAACTCGGCCCCCTCGACGGCGGCTACGGGACGACCGAGAGCGGCGACGACAACGAGCGCGTCCTGCGCTACATCGCCAAACTCACCATCAACCCCGCCATCGCCCACGGCCTGGCCCACGAGGTCGGCTCCATCGAGATCGGCAAACTCGCCGACATCGTGCTCTGGCGCCCCGACCACTTCGGCGCCAAACCCCAGCTCGTCCTCAAGTCCGGCTTCCCCGCCTACGGCGTCGTCGGCGACCCCAACGCCTCCACCGACCGCTGCGAACCCCTCGTCCTCGGCCCCCAGTTCGGCGCCCACGGCGCCACCGCCGCCGACATCTCCGTCGCCTTCGTCGCCCAGGCCGCCGCCGACGGCGCCTACCTCGACCGGGCCGCCGACGGCATGCCCACCCGCCGCCGGCGTGTCGGCGTCCGCGGCACCCGCGGCATCGGCCCGCGCGACATGGTGCGCAACGCCCGGATCGGCAACGTCCAGGTCACCGAGACCGGCCTCGTCTCGCTCGACGGCGACCCGCTGCGCTCCGAGCCCGCCGACAGCGTCTCGCTCAGCCGCCTGTACTTCCTCTGAGACCTCCCCCACCCTCACCTCCCTTCCTAGGACGCGAAGATGACCACCCCCACGCCCGCCTCGCTCGGCTACCGGATGCCCGCCGAATGGCACCCGCACGACCGCACCTGGATGGCCTTCCCCACCACCAACCCGACCTTCGACAGCCCGGAGCACCTGCACGCCGGCCGCGAGGCCTGGGCCGCGGTGGCCAACACGATCGTCCGGTACGAGCCGGTGACCCTGGTGGTCAACACCGGTGAGACCGAGGAGGCGCGCAAGTACGTCTCCGAGCAGGTGGAGATCGTCGAGCGCCCGCTGGACGACGCCTGGATGCGCGACATCGGCCCGTCCTTCCTGATCGACGGCAACGGCTCGCTCGCCGCCGCCGACTGGATCTTCAACGGCTGGGGCGCGCAGTCCTGGGCCCGCTGGGACAACGACCAGCACATCGCCGAGCACATCGGCGAACTGACGGGCGTCCAGCGGTTCGCCTCGCGGCTGATCAACGAGGGCGGCGGCATCCACGTCGACGGTGAGGGCACGGTCCTGGTCACCGAGACCGTCCAGCTCGGCGAGGGCCGCAACTCCGACTGGACCAAGGAGGAGGTCGAGGCCGAGCTGCACGCCTTCCTCGGCACCACCAAGGCGATCTGGCTGCCCCGCGGACTCACCCGCGACTACGACGAGTTCGGCACCCGCGGCCACATCGACATCGTCGCCTCCTTCGTCCGCCCCGGTGTCGTGGTCGCCCATGTCCAGCCGGACCCGGCCCACCCCGACCACGAGGTGTGCAAGGAACTGGTCGCCATCCTGCGCGCGTCCACCGACGCCCAGGGCCGGGCGCTCGAGGTCATCGAGCTGTCCGCCCCCACCGTCCTGCTGGACGAGGAGGGCGAGCCGGTCGACTACTCCTACATCAACCACTACGTGGCCAACGGCGCCGTGATCCTCTGCGCCTTCAACGACCCGCGCGACGAGGAGGCCAAGGCCGTCCTGGAGCGGGCCTACCCCGGCCGCACGGTCGAACTGGTCGACGCCACGGAGATCTTCGCCAACGGCGGCGGCATCCACTGTATTACCCAGCAGCAGCCGAAGGCCTGATGTTCCCGCAGGTCAGGGCCCTGGCCTGTAGAGAGACAAAAGGCCCGGCGGCAGGCCCAGGTGCCTGCGCGGATCGGCGTGCCCGGTGTCAGAGACTGCTGGCAGCATCGCTGCGATGGACGGCATCCGCACCACCCCACCTCGGCCGGTCGACGTCACCGCGGTCGTCCCCCGACTGGCTCGGCTGGCACGCCCGGCGATCCGGTTGCATCCCCGCCCTGGATCTCCGTCGCCGCACGACAGTTCGGTCGGCGGGCCACTGCTGTGGCCCGCCGACGAGCCGTGGCCGTACTGCGACGAGCTGCACGACCAGGCGGCCCAGCTGTACGAGGCGTACGAGGTGTACGCCGATTCGGTCGACGAGTGGCACGACGGTCCGAACCCCATGGTGCCCGTGGCGCAGCTGTACGCGCGCGACGTACCGCTGCTGCGCCCGCCCGGACAGGCCGACCTGCTCGGGATTGGTCGGTGGGGTTCCCCCCGGCGCAGCCGCACCCTGACCGTGCCCTCATCGCCCTCGACCGGGCGGTCGGGCTGATGCGGGTGGGTGAGATCGCCTCGGCGGCCCAGGTCGGACGCAGGCCGTGGGTATGCTGCCTGCCGATCATCGGACCGGGGTCGTGATCTCCAGCACCCGGGGCGTGGCGGCTGCGGAGGCCGGAGCCGCACCCGGGCTGATCGGAGCGGGAAGCCGGACCGGCCGGCTTCCCACGCCGCGCCGTTCCCGGCCTGGTCAGTATCGTGAGGCCCCCGGACACAGAGGAGAGCAGCAGATGGCGGACGCCCGCCCGCGCCGCCCGGCGCGCGCCCGCGAGGAGGTCTTCGCCACCGCACGGGCCTCGATCGCCGAACACGGGCTCGCCAAGCTCACCATGGCCGGCCTCGGCAAGCAGCTCCAGATGAGCGCCGGGCACCTGCTCTACTACTTCGGCAGCAAGGACCAGCTGCTGCTGGAGACGCTGCGCTGGAGCGAGGAGCAGCTCGGCGCCCGCCGCCACGACGCCCTGACCGACGGCACCCGGGACGTCTGGGACCGGCTCTCCGCCTACACCCGCCTCTACCTCCCCGAAGGCCCCGGCGACCCGCGCTGGATCCTCTGGGTCGAGGTGTGGGGCCGCTCCCCCGCCAGCGAGGAGCTCCGGCAGGGACAGCTGGAGATCGAGGCACCGTGGGACGCGGACCTCGTCGCCCTCCTCGAAGAGGGCACCGCCACCGGCCACTTCACGCCCGGCGCCGCCCCCGACCGCGCCGCCCAGATCCGCGCCCTCCTCGACGGCCTCGCCGTCCCGCTCGCCCTCGGACTCCCCGGTGCGCTGCGCCCCCGCGCGCTGCAGCTCGCCGAGTCGGCCTGCGCCACCCTGCTGGGCGCCGGGAGCTGACCCGGCCGGCCGGGCCGCTCCCCGCGCCTCACTCCGTCCAGACGGCGGCGGCCGTGCGGTCGTCGGCGTAGCCCTTGGCACGGACCTGGACCTGGCGGAGGAAGTCGACGGTGCCCGGGGGGTGGGGGTGCGCCCAGTGGGAGGAGAGGAAGTGCGCGACGGCCGGCTCGTCGGCGATCGGGCGGGCCAGGCCGGGGGTGCAGAGCAGCAGGATGTCGCCCGGGGTGGCCGGGACCATCCGGAAGCGGAACGGGCGCCGGTCCGGCGCCGGCGCGTCCGGCACCGGCGGCTGGCCGTCCGGGTGGTGCAGCAGCCGCGCGGCGTACGCGTCGATCCAGTGGCCGGACCGCAGCAGGTAGAGCCCGCCCGGGCCGACCCCGAAGGCCGCCCGGTAGGAGGCCTCCGGGTCGAGCGGGAGCAGCATGCAGTGCAGCGCGGCCGGGGACGCCGCGCCGTCGTCGCCCTCCGGGTCGTGGGCGAGCGCACGCAACGGGGCGGCCGCGCTGGTGGCGAGGCGCTGGAGGCCGTACCGGAGGCGGTCGCGGGCGCCGTCGCGCAGGTCGGCGGCGAGCCCGGTCCGGCTGCGGCCGATCGCGGTGGCGAGCTGGCGGACGGCCTCGGCGGTGGCGATGGCGACGGCCTCGGCGGCCACCTCGCCGTCCGCGCCGGTGCGGTCGAAGCCGCCGAGCGCGGCGAGCAGCAGCCCGTCGGGGGCCTCGCCGAACCTGGTCACCAGCAGCGTGTCCCGGCGGGGCTCGCCGCGGTAGCGGGCGGAGTCGCCGCGGACGGAGACGGCCCGCAGGGTGGCGGCGCCGTACTGGGCACCCTCCAGGACGGTGTCCGGCACGACGGCGCCGAGTGCGCCGGGGTCCGCCTCGGGCACGACGGTCGGCTCGGGCCCGTACGTGGGCGGGCGCTCGCCGACGTGCGGCACGGTGGGCCCGGCACCGGCGAGCACCGACCGGGGGGCGGGGCGCGGCGCGGGGGCGGGGGCGGGGCCGGGCCGGGGCTCGGGTTCCGGTACGGCTTCAGGTTCGGGCGCGACGGGCTCCGGCTCCCGTGCGACGACCGGCGCGGGTTCCGGAACGGGATCCGGCGCGGGTTCCCGTACGGCTTCGGGTTCGGGCTCAGGTTCGGGTTCGGGCGTGGATTCGGCTGTCTTCTCCGGAACGTGAGCCGGCCCGGGGTCGACCTCGGCCTCCGGTTCCGTCCCCTTTCCCACCTCCGCAGCCGCTGCCACCTCCGCCTCGGCTGCCGCCCAGGGCGGGGCCGGGAACCGGTGTGTCTCCTCCGGGTCGCGCTGCTGCCCGATCACCCCGATCGCGGTGTCAAACCAGTCGTCGATGCTGTCCCGCTCCAGCACCGCCTCCTGCGCGACGACCTCGTCGGCACGCGCCCGCTCGGCAGGCGCTTCCGTACCCGCGTCCGCGGCCTCGGCCACCGTCTCGGCGACTGCCTCGTCCGTCCGCTGCCGCCCGATCATCCCGGCCGCCGTCTCGAACCAGTCGTCGACGCTGCCCTCCCCCGGTTGCGCGTCGGGGGTGTCCGGGAGGGTGCCCGCCGGCCCTTCGTAGACCGTGTCCCACCAGCCGTCGTCCGACCGGTGCTGCTGTGCGGGTGCACCCTTTTTGCTCATCTGGCGGCTCCTGGTCGGTCCGTGTGCGCGCCGCCCCCGGCGGGGCCGGACTCGACGTCATTGTCTCCAAGAGCAACGACGCTGTCCGGGTTTCGGCGACATACCGTGCACTGATCGGATGATCCCGATCGCCGGGTTCGCCCGGTGTTCCGCTTCCGTTCCGTCCGTGCTTGCCGGACTTGCCCCGAGCAGGGCGTTTACAGGGTGTTCGACCCCTTCGGGCGCCGAAAATGAGGGCCGAGGAGGGGCATCGCTTCACTCGTTCGGCTGATTAAATGTGCGCATGACCGCGTCGGCCCCCAGATCGTCCCGACCGGGGAGGTCCGCAGTCGCGGGTCGCCCGGTGGGTGTGCTGTGGGTCCTGCTGCTGGTCGGACTGCTGACCGCGCTGCCGTGCGCGGGTCAGGCCCAGGCGGCCTCGGCCGACCGGTCCGGCCCGTCGGCGGCCGCGACGTCCACCACCCTCGCCGGCCTGTCCGCCGGCCTGTCCGCGAGCCTGACCGCCGAGGCGCCGGCGGTGCCGGGGGCAGCGGACGCGGTACACCCGCCCCGCCATGTCGACGGACCCCGGCACTGGACGTGGTGCTCCGCCGACGGCGAGCCGCCGCACCGCAACAACGGCTGCTCCGGCCACCCGTACTGCGGCCAGGACGCCCAGCTCCCCAACGCGCCGCCGCAGCCCCAGCCCGCCGTGGCGCCCCGCCCGGACCCGCCCGAGGCCCTGCCCCGGGTGGTGCCGCGGGGGCTGCTGGACGGTTCGCACCCGGCACCCGACCTGCACGCGCTCCAAGTCCACCGGTCCTGAGCGGAACCCACCGCCGGCCGCCCCCCTGCCCGTCCGAGCGGACCGGCAGGACGGACGGCACCGACGGATCCGCCCCTCCGCCCCCCACTTCAGACCGCCGCGCCAGCAGCGTGCGGCGGGGACAAGGACACCACATGGGTTCCGCCTCCAAGCAGTCCAACAAGCCCGGCGGCAAGCAGGGCACGGCGGACCGCCGCGCCCGGATCGTCGAGCTCCGCGCCGCCGAGCAGCGCCGCGACCGCCGCAACAAGATCCTCGCCTCCGTGCTCGTAGGCGTGCTGGTGATCGCCGCGATAGCCACCGGCACCTGGATCGTGGTCGACGCCAACAACGACAAGAAGGCCAAGGAGGCCGCCGCCAACGCGCCGATCGACGGCGTGAAGACCTTCGGCGACCTGAGCCGCAACCACGTCAAGGAGAAGGTCACCTACCCGATGACCCCGCCGGTCGGCGGCGACCACAACGCCGTCTGGCTGGACTGCATGGGCCACGTCTACGACCAGCCGGTCGAGAACGAGCGCGCCGTCCACTCGCTGGAGCACGGCGCGGTCTGGGTGACGTACAACGGCAAGGCCACGCCGGACGACATCAAGACGCTCTCCGACAAGGTGAAGGCCACCCCGTACTCGCTGATGAGCCCGTACCCGGACGAGCAGGGCACCATCACGCTGAACGCGTGGAGCACCCAGCTGATCGTGGACAACGCCAACGACCCCCGGGTGAACGAGTTCTTCACCAAGTACGTGCAGGGCCAGCAGACCCAGGAGCCGGGCGCGTCCTGCACCATGGGGGCGATGTGACCACGGACGCGGCGACACCCGAGGACGCGGACGAGGCCCCCGGCACCTCCCGCCGGCGGCTCTGGTGGCCGGCCGCGCTGGCCGCCGCGGTCGCCCTCGCCCTCGGGGTGCCCGCGCTGGTGGCGAGCGGGACGTCCGCCTCCGGCTCGTCCTCGCTGACGGCCCCGGCGGGCGACTCCCCCGAGGCCGGGTTCGCCCGCGACATGGCGACCCACCACCAGCAGGCCGTCGACCTGTCGTTCATCGTCCGCGACCGGACGGGCGACGAGCCGGTCCGCACCCTCGCCTTCGACATCATCAACACCCAGGCCAACCAGCGCGGGATGATGATGGGCTGGCTCGACCAGTGGAGGCTCCCGCAGCACTCGCCGGCCAAGCCGATGGCATGGATGAAGATGAACCACACCTACGACGCGCACGACGGCTCGCTGATGCCCGGCATGGCCACCAACGCCCAGCTCGCCAAGCTGCGCTCGCTCGGCGGGCGTGAGGCCGAGGTGTACTACCTGCAGCTGATGCTGGAGCACCACAAGGGCGGGGTGGAGATGGCCCAGGGCTATGTCGACCTGGCCAAGAACGAGACCGAGAAGCGCCTCGCCCAGTCGATGGTGGTCGGGCAGACGTCCGAGATCCAGCTGATCACCGACATGCTCACGGAGCGCGGCGCCGCCCCCGGCGTTCCCGCCTGACGCTCCGCGCCCCGAAAGGGCCGGGGTGTGGCGGACGGCCCGACCGTCCGCCACACCCCGGCCCTTTCGCGGTTCGCCCCTGCGCGGTCCGGCTCTGCCCGGTTCGGTTGGCGCGGCCGGCTCTGCACCTTCGGCTCTGCACGGTTCGGCTGGCGCCGCCGGCCCGTCAGACGCCTGCCGGGGTCCGGGCGGGGGCCGGCCCGCGGACGCGGGCCGGCCGGACCAGCGCCACCGCCAGGGCGGCGACGGCGGCGAGGCCGAGCAGCACCGCCCGGCCGCCGGACGCCGCGCCCGCCAGATGGACGCCGAGGACGGGCAGCGCCGTCCCGAGGGCCGTACCGAGGCTGCGGGCCATGTTCACCATCCCGCCGCCGACCGCCGAACACTCCGCCGGGACCGCCCGCATCACCAGCGCGTTGTTGGCGGGCAGCAGCAGGCCGAGCCCGCAGCCGGCGACCACCAGCGGGGCGGCCGGCAGCAGCGGGCCGGCCGAGGGCTCGCCGCCCACCGGCACCACCGCGAACAGCAGCAGCCCGGCGCCCGCGACGGCCGCGCCGGCCCGGCAGCGGGCGACGTCCGACCAGCTCCGGGGCAGCAGACCGCCGCCGACCGTCGCCGCGAGTGCGAACGCGGCCGGGAGCAGCGTGATCACCAGGCCTGCCCTCGCCGGCGGGACGCCCGCCCCGGTGAGCAGCACCGGGCCCAGCACCAGCGGGCAGAACAGCAGCAGGTAGCCGATCAGCGCGACCACCAGCCCCGGCCGCACCCCGGGGGTGTTGACGAGCCCCGGCGCCAGGAGCGGCCGGCTCGCCCGCCGCTCCTGGCGGACGAGGCCGAGCGTGAGCACCGCCGAGGCGAGCACCAGCACGCCGACCGCCCAGCCGGGCAGCGGCAGGCCGGAGGCGGTGGAGAGGGCGAGCAGCAGTGCGGTGGTGGCGCCGGTGAGCAGCAGCAGGCCGGGCAGGTCGAAGCGGCCCTCGTCCTCCGTCCCGGCCCGCTCGCCCTCCTTCTCCGCAGGTGTGCCCTCGGCGCGGGTCCGGGGCAGCAGGAACCAGCCGGCCAGGATGCCCAGCGCCCCGATCGGCACGTTGATCCAGAACACCCAGCGCCAGGAGGCGTGCTCCACCAGCAGCCCGCCGAGGCTCGGACCGAGTGCCAGGCCGAGCCCCTGCGCGGCCGCCTGGATGCCCAGCGCCCGCCGCATCGCGTGCTCGGGGACGCCGCGGGCCACCAGGGCTACGCTGTTGGCCTGCATCATCGCGCCGCCGACCGCTTGCACCGCCCGGCAGGCCACCAGCACCCCGAGGCCGCCGGCCAGGCCGGCGCCGAGCGAGGCCAGCCCGAAGACGGCGAAGCCGCCGAGGTACATGGTCTTGCGGCCGACCAGGTCGGAGAGCCAGCCGATCGGCGCGAGCAGGGCCACCAGCACCAGCAGGTAGGCCAGCGCGACCCACTCGACGGCGGCGAAGCCGGCCCGGAAGTGGCTGCCGAGCGCGGGGAAGACGAGGGCGGTGACGCTGGCGGTCAGCTGGCCGAGGAACGCCCCGAGGCAGACGGTGCCGACGGCCAGCCAGTGGGCGTGCCGCCACCGGGCGATGCCGCGCGGCCGGGGGTGCTCGGTGAGCAGTCGGGCGGCGAGGTCGGTGGCGTTCATGCGGGGAATATATCTGATGCAGACATGTTCTCTCAACGAGCTGATCGGCATGCGAACGGAACGTCGGAACGGTCATCACCAGGCGATACGCTGTCCGCCATGTCGCCGTCACCGCCCGTTCCCGACCCCGCCGCCGAACCCCAGCGGCACGAGGCCGCCGAACGTCCGGAACTCGCACCCCCGGCGATCGAACGCGCCCGGCGGCTCACCGACGTGGTCACCCGGCTGCGCCGCGCCCTGCGCAGCAGCATCCGCACCGACTACCCGTGGGAGTCCCTGCCGATGGCGCAGGTCGAACTCCTCCAGACGCTCGCCGCCGCCCCGCTCCGGGTCGGCGAACTCGCCGCCCGCCAGCGGCTCGCCCCCAACACCGTCAGCGGTCTGGTCGGCAAGCTCCTGGAAGCCGGCTTCGTCGACCGCCAGGCCGACCCCGGCGACCGCCGCACCGCCCGCATCGCCCTCACCCCGGCCGGCCGGGGCCAGCTCGACGACTGGCAGCAGGCCCACGAGCGCCGCATCGCGACCGCCCTCGACGCCCTCTCCCCCGCCGACCGCGAGGCCGTCACGCAGGCGCTCCCCGCCCTCGACAACCTCGCCCGCGCCCTCGCCCGGCCGGCCGCCCCCGAATAATCCGGTGCCGCCGGGCGGCGGCCGAGGCTACCGTCCCGGGATGGACCCCGCGCACCTCCGCCTCGAACCCTGGACCGACGCCGACCTCGCCCTGCTCCGCCGGGTCAACGTCCCCGAGATGAAGCAGCACGTCGGCGGCCCGGAGACGGAGGAACAACTCCTCGTCCGCCACCGCCGCTACCTGGACTTCGTGCCCTCGGGCATCGGCTGCATGTACCGCATCGTCCTGGTCCCCGAGGGCGACGCTGCCGGCGAACCCGTCGGCACCGTCGGCTACGGCACCCGCAGCTGGCAGGGCGAGACCGTCCACGAGATGGGCTGGAACGTCCTCCCGCCCCACCAGGGCCGCGGCATCGCCGTCGCCGCCGTCCGCCTGGCCGTCACCGCCGCCCGCACCTCGGCCCGGCACCGGCATCTGCACGCCTTCCCGTCCATCGGCAACCCCGCGTCCAACGCCGTCTGCCGCAAGGCCGGCTTCACCCTCCTGGGTGAGACGGACTTCGAGTTCCCGCCCGGCCGCCCCATGCGCAGCAACAACTGGCGCGTCACCCTGCGGGCGAAGGCCGAATAGCTGCCGCCGTCGACGGACCACGCGCGCCATCCGGCCGCTGACCGATCACGCGGCCCTCCGGCTCCTGCCGGACGACCTCGGCGTCCGATCCGCTTCACTGATCCACGTCTGACTCACGTCCGATTCACGCAGCCTCAGAACAACGTCCCGCTCTCCAGGTCCAGCAGCCACCGTTTCCGGTCGGTGCCGGCGGCGAAACCGGTGAGGGCCCCGTTGGCGCCGAGGACGCGGTGGCAGGGGCGGACGATGAGCAGGGGGTTGGCGCCGACGGCGCCGCCGACGGCGCGGACGGCCTTCGGGGAGGCGCCCGCGAGGTCGGTCAGCTGACCGTAGGTGACCGTCTCGCCATAGGGGATCTCGTCGAGGGCGGCCCAGACCTGCCGGCGGAACTCGGTGCCGACGGGGGCGAGCGGGAGGTCGAAGGTGGTGCGTTCACCGGCGAAGTACGCGGTGAGCTGGGCGACCGGCTCGGCGAGGGCGTCCGGATCGTGGACCCAGGCGTCCGCCGGTTCGGCGAGCGCGTACTTCTGGCCGGGGGCGGTGACGGTGGCCAGGGCGGCCGGTCCGCCGTCCTCCGGCAGGACGCCACTGAGCAGCAGCCGGCCGAACGGGCTCTCCATGTGGGTGAAGACGGTGGTGGTCATGCGTCCTGCATCTCCGTTCCGGTGCTCTCGGTGCTGTGGTCGCTCGCGGCGCCCGCCCAGAGCCGGTGGACGGCGTACGAGCGCCAGGGTGCCCAGGCCCCGGCCACGTGGGCGGCGGACTTCGGGTCGCCGGGGGCGCCGAGCCGGGTGAGGCCGTGGCGGATGCCGACGTCGGTGGGCAGGAAGACGTCCGGGTCCGCCAGGGCCCGCATCCGCAGGTAGCCGACGGTCCAGGGGCCGATGCCGGGCAGGGCGAGCAGTTGGGCGGCGGCGTCCTCGCGGTCGACGCCGCCGTCGAGCCGCACGACGCCTTCGGCCAGGGCGGCGCAGAGGCCGGTGAGCGCCCGGCGGCGGGCGGCCGGCATGGCGAAGTCCTCGGGATCTGCCACGGCGAGGGCGGCCGCGCTCGGGAAGATCAGCCGCAGGCCGCCGCTGGGCTCGGGCAGCGCGGTGCCGTACTTCTCGGCGAGCCGGGCGGCCAGGGTGCGGGCGGCGCCGACGGTGATCTGCTGGCCGAGCACGGCGCGGACGGCCAGCTCGTGCGGGTCGACGTGGCCGGGTGAGCGCAGGCCGGGGCGGGAGCGGACCAGCGCGCCGAGGACCGGGTCGGCGCCGAGCTGCTCGTCGACGGCGTCCGGGTCGGCGTCGAGGTCGAAGAGGATCCGCACCCGCTGGACCGCGGTGGGCAGGTCCCGCAGGTCGGTGAGGAAGAGCCGGCAGTCCAGCCACCCGCGCGTGCGCGGCTCCTCGGGCGCGAGGCCGTCGACCTCGGCGATGCCGTGCCCGTACGGGAGGGCGAGGGTGCGGCGGTAGGTGCGGACGCCGGGTCGCGCGCCGGGGACGACCTCCTCCACGCCGGGAACGGCGCGCAGGGCGAGGAAGTCGATCAGGTGGTCGCTGTCGAGCGCGCCGCGGTAGGCGAGGCGCAGGGTGAGGCCGCCGGCGGGGGTGGCGGTCCGGCGGCCGGCGGTGACCTCGGCGCGCAGCCCGCTGGGGGTGCGGTCGTAGACCTCGCGGACGGTGTCGTTGAACTGCCGGACGGAGGCGAAGCCGGACGCGAAGGCGATCTCGGTGACCGGCAGTTCGGTGGTCTGGAGCAGCAGCCGGGCGGTCTGCGCGCGGCGGGCGCGGGCCAGGGCGATCGGCCCGGCGCCGAGTTCGGCGGTGAGCTGGCGCTGGAGCTGGCGGGCACTGTAGCCGAGGCGGTCGGCGAGGCCGGCGACCCCCTCGCGGTCGACCACGCCGTCGCCGATCAGCCGCATGGCGCGACCGACCAGGTCGGCGCGGTGGTTCCACTCCGGCGAGCCGGGCACCGAGTCGGGGCGGCAGCGGCGGCAGGCGCGGAACCCGGCGCCCTGGGCGGCGGCCGCGCTGGGGTAGAAGGTGCAGTTGGCGCGTTTGGGGGTCACGGCGGGGCAGCTCGGTCGGCAGTAGATGCCGGTCGAGGTGACGGCCGTGAAGAAGACGCCGTCGAAGCGGGCGTCGCGGCTGTCCACGGCTCGGTACCGGATGTCGTCGTCGATCACGCAGTCCAGTCTGCGGCACCGGAGGCCGGTCGACTGGCGGATATCGGACACGGGCGTCGGGGGGCCGTGCCGGGGCCGGCCCGGAGGCCTGCCGCGGCGGGCGCCACGCCCGGTCACGCCGGCCGGTCGCCGCCCGCCAGGGTGCGAAGCGCCTTGGCGAGCCGCGTCTGCCGGGCCTGCGGCGTGAGCGCCTGGAGCAGCGGCAGGATCAGCTGGTACCGCCCCGTCCGGTCGAGCGCCTCGAACGCCCTGCCCGCCGCGGGGTCGGCGGCGAGCGCCGCCGCGAGGTCGGGCGGCACCGTCGCCGTCCTCTGCGACTCGTAGGCCGCCGCCCAACGCCCGTCCCGCTGGGCCAGGCGCACCTCGGCCAGCCCGGGTTCGCGCATCCGCCCGGCCGCCGTCAACTCCGCCACCTTCTCGACGTTCACCTGCGACCAGAGGCTCCTGGGGCGGCGCGGCACGTACCTCTGCAGGTAGTACTGCGCGTCGAGCGGCCTGCGCTGCCCGGAGATCCAGCCGTAGCAGAGCCCGAGGTCGACCAGTTCGTCGCTGCTGACCGTCGGGATGCCGGTCTTCTTCTTGGCCAGCTTGATCCACACGCCCTCCCGGCGGGTGTGGTGCTCGCCGAGCCAGGTCTCGAACGCCTCGGCGTCCGGAAAGGCGATGATCTCCACCCCGTCGATCTCGTCCATGACACCCGGCGGCCGGGCCGGAGGGGCCCGGCCGCCGTGACGGTCACTTCTTCACGGGGCCTCCCGAAGCGCGCAGCGACTTGGTCATGGTCTTCCACTTCTTCAGCCGGGCCGAGGCCAGCCGGGCGTCCGAGCGGGAGGCGATCCACTCGCTCTCGCGCTGGAGCTTGAGGTAGCTGTCCATCCGGCGCTGCGGAAGCGTGCCGTCCGCCAGCGCGGCCCGGACGGCGCAGCCGGGCTCGGTGTGGTGGCCGCAGTCGTGGAAGCGGCAGTCCTCGGCCAGCTCCTCGATGTCGGAGAAGGCCATCGCGACGCCCTCGCCGCCGTAGAGGCCGACCTCACGCAGACCGGGGGTATCGATCAGCACCCCGCCGCCGGGCAGCGGGATCAGCTCCCGGGTGGTCGTGGTGTGGCGGCCCTTCTGGTCGACCGCGCGGGCCTGCTGGACGGCCATCACGTCGGCGCCGGCCAGCACGTTGGTCAGGGTGGACTTGCCGACGCCGGACTGACCGATCACGGCGGTGGTGCCGGGCGTGCAGGCGCGCAGCACGTCCACCCCTTCGCCGGTCTCGGCGCTGACCACCAGCACGGTGACGCCGGGGGCGATGGACTCGACGTCGGCGCGGATGAAGTCGGCGTCGTCCACCAGGTCGGCCTTGGTGAGGGCGACGACCGGCTCGGCACCGGACTCCCAGGCCAGGGCGAGGAAGCGCTCGATCCGGCCGAGGTCGGGCTCGGCGGCGAGCGAGGCGGCGATCACGACGGTGTCGACGTTGGCGGCCAGCACCTGGCCGTCGGACCGCTTGCCGGCCACCTTGCGGATGATCGCGGTGGAGCGCGGCAGCAGCGCCGCGACGGCCGGCATCGGCTGGGCCGCGAGGTCCACGGCCGCCCAGTCGCCGGTGCACGGGCAGTTGATCATGTCGGCGTCGCCGACCGGCCGGGTGTCGGCCCGGACGGTACGCAGCGCGCCCGTCTCCGGGTCGGCCAGGACGACGTCGCACTGGCCCCGGTCGACGCGGACGATCCGGGCAGGCGTCAGCCCGGCCTCGGCGAGCGGGGCGAAGCGCTCCGCGGACTCGGACGTCCAGCCGTAGCCGGCCAGCGCGGAGTCCGAGGTCTCGGAGGAGGTGAGGAGAGAAGGAGAAGAGGAAACGGAGGCAGCGTTGAACAACGCAGTGGGCCCTTCGGGAGGAAAGTGATCCCGCCGGGCTACGGCTGCGCGCGCGAGTGCGGCGGTGTCAGCCGACGGCCGGGAGGGAGAGGTGGTGTGTGCGAGCGCTGCTCAGGGCAGCCGTGACGACAGCGACAGCCACGAGGCTCACCTCCTGCTTCTTCTCGGGCCGGCAAGAACGCGGCCCCCCGATCGGACTGATCACACCGTAACGAGCGCTGCCGCCCCTGCCAACCGGTTTTTGAGCTGCGGTGAAGCGGGCGGGGCCGTTGAGCGGGCGGGGCGGTGGAGCGGCCGGGGCGGTGGAACAGCCGGCCCGCCGACGGCCTTCCGCCACGGGCTTCAGGACGACGACCCGCCGTACCGGTTCCGCAGGCCGGGGTCGTCCAGCCACCAGGGCCGCATGCCCTGTTCGTCCTCGGCCGGCGCGCCCGTCGCCCGTGCCTCGGCGGCCGCCGCCTCGAAGCGGGCGTCCAGTTCGGCGTCCACGGCGGCGGTCTCCTCCCGCCCCTGCACGATCATGCGGCGGACCAGCGCGGCCAGGAACGGCAGCCCGACCAGGTCCCCGAGCACCCAGAGCGCGTTGCCGCCCCAGGTCTGGTCCTGCGCCGGGCTCGGGCCCCAGGGCCGGCCGAGCGCGTCGTAGTAGTGCCCGGCGACGCGATGGCCCCCGTAGATCAGCAGGATGCCGAGCGCCGCGTCGAAGATCACCTCCGCGAAGGTGATGAACAGGCCGACCAGGTGCGGGTACTCGTGCCCGACCGGGTCGATCTGCAGCCGCGGCCAGAAGTACGCCAGCCCGAGCGCGACCAGTGCCAGGTGCAGCACGGTGTTCCCCACCGGGCTGGTCAGCGACTCCTCGTACCAGGGGGTGCAGTACAGCAGCCACGGCGGGGCCAGCAGCAGGGCGGTCGACACGGCCGGGAACATCAGCACCTTGGACGGGCGGCTGCGCAGCACCCGCAGGATCCGCTCGCGGCGGTCCGGCGGTGACGAGCGGGCCAGCAGCGAGACCGGCGCGCCGAGTGCGAGCAGCAGCGGGACCAGCATCAGCAGCAGCACGACCTGCACCGCCCGGTCGGTGAACAGCACCCGCTCGTACACGCCGACGCCGGAGCAGGTGGCCCAGACCCAGAGCAGCAGCCCGCCGAGGAAGGCGGCGGTCCTGGTCGGCTGCCAGCGCTCCGGCCCGGCCCGGCCGGCCGTCCGCGCGGCGTACAGGTACCAGCCGCCGAGCAGCACGGCGAGCGTGAGCACCAGTGGCTCGGCCGTCCACGAGGTGGCCAGGTCGGCCCACCGCCAGGGCGGCGGTCCGTGGTAGCCGGTCGCCTGCGCCGAGCCGTCCATCCGTCCGCTCACCCCGTCCGTGCCGTGCCGTCGCCGCCTCGCCGCCGTCCGGGCGGAGTGGACGGCGCCCGGCCATGATGGCCGGGCCGGAGTGGATCACCGGCCTCGGGGGGCGTTTCCATACCTCGGGCTGGACAAGGCTTTGCCTGGGCCCCTCAAGGTTTTGCCGAGGTCAAGTCCTGTCCTCGTCCGCGTCGGACCTCGACCGCGCCCCATCGCCGACGCACCCGCACCCGCACCGCAACCGCCGTACCGCCGGGGCTCGTCTGGACCGGTATGCCGTCGGCACCGCGCCCACGGGGTCGAGCGGGGAGACGCAGGGGTGCCGAGCACTGCACGCGGCGAGGGCCGCCGCCGGGCCACGCGCCTTCGCAACGTCGAGCTCCTCCTGCTCGTCCTCGCGGTCCTGGTCTGCCTGGCCGGGCACGCCGACGCCGCCCTGGGGCTGACCGGCCGCCTGCCGCCCGGCCTGGCGGCGCACGGCACCGGCCTGGGCCTGCTGGCGCTGGCCGCCCATCTGGCGGTACGCCGCTTCGCCCCGTACGCGGACCCGCTGATCCTGCCGCTCGCGGTGCTGCTGACCGGATTCGGCCTGGTCCTGCTCGACCGCCTGGACTTCTCCTACCGGCTCGCCCACGCCGCCAAGGGTGACTGGCAGAAGGTCCCGACCGCGCCGTCCCAGCTGACCTGGGTGGTGATCGCCGTGGTGGCGGCCGTGGTGCTGATCGTGGCGGTGCGCCACCACCGCGCCTTCCAGCGGTACGTCTACCTGCTGATGACGGGCGCGCTGATCCTGCTGGCCGCGCCCGCCTTCTTCCCCGGCGACACCTTCGGGGCGAAGCGCTGGATCCGGCTCGGCGGGCTCTCCTTCCAGCCGGACGAGTTCGTCAAGGTCGCCATCACGATCTTCTTCGCCGGCTACCTGATGACCTACCGGGACGTGCTGGCGCTGGCCGGCCGCCGGGTCTGGGGGCTGACCCTGCCGCGCGGCCGGCACGCCGGGCCGGTGCTGACGATCTGGGTGGTCAGCCTGCTGGTGCTGGTCTTCGAACGCGACCTCGGCACCTCGCTGATCTTCTTCGGTGTCTTCGTGGTGATGCTCTACACGGCCACCGAGCGGACGAGCTGGACGGTGATCGGCCTGCTGATGGCGGTCGGCGGCGCGGCCGCGGTCGGCACCCTGGAGCCGCACGTGCACGGCCGGGTGGAGGCCTGGCTGCACCCGCTGGACTACTACCTCCCCAAGCACGACCCGGCGCTGATCTCGGCCCAGCCCGCCGAGGCGCTGTTCAGCCTGGGCACCGGCGGCCTGACCGGGACGGGGCTCGGCCTCGGCCACTCCTGGGAGATCGGCTTCGCCGGGCGCAGCGACTTCATCTTCACCACCATCGGCGAGGAGCTGGGCCTGACCGGGGTGACGGCGGTGCTGCTGCTCTACGGCCTGCTGGTGCAGCGCGGGCTGCGGACGGCGATCGGCCTGACCGACCCCTTCGGGAAGCTGCTGGCCACCGGGCTGTCGGCCGCCCTGGCGCTCCAGGTGTTCGTGGTGGTGGGCGGGGTCAGCGGGCTGATCCCGCTGACCGGCAAGGCGCTGCCCTTCCTGGCGGCCGGCGGCTCGTCATTGCTGGCGAACTGGCTGATGACCGCCCTGCTGCTGAAGCTCAGCGACTCGGCCGGGCGGACGGCGCTGAAGCCCGCCCGGTAGCACCGGCGGGAGGGGTCAGCGCTGGTCCCACGGCGGCCGGGGCGGGTGGCCGGGCAGCGGGTGTTCGGGCGGCGGCGCGGTCGGCCGGTCGCTGTCCGGGGGCGGCGGGGCCGGCCGGTGGTGCGGGCCGCCGCCGCGGGTGGTGAGCCGGGCCCGGACGTTGTCGGCCGCGAGCACGTCGGCCCAGCGCTCCGGGTACTCGGAGGGCACGTCGACGTCCTCGCCCTCCTCCTCCCAGTACTCCTCCTCGGCACCCTCGCCGAGGCCCAGCTCGCGTGCCCGCCGGGCGCGTTCGACGGCGCGCCGGGCGGCGACCTCGCGGACCACGGCCGCGGCCGCCTCCTCGTGGGCGCGCTCGTTCTCGGCGCGGGCGTCGGCGGTCTCCAGGGTGGGCCAGCGGCGGTCTATGGCGGCGTTCATCGCGGCGCCGATCAGCACCGCGAGCGCGACCACGAAGATCCAGAGCAGGACGGCCACCGGCGCGGCCAGCGAGCCGTACGCCGACCGGCCCTCGACCGAGCTGACCAGGTACAGCCGGAGACCCACGCTGCAGAAGACCAGGACGACCAGGGCCACCAGGGCACCGGGGATGTCCTCGCGCCACGGGGTGGAGACCGGCACGGCCAGGTGGTAGAGCGTGGTGAGCGAGACGATCAGCAGCAGGATCGCGAACGGCCAGTAGAGCGCGTTGACCACGGTCGCGAGGTCCTGCACGGCGTTCTGCACCAGGCCCGGCCCGGCCAGCAGCAGCGGCAGCACCAGGGAGCCGATCACCAGCGCACCGAGGTAGAGGCCGAGTGACATCAGCCGGGTCTTGACGATGCCGCGCTTGCCGTCGAGCCCGTACATCACGGTGATGGTGTCGATGAAGATGTAGAGCGCCCGGGAGCCGGACCAGAGCGAGAGCAGGAAGCCGATCGAGACCAGGTCGGGCCGGGTGTGGTTGAAGACCTCGTCCAGCAGCGGGACGACGACCTCCTTGATGGACGAGTCCGACAGGACCGTCCCGGAGGCCGTGAGGATGTCCTGCTTGAGCTTGTCGATCGTGCCCGCGCCGAGGAAGTCGTCCAGGTAACCGAGGGTGCCGGCCAGGCAGAGCAGCAGCGGCGGGATGGACAGCAGGGTGAAGAACGCCGCCTCGGCGGCGAGGCCGGTGACCCGGTACTCGACACAGGTGTTGGTGGTGTCCTTGACCAGGGCCCAGGCCGTACTGCGCCAGGTGACCTGCTTGGCCGCCCGCCGGGAGCCCCTGCCCCGACGACGGGAGGGCCGCTCGGGGTTCGGTCTCGTCGTTTCGCCTGCTGGTTGCACAGGGCTAACGGTATCGGGCCGGAACGGGTCCGTTGATCTCCGTGTCGGACGGCGGTCACCGGGTGCCGGACCGGCGAGCGGCGGGAACGCCCAGGCATCTCGAAATGCGAAACCTTTGCGTCCAGAATACGGACGTTAGTGGACCGCACGTCGTGCGCCGTGCGAATCTCTTGCCATGCCTAGCGCCGGAACCACCCTAGTAGGTCGACTCCACGTCGATCTCCTTCGCGTGTCCAGCGCCATGTGTCCGGTGATCTGAGCCCCACCCCGCCGCCACCCACCGCACCCGGCGCCACCACCCTTGCCATCCCCGCTGAAGCGGATGCGCAGGCGCCCGCCCGGCCCCGGCCACTGCTCTCCCGGCCCTGACAAACCAGCAGGTCACAGCAGCACCGTACCGCCGTGCACGTCCAGCGACCCACCCGGCGTCAGAGCCACCTGCCCCGAAGGACTTCACCATGGCCACCACTCCCGAGACCGCCGAGCCCACGGCCGACAGCGCCGCCGCGCGCCGTCCCGCCGCGCCGCGCAAGGTGACCCGCCACCGCGGTGAGGGCCAGTGGGGCATGGGGCACTTCACTCCTCTGAACGCCAACGAGCAGTTCAAGAAGGATGACGACGGTCTCAATGTGCGGACACGTATTGAGACGATCTACGCGCACCGCGGCTTCGACTCGATCGACCCCGCCGACCTGCGCGGCCGGATGCGCTGGTGGGGTCTGTACACCCAGCGCAAGGAGGGCATCGACGGCGGCAAGACCGCGATCCTGGACCCGCACGAGCTGGACGCCGAGTACTTCATGCTCCGGGTCCGCATCGACGGCGGCCGGCTGACCGTCGCCCAGCTCAAGGCGATCGCCGAGGTCTCCGAGCTGTACGGCCGCAACACCGCGGACCTGACCGACCGGCAGAACGTCCAGTATCACTGGATCCGGATCGAGGACGTCCCGGCGATCTGGCAGAAGCTGGAGGCCGTCGGGCTCTCCACCACCGAGGCCTGCGGCGACACCCCCCGCGTCATCCTCGGCTCCCCGGTGGCCGGCATCGCCGAGGACGAGATCATCGACGGCACCCCCGCCATCGAGGAGATCCAGCGCCGGTTCATCGGCAACAAGGACTTCTCCAACCTGCCGCGCAAGTTCAAGTCCGCCGTCTCCGGCTCCCCGCTGCTGGACGTCGCGCACGAGATCAACGACATCGCCTTCGTCGGCGTCGTCCACCCCGAGCACGGCCCCGGCTTCGACCTCTGGGTCGGCGGCGGCCTCTCCACCAACCCCAAGCTCGGCGTCCGCCTGGGCGCGTGGGTCCCGCTGGACGAGGTCGCGGACGTCTACGGCGGCGTGATCGGCATCTTCCGCGACTACGGCTACCGCCGGCTGCGCAACCGCGCCCGGCTGAAGTTCCTGGTCGCCGACTGGGGCGTGGAGAAGTTCCGCCAGGTCCTGGAGGACGAGTACCTCAAGTACCGGCTGGTCGACGGCCCCGCGCCGAAGGAGCCCGGCGGCCGCTGGCGCGACCACGTCGGCGTGCACCGGCAGAAGGACGGCAAGTTCTACGTCGGCTTCGCGCCGCGGGTCGGCCGGGTCGACGGCAGGCTGCTCGGGCAGATCGCCGACCTCGCCGCCGCCCACGGCAGCGACCGGCTGCGCACCACCGCCGAGCAGAAGATGCTCGTCCTCGACATCGCCGAGGACCAGGTGGAGTCCCTGGTGGCCGGCCTGGAGGCGCTGGACCTACGGGTCACCCCGTCGCCGTTCCGCCGCGGCACCATGGCCTGCACCGGCATCGAGTACTGCAAGCTCGCCATCGTCGAGACCAAGGAGCGCGGCCGCACGCTCATCGACGAGCTGGAGAAGCGGCTGCCCGACTTCGAGGAGCCGCTGACCATCAACATCAACGGCTGCCCGAACGCCTGCGCCCGCATCCAGGTCGCGGACATCGGTCTCAAGGGCCAGCTGGTGACCGGCGAGAACGGCGAGCAGGTCGAGGGCTACCAGGTCCACCTGGGCGGCGCGCTCGGGCTGGAGGCCGGCTTCGGCCGCAAGGTCCGCGGCCTCAAGGTCACCAAGGACGGCCTGCCCGACTACGTCGAGCGCGTCCTGACCCGCTACCAGGCCGACCGCGCCGAGGGCGAGCGCTTCGCCCAGTGGGCGGCCCGGGCCAGTGAGGAGCAGCTGTCGTGAGTGAGCGAGCCGCCCCGTTCTTCTGCCCGTACTGCGGGGACGAGGACCTGCGCCCGTCCGAGGCCGGGCACGGCGCCTGGGAGTGCCACGGCTGCCGCCGGGCCTTCCAGTTGAAGTTCCTCGGCCTGCTCTCGCCGGCCAACGGCGGTCCGACCGGCGGGGGGTCCGCGGAATGACCGGCACGACGAACGACTACGAGGCGATCGCCACCGCCGCCGGCCGCGAGCTGGAGGAGGCGACCGCGCAGGAGATCCTGAAGTGGGCCGCCGACACCTTCGGCAAGCGGTTCTGCGTCACCTCCTCCATGGAGGACGCGGTCGTCGCCCACCTCGCCTCCTCGGTCTTCCCCGGCGTGGACGTGGTGTTCCTGGACACCGGCTACCACTTCGCGGAGACCATCGGCACCCGGGACGCGGTGGCCGCGGTGATGCCGGTCAACGTCATCACCCTCAAGCCGCTGCAGACCGTGGCAGAGCAGGACGCCCAGTACGGGCCCCACCTGCACGACCGCGACCCGGACCTCTGCTGCTCGCTGCGGAAGGTCGAGCCGCTGAACCGCGGCCTCGGCGGCTACGACGCCTGGGCCACCGGGCTGCGCCGCGACGAGTCGCCGACCCGGGCCGACACCCCCGTCGTCGCCTGGGACGCCAAGCGCCGCAAGGTCAAGATCGCCCCGATCGCCCGCTGGACGCAGGAGGACGTGGACGCCTACGTCAACGCCAACGGCGTCCTGCTCAACCCGCTGCTGTGGGAGGGGTACACGTCGGTCGGCTGCTCGCCGCTCTCCTGCACCCGCAAGCCCGCCGAGGGCGAGGACGCCCGGGCCGGCCGCTGGTCCGGCTCCGGCAAGACCGAGTGCGGCATCCACCTCTGACCCACCGTCGACACCCGTCTGGAGACACCCCGTGACCACCACCACCGTGAGCCGCCGCGGCTCCGTCGCAGACGCTGTGGCGGCCCCCGCGGCCGCCCCCTGCGAGCGCGGCGCCACCGTGTGGCTGACCGGGCTGCCGAGCGCCGGCAAGACCACGCTCGCCTTCGCCCTGGCCGAGCGGCTGCGCGCCGAGGGCCACAAAGTCGAGGTCCTGGACGGCGACGAGATCCGCGAGTTCCTCTCCAAGGGACTCGGCTTCACCCGCGAGGACCGGCACACCAACGTCACCCGGATCGGCTTCGTCGCCGAGAAGCTCGCCGCCAACGGCGTCAAGGTGCTCGCCCCGGTGATCGCCCCCTACGCGGACTCCCGCGCGGCGGTCCGCGACCGGCACGCCGCCCACGGCACCGACTTCCTGGAGATCCACGTCGCCACCCCGGTCGAGCTCTGCGCCGAGCGCGACGTCAAGGGGCTCTACGCCAAGCAGGCGGCCGGCGAACTCTCCGGCCTGACCGGCGTCGACGACCCGTACGAGGCCCCCGCGGACCCGGAGCTGCGACTGCAGACCCAGGGCCGCGAGGTGGCCGAGAGCGCCGCCGAGCTGCACGCCTTCCTGACCGAGAGGGGTCTCGCATGACCACCGCGACCGACAGCCTGATCCCGGCTCAGGACCCCGACAAGGATTCAAAGGGGCCTTTCGCGCTGTCCCACCTGGACGCGCTCGAGGCCGAGTCGGTGCACATCTTCCGTGAGGTCGCGGGGGAGTTCGAGCGTCCGGTGATCCTCTTCTCCGGCGGCAAGGACTCCATCGTCATGCTGCACCTGGCGCTCAAGGCCTTCTGGCCGGCCGCCGTCCCCTTCTCGCTGCTGCACGTCGACACCGGCCACAACTTCCCCGAGGTCATCGAGTACCGCGACCGGGTCGCGGCGAGGCACAACCTGCGCCTGCACGTCGCCCACGTCCAGGACTTCATCGACGACGGCCGGCTGCGCGAGCGCCCCGACGGCACCCGCAACCCGCTGCAGACCGTGCCCCTGCTCGACGCCATCGAGTCCCACAAGTTCGACGCGGTGTTCGGCGGCGGCCGCCGCGACGAGGAGAAGGCCCGCGCCAAGGAGCGCGTCTTCTCCCTGCGCGACGAGTTCGGCGCCTGGGACCCTCGCCGCCAGCGCCCCGAGCTCTGGTCGCTCTACAACGGCCGCCACGCCGCCGGCGAGCACGTGCGCGTCTTCCCGCTCTCCAACTGGACCGAGCTGGACGTCTGGCAGTACATCGAGCGCGAGGGCATCGAGCTCCCGGAGATCTACTACGCGCACGAGCGCGACGTCTTCTCCCGCGACGGCATGTGGCTGACCGCCGGCGAGTGGGGCGGCCCCAAGGAGAGCGAGCCGGTCCAGCGGCGCCTGATCCGCTACCGCACGGTCGGCGACATGTCCTGCACCGGAGCGGTCGACTCCGACGCCACCGACATCCAGGCCGTCATCGCCGAGATCGCCGCCAGCCGCCTCACCGAACGCGGCGCCACCCGGGCCGACGACAAGCTCTCCGAGGCCGCGATGGAAGACCGCAAGCGCGAGGGATACTTCTAAATGAGCACCACCACCGAGACCAGCGCCACCTCCCTGCTGCGCTTCGCCACCGCCGGCTCCGTCGACGACGGCAAGTCCACCCTGGTCGGCCGCCTGCTGCACGACTCCAAGTCCGTGCTGGCCGACCAGCTGGAGGCCGTCGAACGCGCCTCCCTCAGCCGCGGCCAGGAGGCACCCGACCTCGCACTGCTCACCGACGGCCTGCGCGCCGAACGCGAGCAGGGCATCACCATCGACGTCGCCTACCGCTACTTCGCCACCCCCCGGCGGCGGTTCATCCTCGCCGACACCCCCGGGCACGTGCAGTACACCCGCAACATGGTGACCGGCGCCTCCACCGCCGAGCTGGCCGTCGTCCTGGTCGACGCCCGCAACGGCGTGGTCGAGCAGACCCGCCGCCACGCCGCCGTGGCCGCGCTGCTGCGCGTGCCGCACGTGGTGCTGGCCGTCAACAAGATGGACCTGGTCGATTACGCGGAGCCCGTCTTCGCCGCCATCGCCGAGGAGTTCACCGCCTACGCCGCCTCGCTCGGCGTCAGGGACGTGGTGGCCGTCCCGATCTCGGCCCTCGCCGGCGACAACGTGGTCGAACCCTCCGCCCACATGGACTGGTACGGCGGCCCGACCCTGCTGGAGCACCTGGAGACGGTGCCGGTCGGCACCGACACGAGCGCCGAGCCGGCCCGCTTCCCCGTCCAGTACGTGATCCGCCCGCAGACCGACGAGCACCCCGACTACCGCGGCTACGCGGGCCAGTTGGCCTCCGGCGTGCTGCGCGTCGGCGACCCGGTGACGGTGCTGCCCTCCGGCCACACCACCACCGTCGCCGGCATCGACGCACTCGGCCGGGAAACGGACATCGCCTGGGCCCCCCAGTCGGTCACCGTCCGCCTCGCCGACGACATCGACATCTCCCGCGGCGACCTGATCGCGGCCGGCCCCGCCCCGCTGCCCACCAAGGACATCGAGGCCACCGTCAGCCACCTCAGCGAGCGCCCGCTGCGCACCGGTGACAAGGTCCTGCTCAAGCACACCACCCGCACCGTGCGCGCACTGGTCAAGGAGATCAGCTACCGGATCGACATCACCGCGCCGGTCAGCGACAGGGGCCTCGAACAGCGTTCCGCCCCCGAGGGGTTGAACGTCAACGACATCGGCCACGTGGTGCTGCGCACCGCCGAGCCGCTGGCACTCGACGGCTACTCCGACAACCGCCGCACCGGCTCGTTCCTGCTGATCGACCCGGCCGACGGCACCACCCTCACCGCCGGCATGGCGGGCGAGGCCTTCGAGACCGTACGCACCACCGACCCCGACGAGGAGGACTGGGTCTGATGCCCAGCGAGGCGTTCTCGGGCATGGACAAGGAAGGCGGCCGCATCGGCAGCGGCGTCCTCGGCAGCGGCCAGGGCGGCCTGACGCGATGTGTGGGCCGACGGGGCTGACACACAGCCCCGTCACCGGGCCGGCCGCTGTCCCTCCCCACAGCAGGCACAGCGACGCCGCCCGGCTTGCCCGGCATCCCCCGATGCCGCAAGCACCGCCTTGACCGATCTCCCTCCCGAGACCGCCTTCTGACGGTCCGTCCGTGAACAGGACTCCGCCCATGGCACCGAACCAGGCACTCCTCCATAGCCCCGCAAGCCCCGCCGCCGGCCGGATCAGACGCTCCGCCGCGGCCGCCGTGGCCGGCCTCACCGCCGTGGCGCTGCTCTCGGCCTGCGGCTACGGCTCGAAGAGCGACGACAAGAAGGCCGCGACGACGGCCGCGGCCGGTGATTCCGCCTCCGGCGCGAAGCTCTCCGCCGACACGGTCAGGATCGGCTACTTCGCCAACCTGACCCACGGCACCCCGCTGGTCGGCCTCCAGGAGGGCCTGTTCCAGAAGGAACTGGGCGCCACCCAGGTCAAGACCCAGGTCTTCAACGCGGGCCCGGCCGAGATCGAGGCGCTGAACGCCGGCTCCATCGACATCGGCTGGATCGGCCCCTCCCCGGCGATCAACGGCTTCACCAAGTCCGAGGGCAAGTCGCTGAAGATCATCAGCGGTTCGGCCTCCGGGGGGGTCAAGCTGGTGGTCAACCCGGACAAGATCGCCACCCTGGACGACCTCAAGGGCAAGAAGATCGCCACCCCGCAGCTGGGCAACACCCAGGACGTGGCGCTCCTCAACTACCTGGCCGGCAAGGGCTACAAGGTCGACCCCTCGTCCGGCGCCGGCGACGTGAGCGTGGTGCGCACCGACAACAAGGTCACCCCGGACGCCTACAAGCAGGGCTCGATCGACGGTGCCTGGGTGCCCGAGCCCACCGCGTCCAAGCTGGTCACCCTCGGCGCGAAGGTCCTGCTCAACGAGAAGGACGTCTGGCCGGACAAGAAGTTCGTGATCACCAACATCATCGTCTCGCAGAAGTTCCTCAGTGAGCACCCGGACGTGGTGGAGGCCGTGCTGCGCGGTTCGGTGAACACCAACGCCTTCATCAAGGCCAACCCGGACAAGGCCAAGGCCGACGCCAACGAGGCCATCAAGAAGGAGGCCGGCAACGCGCTGGAGCCGGCCGTCCTCGACCCGGCCTGGCAGGACATCGACTTCCTGGACGACCCGCTGGCCTCCACCCTGCAGGCCGAGGCCGACCACGCCGTCACCGCGGGTCTGCTCAAGAAGCCGAACCTGAACGGCATCTACGACCTCACGCTGCTCAACAAGGTGCTCGCGGCCAAGGGCCAGAGCCCCGTGGCGGACGCCGGCCTCGGCGCCAAGTAGCAGCGGTCGTACCGCACGGCCCGCACCCGAGCTCCGCGGTCCGGACCCCCGCCCGCCCGGTCGATGCCCGATCGATGCCCCAAGCACACGGGACGGGCGGGGCCCGGACCCCGGCCCCGAACCCCGCCACCCTCCCTCCTGGCCCGCCGACCGGCCGGAGGAGCCCATGACCGCCCCCAGCCTCCGGCTGGGAGGTGCCCCAGATGCAGGAGGTGTCCGGATGACCCCGGCACTGACCACCTCGGACGACGCCGCCGGCGTCGGCACCCGCGGCGGCTCGCCCGCCGTCCGGATCTCGCACGTGCACAAGTCCTTCGGCCGTCCCGGCGCGCAGACGCACGTCCTGGACGACATCACCCTCGACGTCGCGCCCGGCGAGTTCGTCACGCTGCTCGGCGCCTCGGGCTGTGGCAAGTCCACCCTGCTCAACCTGGTCGCCGACCTCGACAAGCCCACCCGCGGCACGATCGAGGTGACCGGGGGTCGCCCCGCGCTGATGTTCCAGGAGCACGCGCTGTTCCCCTGGCTCACGGCCGGCAAGAACATCGAACTCGCCCTCAAGCTCGCCGGTGTCCCCCGCCCCGAGCGCCGGGCCGAGGCCGAGCGGCTGCTCGAACTGGTCCGCCTCCAGGGCTCCTACGGCAAGCGCGTGCACGAGCTCTCCGGCGGCATGCGCCAGCGCGTCGCGATGGCCCGCGCGCTCGCCCAGGGCGGTTCGGTGCTGCTCATGGACGAGCCGTTCGCCGCGCTCGACGCCATCACCCGGGACGTCCTGCACGACGAGATCACCCGGATCTGGGCCGAACGCAAGCTCTCCGTCCTGTTCGTCACGCACAACGTGCGGGAGGCCGTCCGGCTCGCCCAGCGCGTGGTGCTGCTCTCCTCCCGCCCCGGCCGGGTCGCCCGTGAGTGGCGGATCGACCTGCCGCAGCCGCGCCGGATCGAGTCCTCCGGCGTCGCCGACCTGTCCATCGAGATCACCGAAGAACTGCGTGGGGAGATCCGTCGCCATGGCCAGCACTGACACCACCCCCGTCCTCGACAAGAGCCCCGCGTCCGACACCGCCGACGTCGGCGCCGGCCTGGACGCGCTGGACACCGTCTCCGCGCAGCGCAGTTCCACCGCCGAGATGTTCCGGCAGAAGGCCCTGCCGCCGCTGCTCGGCGTGGTCCTGGTACTCGCCCTCTGGCAGGGCGCCTACAGCCTGCACCTCACCAGCGCCTACAAGCTGCCCAGCCCGACCGACGTCTGGAACGCCGCCGGGGACCTCTGGACCGCCGGCACGCTGTTCTCGATCATCTGGACCAGCGTCTGGCGCGGCCTGTCCGGCTTCCTGATAGCGCTCGTCATCGGCACCCCGATCGGCCTGCTGGTCGCCCGGGTCAAGCCGGTGCGGGCCGCGCTCGGCCCCGTCCTCTCCGGACTCCAGTCGCTGCCCTCGGTCGCCTGGGTGCCGGCCGCGGTCATCTGGCTCGGCATCAACGACTCGATGATGTACGCGGTCATCCTGCTCGGCGCCGTCCCGTCCATCGCCAACGGCCTGGTGGCCGGCATCGACCAGGTGCCGCCGCTGTTCCTGCGCGCCGGGCGGACCATCGGCGCCACCGGCCTCGCGGGCGCCCGGCACATCCTGCTGCCGGCCGCGCTGCCCGGCTACCTGGCCGGCCTCAAGCAGGGCTGGGCGTTCTCCTGGCGCTCGCTGATGGCCGCCGAACTGGTCGCCTCCTCCCCCGACCTGGGCCTCGGCCTCGGCCGGTACCTGGAGAACCAGCGCGAGTTCTCCGACATGGCGGGCGTGCTGCTCGGCATCATCCTCATCCTGTTCGTCGGCATCGCCATCGAACTGCTCGTCTTCACCCCGGTCGAGCGCCGGGTCCTGCGCAACCGCGGCCTGCTGGCCGCCGTCAAGTAAGGCTCCCACCGTGCACGAAGGCCGGCTGTCCGTCGCCCCCGCCACCCCGGTGGCGGCGGGCGGTCCCGCCCTGCTGCTGATCGCCCACGGCAGCCGCGACCCCCGCCACGCCGCGACGGTGGCCGCCCTGGTCGCCCGGATGCGGGCGCTGCGGCCCGGGCTGGACGTCGCCACCGCCTACCTGGACCACTGCGCCCCGCGGATCCCGCAGGTGGTCTCCCGGCTCTCCGCCGCCGTGGCCGTCCCGCTGCTGCTCAACCGGGCCTTCCACGCCAAGCACGACATCCCCGCCGCCCTGCGTGCGACCGGCGCCGGCCTTCCGGTCGCCGACGTCCTCGGCCCGTCCCCGCTGCTGCTCGCCGCACTGGACCGCCGCCTCGCCGAGGCCGGGCTCGACCTCGCCTCCCCCGCCGTCCGTGCCCGCACCGGCGTCGTTCTCGCCGCGGCCGGCTCCTCCGACCCGGCCGCCGACGCCGCCACCCGCGCCGTCGCCGCCGAGTGGCGGCGCACCCGCGGCTGGGCCGGCGTCGAGGTCGCGTACGCCTCCGCCGCCGGCCCCCGCGTCCGCGACGCCGTCGCCGCCCTGCGCGCCACCGGCGCCCGTACCGTGGCCGTCGCCCCCTACCTCCTGGCCCCCGGCCTCCTCCCCGACCGCATCGCCGGGGCCGCCACCGACGCCGACCTGCTGGCGGCCGTCCTCGGCGCCGCCCCCGAGGTGGCCGGGCTGCTGCTGGAGCGCTACGACGACGCGCGCGCCCGCGCCCGGGTGCTCCCCGCGCTCACCGCCTGAACGCGGGCCCGGAAACGTCCTTCTCGGTCGTCAGACCCGCCGCAGGGTGAACGTGTCCGACGGCGTGCCCGCGATGGCCGCACCGAGACGGCCGAAGAGCTGGTAGACCGCGCCCCCGGGCCCCGGGGTGACGGCGGTGGGCAGCGGCTCCGCCGTGGGGCGGACGGCGACCGGGCGGGCACTGCGCCAGTGGTCGTCGGAGCGCAGCTCGACCGTGGCGTCGCGGCCCGCACCGCCGAAGTCGTTGGTCACACCGAGGATGCTGCCGTCCGGACGGCCCAGCATGCCGTCGAGGTGGAGCAGCGCGCCGCCGCCCCCGGCCACCTCGACCGGGCGCACCGCCTCCGGCCGCCGAACCGGCACCTGCCAGAGCGTGCCGTCGTCCCACTTGCCGACGACCAGCCGCCCGTCCCGGTAGACGATGCCGTTCAGGCCGACCTCCCCGGGCGGCGCGGCCAGCCGGGCGTCCCGGACCAGGACGGAGGCCGTGCCGTCCACCCCGATGCGGTAGACGACCGGCGCCCGCGAGTCGGTGACGTACGCGGTACCGTCCGGGCCGAAGGCGACGTCGTTGGCGAAGTGCGGACCGCCGTCCCCCGCCACCGCGGCCAGGTCGACGTAGAAGAGCCGCCGGCCGCTCCCGGTGTCGTAGGCGCCGAGCCCGGCCAGCAGGCCGCGGGTCGCGGCGGAGCTGCGCTCGCCGAGGCCGTTGTCCCCGTTGGCCACCAGGACCCTGCCGCGCGCCCTGTCCACGTGCAGACCGATGACCGAGACCAGGGTGTCGGGCTCGTCGACCAGGGTGCGGACGGTGCCGTCCGTCCCGACGGTGGAGACGGTACCGTGGCGCAGCGAGCCGACCAGGAACCGCCCGCGGGCCTCGTCCCAGGTCGCGCCCTCCGGCACGAGCGCGGGGGCGTGCCCCTCGATCACGGCGGGCGCCCGGAGGGCGGGGACGGCGGCGGCGGGCAGCGCGCCGGTGGTACCCAGCAGGACGGCGGTGGCCGCGGCGGCGACCACGGTGCGGCGGAGTGAGCTGTTCTGGCGTTCCATCAGGAATTCTCCCGCGAGTGCGATCCGTTGACGGGATCAAGCCTCGCGGGGCCGGAGGGGGCACGGCAGTGCGTGCGGATGCTGGTAGCGCGACTACCAGGGAGGGCGGGGGAATGGACGACACGGAGGTCCGCCGGAAGGCACTGTCGAGCTTCCTGCGCAGCCGGCGGGCCCGGCTGACGCCGGAGGACGTGGGCATGGCCCCCGGGGTGCGGCGGCGCACACCGGGGCTGCGGCGCGAGGAGCTGGCGCTGCTCGCCGGGGTCGGGGTCACCTGGTACACGTGGCTGGAGCAGGGGCGGGCGATCAACCCGTCCCCGGAGGTGCTGGCCAGCCTGGCCCGGACGCTGCGGCTGGACCGGGCGGAGACGGCGTACCTGTTCCGGCTGGCCGGCAGCCACCCGCGGGGAGACGAAGCCGCCGTGGCGGAGGAGGTCCCGGCTCCGTTGCTGCGGCTGCTGCACGCCCAGTGGCCCGCGCCGGCCTTCGTCCTGGACGCCGACTGGGACGTCCGCGCCTGGAACCCGGGCGCGGAGGCGCTGTTCGGGTTCTCCCGCCGGCCGCCGGAGGAGTGCAACGTGGCCTGGGTGGTGTTCACCGATCCGGTCCACCGGGCCCGGGTCGTCGGCTGGGAGGAGCACGCCCGGCGGCTGCTGGCGGAGCTGCGGTCGGCCTACGCCGAGCGCGGCGGCGACGGCGCTCCGGCGGCGCGGCGGCTGGCCCGGCTGATCGGGCGGCTGCGGGCGCAGTGCCCGGAGGCGGAGCGCTGGCTGGACGAGCACCGGGTACGGGAGCGGACGGGCGTGGAGAAGGACATCCGGCACGAGGAGGTCGGGCTGCTCCGGCTCGACCAGGTGGTCCTGCGGGCTCCCGGCGGGCTGCAGTTGCTGGTGCTGTCGCCGCGGGACGCGGAGACCGGGGAGCGCCTGCGCAGGCTCGCCCCGGCCGCCGCGACCGTCTGAGGCGCCGACCGGGCGTCAGGCCGGGACGTGCCAGACCTGGTTCTCGGCGCCGTTGCAGTCCCAGATGCCGAGCTGGTTGCCGTTGTTCGTGGCGAAGCCGAGGTCGTCGAGGCAGCGGCCGGACTGCGGGTTGAGGATCGAACCGTCGGCGCGGACCTGCCACTGCTGGGCGCCGGTGCCGTTGCAGGAGTAGAGCTGGACCTTGGTGCCGTTGGCGGTCCCGGCGGCGGTGACGTCCATGCACCTGCCGAACGCGCGGATCGTCCCGTCGGTGGCGATCTTCCACTGCTGGGCGCCGGTGCCGTTGCAGTCCCAGATCTGCACGGGCGTGCGGTCGGCCGCGCTGGCGCCCTTCACGTCCACGCACTTGCCCGCGTAGCCGGTGATCTGGCCGACCGGCCCGCCCGGCTGCGGCGGGACCTTGGGGCCGGCCACGATCCTGGGGAACATGACGGTCTCGTTGATGCCGCACTGGGCGGAGGCGGTGCCGTCGCCGACCACCACGAAGCTGTTGACCGGGCGGGAGAACCGGGCCGTGTGGTCGGGGTTCCACCACTCGCAGCTCGCGGTGACGTACCAGCTCTGGAGCGGGTCGATGCCGGTACAGGAGCCGTAGGCGCTCCACCCGCCGACGTAGGCGGAGCAGCCCCCGGCGGCCTGGGCGGTGGCGGCCGGAGCGGTCAGCGCGGCGGCGCCGGCGAGCAGTGAGGTGGCCAGTACTGCGGCGGTACGACGCATCAGGAAGATCCTTCCGAAGACGGTTGACCGGAGGAACTCGCGCTCGGACAACGTGTTGTGACCGTGTGCCAGATGTGCGGTTCCGGTGAAGCCTCTGGGGAAGGTGTGACGGCCGTCAACCGCACGGGCGCTAATCCGCCATCGCTCCGTTCACGGAGTACGTCCGGGGGCCGTGGGCCGGACGGGGCACGAACAGCGCCACCGCCGGCCGGGCCCGGGTCCGGACGGGTGGCGGGCGGCCCCACGATCCGGCCGGAAAGAGCCCGGGCGGCGCGGCGCCGGGGCCCGGCGGCGGGGGCGCTGCGGCGGGGGCGCGGCGGCGGAAAGGCCGACGGCGGCGGAAAGGCGGACGGCCCGGCTCCCCCGCGAGGGGGAGCCGGGCCGTCGTTCGAAGCCGGTCGCCCGGCGTTCGGTGCTCGGCGTCAGTCGGCCTTGCGGCGCTGGCGGCCGGTGCCGTAGTTGGAGCCGGACTTGGCGCCGGAGCCGGGCTTGGCACGCCCCGAGGAGCGGCCGATGAAGCCGGCGGCCTGACGGGTGCCGCCGCCGCCCTGCCCGCCGCCGGCACCGCCGATGCGCTGCTTCGGGCGGGGGCGGCGCGGGTTGCCGTTCATGTCCACGTCGGTGGGCAGGCCGGAGCGCTTGCCGGGCCGGCGGCGGGGCGCGCCGTTGCCGGCCGCCTTGCCCTCGGCGGCGGGCGCCGCGGCCGGCGCCGGGACGGCCACGCTGACGGGCACGCCGCTGGGCGTGCGGGCGCCGGTGATCCGGCTCAGCTCGGCGTCGCCCGGGCGGATCTTGGTGGTGGTCGGGCGGATGCCGGCCACCGTCATCAGCCGGCTGACCTCGCGCCGCTGGTCGGGCAGGACCAGGGTGACGACGGTGCCGGACTCGCCGGCCCGGGCGGTGCGACCGCCGCGGTGCAGGTAGTCCTTGTGGTCGATCGGCGGGTCGACGTTGACGACCATGTCGAGGCCGTCGATGTGGATGCCGCGGGCGGCGACGTTGGTGGCGATCAGCGCGGTGACGTGGCCGTCGCGGAACTGGTCGAGCACCCGGTTGCGCTGCGGCTGGGACTTGCCGCCGTGCAGCGCGGCCGCCTTCACGCCGTTGGCCAGCAGCTGCTTGGCGAGGCGGTCGGCGCCGTGCTTGGTGTGCACGAACATGATCAGCCGGCCGTCGCGGGAGGCGATGTGCGCGGTGGCGGAGGCCTTGTCGGCCGGGTCCAGCTGGAGCACGTGGTGGTCCATGGTGGTGACCGCGCCGGCCGACGGGTCGACCGAGTGGGTCACCGGGTCGGTCAGGAAGCGCTTGACCAGGCGGTCCACGTTGCGGTCCAGGGTGGCGGAGAACAGCATCCGCTGACCGCCCTCGGCGACCTGCTCCAGCAGCTTGGTGACCTGCGGCAGGAAGCCCATGTCGGCCATCTGGTCGGCCTCGTCGAGGACGGTGATGGCCACGTCCGCGAGCACGACGTCGCCCCGGTTGATCAGGTCGTCCAGCCGGCCCGGGGTGGCCACCAGCACCTCGGCGCCGCGGCGCACGGCGTTGGCCTGCCGGGTGATCGACATGCCGCCGACGACGGTGGCGATCCGCAGGTTGACGGCGGTCGCGTACGGGGTGAGCGCCTCGGTGACCTGCTGGGCCAGCTCGCGCGTGGGCGTCAGGACGAGCGCCAGCGGGTGGCGGGCGTCGGCACGCCTGCCGGCGGTGCGGGCGAGCAGCGGCAGGCCGAAGGCGAGCGTCTTGCCGGAGCCGGTGCGGCCGCGGCCGAGCACGTCGCGGCCGGCGATGGAGTCCGGCAGGGTGGCGGCCTGGATGGGGAACGGCTCGGTGACGCCCTCGCGGGTGAGCGCGTTCAGGATGCCCTTGGGCAGCTCCAGCTCGCCGAAGCTCGCCGCCGGGGGCCGGGCCGGGGTGCCCTCGACGACAGTGAAGTCGGCGGGCGCCTGGGCGGCGCGCGGGGCGTTGTTGCGGGGTGCGCCGTTGCGGGCGGCGCGCGGGGCACCGCCGGTGCGCGGGGCGCCGCCGCCGGTGCGGCTGCGCGGCTTGCGCGGGCGGTCGCCGCCGGTGCGGTCACCGGCCGTACGGTCGCCGGCGGTGCGGTCGGTGCGGCGGTTGGTGCGGTCGCCGTCACGGGGCGAGCGGGCAGGGGTGGTCACGGAGTCTCCGTCCGATGGAAGGCACAGCCCCTGTCGGGGCTGGTCGGCCGTCGGGATGGAGTTCGCCGCCCCGGCCGTTCGGCGGCATGCGCGAGGGCCCGCACCGTGCGGTACGGGCCCTCGCTACGCGAGATCGCGAGTCAGCTCGGAAGCTGGACTCAGATGACGCGGATGTTCTCGGCCTGCGGGCCCTTCTGGCCCTGCGTGACGTCGAACTCGACCTTCTGGCCCTCGACGAGCTCACGGAAGCCCTGGGCGTTGATGTTCGAGTAGTGGGCGAACACGTCAGCGCCGCCACCGTCCTGCTCGATGAAGCCGAAGCCCTTTTCGCTGTTGAACCACTTCACGGTGCCGGTAGCCATAACCGTCTCCTCATAAAACTGGGGCATCAGGGTCCACACCTCGTGAACCCCAAGTAGCCGCGATCCCCATCCGGAGACTGAAACACCGGACAAAACAAATGCGCCTGTTGGGTTGAACCAGCAGGCGCACACAAACGTTCATGGGAACCAAAACTGCAACTGCTCCGACTGTAGCACGAGGGCACCCGGATTGACCGGGGACTTTTTGCCGACCACGTCACGTTTGCCGCCGCACGGAAAGGGGCACGCGGCGCCCGCCGGAGCGGACGCCGCGTGCCTGCCGTGCACCGGGGACGGTCAGTGCCGTCCGGCCGGCTCCGGCACACCGTGCGGACCGGCCACCGGGGTGGGGCCGGACTGGTGCTGGTCGTCGGCGCCGTGGCCGGGCCACCAGGCGGCGCGGCCGATCAGCGCGGTGATGGCCGGGGTGAAGAACATCGCCATCACGAAGGCCGCCAGGAAGATGCCGAAGGCCAGCGCGAAGCCGAGCTCCATGAAGAGGGTGTTCCCCGCCAGCATGAAGGTCGCGAAGGACGCCGCCAGGATGAAACCGGCCGCAGCGACGGTCGGGCCGCCGTGCTTGACGGCCTCGCGGGCCGCCTCGCGCGGGCTTCGGCCCGCGCGGGCCTCCTCGCGAAGGCGGGCGATGATCAGGATGTTGTAGTCGGTCCCGATCGCCACCACGAACAGATAGATGAAGATCGGCAGCATGAACATCAGACCGGGTTCGCCCTTGATGTTCTGGAAGATCAGCGTGGTGGAGCCGAGCGTCGCACCGAAGCCGAGGCCCACCGAGGCCATCAGGTACCAGGGGGCGACCACGCTGCGCAGCTGCAGACCGAGGATGATCATGATGAGCAGCGCCGCAAGCGGGAAGACCAGCTTGTAGTCGTGCGCCATCGCGGTGTTGATGTCCTTGTAGACGGACGTGGTGCCGCCGACGAGGGCCTTGCTGCCGGCCGGGGCCGACGAGTGCGCGACGTCCCGGAGCTTGCCGACGGTGTCGATGGCCTCGTTGGTGGCCGGCCCGTCCTTGAGCATGACCGTGAACGTGGCGGTGGCGCCGTCGGCGCTGATGGTCTTGTCCTTGACCGGCGGCACCACGGAGGCGACGCCGTCGACCGCGCCGAGCTTCGCTGCGTAGTCCTTGAAGCCGGCCTCGTCGAGCTTGGCGCCGTTGGTGCCCGTCAGGTACACGTGACTCGGGTCGGCGGCGCCGGCCGAGAACGCCGTCATCACCTTGTCCTGGACGACCATCGACTCCTTGCTCTTGGGCATGGAGCTGCCCGCCAGGTCGAAGGTGCCGTTGTAGTTGATGCCGGCCAGGGCCAGCGCCGCCAGCAGACCGCCGGAGACCAGGGCCACCAGGCCCGGCTTCTTGCCGGTCATCCGGCCGAGCGCGGCGAAGCGGGCGTTGGCGGGCTCCTGCATCCACTTCTTGCCGGGCCAGAAGACCCCGCGGGACGGGATGACGGCGAGGACGGCCGGGGCCAGGGTGAGCGCGACCAGGGCGGTGGCGACCACGGCGATGGCCAACGCGGGGCCCAGGGCGGTGAACATGCCCAGGCTGGAGAGGATCAGCACCGCGAAGGCGACGGCGACCGCGCCGGCCGCCGAGGCGATGGCCTCGCCGACCCGGCCGACCGCGTTGGCCACGGCCTCCTTGCGGTCGTCACCTGCCCGCAGCCGCTCGCGGTAGCGGAACGCCAGGAAGAGGAAGTAGTCGGTGCCGACGCCGAGCACGACGATGATCAGGATCGCCGAGGTCATCGGTGACGATTCGAGCTTGAACAGCTTGATCGCGTCGTTGATCAGACCGTTGGACACGGGCATCGCGACCACGAGCGACAGCAGGACCGGCAGGATGCCGGCCAGGATGCTCCGGAAGATGATGCCGACGATCAGGATGACCAGCACCAGGCTGCCCAGCATGACGATGGCATCGGTCGCGCCGGAGGCCTCCTTCTGGTCCAGACTGCTCCCCGCCTGCCCGCCGACCTGGAACTTCAGCCCGGTGTCGGCGGCCAGCTTGGTGCCCTCCGAACGCAGCTTCTTGGCCGCTTCGGTGAACTCGTCGGTCTGCATCTTGGCCTTGTCGATGGCAACGCTCGACAGGGCGTACTTGCCGTCCTTGGACTTCGCGTCACCGACCGGCAGGATCTTCTCGACCGCGGGAATGTGCTGGTCGGTCAGGCCGTTGACGATCTTGTCCATCGAGTCCTGGTCGGCCGCCGTCAGCGGGGCACCGTCGGTGCGCTCGAAGAGGAGCAGCGCGGACGGCGTGAACGCGGACGGGAAGGCCTTCTCCTGGATCTGCGCGGCCTGGATGGACTCGTAGTGCTTGGGAAGGAACGCCGACTCGTCGGTCTGCGCGGTGATCTTCGGCGCGGTGGCGACGATGGCGATCATCGCGACGACCCACGCCGCGATCACCCACCAGGCGCGGCGGACGATGAATTGTCCTAGTCGGTGGAACATGCTCGTGATGCCTCCTGGGCATGGTTCACCGCCAGCCCTTGGGGGACGGGACGTCGGGCGACGGAGGACCGGCAAGGGCATGGCACGAGGCTCGCCCCTAGCCGGTCGGCAGGTAAGTGAGTCTGAGGACATCATCCTACGAGTACTTGCTTGCCGCCCGGCAAGCGGCCCCCGTAAAGCCGACCCCCTCGGGGAACGCCCATCGGCGCCCCACACCATCTTGACCCGCCGCCTGGCCTCTTGACCTCGTGCTCCGGGTGGAGACAGCTCCCCCTCAGGGTGGACTTCGCACCCGGCCCCAAGGAGGAGAAGTCAGGGTTCCCCGGTAGGGATAACCCCACCCCGCCCCCCGGGCAGACCCCAGGGAGAACTCCCCCGCCAGCCGGATACCCCGCCAACCTCCCCTTTTCTACTGTCGGTTGAGACGCCGGACCCACAGCCGGCGCCCGATACCGGCGGCCCGCCCGACCTCTCGGCCGGCCACCGCCGCTCTCCCAGGGGGATTCCCGTGAAGACCAGGCTCGGCACAGCTGCGGCCATGGGCGCCTGGAGCGCCCGCCACAGAAAGACGGCCGTCTTCGGCTGGCTGCTCTTCGTCGTCCTCGCCGCCTACCTCGGCGGCGTGCACGGCAGTACCGAGGTCAAGGAGTCCGAGGCGATGCCCGGCCAGGTCTCCCGCGCGGCCAGGATCCTCGACGACGCCGGGCTGAAGTCCCCGGCGAGCGAGACCGTCCTGATCCAGAGTGCCTCGCTCGTCGCCGACGACCCGGCCTTCCGGGCCACCGTCGAGCAGGTGATCACCGGTGTCGGCGCCACCGGCAAGGCCGCCGACATCCGCTCCCCGTACGACACCCGGGCGGTCTCGCCGGACGGCCACTCGGCGCTCGTCCAGCTGACGCTCAAGGGGGAGCACGAGGACGCCGTCAGGAACGTCCCGGCCGTCCTGGACGCCGTCGCCGCCGTGCAGAAGCAGCACCCCGGCCTCACCGTGGTCGAGCTCGGCGACGCCAGCTCCGGCAAGTGGATCGACGAGCAGTTCTCCGACGACTTCGCCCGCGCCGAGTGGACGGCCGTGCCGCTCGCCCTCGGCATCCTGCTGGTCGCCTTCGGCGCACTGGTCGCCGCCGTCCTGCCCGTCGTGCTCGCCATCACCGCCTTCGTCGCGGCCGGCGGACTGGTCGCGCTGAGCAGCGGGTTCCTGCACACCAGCAACAACGCCAGCTCGGTGATGCTGCTGGTGGGCCTCGCCGTCGGCGTCGACTACTGCCTCTTCTACCTGCGCCGCGAGCGCGAGGAGCGGGCCGCCGGGCGGGACCTGGAGACCGCGCTGAAGATCGCCGCCGCCACCAGCGGCCGGGCCGTCCTGGTCTCCGGCGTCACCGTGGTGGTCGCCATGGCCGGCATGTTCCTCACCGGCATCGCCGAGTTCCAGGCCATGTCCTACGCCACCATCGTGGTCGTCATCACCGCGGTGCTCGGTTCGCTCACCGTGCTGCCCGCGCTGCTCTCGATGCTCGGCGACCGGGTCGAGAAGGGCCGCGTCCCCTTCCTCGCCGAGCTGCGCCGCCCCGGCACCGCCCCCGCCGGCGGCCGGGTCTGGAACGCGATCCTCACCCCGGTGCTGCGCCGCCCGCTCGCCGCCACCGTCCTGGCCGGCGCGCTGCTGGTCGGCCTGGCCGCACCGCTGGTCACCATGCACACCGCCAACCTCACGTTCCAGCAGCAACTGCCCGAGGGCAACGCGCTGGTCGCCGCCTCGCAGAAGATCGAGGCGGCCTTCCCCGGCAGCCCGGCACCCGCCACCGTGGTGATCAAGGCCGCCGACATCGACTCCCCGGCGATGACCGCCGCCATCGCGGGCCTCAAGGAGAAGGCGCTGGCCAGCGGGCGGATGCACGGCCCGGTGGAGGTCACCGTCCACCCCGACAAGAACATCGCCACCGTCGACATCCCGCTCAACGGCAGCGGCAACGACGCGACCAGCAACGCCGCCCTGAAGACCCTGCGCACCGAGATCGTCCCCGCCACCGTGCTCCGGGTGGCCGGCACCGAGGCCCCGGTCACCGGGCGCACCGCCGGCTCGTACGACTTCAACGAGAAGATGACCGGCTCGATGCCGCTGGTCTTCGGCTTCGTGGTGGCCTTCGCCTTCCTGCTGATGCTCACCTCGTTCCGCTCCCTGGCCGTCGCCGCCACCGCCGTGGTGCTCAACCTGCTCTCGGTCGGCGCCGCCTACGGGGTGCTGACGCTGGTCTTCCAGCACGGGGTGGGCGCCTCGCTGCTGGGCACCGCCGGGGTCGGCGCGGTCGAGTCCTGGGTGCCGCTCTTCCTCTTCGTGATCCTCTTCGGCCTCTCGATGGACTACCACGTCTTCGTCGTCTCCCGGATCAAGGAGGGCCGCGACCGGGGCCTGCCGACCAGGACCGCCATCGCGCACGGCATCCGCTCCACGGCCGGGGTGGTCACCAGCGCCGCGGTGATCATGGTGGCGGTGTTCGCGGTCTTCGGCACCCTCTCGATGCAGGCGATGAAGCAGATGGGCGTCGGCCTGGCGGTCGCCGTACTGATCGACGCGACGCTCATCCGCGCGGTGCTGCTGCCCTCGGTGATGACCCTGCTCGGCGAGCGCAACTGGTACCTGCCGTCCTGGCTGCGGTGGCTGCCCGACCTCTCGCACGGCGAGTCCTTCCGCCCGGTCGGCGCCCACGGCCCGGCGGCCGCCCCGGCGCCCGCCACCGACGGCGCCCGCCACCGCCGGATCGCCGTCTGATCCCGCGGCAGTACGACGACGCATCAGGGCCGGGCCCCGCATCACGCGGGGCCCGGCCCGCGTTTGCCAGAATGATCACCGTCCCGCAGGGCCCGGCACGTGCCACCGGACCCGCCCTCCGCCACCGCCACCGCCCGCCACCCGCCACCCGCCACCCGCCACCCGCCACCACGGAACGGAGTCCGCCATGCTCCCCTTCGACGAGGGCCGTGCCCGGCTGCTGCTCGCCCACGCCTGTGAGTCCGCCGGCCTGCCCGGCCCCGGCGACGCCCGGCTGCTCGCGCTCGGCGAGAACGCCGTCTTCGACCTCGGCGACCCGGCCGTGGTCGCCAAGGTCGGCCGTGGCCCCGAGCTGTACGAGCGCGCGCACCACGAACTCGCCGTCGCCCACTGGCTGGCCGGCCGGGATGTCCCCGTGGTCCGCCCCTACGACGGCGTGCCGCCCGAGCCGCAGATCGCCCACGGACACCCCGTCACCTTCTGGCACCGGCTCGCGCCCGCCGTCCGGCCCGCCCGGCCCGCCGACCTCGCGCCGCTGCTGCGCGCCCTGCACCGGCTCCCCCCGCCGCCCTTCCCGCTCGACCGCCGCGACCTCCTCGCCCCGGTCGAGCGCTGGCTCGCCTCCGCCGAAGGGCACGTCGACCCGGCCGACGTCGCCTTCCTGCGCCACCGCCGGGACGCCTTCGCGGCCGCCCTGCCCGACCTCCCCCCGCACCTGCCGGCCGGTGTGATCCACGGCGACGCGCTGCCGCGCAACGTGCACGTCGGCCCGGACGGGCCCGTCCTGCTCGACCTGGAGAACGTCTCGCACGACCTGCGCGAGCACGACCTGGTCGTGCTGGCGCTCAGCCACGACCGGTACGGCGTCCCCGCCGAGGAGTACGGGGCGTTCACCGCGGCGTACGGCTGGGACGTCCGGGAGTGGGCCGGTTTCGCGGTGCTGCGCGGGGCCCGGGAGACGGCCAGCGCCTCCTGGGTGGCGCAGCAGGCGCCGGGCAACCCGGCCGCGCTCGCCGAGTTCCGCCGCCGGGTGGAGTCGCTGCGCGCGGGGGCGACGGACGTGCGCTGGTACCCGTTCTGACGGTCGTGCGGCTCCTGGCCCGCATCCTTGCGGGCGTCCTTGAGGGCGTCCCCGCGGACGTCCTTGTGGAGCGCAACCGGACGTGGTCGGATCGGCGTCCTATCTGACAGTCAGCCTGAAACGGCCTGACCCAGGGGATCGGGATCACCTCCGCACCCGAGGAGCCGCAGACATGCCCGAACACGCCACCTCGCAGCGCGCCTCGTCGTCCGCCCGTCACCGCCGCCGACCGCTGGTCGCGGGCTGTATCGCGGTGGCCGCCGCCCTGGGCCTGACCGCCTGCGGCACCGCCAACGGCGCGCTCCAGCCGCAGCCGAGCGTCACCGCGTCGGGTCCGGTCACCCCGGCGCCCTCGGCTTCGTCTCCCGCCGCCCCGGCCTCCTCCCCCGGCGGCCCCACCTCGGCCGGGCCGTCCTCTTCCACGCCGACCGCGCCGAGCGCACCCGGCACGCCGAGCGAACCCGACACACCGGGCACGCCGGGCACACCGAAGCCGACCGCGCCCAAACCCCCACCGAGCACCTCCAAGCCGCCGACGCACGCTCCGGCGCAGAGCCCCACGCAGGGCCCGACGCACGCTCCGGCCACCCCGCCGGCCACCCGTCCGCCCACCACGACGCCGGCCCCGCCCCCGCCGCCCGCGAGCGGGGTGTCCACCACGGTGGTCAGCTCCACGGCCTCCGGCGGCCGGACGGTCGCCCTCACCTTCGACGACGGCCCCGGCCCGGCCACCGGTCCGGTCCTCGACCTGCTCGCCCAGTACGGCGTGCGGGCGACGTTCTGCCTGGTCGGCCAACAGGCCGCCGCCAACCCGGCGTTGGTCAAGCGGATCGTCGCCGACGGCCACCGGCTCTGCGACCACACCGTCGACCACCCGCAGCCGTTCGCCGCGCTCTCGCACGACCGGGCCGTGTACGAGATCTCCAAGGGCAAGGACATGATCGTCCAGGCCGGCGGCCCGGGCACCAAGGTCACCTGGTTCCGCGCCCCCGGCGGCGGGTTCACCGCCGACAACCAGCGGATCGCCGCCGACCTCGGCCTGCGCCCGCTCGGCTGGTCCGTCGACCCGCGCGACTGGTCCCGCCCCGGTGTCGCGTCGATCGTCTCCACCGTGAAGAGCCAACTCAGGCCCGGCGGCGTGGTCCTGATGCACGACGGCGGCGGCGACCGCAGCCAGACCGTCGCCGCACTGAAGCAGCTGCTGCCCTGGCTGGCAGCCCAGGGCTACCGCTTCGACTTCCCGGTGAGCTGACCGGTTCGTCCGCCGCATCCCCTGCGGTCGGCCGAAGTCGACCACCGCAGGGGCCCACCCGCCGTCCGCTCGGCGCCACCGAGCACCGGATGCCGGCCTCCCCCGGTCCACCCCGGTCCCGCTCGGCTCCCCACCCCCTCACCTCCCGACCGCCGGCGGCGGCAGGCTCAGATCCTCCGGAGCCGGCCGAGCCGGCGGAAGGTGATGAACGCCTGCACGCCGAACGCCGGCAGGAGGGCCAGGAGGGCGGTCCACGGCACGACCCGGCCGAAGAGCAGGGCCGGGAGCAGGGCGGGCAGGACGGCGAGCAGGGCGATGCCGATGCGCAGGCGGCGGTTCACGGAGACTCCTCGGGATTCGGCAGGTCGGGAACGGGTGGTCACGCGCGGGCGCGGTCGAGGTAGGCGGTCAGGTCGTGCCAGGCGTCGGCCGGGACCGTGGGATCACCGGACATCGCGGCCGGCTCGTGGTGCCAGGCGGCCCGCACCGCACCGGAGAGGCCGGAGTCGCCGCCGTTGAACAGTCGGCCCAGCTCGTCCATCCGCGCCACCAGCCTCCGCACCTCCGGCGCCGTCGGCTCCACTCCGGCGACGCGCAGCGCCTCGGCCCTGCGGTAGAGCTCCGGCCACTCGACCTCCACCAGGTAGTGGACCCCCGGGCCGACCGCGGCCGCCCGGTCCTGCAGAGCCCGGAGCTGGTCCTCGTCGAGGTGGCGCCGCAGCGCCTGCCCGCCCTCCGGGCCGGCCCCGCCCATCGCCTGGAGCACGCCGATCAACGTGGCGGTCTCCGGGGCCCGTTCGGCGGCCAGCTCGTCGTGGACGTGGGCCAGCCGGCTCCGCAGGGCCTCCAGCGAGGCGATCGCCGCCTCGACTCCGGCGAGGTGCTCGCCCACCAGCCGGACGGGGTCGACCCCGACGTCCAGGCAGGTGGCGATGGTCTCCAGCCCCAGCCCGAGGCGTCGCAGCGCGAGGACCTGGTAGAGGCGGACGACATCCGGCTCGGTGTACTCACGGTGTCCGGCGGCGGTCCGCCGGGACGGGCCGAGCAGCCCGATCTGGTCCCAGTGGTGCAAGGTGCGTACGGTCAGTCCGCTCGCCTCGGCGAGCGCCCCGACCTTCCATGTGTGGTCGATGCCCATACCCCGATGGTGCGTCCTGACGTCGCGTGAGGTGCAAGCCCGGCAGGCCCGGCCGGCTCGGCGCCGATCAGCAGGCCCCGGGCAGGCCCCGAGCGGGCACCCCGGGCGGGCCCCCTCCTCGCCGTCGTCCGCCGGGCCGCCCGCCACTGCGGCAGAGCCGGAGGCGGCTGGGCCGCGCGGTACGGGGAGGCGGACCGCACGGCCCGGCGCTACCGTGAAATGGCGATCCGATCGGGTCAGTCCCAGGCGATTCCCCATTCAATTCGTTGACGAACGACCAAGGCCGACCAGTCTGCGGCGTGGTCCGTCCATGCCGAATTCAGCCGGGAGCGACAATGGCCAGTTACGAAAGTGCCCGAACAAAGGCGTTCACCCGGGCGGCGACCACCACCCTCACCGGTGTGCCGCTCGACGTCTCCGACGACCACCCGCTCCGCGCGGCCGGTGGCGTGCCGATCCAGTCGTGCGTCTGCGTGACGGACCCGTGCCCCTGCGACGATCACCCGATCATCTGGCTGGACGAGGCCGCCGTCCGCGGCCGTACCGCGACCGGCCGACGGACCACCGGCGGTGACGAACTGTACGACTTCGCCGTGGCGGCGGACGCGTCCGTGGTGGTCGAGTCCTTCCGCCAGGTCAGAGCGGCCGACGCCGCCCGCGCCGGCGGCCCTGCCGGCGCCGGGGCTCCGCCGCCCTTCATCGTGCGGCGCCGTCCGGGCGCGGCACGGCCCACGGAGAAGGGCCGCCCGTGCCACGGAGGCGGGCAGTCGCTGCTCAGCGCCGATGCCGGCTGCAACGACATCGAAATCACCGAGAGCGGCGCGACCTACTGCTTCGTGGAGAGCAGCGAGCACTACTGCATCTACGTACTCTGCTGACCGGCCGTCCGCCGGTCCACCACGACCCGGGGTACACCACCCGGGGCAAGCCCCCGAACCGGACGGGGCTCAGCGCAGTGGCCAGCGCGGATCGATGACGGCCTGCGGGTCCTTGCCGCGGCGCAGCCAGGCCTGGAGCCCCTCCGCCCAGTCGCGGTACCAGCCGATCTGGCGGGCGTGGAGGTCGGCGAGGGGGACGGCGCCGACCTCGGTGGGGTAGCGCTCGGCGAGGGCGACGGCGACCCGGACGGCGGCGAGGGCGTCGCTGCCGGCCTCGTGGGCGTCGGTCAGCTCGACGCCGTAGACCTCGCAGACCCGCTGGAGGGTGCGCGAGCCCTTGCGGTACTTGTCGACGGCCCGGTCGATGACCAGCGCGTCGAGCACCGGCGTGACCGGCCCGCCGAGGCGCTCGGCGAGCGGGGCCAGGCCGTGCCGGTGCAACTCGGCGTCGAGCAGCGAGAGGTCGAAGGGGGCGTTGAAGGCGACGACTGGGCGGCTGGCGGCGAGCCGCTCGCAGAGGGCCGCGGCTATCTCGTCCACCGCCTCCTTGGCCGGGCGGCCCTTGCTGCGGGCGACGTCGTCGCCGATGCCGTGGATCGCCGCGGCCTCCGCGGGGATCGGGACGCCCGGGTCGAGCAGCCAGTCGGTGGCGCTCAGCCGGCGGGCTCCGAGGGTGTCCACGAGGGCGGCCGTGACGATGCGGTCCACGGCCGGGTCGGTGCCCGTGGTCTCCAGGTCGAAGCCGACCAGTGGCTGCTGCCACCAGCTCATAGGGGTGTGTCCTTCCGTCCTGCTCGTCGAAACAGCCCCTATCATCGCCCGCCCCACCGACAACGCGGTCGCTGGGGCGGGCGGACGCAGCCTGCCGGCCCGGTTCAGGCCCCGGTGAGCAGGCTCCGGCCGAGCCAGTCGGCGTCGTCCCGGACGCCGGGCAGGACGTAGAAGTAGCCCCCGCCGGTGGGCCGCAGGAAGCGGGCCAGCGGCTCGCCCGCGAGCCGGGTCTGGACGGCCTCGAACTGGCGGGCCACGTCCTGCTGGTAGCAGCAGAAGGCGAGGCCCAGCTCGGGCTCGCCGTGCTCGTCGAGGCCGCGGTCGTAGGTGAAGGCGCGGCGCAGGATGCGGCTGTCGCGGGTGGCGTCGGTGCGCGGGTTGGCGAGCCGGATGTGGGAGTCGAGGGCGATGACGGCACCGTCGGGGTCGTGGCCGTAGTCGGGGGCGTCGGTCTCGTTGCCGCGGCCGAGCGGGGCGCCGTCGGCCTTGCGGCGGCCGATGATCCGTTCCTGGTCCTTCAGGGCCGCCTCGTCCCAGGGCGCGACCAGGGTGCGGATCGCCCGCACCACCTGATAGCTGCCGCCGACCGCCCAGCGCGGTTCACCGCCGCCCTCGCCGACCCAGACCAGCTCGTCCATCTGCGCGGCCGACTCGGTGTCGGGGTTCGCGATGCCGTCCTTGAAGCCGAGCGGGTTGCGGGCGGCGCCGGTGGGGCGGGCGCGGTTCTGGAACCCGTCCAGCTGCCAGCGCGGGCGGACCGCCCCCTTGGTGGCGCGCAACAGGTCGCGCAGGGCGTGCTGGACGGTGTCGCGGCTCTCGGCGCAGATCTGGAGCGAGAGGTCGCCGTGGGTCTCGGCGGGGCGCAGGGCGTCGCCGGGGAAGTCGCGCATCGGGGTGAGGCGCCCGGGCTTGACGGCGGCGAGGCCGTAGCGGGCGTCGAAGAGCGAGGCGCCGACGGCGACGGTGACGGTGAGGTCGTCGGCGGGCAGGGCGCCTGGGCCGAGGGTGCCGCTGTCGGCGGGCGCGGCGGCGGGGCCGAGGTCGGGCGGGGTGCCGCCGGCGGTGAGGAAGCGGATCCGGTCGGTGAGGGTGTGCAGCAGCGTCTCCAGCGCCGCGCGGTCGGCGGCCTGGACGTCGAGGGCGACGAAGCTGCCGTAGCCGGGCGGCGGGTTGGTGATGCCGGCCTGGTGGACGCCGTGGAACGGGATCCGCCCGGCGGCCGAACGCGGCACGGCGGGAGCGGCGGGAGCAGCGGCGGCGGGGCGGGCGGTGCCGAGGGCGAGCGCCCCAGCGGTGCCTGCGCCGAGGGCGGTGCGCACGAAGCTGCGGCGCGAGGCGCCGGGGTGGTCCGGGCTGGTCATCGGTCGGCCTTCCGGGTCGGGGGCGGGCGCGGGCGCGGGCATGCCTGAGCGGGGGCTCGTCGGCTACGGGAGGGCGATCACGGGCCCACAGGCCCCGGAGGTACCGGGACCCGGCCTGCTGATCATGAAATCGACGCTAGCAAGCCCCTCGTGCCCCCGCCCCGCCCGCGCGCCCCGGCTGACCGCCCATCGGCCGAATACCCGCGGGTTGCCATCCGTCCGGCCTAGGCGAGGGCCTCGTCGGCGGCCCGGTCGGCGGCCCGGGGCAGCGGCCCGGTCGGCGTCCACCGGGTGGAGGGGGAGTCCCGCAGCCGCTGACGCACCCGTCGCCCGTCGTAGCGGCCGAGCCGTTCGAGGTCGGGGCGCACGACCTCGGCGCGCAGTCCGGCGACGGGTTCGACGCCGGTGGTCCCGGCGGGCCGCAGGGTCCGGGCGGGGGCGCTGTTCATCCGGGTGGTTTTCCGGCCGCCCGCACCGACCCGCCCCGCCGCGGCGGCCGGCGGGTGTCAGGAGACCGGCCGGGAGTCCCCCCAGATCCCCTCGAACTCCTCGCGGTAGACCTCCAGCAGCCCGGCGTCCGTGCCGCCCGGCTGCTGGCCGGCGCCGCCGCGCAGCACCAGGGCGGGCGACTCCATGCCGCGGGCCCGGCGCAGGTAGGGCTGGACGACGCCGAGGTCGCGGGTCTGCCGGCGGGGGCCGCCGGTCGGGCCGGCCGGGCGCGGGCCCTCGACCAGGTAGGCGGTGAAGCGCGGGGTCTCGTCGAAGACCCGGATCTCGAAGCCGCCCTGGTCGCGCAGCCGGGCGCGGACCCGGCGGACGTGCATGATGTTCATCTCGATCGAGCGGGCCAGCTCGCCGCGCCCGAGTCCGAGTTCGCGCTCGCGGCGGCGGACGGCGCTGCTGGCCGGGTTGAGGAAGAGCAGCCGGACCCGGCAGCCGTCGGTGGCGAGCCGGACGAGGCGCTTGCCGGTGTAGTTCTGGCAGAGCATGCCGAGGCCGATGCCGAGCGCGTCGAGCCGACGGGCGCCGTCCAGCAGGTCCTCGACCGGGAGGTCGCGCTGGAGCCGGACCCGGTCGGCGTGCACCGCGACCACGTCCGCGTACCGGCCGGCCACCAGCGACTCGACCACGTCGGCGGGGACGCCGCCGGAGCCGCCGTCCAGCAGGGCGAGCAGCCGGGCGGCGGCGCGTTCGGTCTGGGCGAGGACGGTCTGGGTGAGGACGCGGTTGCGGGAGACGACGTGCCGGGCGACCTCCAGTTCGTCGAGGGCGAGCTCGATGTCGCGGCGGTCGGCGAGGTACGGCTCGAAGCAGGGCCAGTGCTGGACCATCAGCTCGCGCAGCTGGGGCAGGGTGAGGAAGACCAGCGGGTCGTCGTCGGCGGGGTCGAGCAGGTATCCCTTGCGCCGGCTGACCTCGCGGACGGCGCCGGCCCGGTGGGCCCACTCCTCGCCGGCGGGGCCGGCCGCGGCGGTGACCCAGTCCTCGCCGTGGGCGGGCGCGTAGATGGGGTACAGCACCTCGTCGACGAGGGCGCGCAGCCGCTGTTCGACCAGGTTGAGCCAGACGTACGCGCGCCCGGCCAGCCGGACCCGCTGGTAGGCGTCCTCCCACTCGGCGCCGGACCAGGCGAGGGCGGGTATCTCGACCGGGCCGCTCTGGGCGGGCACCAGCGCCCGGCCGGTCAGGGTGGGGCGCATGACGACGGTCGGGGCCTCGCTGCGGGCGCCGCCCCGGTCGGGGCCGCCGGGCCCACCGCCACGGCCGCCGGCGGGGAACACCATGCGCCACCTCACCTGGTTCCTGATGGAGCTGCTACGTCGTCTGCTTCGTCTGCCGGCCCCGAAGGCCCCCGCCGGTCCTTCTGATGAATCGCCACGAGCGCGGGGGCGGCCGGACGATCAAGGGTACTGCCCGCCGCGAGCCGACCGCAGCCGGTCGGCGGACGGGAAAGCCGGAGGCCCCGGCCGCACCACCCGCCCCGGCCGCCCCGGACGCCGCTCCGCGCACCGCCGCCCCCGGGCCCCCGCCGCGCCGCTCCGACCGCCCACCGACCCTCCCGCCGATCTCCCACCGACCCTCCCGCCGATCTCCCGCCGACCGCCCACCGGACACCCGCCGGACACCCGTTCGGGCGAACACACGCCGAATGGCCCCGCTGTCGGGGAAAGCGTCGGGGAGTATGCGGACTGTGCCGTACGTCACGGTGCGCGACCGCCGCACATGCCCGGCCACCCCGCCGGGAAGAGAGCGTCGGGGTCCGGGCTGATTGTCGGACTACCTGTCAGTTTCCCTTCAGCGTAAGGAAGTTGAGGACTCATGCAGGTCTGGCCAGGGAAGCCCTACCCCCTCGGCGCCACCTACGACGGCGCCGGCACCAACTTCGCGGTGTTCTCGGAGAGCGCCGATCGGATCGAGCTCTGCCTGCTCGACGAGGACGGTTCGGAGACGGCCGTCGAGCTGCGCGAGACGGACGCCTTCGTCCGGCACGCCTACCTGCCCGGCATCCAGCCCGGCCAGCGGTACGGATTCCGCGTCCACGGCCCGTACAACCCGGGCCTCGGCCAGCGGCACAACAGCGCCAAGCTGCTCCTGGACCCGTACGCCAAGGCGATGAGCGGCACCATCGACTGGGACGAGTCGGTCTACGGCTACCACTTCGGCGCCCCCGAGCGCCGCAACGACCTGGACTCCGCCCCGCACACCATGCACTCGGTGGTGATCAACCCGTACTTCGACTGGGGAACCGACCGGCCGCCGCGCACCGACTACCACCGCACCGTCGTCTACGAGGCCCACGTGAAAGGCCTCACCAGACTCCACCCCGGCATCCCCGAGGAGATCCGGGGCACCTATGCCGGCCTCGCCCACCCCGCGGTGATCGAGCACCTGGCCAAGCTCGGCGTCACCGCGATCGAGCTGATGCCGGTGCACCAGTTCGTCCGCGACCACCGGCTGCGCGACCTCGGCCTCGCCAACTACTGGGGTTACAACACCATCGGCTTCTTCGCCCCGCACTCCTCCTACTCCTCCACCGGGGACCGGGGCCAGCAGGTGCAGGAGTTCAAGTCGATGGTCAAGGCGCTGCACGCGGCCGGCATCGAGGTCATCCTGGACGTCGTCTACAACCACACCGCCGAGGGGAACCACCTCGGCCCCACCCTCTCGCTGCGCGGCCTGGACAACGTCTCCTACTACCGGCTCGCCCAGGACCAGCGGTTCTACGAGGACACCACCGGCACCGGCAACAGCCTGCTGATGCGCAGCCCGCACGTGCTCCAGCTGATCATGGACTCGCTGCGCTACTGGGTCACCGAGATGCACGTGGACGGCTTCCGCTTCGACCTCGCCGCCACCCTGGCCCGGCAGTTCCACGAGGTCGACCGGCTCTCCTCGTTCTTCGACCTCGTCCAGCAGGACCCGGTGGTCTCCCAGGCCAAGCTGATCGCCGAGCCCTGGGACCTCGGCGAGGGCGGCTACCAGGTGGGCAACTTCCCGCCGCTGTGGACGGAGTGGAACGGCATGTACCGGGACACCGTCCGTGACCTGTGGCGCGGCGAGAACGCCACGCTCGCCGAGTTCGGCTCCCGGCTCACCGGCTCCTCCGACCTCTACCAGGACGACGGCCGCCGGCCCATCGCCTCCATCAACTTCGTCACCTGCCACGACGGCTTCACCCTGCGCGACCTCGTCTCGTACAACGAGAAGCACAACGACGCCAACGGCGAGGACAACCGGGACGGCGAATCGTTCAACCGCTCCTGGAACTGCGGCACCGAGGGCCCCGGCACCGACCCGGCCGTCGAGGAGCTGCGCGCCCGCCAACAACGCAACCTGATCGCCACCCTGATGCTCTCCCAGGGCGTGCCGATGCTCTCGCACGGCGACGAACTCGGCCGCACCCAGCACGGCAACAACAACGCCTACTGCCAGGACAACGAACTCACCTGGGTGCACTGGCCCGAGGAGGACGGGCCCGAGGCGCGGCTGCTGGAGTTCACCCAGGGCATGATCTGGCTCCGCCGCGACCACCCCGTCTTCCGGCGCCGCCGCTTCTTCCACGGCCGCCCGGTCTCCAGTCGCCCCGTCCCCGGCCGTCCGGCAGCCGGCAGCTACGAGGACCTCACCGACATCGCCTGGTTCACCCCCAGCGGGGAGGAGATGACCAAGCGCAACTGGGGCGCGAGCTACGCCAAGTCGCTCACCGTCTTCCTCAACGGCTACGCCATCTCCGAGCCGGACCGGCGCGGCGGGCGGATCATCGACGACTCCTTCCTGCTGATGTTCAACGCCCACTTCGAGCCGCTGGAGTTCACCGTCCCGGCCGGCCACGGGCAGGAGTGGCAGGTCGTGGTCGACACCGCCCAGCCCAGGCTGCCCGCCCCCGGCACCGGCCCCCGGGTCAAGGCCGGCGACGCCCTCTGGCTCACCGACCGCTCGCTGATGGTCCTCCAGCGGCCCGCCTGAGGCGTGGGTTCACCTGTTCGGATCAGCAACGGGTCTTGGCGGCGGGCTCGCGCGGGTACTCATGGACACATGACCTCCGCCGCCGAGCCCGCGCAGCCCCGCCCGGCCGCTACTCCCCCGCCCCCACCACCGTCGGCCAGCTACCGGCTCCAGCTCCAGCCCGGCTTCACCCTCCGCGACGCCGCCGCCGGCGTGCCCTACCTCGCCGCCCTCGGCGTCTCGCACCTGCACCTCTCCCCGCTGCTGGAGGCCGCCCCCGGCTCCACCCACGGGTACGACACCGTCGACCACGGCCGGATCAGCGAGCAGCTCGGCGGTGAGCCCGCGCTGCGCTCGCTGGCCGCCGAGGCCCACCGGCACGGCCTGCGGCTGATCGCCGACGTGGTGCCCAACCACATGGCCGTCCCCGTCCCCGAGCAGCTCAACCAGCCGCTCTGGCACGTGCTGCGGGACGGCCCCGACTCGCCGTACGCGCGCTGGTTCGACATCGACTGGGCGGCCCAGCCGGGGCCGACGGACGCCCCGGAACGCGGACGGGTGCTGCTGCCGCTGCTCGGCGACCGGCTCGGGGCGGTGCTCTCCTCCGGTGAGCTGACCGTGGTCGGCACGGGGGCGCCCGCCGGCGGCCCCGGACCGGTGCTCCGCTACCACGACCACACCCTCCCGCTACGGCCCGGCACCGAGGGCCTGCCGCTCGCGGAGCTGCTCGCCCGGCAGTGGTACCGGCTCGCCTGGTGGCGGCTGGCCCGCACCGAGCTGAACTACCGGCGCTTCTTCACCGTCAACGAGCTGATCGCCGTCCGGGTCGAGATCCCCGAGGTGTTCGAGGCCACCCACGACGTGCTGCTGCGGCTGCACCGCGACGGGGTCCTCGACGGGTTCCGGATCGACCACCCCGACGGCCTCGCCGACCCGCGCGGCTACCTTCGGCGGCTCGCCGAGGCCACCGGCGGCGCGTACACGGTGGTGGAGAAGATCCTCACCGGCGACGAGCGCCTGCCCGCCGACTGGCCGTGCGCGGGCACCACCGGGTACGACGCGCTGCGCCGGATCGACGGCGTGCTCACCGACCACGCCGGCGCCGGCCGGCTGGCCGGGCGCTACGAGCACTTCCTCGGCGGCCCCGCACCCGCTGGCGAGCCCTGCGCCGACCCGCACCCGGCCGTCGCGGCCGCCCGGCGCGGGCGGGCCGACATGACCGGGCCCCGGGGCGAGCTCGCCGCCGAGGTCGAGCGGCTGGTCCGGCTCGCCGTCCGGATCGGCGCCGCCGAGCCCGCGCACGCGGACCACGCACCCTGGCAGCTGCGCGACGCCCTGCAGCGGGTGCTCACCGGCTACCCGGCGTACCGGCCGTACGCCAGGCCCGGCGAGCCCGTGCCGGCGGTCTCGGCGGAGCAGCTGCGGGCCGCGCTCGACGGCTCCGCCGACCCGTCCGACCGGCTGGTCGCGGAGCTGGCCCTCGGCCGGCTCGGCACCGGCCCCGAGAAGGACGAGTTCTGCGTGCGCTTCGCCCAGACCGCCGCCGCCGTGGCCGCCAAGGGCGTCGAGGACACCGCCTTCTACCGCTGGAACGCCCTGCTGAGCCTGAACGAGGTCGGCGGCGAGCCGGCCAGGCCGGGCCTGCTCCCGGAGGACTTCCACGCCTGGTGCCACTACGTCGAACGCCACTGGCCGGCCACCATGACGGTGCTCTCCACCCACGACACCAAGCGCAGCGCCGACGCCCGCGCCCGCCTCGCCGTCCTCGCCGAGCAGCCGGACGCCTGGGCCGCCGAAGCCGCCGCCTGGTCCACCGCCGCCGGCCCCGGCGGCGACCGGGACGGCGACTGGATGCTCTGGCAGACCCTGGTCGCGGCCTGGCCGATCACCCCCGAGCGGCTGGTCACCGCGCTGCTCAAGGCGGCCCGCGAGGCCAAGCTGCGCACCTCGTGGACGTCCCCGGACAGCGGCTACGAACAGGACCTCACCGAACGCGCCCACGCGGTGTACGGCAACCCCGGCCTGCTCCCCCGGATCGAGGGGTACGTCCGGACGCTCGCGCCGTACGCCCGTTCCAACACCCTCGCCGCCGCCCTGCTGCACCTCACCGTGCCCGGCGTGCCCGACCTCTACCAGGGCAGCGAGGAGCCGCTCCACACCCTGGTCGACCCGGACAACCGGGGTGTGGTGGACCTCGGCGCGCTCGCCGTCCGGCTGACCGACTCGGCCACGCCCCGCCCGGGCGACCTGGCCCGGGAGAAGCTGCACCTCACCGCGGCCGCTCTCCACCTGCGCCGGGCCCGCCCGCTGGGCGCCTACCGCCCGCTGACCGCCGGCGGCCACTCCCGCGACCACCTGCTCGCCTTCGCCCGCGGGGACGACGTGGTCACGGCGGTCACCCGGCTGCCGTACGGCCTGGAGCGGGCCGGCGGCTGGCACGACACCGCCGTGGAGCTGCCGGCCGGCGGCGGGTGGACGGACGAACTGACCGGGCGCCGGTTCGCGGCGGGCACGGTACCGGTGGCCGACCTGCTGGCCGCCTCCCCGGTGGCGCTGCTGACCAGGAAGACCGGGAAGACCAGGAAGGGCGACGCGTGACTCTGCCGGAGCTGCGGACGTACGAGGTGTGGGCGCCGGCGGCGGCCCAGCTGGTCGAGGTGGAGGTCGGCGGCGCCCGCCACCCGCTGGCCCGGGACGGGGCGAGGGCCGGGTGGTGGCGCGGCGAGGCGCCCGCCGGGGACTACGCGTTCCGGCTGGACGGCGGCCCGGCGCTGCCCGACCCGCGCTCGCCCCGGCAGCCGCACGGCCCGGACGGGCCCAGCCGGGCCGTCGACCACGCCGCGTTCCGCTGGTCGCGGACCGGCTGGCGCGGCCGTCCGCTGCCCGGCGCCGTCCTGTACGAGCTGCACATCGGCACCTTCACCGCCGCCGGCACCTTCGACGCCGCCGCCCACCACCTCGACCACCTGGTCGAGTTGGGCGTGGACTTCGTCGAGCTGCTGCCGGTCTGCCCGTTCCCCGGCCGGCACGGCTGGGGGTACGACGGCGTCTCGCTCTGGGCCGTCCACGAGCCCTACGGCGGGCCGGAGGGGCTCAAGCGCTTCGTCGACGCCGCGCACCGCAAGGGCCTCGGCGTCATCCTGGACGTGGTGCACAACCACCTCGGGCCGTCCGGCAACTACCTGCCCGCGTACGGCCCGTACTTCACCGACCGGCACCACACCCCGTGGGGATCGGCGGTCAACCTGGACGCGCCCGGCTCGGACGAGGTGCGCGCCTACCTGGCGGGCAGCGCACTGGCCTGGCTGCGCGACTACCGGATCGACGGACTGCGGCTGGACGCGGTGCACGCGCTCGCCGACGACCGCGCCGTCCACTTCCTGGAGGAACTCGCCACCGAGGTCGAGAAGTTGGCGATCGCCACCAACCGGCCGCTGTTCCTGGTCGCCGAGTCCGACGCCAACTCCCCCCGCACCACCGCCCTGCGCGAGGCGGGCGGCCAGGGCCTCACCGCCCAGTGGAGCGACGACTTCCACCACGCGCTGCACACCGCGCTCACCGGCGAATCCCAGGGCTACTACGGCGACTTCGCGGTCGCACCGCTGTCGGCGGTCGCCAAGGCGCTCACCCGCGGCTTCTTCCACGACGGCGGCTGGTCCTCGTTCCGCGGCCGCAGCCACGGCCGCCCGTTCCCGCCCGCCCACGGGCACCGGCTGCTCGGCTACCTCCAGACCCACGACCAGATCGGCAACCGGGCGCTCGGCGACCGGCTCTCGGCGAGCCTGGACCCCGGCCGACTCGCCTGCGGGGCGGCGCTCGTGCTCACCTCGCCGTTCACCCCGATGCTGTTCATGGGCGAGGAGTGGGGCGCGACCACACCCTGGCAGTACTTCACCGACCACACCGACCCGGGCCTCGCCGAGGCCGTCCGGCAGGGCCGGCGGCGGGAGTTCACCGAGCACGGCTGGCAGGCGGAGGAGGTGCCGGACCCGCAGGAGCCGGCCACCGTACTGCGCTCGGTCCTCGACTGGACCGAGCCGAGGCGCGCCCCGCACGCCGAACTGCTCGCCTGGTACCGGGCGTTGATCCGGCTACGACGCGAACGGCCGGAGCTGGCCGACCCGGACCTCTCGGCCGTCAGGGTCGTCCACGACGAGGCGGCCCGGTGGCTGGTGGTGCACCGGGGGCCGTACCGGGTGGCGGTCAACCTGTCCGGTTCCGCCGCCGGGCTGCCGCTGGGGGCGAAGGGCCGGGAGGTGGTGGCGTCCTTCGGGCCGTGCGCCCTGGCCGGTACGGCGGCGGAGCTGGAGGCCCACTCGGTCGCGATCGTCCGGGTCTGACGCGCGCGGCTCACCAGAGGAAGGTGGCGATCCGCTCCCGCAGCGAGGCCGCGTCCAGACCGTAGGCGGCCAGGTGCTCGGGGATCGAGCCGTAGTGCCGGTGCTCCTCGCGCGGCACGCCGAGGCCCAGCACCCGGTGCGGCCGGTCGCTCAGCGCGGCGTGCGCCTCGTTGGCGGAGGTCCCGGCCAGGTACGGCTCGACGAGCACCACGTCCGCCCGCCCGCCGGCGGCCTCGCGCAGCCCGGCCGCGTCGAACGGCCGCACGGTGGCCGCGTACAGCACCGTGACGTCCAGGTTCTCGGTGGCCGCCAGCACGGCGTCGAGCATCGGGCCGACCGCCAGCACCACGCCCTTGGCCCCCGTGCGCAGGGTGGTGAACCGGCCCGGTTCGACCGGCACCGCGGCGGCGTTCTGGTGCACGGAGAGCCGCACGTACACGTTGCGGTCGCCGTCCGCCACGGCGTGGTGCAGCAGCCGCTCGGCCTCGTCCGGGTGGCCGGGCACGTGGACCGTCCAGTCCGGCAGGGTGTCCAGCAGTGCGACGTCACCCGGCGACATGTGGGTGCGGCCCCCGGACGGCCAGTCATAGGAGCCGGCGGCGCTCACCAGGACGGCGCCGACTCCCTGGTGGACGAGGTCCAACTTGATCTGCTCGAAGGGGCGTTCGATCAGGAAGCTGGCGAAGGTGTGGGCGATCGGCCGCATCCCGGTGAGCGCCAGGCCGCCGGCGGCGCCGATCAGCAGTTGCTCGCGGATCCCGACGTTGATCACCCGGTCGGGGTGGCGCTCGGCGGCGGGCGCGAAGCCGGACGCGCTGATGTCGGCCAGCACGACGGCCAGCCGGGGGTCGTCGTCCAGCATGCGGGTGGTCACGTCGAGGAAGCGCTCACGCATGGTGTCCATCGGTCTGGTCCCTTGTCCTTCGGAGGTTGTCAGGCGTTCTCGGGCGGCCGTCAGGAGTTCTTGGGCTCGACGCGGGCGACCACGGCGCGCGGACGGCCCGGGTGTGCGGCGGTGAACGCCGCGTACAGCGCCGCGTGGTCACGCCCGTCCACCGTCTCGGCCGACCAGCCCTCGGCGGCGAAGCGCGCCGCGATGCCGCCCTGCCAGCCGTGCGTGGCCGAGGAGTTGTCGATGACGACGACGTGCAGCCGGTCCAGTCCGGACGCGCCGGCGAAGGCGACCGCCTCGTGGTTGGAGCCCTCGTCGAACTCGGCGTCCCCGACCAGCACCCAGACCGCCGGGTCGGCGAGCCCCTGGGCGCGCAGCCCGAGCGCGGTGCCGACCGCCAGCGGCAGGCCGTGCCCCAGCGAGCCCGAGCCGATCTCCACGCCGGGCACCAGCGTGCGGTCCGGGTGATGGCCGAGCGGCGAGTCGTAGGCGCCGAAGCTGGAGAGCACCGCCGGGTCGAGGAAGCCCTTGGCCGCGAGTACGGCGTAGTAGGCCATCGGGCCGTGGCCCTTGGAGAGCAGGAAGCGGTCACGGTCCTGCTCCTCGGCGGTGGCCGGGGTGACCCGCAGCACCCGGTCGTAGAGCACCCAGAGGGCGTCCAGCGTGGAGGTGGCGGCAGGGCCGTGCTTCTCGTCGCCGGTCATCAGGCTCATCAGGCCCGGGAGGTCCGCGAAGGTGACTTCGGTACGGGTGTTCGTCGTCATGGCCACGATGCTGCATGTTGAAGTCGACTTGAAGTCAAGCCGGTACATTGACCTCATGACCGCACCCGAGACCTCCGCCGGACCGAGCCGGCACGACCTGCTCACCATCGGCCAACTCTCCGACCGCAGCGGCCTCGCCACCTCCGCCCTGCGCTACTACGAGAAGCTCGGTCTCATCCACGCCACCCGCACCACCGGCGGCCAGCGCCGCTACACCCGCGGCATCCTGCGCCGGGTCGCCTTCGTACGGGCCGCCCAGCGGGTCGGGCTCTCCCTCGACGAGGCCAAGGTCGCCCTGGACCGCCTGCCCGAGCGCCCGGCCCCCAGCGGCGCCGAGTGGGCCGGTGTCGCCGAGTCCTGGCAGGGCCGCATCGACGAGCAGATCGCCGAACTCGAGCGCCTGAAGGCCAAACTGAGCGGCTGCATCGGCTGCGGCTGCCTCTCCCTCACCCGCTGCGCCCTCTACAACGCCGGCGACCGCGCCGCCGCGGCCGGCTCCGGCGCCCGCTACCTGCTCACCCGCGACCCCGCCACCGGGCCCGAGCCCGGCCCGGTCCCCGGGGCCTCCGAGGCCCCCCGCGCCTGCTGACGGCCGGCGCCCTACGGCGTGCCGGACGCAGCCGGCGGGCGGGCGTCCCCGCGCAGCAGGCTGTAGCGGACGATGTCGCGCCACTGGCCGTCGCGGAAGACCAGGCTGCGCTGGACGCCCTCACGGGCGAAGCCGCACTTCTCCAGGGCGCGCTGCTCGGCACGGTTGGCGGTCTCGGTGTCGGCCTCCAGGCGGACCACCGGCGAGTGCGCGAACAGGTAGTCCACCAGCAGGCGTTGGGCCTCGGTGCCGATGCCGCGGCCGCGCGCCTGCGGGACGAGCTGGATGCCGATGTTCCAGTAGGGCGCCGCCGGCACGACCGCCCGCGCCCTCCAGGCGACGAACCCGCACAGGCCGCCCCCGGACTCCACCGCGAGCTGTGACTGGTCCGCCCCCAGCAGCCCGTTCTCCGCCCACTTCCGCCGCAGGCGGCCCGGGTCGGACCAGCCGTACCACTGGAGCGCGCCGATCGCCCCGGGGTCGAGGAGCAGCCGCTCGAGCGGCCCGAGGTCGGCTTCGGAGATCGGACGGAGGCTCACCTGGTCGTCGCTCATCCGGCCACTGTAGCCACCGGACCGGGGCCGGTGCGGCCCAACGCCCGCCCCGCGCAACGCCGGTGGCGGGCGCCCCCGGGTACTCCGGCGCACCCGCCCCCCGGGGCACTCCGGTTCCCCCCACAGGCGCGACGGCTCTCGCCGCCCCCTCGCCGCCGGTCGGGTCCGGCGGCGAGGGGGCGGCGAGGACCGTGCGGCCGCCCGGCCCGTTCAGAGGGCCGCGGCGACGGCGGCCGCGACGAAGACCACCTGGAGGGCGGTCCGGGCGGGCAGCGGCGTCACGGGCTTTCCGGCGAGCGTGAGTCCGCTGCGGGCCGCGTGCACGTTGGCCGGGAACATCGCGAGCATGAGCAGGGCCAGCCCGGCCGCGGCGAACGGCGCGAGCGGCGGGACGAGCAGCCCGGCGGCGGCGGCCAGTTCCAGGACGCCGGTGAGGGTGACCAGCAGGTCGGGCCGGGGCAGCGCCGGCGGGATCATCGCGACGAAGTCGCGCCGCCAGGAGGCGATGAAGTGCGGCACGCCGGTGGCGACGAACATCAGCGCGAGGCCGCCGCGCAGGGCGGGCTGCCAGGCGTCGAGGGCGTCCACGGCGACGATGCCGAGCAGGCGAAGAAGGGCGAAGCCGCCGAGGAGAGCGATGAGCGGGACCATCCCGGCCTCCAATCTTGTCACTGGCAAGATTGGGGCACGCGCGCCATCTTGTCAATGTCTAGATAGAGTGGACGGACAGGAGGAACGACCGAGAGCGGAGGCGGGACCGATCAACCAGCCGACTTATCACCACGGGAACCTGAGGCGCGCCGTCCTGGACGCGGCCCTGGAGGCCATCGGCGAGTCCGGCGCGTCCGGGTGGAGCCTGCGCGAGCTGGCCCGGCGCGCGGGGGTGTCGCACGCGGCGCCGGCGCACCACTTCGGGGACAAGACGGGGGTGCTGACCGCGGTGGCCGCGGAGGGGTTCGAGCAGTTCGCGGACAGCCTGGAGCGCGCGGCCGGCGATCCGTACGGGGCGGGCGTGGCGTACGTCCGGTTCGCCGTCGACCACCGGCCCTACTTCGAGGTGATGTTCAGACCGGAGCTGTACCGGGCGGACGACCTGGACCTCGCGGCGGCGCAGAAGCGCGCGGGCGCCGTCCTGGCGGCCAGCGCCCGCAAGCTCTCCCCCGGTGAGGAGGCCGACCGCGCCACGACGATCGCCGCCTGGTCACTGGCCCACGGCTTCGCCGGCCTCTGGCTGAGCGGCGCACTCCCGGAGAGCGCGGACGGCGACGTGGAGGAGCTGGCCCGGTCGGTACTCCGGATGCTGTTCGAGCGGAGCTGAGGGCCGGTAGCGGCCGGGCCGGCCTCCCGCGGCGCGCCCTCGGGCACGCCCCCGCACCGTGGCGAAAGCGTTATCCGGGCCACCGGGAAGGCGGTCGCCGCCGAGCCCCCCGAAGGCCCCTGGACGGCCCTCCCCGGGGGTCGGCGACCACGCACGGGGCACCCCCGGAGGGTCGGGGCCGGCGGCGTCCGGAAGGGGCCGGGCGGGGGCCTGCGGGCAGGCCGGACACCACTTCTGACCAGGGATTTCCTGCCCCGTGGTCACTAGAATTCACAGCAGCGGACGGAACGGCGTCCGCCCGTGAAGGGGGCTGTGCGTGCACCGCGACATCCGTACCACCGAAGACGTTCTGCGCCTGCTGGACCGACTCTTCCCCCCGGAGGCCGACCGGTGGACGGACCGGGCCGCCGGCTGGTGGGACCAGTTCTACGCGGACCGTTCCGCCGGGCGGCCGTTCTTCGTCCCCAAGCCCGACGAGAATCTCGTCTCCTACCTGGACCGCGGCCTGCTCACCACGCCCGGCCGCGTCCTGGACCTCGGGGCCGGGCCGGGGCGCAACGCCATCCACCTCGCCTCGCGCGGCTTCGAGGTGGACGCCGTCGACCTCTCGCCCACCGCGGTCGCCTGGGCACAGGAGCGGGCCGCCGAGGCCGGCGCCGACGTCCGGTTCCACTGCGGGAACATCTTCGCCGTCGAACTCCCCCACCGGCAGTACGACCTGGTGTACGACTCGGGCTGCCTGCACCATCTGCCGCCGCACCGCCGGATCAGCTACCTCGCCCTTCTCGACCGGGTCCTCGCGCCCGGCGGCCACCTCGTCGTCAACGCGTTCGCCGCCGGGGCGATGGGCTCCGAACTGCCAGACGAGGAGCTCTACCGCAACGGCCGGCTGGAGGGCGGTCTCGCCTACACGCCGGACGAACTGCGTCACCTCTTCTCGGAGTTCACCGAGGTCGAGATCCGCCCGATGGAGCCGCAGCCGGCCGGCTCGCCGCTCTTCGGCATCCCCGTGCTGCTCAGCGCGCTGTTCCGGCGCCCCGGCGCGTAGGCGCGGCCGGCCGCGTACCGCACGGTACCGCCCCGCAGGCCGGGCCTGCGGGGCGGTACCGTGCGGAATGGCCACCGAATCACCTTGGCCTGAAGGCGGCACGATGGCTCATCGGTACCGGTTCGGCACCCTCGCCGGGGCACCGCCGCCTCGTGCGCGGGCAGCGTGTCCACGGACATCCGCCGCCGCTTGGGGAGAGCGGCCGCCCCCGGCACCCCGCGCCGGCCGGCCGCACCCGGCGGCGCCGTGACATCCGTCATACGACAGACGTGAGGTCAGATCCTTCCGGCGGTCGCCGCCGACCCGCCATAGTGTGATCACCGGCGCAGGCCGGGCAGCGGCCACGACCCGGGGGAACACCATGAGCACCACCACCGCCACCAGCGACACCGTCACCACCGCCCCCGAGCCGGTCCCCACCGTCGCGGAACTCCGGCTCCCCACCTGGTACTTCGGCTTCGAAGGGGTCATCGCCGGCGCCTTCGACCTGCTGCACGCCTTCCCCGCCGCCTGGCCCGCCCTGATCGCGCTGATCGCCGTCAACATCACGGTCTCCCTCACCGTGCTGCGCTCGCGGCTGAAGCTCGCCGCGCTGCTCTGGCGGGGCAAGAGCACTCGCAACATCGCCATCGCCCTGCTCGGCCTGCGCCTCGGCAGCCACCTGGCCCTCGGTGCGATCGGCTTCGGCGTCACCTCGACCCTCGGCCACGCCGCTTTCGCGGTCGTGATGGCCACCCTCACCGTCTCCCTGATGGCCTACGCCCAGCGCACCTCGCTCCGGGCCCTGGTCGCCGCCGGGAAGGCCACGGCCGGCCCCGCCGCCGCTGTCTGAGCGGAGGTCTCCGCGGACATACCGCGGCGCCTCGGGCGGCACCCCCGACGGGGGGACGCGGAGGTGCAGGGCCGAGGGCCGGCCCGGCACCCCGCATTGACGCCCGAGACGGGCGATGACCTACCGTGAGCCCCGAAAGGGGGCCGCCATGACGACCGGCCGGATACCGAACTCCACCGCACCAGGAGGGAATTCCCTCCTCCTCGACCGCACCCTCCCGTTCCCCGAACGGGTCGCGGCGGCGGCCCGGGCCTGGGACGCAAGCGGCCGCAGCCCCGACGGGCTGGTGGACGGCAGGGCCTTCTTCGCCCTCCACTGCTGGCAGTTGGACGCCGTACGCCGGGGCGAGCGGCTCGGCGAGCCGACATCGGCCTTCCTGGGGCAGGCCTACGACGCCCTCGGCGGCCGCTCCGGCTGGGACATGACGCTGCGCCAACGCGCCGTCTGCGCCTGTCACGGCGACACCTGGCGGATGGAGAACATCGAGATCTGCCTCGGGTGCCTGCGCTACCTCTGCTATCAGCTCGACGGGCCGTGCTGCGAGGGCGCCGAGATCGTCGGATAGGGCACCGGGCCGTCAGCCGTGCAGCAGCCGCACCAGCAGCGCCGCCGGCCCCTCGGGCAGGCTGCCGTGCACCAGCTCCGTCCGGTGTACCAGCCGCGGCTCCCGCACGGGCACCGCGGCGACGCCCACCGCACCGTCGAGCGCCGAGGCCGGCAGCACGACCGGCCCGTGCCCGGCCGCGACCAGGGCGAGCAGCCCGCGCACGTCCGTGCCCAGGTACCGGGCGGCCGGCCGGAAGCCGTCGACGGCGGTGGCGGCACGCAGCCGGGCGGCGCCGGGAGCGATGTCGGGGGCGTCCAGCCAGCGGGCGGCGGAGAGGTCGGCCAGGGCCAGGCCCGGGTGGCCGGCCAACGGGTGACCGGCGGACAGGGCGACGGCGAGCGGCTGCTCGTCGACGGCGACGGTGGTGAGCGGGCCGACGTCCGGCAGCGGCAGCGGGTCACTGGGGGCGGCGAGGCCGTCGATCAGGGCGAGGTCCACCTCACCGGTGGCGGCCAGGGCGGGCAGGGCCTCCTGGGCCACCACCCGTACGGTGAGGTCCACCCCCGGGTACGCCCGGCGCACCTCGGCGAGCGCGCCCCCCAGGGCCGCGCCGACCGCCAGCGGGCTGGCGCCGAGCAGGAGACGGGTGTTCGGGGCGCCGGCCAGGCGCGCGACGTCGGCACGCGCCGCGTCGAGCCGCAGCAGCAGCGGGACGGCGTGCTCCAACAGCCGCACGCCGGCCTCCGTCGGGCCGACCGGGCGTCGCACCAGCAGACCGGCGCCGAGGTCCGCCTCCAGGGCCGCGATCTGCTGGGAGACGGCGGACTGGGTGTAGCCGAGCTCGCGGGCCGCCTCGGAGAAGGAGCCCAGCCGGGCCACGGTGACGAAGGTGCGCAGCTGGTGCGGATCCACGGTTATCAGAGCCTCTGATCGACGGGTCAGAAATCATCGTTGGCGCTGATGTCCAACGCGCGGTCAGGATAGCCGCATGACCTACCCCGCCCCCCGCATCGCCCTCGTCGGCGACCGCTCCCCCGCCATCCGCTCGCACGCCCGCATCCCCGGGCTGCTCGACGCACTCGCCACCCGCGACCAGCTCGTCCTGGACGCCTACTGGATCCCGACCGAGGACGCCGGAACGACCACCGCCCTCGACGGCTTCGACGCGATCTGGCTGCTCCCCGGCAGCCCGTACCGCAGCGAGCCGGGCGCGGTGGCCGCCGTCCGGACGGCCCGCGAGCACGGCATCCCGTTCCTCGGCACCTGCGCCGGTTTCCAGCACGCCGTCCTGGAGTACGCCCGCGCCGTCTGCGGGATCGGCGGCGCCGCACACGGCGAGAGCCACCCCGACGAGGACGACCTGGTGATCGTGCCGCTCAGCTGCTCGCTGGTCGGGCACGAGGGCGCGGTGGAGATCGTCCCCGGATCGCTCGCCGAGCGCGTCCTCGGGACGACCCGCACGCTGGAGCGCTACCACTGCAGGTACGGCCTGAACCCCGCGTACCTGGACCGGCTGCGCGAGCACGGGCTGCGGTTCAGCGGCCTGGACGACGACGGCGACCTGCGGGTACTCGAACTCCCCGGGCACCCGTTCTTCCTCGCCACGCTGTTCCAGCCGGAGCTGGCCGGCGACGGCACCCGCGCCCACCCGGTCGTCCGCGCACTGGCGGCAGCCGCCGTCGAGCACGCGACCAGCCGGCGCACCACCACCGAGGGGGCACCCGCGACGCCGTCGCGGTGATCGGGCCTCCGCCCGGGCGGAGTGACCGCCGCCGGCTCACATCGGCAGCGAGCGCAGCCGCACCGGCCCTTCCGGCCAGCCGGCACCGTCGTGCAGCGGCGTCCACATGGTCCGCAGCGGCATGACCACGACCCGACCACCGGGCTGCTCCACGTGGACGTCCCCCGCCAACTCCCGGAAGCCGAGCCTCCGGTAGAGCCCGGACACCTGCTGCCGGCAGAACAGCAGCGCGTACCGCGGGCCGAGCGTCCGCGCGTGGTCCAGGGCCGCACCCACCACCGCGCGCGCCAGGCCGCTGCCCCGGGCGTCGGCGGCGACGGCCACCCCGCCGACGCCCATCACGTCCAGGTCGACACCGCCCACCGTGAGCGGCAGCCGCAGCAGGCCGGTGTGGGCGACCAGGCGGCCGTCCGCCGCATGGATGCCGAAGTGGATGTCCTTGGGCAACCAGCTCAGACCGGTGTACGCGACGCCGAAGTGGTCGTCACCGGCGCCGAGGATCCCTTCGACGTCGGCCTTGGTGTAGTCGGCGAGGCGCACCACGACGGGCGCTGCGGAGGCAGGATGATCAGTCACCCGGTCATGATCCTCTTCCGGACCGCCCTTGCACAGGCCAGAACCGGTCAGCCCTGGCGACCCTTCAGCTCGCCCCAGACCTCGGCGACCCGCGGGGCCAGCGCCTCCAGCGGGCCGCTGTTGTCGATCACGAGGTCGGCGACGGCCAGGCGGTCGGCCCGGGTGGCCTGCGCGGCCATCCGGGCCCGGGCCTCCTCCTCGGCCATGCCGCGCAGCCGGACCAGCCGCTCGATCCGGACGTCGTCCTCGGCGTCGACCACCACCACCAGGTCGTACAGCGGGGCGAGCCCGTTCTCGGCCAGCAGCGGGACGTCGTGCACCACCACCGCGTCCGGGGCCGCCGCCGCCTCCAGCTCGGCGGAGCGGGCCCGGACGAGCGGGTGGACGATGGCGTTCAGGGCCTTCAGCCGCTCCGGGTCGGCGAAGACGACCGCGCCGAGCGCGGGACGGTCCAACGAGCCGTCGGCCCGGAGCACCCCGGAGCCGAACTCGGCCACCACGGCCTTCAGCCCGTCCGTCCCGGGGGCGACCACCTCGCGGGCGATCACGTCCGAGTCCACGAGCACCGCGCCATGGGCGGCGAACAGCCGCGACACCTCGCTCTTGCCCGCGCCGATGCCGCCCGTCAGTCCGATCTTCAGCATGGCGTCAGGCTACCGGCGCCTGGGGCGCCCGGTCAGCCCAGGTCGAGGCTCTCGCCCTCGCCGAGCGTCCGCAACTCCACCCCCGTGCCCGGGCCGCCGGGGCCGACGAGGCGGGTGTGCACGGCCAGGCCGGCCGGGCTGAGCACCGCGTCATGGACCGGCACCGCCTGCCGCGGGGCCGCCTCCCGGACGTAGTCGATCAGCTCGGAGACCTTCGTCCACGGCCCGGCGATCGGCAGCAGCAGCGTCTCCACCCGGTGCGGCGGCACGGTGAGCGCGTCGCCGGGGTGGAAGAGCCGGCCGTCGAGGAGGAACCCGATGTTCTTCACCCGCGGGATGTCGGGGTGGATCACCGCGTGCCACTCGCCGTGCACGGAGACGCCCAACCCGCCGACGTCGAAGGCGTCGCCCTCGCCGACCACCGTCACCCGCTGCGCCACGCCGTCGAGCTGCGCGGCGACCGCGCCGTTGGCCCAGACCCGCAGCGCCGGATCGGCCTCCAGGGCGGCGCGCAGCCGGGCCTCCTCGAAGTGGTCGACGTGCTCGTGGGTGATCAGCACCGCGTCGGCGCCGGCGAGGGCGGCGGGGTCGGTGAACACGCCCGGGTCGACGACGACGGTGGCGCCCTCGTGCTCCAGGCGTACGCAGGCATGTCCGAACTTGGTGATTCGCATGCCCCAAAACATACAGCAATGCTGTGCAGTTTTGCTGCACACTGTGCCGCTAGGCTTCTCCCATGACCAGCGACGCACCGCAGACCCCGAACGCGCCCCACACACCGCCGGCGCCACACACACCGCAGGCACCACCTGCACGGCAGGCATCACACTCACCGCAGGCACCACACCCACCGCACGCACCGCAGGCACCACCAACCCCGCACCCGGACACCCTCGAACTCGCCGCCGACCTGCGCACCGCCGTCGGCGAACTGGTCCGCGCCCTGCGGACCAGCGACGCCCTGCCGCAGAACCAGGCCGCCGTCCTCGGCCTGCTGATCCGCGACGCCCACGCCCGCACCGTCAGCGAACTGGCCACCCACCAGCGCGTCCGGCACCAGTCGATGGCCCGCACGGTCACCCTCCTCACCGAGGCCGGCCTGGTCACCCAGACACCGCACGCCACCGACGGCCGCAAGCTCCTCGTCACCCCCACCGACGCCGGCCGCGCCGCCCTGCAGGAACAGCGCGCCCGCCGCGAGGCCCGGATCGCCACCGCCATCGAGGCCCGCCTCACCCCGGAGGAGCAGGAGACCCTGCGCACGGCCGTCGAGCTGCTGCGCCGTCTGCACTGACCGCCCGCAGGGAAAGAGAACTCCCCGCGATCATCGGCGTTCTGACGCCCTGCTAGGGTCCCGAACCGTGACGGACAGGGCGGGGAAACAGTACGAGTCGATGCGCGCGCACTTCCTGCGCGCCGCCGGGCAGCGCGGGTTCACCCTCGACCCCGCCCAGGAGCCCCCGGTCGAGCGGCTCAGCCGGCTCGCCGGCGAGCTGGCCCACCCGGCCTGGCGGCTGCGGCGCCCGCCGCGCCACCTCTACCTCTGGGGCCCGGTCGGCCGCGGCAAGAGCTGGCTGGTGGACACCTTCCTCGACGGCCTGCCCACCCCGCGCAAGCGGCGGCTGCACTTCCACGACTTCTTCCGCCGGCTGCACGAGGGCGTCGCCCACCACACGGACGGCCACCACACCGACGGCCCGCACGGGGACGGAGCCGCGGTGGACCGGGCCGTGGACGAGCTGCTCGGCGACTGCCGCATCCTCGTCTTCGACGAGTTCCACGCCCATGACGCGGGCGACGCGATGCTGGTCGCCCGGCTCTTCCGCACCCTGCTGGACCGGCGGATCACCCTCGTCACCACGTCCAACTACCCGCCCGCCGGCCTGATGCCAGACCCGCTGTACCACCACCTCTTCGAGCCGACGATCCGGCTGATCGAGGAGCGGATGGACGTCATCGACGTCTCCGGGCCGGTCGACTTCCGGCGCCGGCCCCGGCCGGAGGGCACCCAGGGCTTCGCGCTCGGCGCCCTCCTGCACCCCGGCGACGAGGCCGCGGCCGGGCTCACCCCGCCCCGGGCGGAGGAGGCCGCCCCGGTGGCCGTGCACCACCACGAGCTGCCGGCCCGGGCGGTCCGCGACGACCTGGCCTGGTTCGGCTTCGCCGAGCTGTGCGAGGGCCGCACCGCCGTGCCCGACTACCTCGCGCTGGCCGACCGCTTCCCCACCCTCGTCCTCGACGGCGTCCCGCCGCTCACCGAGGCCTCCCCCGACGCCCGCCAGCGCTTCGCCAACCTGGTGGACGTCTGCTGCGACCGCGACCTGCGGCTGGTCCTGATCGGCGCCGACCCGATGGCCGGCCTCCCCGCCGGCTCCACCCTGCAGCGCGACCTCGACCGCACCGCCAGCCGTCTCGCCCTCCTCCGGCAGCCGGCCACCGATCCCGCCCGCTGACCCGCTACGGCGTCGTGCCCACGAGCTCCTTGGCCGCCGGGCGCTGGCCGGGGATCACCGCCGGCTCGATGGTCGGCAGCTCGACGTGCTCACTCAGCCCGAACCGGTTGTGCAGGCGGCGCAGCGGGCCCGGCGCCCACCAGTTGAACTCGCCGAAGAGGCTCATCGCCGCGGGCACGAGCAGGCAGCGGACCAGCGTCGCGTCGACGGCCACCGCGACGGCCAGCGCGATGCCCATCTGCTTGACCATCAGCATGTCGCCGAGCGCGAAGCCGGCGAAGACGATCACCATCAGCAGTGCCGCCGAGGTGATGATCTTCCCGCTGCGCTGCACGCCCAGCTCCACGGCCCTCGTACAGCTGTGGCCCTTGTCCCGGAGTTCCTTGATCCGGGCGAGCAGGAAGACCTCGTAGTCCATCGACAGCCCGAACGCGAAGGCGAAGACCAGCACCGGGATGAAGGTCTCCAGCCCGCCGGTGGGGGTGAAGCCGAGCAGTCCGCTGAAGTAGCCGTCCTGGAAGACCAGGGTGAGCGCGCCGAGCGAGGCGCCCAGCGAGAGCAGGTTCATCAGCAGGGCCTTGACCGGCATCACCACCGAGCCGGTCATCAGGAAGAGCAGCACCAGCGTGCCGAGCGCCACCAGGCCGAGCGCGATCGGCCCCCGGGTGAGCAGTTCGTGCCGGAAGTCGACGATCGAGGCCGCACCGCCGGTGACGTGGGTGGTGAGCCCGCCGCGGTCGGCGCGCAGCTCCTCCACCACCTTCTTGGCCTGCCCGCCCTGCGGGTCGCCGTGCACCAGGACGTCGATGGTGGAGACCTTGTCGCTCACCGGGGTGACCGCCCGGACCCCGCTGACGCCGGGCAGCTTGGCCACCACGTCGTCGGCATAGGCCTGGGCGACCGGGGCGCCGCCCTCGACCACCACGGTGATCGGGGCCGGCGACGCCAGCGGGAAACGCTGGTCGATCGTGTCGGCGACCTGGCGGCCGGCCGAGGAGGCGGGCAGGACGGCAGCGCCCGAGCTGCGCATGTCGGCATGGAGGAACGGCGCCCCGGCGGCCATCAGCAGCGCGACACAGGCGAGCGCGACCGGCACCGCACGCTTGCGCACCCGGCGGACGGTCCGGCTGAAGAAGCCCTCGTCGGGCACGGGTGCGGTGGGCGCCTTGATCCGGCTGCCGGCGAAGCCGAGCAGCGCGGGGACGAGGGTGAGCGCGGCCGCGACCGCGATCACCACCACGCTCACGCCGGCGGCGGCGACCGCGCCGAGCACGGGGCTGGTGAAGACGAAGAGGCCGGAGAGGGCGACGGCGACGGTCAGCCCGGAGAAGGCGACGGTCCGGCCGGCGGTGGCGGCGGTCCGCTCGACGGCGGCGGCGATGCCCGCGCCGTGGCCGCGTTCCTCCCGGAAGCGGTTGACCATCAGCAGCGCGTAGTCGATCGAGAGCCCGAGCCCCAGCACGGTGGCGATCGGCAGCACGCTGGTGTCGATGTCCATGATCTTGCTGAAGCCGAACATGGCCAGCAGCGCGCCGCCCACCGAGGCGACGGCGCCGATCACCGGCAGGCTGGCGGCGGCGAGGCCGCCGAAGACCAGCACCATGACGATCAGGGTCAGCGGCAGGGTGACGATCTCGCCGAACCGGGTGTCCTTCTCGGTCTGTTTCTTGACCTCGTCCTGGAGCACGATGTCCCCGCCGACCTTGACCTGGGCACCGTCGGCCTCGATGTCCGCGAGGCGCTGGGTGACGGCGGCGGTCTGGGCGTCGGTGCTGGTGTCGGCCATCCGCACGGAGACCAGGCTCGCGTTGCCGTCGGCGGAGCGCAGTGCGGCGCCGGCCGGGCCGGAGCCGTAGGCGTCGGTGACCGAGGAGACACCGGGCAGGGCGGCGATCTCGGCGGTGGCCCGGGTGACGGCCGCCCGCACGGCCTGGTCGTCCACCGGCTTTCCGTCCACCACGGCGGTCACGGTGCCGCGGGCCGGGTCGGCCGCGGTGACCACCGCGCTGCCCCGGTCGGCCTCGGAGCTGGCCGAGGAGGCGCCGGCCACCGAACCCGCGAAGACCCGGCCGCCGATCAGCACGCCTATGACCAGGACGACCGCCCAGAAGCCGAGCACCCAGCGCCGGTGCCGGAAGCAGAACCGGCCGAGGGCGGCAAGGCGTCCGTCGACCTTGGGGTCGGCGGACGAACGGGCGGGGGAGGTCACTGCGGTGCTACGGCGCATGTGGGGGGGTGCCTAGCGTGCGGGGCCGGGGGGAGCCGCCCATGGGGCAACTCATCCCAAGGTAGGTCCTAGGTCCCGAATCGCCCATAGGCATCCGATGAGCCCCTTATCACAAAAATCGTGCACATAAGGAACAAATAAGTGAAGAGGAAAAACAATGAACCCCACCCGGAATACCGGGTGGGGTTCATCGGTGACGCTATGGCGCTATGCGCCGAGCACCAGCGGGGTCAGAGCCTCAGCTCTGGCCACCGGCCAGCTTCTCGCGCAGGGCGGCCAGGGCCTCGTCCGAAGCGAGAGCGCCGGAGCCCTCGTCGCTGCTGGAGGAGTACGAGCCACCGGCGGCGGCGGCGACGGCGTCGCCACCCTCGGCAGCGGCCTCGGCGTCGGCCTCACGGCTCTTGATGACCTGGGCCTGGTGCAGCTCGAAGCGCGACTGCGCCTCGGCGTACTGGCGCTCCCACTCCTCACGCTGCTTCTCGAAGCCGGGCAGCCAGTCGTTCGCCTCGGGGTCGAAGCCCTCCGGGTAGATGTAGTTGCCCTGGTCGTCGTACGAAGCGGCCATGCCGTACAGGGTCGGGTCGAACTCGACCTCGGCCGGGTTGGCGCCGAGGGCCTCGTTGGCCTGCTTCAGCGAGAGGCTGATGCGACGACGCTCGAGGTCGATGTCGATGACCTTGACGAAGATGTCGTCGCCGACCTGGACGACCTGCTCCGGGATCTCGACGTGGCGCTCGGCCAGCTCGGAGATGTGGACCAGACCCTCGATGCCCTCGTCCACGCGGACGAACGCACCGAACGGAACCAGCTTGGTGACCTTACCCGGAACGACCTGGCCGATCTGGTGGGTACGGGCGAACTGCTGCCACGGGTCCTCCTGGGTCGCCTTCAGCGACAGGGAGACGCGCTCGCGGTCCATGTCAACGTCGAGAACCTCGACGGTGACCTCCTGGCCGACCTCGACAACCTCGGACGGGTGGTCGATGTGCTTCCAGGACAGCTCGGAGACGTGAACCAGACCGTCGACGCCGCCGAGGTCCACGAACGCACCGAAGTTGACGATCGAGGAAACGACGCCGGAGCGCACCTGACCCTTCTGCAGGGTGGTGAGGAAGGTCTGGCGGACCTCGCTCTGGGTCTGCTCCAGCCAGGCACGGCGGGACAGGACCACGTTGTTGCGGTTCTTGTCCAGCTCGATGATCTTGGCCTCGAGCTCCTTGCCCACGTAGGGCTGGAGGTCGCGGACACGACGCATCTCGACGAGCGAGGCCGGCAGGAAGCCACGGAGGCCGATGTCGAGGATGAGACCACCCTTGACGACCTCGATGACGGTACCGGTGACGATGCCGTCCTCTTCCTTGATCTTCTCGATCGTGCCCCAGGCACGCTCGTACTGAGCGCGCTTCTTGGACAGGATGAGACGACCCTCCTTGTCCTCCTTCTGGAGAACCAGGGCCTCGATGTTGTCACCGACGGAGACGACCTCGTGCGGGTCAACGTCGTGCTTGATCGAGAGCTCACGGGACGGGATGACGCCCTCGGTCTTGTAACCGATGTCGAGGAGCACCTCGTCACGGTCGACCTTCACGATGACGCCCTCGACGATGTCGCCATCGTTGAAGTACTTGATGGTCTCGTCGATGGCGGCGAGGAAGGCCTCAGCGTCGCCGATGTCGTTGACCGCGACCTGCGGGGTGGTGCTGGTGGAGGAGTCGGTGGGGCTCGTCATTAGGAAAAGGGCTCCGGTACGGACATGAAGTCGTAGGTAATGCCACGCGGAGGGCCCGTATCGCTCCCACCGAAAGCCGGACAGCCAAGAACACGGCCCACCAGAGTTCCCGCAGGAAGCGAGAAATCGGCGTCCGTCTTGCGACCGTGGGGTCTTCGACAGATGCGAGCGCGACCTGCTCCGTCCGAGGCGCGCAGGCCCGCAGCGCAACTTGTAGCATACGGGGACGGCCAGGCACGGTCAACGCCAAGAGCGCCAAGACGGTGGAGGCCGGTATGGATCAGGCCATATCCTCCGATTGCGCACCTCACAGTGGCGGCCGCAGGAAGCCTTTCCCCGGATGCCACCGCCAGGACCCGGACCCTTGCGGGGCCGGTTCGCGGCAGCGGCGCTTCCGCAGACCACACCCTACGCGATGGGCATTATCACCGTGGCCACCACCCCCCAGTCCGACGTCCATGATCTTGACGACGACGGCGACGACGCGGTAAGGCGCGACGCCCAGGCCGGTGAGAGCAGCCGGGCCAGCCGGCACTGGTGGGACCGCAACGCCGACGAATACCAGGACGAGCACGGCGAGTTCCTCGGTGACGACCGGTTCACCTGGTGCCCCGAGGGCCTGGACGAGGCCGACGCCCGGCTGCTCGGCGAGGTCGAGGGCCGGACCGTGCTGGAGATCGGTGCCGGCGCCGCCCAGTGCTCGCGCTGGCTCGCCCGCCAGGGCGCCCGGCCCGTCGCGCTGGACATCTCCTTCCGCCAGCTCCAGCACTCCCTCCGGATCGACCTCGCCCGCGACACCCCGCCGGTGGCGGTCGTCCAGGCCGACGCCGCCGTGCTCCCGTTCGCCGACGGCTCCTTCGACCTCGCCTGCTCCGCCTACGGCGCGGTGCCGTTCAGCGCCGACACCGACGCGCTGATGCGCGAGGTGCACCGGGTGCTGCGGCCCGGCGGGCGCTGGGTCTTCTCGGTGACCCACCCCATCCGCTGGGCCTTCCCCGACGAGCCCGGCGTCGAGGGGCTGACCGCCGTCGCCTCCTACTTCGACCGCACCCCGTACGTCGAGCAGGACGAGCACGGGCACGCCACCTACGTCGAGCACCACCGCACCGTCGGGGACCGCGTGCGCGAGCTGGTCGGCGCCGGGTTCCGGCTGGTGGACCTGGTGGAGCCGGAGTGGCCGGAGGGACACGAACAGGAGTGGGGCGGCTGGTCGCCGCTGCGCGGGCGGCTGATCCCCGGAACGGCGATCTTCGTCGCCGAGCGGGACTGAGGCCTGGCGGGCGCCCCGGCCGCCCCGCAGCACCGGGCGGCCGGGACCGCCGGGCCGTCGGTGTGCCCGGCCGTCGGGGAGACTGTGCGGGTGAACCCTGCCTGGCGCGAGCTGCCCGTCCGTACCGCCCTGCCCGCCCTGCACCGCGCGCTCGACGTTCACGGCGTGGCCGTGCTGGCCGCGCCGCCCGGCACCGGCAAGACCACGCTGGTGCCGCTCGCCCTGGCCGGCCTCCTCGGGGACGGCCGCCCCGCCCGCCGGGTGCTCGTCGCGGAACCGCGCCGGCTCGCCGTCCGGGCCGCGGCCCGGCGGATGGCCTGGCTGCTCGGCTCCGCCGTCGGCGACCAGGTCGGCTACACCGTGCGCGGCGAGCGCAGGACCGGGCCGCGGACCGTGGTCGAGGTGGTCACCACCGGCGTGCTGCTCCAGCGCCTCCAGCGCGACCAGGAGCTGCCCGGCGTCGACCTCGTCGTGCTGGACGAGTGCCACGAGCGGCACCTCGACGCGGACACCGCGCTCGCCTTCCTGCTCGACGTCCGGGCCGCGCTCCGGCCCGAGCTGGGCATCGTCTGCGCCTCCGCCACCTCCGACACCGCCGCCTGGGCCGACCTGCTCGGCGGCGCCGAGGTGGTCCAGGCGCACGGGGTCGCCCACCCCGTCGAGACGGTCTGGGCGCCGCCGCCGCGCGGCGTCCGCCCCGCGCACGGCACCCGGGTCGACCCGGCGCTGCTCGACCACGTCGCCGCCACCGTCCGGCGGGCCCTCGGCGAACGCGACGGGGACGTCCTCTGCTTCCTGCCCGGCGTCGGCGAGATCGCCCGCGTCGCCGGACTGCTCGCCGGGGCACCGGCCGACGTGCTCCAGCTGCACGGCCGCGCACCGCAGGCGGTGCAGGACGCGGCGCTGGCCGCGGGCGAGGGGCGGCGGGTGGTGCTGGCCACCGCCGTCGCCGAGTCCTCGCTCACCGTGCCGGGCGTGCGGGTCGTGGTCGACGCCGGCCTGGCCCGCGAGCCGCGAACCGACCACGCCCGCGGCCTGGCCGGCCTGGTCACCGTCCGCGCCTCGCTCGCCGCCGCCCGCCAGCGCGCCGGCCGCGCCGGCCGCGAGGCCCCCGGCACCGTCTACCGCTGCTGGGCGGAGGCCGAGGACGCCCTCGCCGCCCGCTACCCCACCCCCGAGATCGCGCTCGCCGACCTCACCCCGTTCGCCCTCCAGGCCGCCTGCTGGGGCGACCCGGACGCCACCGGCCTCGCCCTGCCCGACCGACCCCCGGCCGGCGCGATGGCCGCCGCCCGGCAGACCCTGCGGGCACTCGGCGCGGTGGAGGAGGACGGCCGGGCCACCCCGCGCGGCATCCGCCTCGCCCGCACCGGACTGCACCCGCGCCTCGCCCGCGCCCTGGTCGACGGCGCGCAGGCGGTCGGCGCGCGCCGGGCCGCCGAGGTGGTCGCACTGCTGTCCGAGGAGCCCCCGCGCGCCCTCGGGGACGACCTGGGCGCGGTCCGGCGCACCGTCCGGGACTCCCGCGACCCCTACGCGGGCCGCTGGCGCGACGAGGTCCGCCGGCTGCTGCGCGGCGTCGACGACACCCCAGCCACCGCCCTGCCGGACGCCGCGGCCGTCGGCCTCGTCGTGGCACTGGCCTTCCCCGAGCGGATCGCCCGGGCCCGGGTGGAACGGCCCGAGCCCGGCGAGCGCAGCCCGTACCTGATGGCCTCCGGGACGGCCGCCGAGCTGGCCCCCGGCACCGCGCTGGGCGCCCTCCCGTGGCTGGCCGTCGCCGTCGCCGACCGCCCCGCGGGCTCGCCCTCCGCGCGGGTGCTGCACGCGGCCGCGCTGGACGAGTCCACCGCCCGCCTGGCCGGTGCGCCGCTGCTGGCCTCCCGGGAGGAGGTCCACTGGTCCACCCGGCACGGCGAGGTGACCGCCCGGCGGGTGGAGTCGCTGGGCGCCGTCGAGCTGGCCTCGGCGAAGCTGGACCGGCCCGAGCCGGCGCTGGTGCGCGCCGCACTGCTGGAGGGCCTCGCCCGCGAGGGCGTGAGCACCCTGCTCGCCTGGCCCTCCCCCGGCCTGCGCGAACGCCTGGCCTTCCTGCGTGCCGCGATCGGCGACCCCTGGCCCGACGTCAGCGACGCCGCGCTCCTCGAACGCGCCGATGAATGGCTGGAGCCCGAACTCTCCCGCGCCCGCCGCCGCTCCGACCTCGCCCGCATCGACACCACCGCCGCCCTCCAGCGCCTGCTCCCCTGGGCCACCGGCGAAGCCGGGCGGCTGGACGAGCTGGCGCCGGAACGGATCACGGTGCCGTCCGGCTCCCGGATCCGGGTCGACTACAGCGGCGAACGCCCGGTGCTGGCGGTGAAGTTGCAGGAGCTGTTCGGCTGGGCCGCGGCCCCGGCGCTGGCCGGCGGGCGGGTGCCGCTCACCGTCCACCTGCTCTCCCCCGCCGGGCGCCCGGCCGCCGTCACCGGCGACCTCGCCTCGTTCTGGCGCGACGGCTACCGGGCCGTCCGCGCCGACCTGCGCGGCCGCTACCCGAGGCATCCGTGGCCGGAGGACCCTCCCCCGGCCTCCGGCTAGGGAGGACCCCATCCCGCTCCGCTCGCCGCCGAGCCGGCCAAGCGCACCAATGCCCGCCGGCAGGGCCCCGCGAGGGGCCGGGCCGGCTCAGCCGCCGCCCGAGAAGCCGCCGGAGTTGGCGGAGGCCGAGCCGCCTGTGGTCCGGCCGGTTCCGCGCGCCGGGCGGGACCGGACGGTGCGGCCGGTGACCAGCTCGACCCGCACGCCGCCGGGGCCGAGCAGGGCGGTCAGGGCCCGGTGCAGCCGCTCCGGGTCGGTGCCGGCGGGCGGGGTCCACCGGAGTTCGTCGCCGGCGAGGTCCAGGCGGACGACGAGCTGCTCCTCGGCCGGCTGCGGATCGCCCGGGTAGGGCTCGGTGACCTTGTGCTCCAGCCGGATGCCGCAGAGCCCGGCGAGCGGCTGCCAGGCGTCCGGGCGTCCGACCCGGACCAGCCGGAACCTGTCCGGGGCCGCCGCCGGGGCGAACTCCAGCCGGTGGACGGTGGTGTACGCCAGCCGGGCCAGGAGCGGGACGGCCAGCAGGTACTCGACGCCGGCGATCCCCCCGGCCACCCGGCCGATGGTGGCGGCGGTCGCTCCGGCGAGCAGCATGAAGAACGCGACCAGCAGGGTCGGCACGGCCAGGACCAGTGGCGCGCCCAGCGCCGTCCCGAACGCGGTCAGGCAGCGCGCGAGCGCCCGGCGCCGCGTCCCGCCGCCCTCCCGGAGCACCAGGGCCGCCGACTCCGGCCCGCTCCGCAGCACCCCCGCAATCCCCATGGGACCAGGGTAGGAGCCGCGGGCGGATCCGGGAACCGGCCTGCACCCGCGACTCCTTGACACCGCGTCAGTGCGCGGCGGACTCCCAGTTGGCGCCGACACCGACGGACACGTCGAGCGGGGCGCGCAGCGGGTAGGCGCCGGCCATCTGCTCGCGGACGATCGCCTCGACCTGCTCACGCTCGCCGGGGGCCAGCTCCAGCACGATTTCGTCGTGCACCTGGAGCAGCATCCGGGAGGTGAGGCCGGCGGCGGTCAGCGCCTCGTCGACCCGCAGCATGGCGATCTTGACGATGTCGGCGGCCGAGCCCTGGATCGGGGCGTTGAGGGCCATCCGCTCGGCCATCTCGCGGCGCTGGCGGTTGTCGCTGTTGAGGTCCGGCAGGTAGCGGCGGCGGCCGAGCAGGGTCTCGGTGTAGCCGGTGGCGCGGGCCTCGTCGACGACCCGGCGCAGGTAGTCGCGGACGCCGCCGAACCGCTCGAAGTAGGTGTCCATCAGGCCCTGGGCCTCGGCGGGCTTGATGCCGAGCTGCTGGGAGAGCCCGTACGCGGAGAGCCCGTAGGCCAGACCGTAGGACATCGCCTTGATCTTGCGGCGCATCTCGGCGTCGACCGCGTCGCCGGGGACCTCGAAGACCTGGGAGGCGACGGTGGTGTGGAGGTCCTCGCCGGTGGCGAAGGCCTCGATCAGGGCCTCGTCCTCGGAGAGGTGGGCCATGATGCGCAGCTCGATCTGCGAGTAGTCGGCGGTCAGCAACGCCTCGTAGCCCTCGCCGACGACGAAGGCGCGGCGGATCATCCGGCCCTCCTCGGTGCGGACCGGGATGTTCTGCAGGTTCGGGTCCTGCGAGGAGAGCCGGCCGGTGGCGGCGACCATCTGGTTGAAGGTGGTGTGGATCCGCCCGGCCGGGGAGACCGTCTTGAGCAGGCCCTCGACGGTGGTGCGCAGCTTGGCCTGGTCGCGGTGGCGCAGCAGGATGACCGGCAGTTCGTTGTCGGTCTGGGTGGCGAGCCAGGTGAGCGCGTCGGCGTCGGTGGTGTAGCCGGTCTTGATCTTCTTGGTCTTGGGCAGGGCCAGCTCGCCGAAGAGGATCTCCTGGAGCTGCTTGGGCGAGCCGAGGTTGAACTCGTGGCCGGCGGCGGCGTGCGCCTCCTCCACCACGCGCTGGATCTCGGCGGCGAACTGGCTCTCCAGGCCGGTGAGCCAGGGGTGGTCGGCGGCGATGCCGGTGCGCTCCATCCGGGCCAGCAGGGCGGCGATCGGCAGCTCCATGTCGCGCAGCAGCTCGGTGGCGCCGACCTCGGCGAGGCGGGTGTCGAAGAGCGCGGCGAGGTCGAGCACGGCGCGGGACTGGAGCATCAGCGCCTGGGCGCGGGCCGCCACCGCGTCGGTGTCGTCGCCCTCGTCGGGGGCGTCGAAGGCGAGCTGGCCGGACTCGGCGACGGGGGCCGGGGCGAGCGAGCGGGCCAGGTACTCCTCGGCGAGCACCTCCAGGGTGAAGGTGCGGCGGCCGGGCTTCTCCAGGTAGGCGGCGAGGGCGGTGTCGGCGACGACGCCCTCGATGGTCCAGCCGCGTTCGGCGAAGGCGCGCATGACCTGCTTGGCGATGTGCAGGGCCTTGGGGGCGGCCGGGTCGGCCAGCCAGGCGGCGAAGGCGCGTTCGTCCTCCTCGGCGAGCAGCGCCGGGTCGAACCAGGCGGCGGCCTCTCCGGCGGCGAGCGCCACCTCGGTGACCTCGCCGGTGCCGAGCGCCCACCGGTAGACGGCGGCGAGCGCGACAGGCGCCTTGCCGGCGGCGTGCTGCCGGAGCCAGGCGGCGAGCGTGCCCGGGTCGGTGAGCAGTTCGCCGTCCACCTCGACGCCGGGGGCGAGCTCGGCGGCGGCCTCGGGCTCGGCGGCGGCCGGGTCGATGCCGTGGACGCGGTCGCGGAAGTTGGCGTTGCGGAACTCCAGCGACTCCATCAGGGTGGCGACGGCCTCGCGGTCGAACGCGGTGCGGCCCAGGTCGTCGATGCCGAGGGGGAGTTCGACGTCGCGGACGAGTTCGGTGAGGATGCGGTTGCGCTTGACCGAGTCGAGGTGCTCGCGCAGCTTCTCGCCGATCTTGCCCTTCACCTCGTCGGCGCGGGCGACGAGTTCGTCGAACGAGCCAAACTGGTTGACCCACTTGGCGGCGGTCTTCTCGCCGACGCCGGGGATGCCGGGCAGGTTGTCGGACGGGTCGCCGCGCAGCGCCGCGAGGTCGGGGTACTGGCGGGGGGTGACGCCGTACTTCTCGGCGACCTTCTCCGGGGTGTAGCGGGTGAGTTCGGAGACGCCCTTGGTCGGGTAGAGGACGGTGACGTGCTCGGTGACCAGCTGGAGGGAGTCCCGGTCGCCGGTGACGATGTCGACGTCGAAGCCGGCCGCCTCGGCGGCGGTGGCCAGGGTGGCGATGATGTCGTCGGCCTCGAAGCCCTCGACGGTCATCCGCGGGATGCGCATGGCGTCGAGGAGTTCACCGATCAGGGGGACCTGGCTGCGGAACTCGTCCGGCGTCTTGGCCCGGTTGGCCTTGTAGTCGGGGAACTCGGCGGAGCGGAACGTCTGCCGGGAGAGGTCGAAGGCCACCGCGAGGTGGGTGGGCTGCTCGTCCCGGACGGTGTTGGCGAGCATCGAGGCGAAGCCGTACACCGCGTTGGTGGGCTGGCCGGTGGAGGTGTTGAAGTTCTCCACGGGCAGCGCGTAGAACGCCCGGTAGGCCATCGAGTGCCCGTCGAGCAGCATCAGCCGGGGCCGGGCCCCGCCGCCACCCGCCGCGCTCTTGTCCGTACTCTGCGTAGCCACGTCAACGTCCGTTCCTGCCGATTCCACTGCCGGTCACCGATCCTATGGCCCGGCACCGACAAAAGGGGCGCGCCGGAGCCGCTGCCCGCCGCCCCCGGCGGCCGCCCGCCAGGCCGGGCCGCCGACGCGCCAGCCTCCCGAGGCGACCGCTACCGCCGAGTAGGACGGTCGTACGATCACTGGCAGCACGATGACGTGACCCCAAGCGGCAGGAGCTCCCCCATGACCGACGCTGCCCCCGACGCGGCCCCCGTCCTGAAGGTCCCGCAGGAGGTGCTGGACCACTTCGCCAAGCTCGGCGTCGACCCGGCCACCTTCTCCGGCGGCCACCTCGGCGAGAAGCTCGGCATCCGGATCGTCGAGGCCTCGGGCGACCGCGTGGTCGGCACCATGCCGGTCGAGGGCAACCAGCAGCCGTACGGGCTGCTGCACGGCGGCGCCTCGGCGGCGCTGGCCGAGACCCTCGGCTCGGTCGGCGCGATGCTGCACGCCGGCCCGGGCCGGTACGCGGTGGGCGTGGACCTCAACGCCACCCACCACCGCTCGGCCACCTCCGGGCTGGTCACCGGGGTGGCGACCGCCGTGTTCAAGGGGCGCACCGCCGCCACCTACGAGATCGCGATCACCGACGACACCGGCCGGCGGGTCACCAGCTGCCGGCTGACCTGCATGCTCCGCGACCTCTGACGCACCGTCGGCCGGCCGGTCCTCCCCGGACGGCCCGGCCGACCGTCAATTCCCTTGTCCGCCCCCTTGTTTGACCTTCGACTGCCCTGGGCAGGCGTTGGTCTATACAAGGGGGCATTGTCATGTTGGCAGACATTCAGAATGTAACACTGCGTAACAGGTAGGAAATCCGAGCATTCAGCACCTCCCGGACCCCGCCTCGGCCCGGGATTCCGGCCTCGACCCCTCCATCGTCCGTTATTCGGACGCACACGCCCGAAACCAGCGCTGCGAACGGTCGCGTCCGATTATCGGAGAGGCCAGGAGTGACCCGCATTTCTGGGCCTTACATCCACCTACCAGCCAGTAGACGCCCGGAAGTACAGGATCGATCGAACCGAAACGACCACATACTGAGACGGGCGCTCCGTGTGCTCATAACAAGAGAATCACAGCCTCGCCACACCACTGCCCGAGCCGCCGAACGGCATCTAGAGTCACAGCCAGTCACCGCGCCACCGGATCGGGCCAGGCCCACCGCGCATCCGGTTCCCGCCATTCCGGCGCGGCGCCCTCCCGAACCGAAGGGGACCCTCGTGCGTCACCGTTCAGCAGTTGTCGTGAGCATTGCCGTGATCGGCGCCCTGAGCCTCAGCGCCTGCGGCTCCCGCGACGAGAAGAAGTCCGGGGACGGCAACAACGCCGGGTCCAGCACCACCGTCACCATCGGCGTCGACGCCCCCCTCACCGGCGACCTCTCCGCCCTCGGCCTCGGCATCCGCAACTCCGTCGAACTCGCGGTCAAGCAGGCCAACGAGAAGAACGAGGTGCCCGGCGTCAAGTTCGAGATCAAGGCCCTGGACGACACCGCCAAGCCCGCCCCGGGCCAGCAGAACGCCACCCAGCTGGTCGCCGACAAGAACGTCATCGGCGTCGTCGGCCCGCTGAACTCCAGCGTCGCCCAGTCCATGCAGCAGATCTTCAACGACGCCAACCTCGTCCAGATCTCCCCCGCCAACACCGGCGTCGCCCTCAGCCAGGGCGAGAAGTGGGCCAGCGGCACCAAGGCCCGCCCCTTCAAGTCCTACTTCCGCACCGCCACCACCGACGCCGTCCAGGGCCCCTTCGCGGCCCAGTTCCTGGCCAAGGACGCGAAGAAGACCAAGGTCTTCCTCATCGACGACCAGAAGACCTACGGCGCCGGCCTCGCCGCCACCTTCAAGGGCGAGTTCACCAAGCAGGGCGGCACCATCGTCGGCGAGGAGCACGTCAACCCCGACGACCGCGACTTCGCCGCCGTCGTCACCAAGGTCAGGGCCTCCGGCGCCGAAGCCGTCTACTACGGCGGCGAGTACCCCGCCGCCGGCCCGCTCTCCCTCCAGCTCAAGGACGCCGGCGTCAACATCCCCCTGATGGGCGGCGACGGCATCCAGAGCGGCGACTTCATCAAGCTCAACCCCAAGAGCCAGGGCGACTACGCCACCGCCGTCGGCCTGCCCGTCGAGCAGCTCCCCACCGCCGCCAAGTTCATCGCCGACTACAAGACCGCCGGCTACAAGGACGCCTACGAGACCTACGGCGGCTACTCCTACGACAGCGCCTGGGCCATCATCCAGGGCGTCAAGGCCGTCGTGACCGCCAACAACGGCAAGCTCCCCGACAGCCCCCGCGCCAAGGTCGTCGAGGCCGTCCAGAAGGTCTCCTTCGACGGCGTCACCGGCAAGGTCTCGTTCGACGAGTTCGGCGACACCACCAACAAGCAGCTCACCGTCTACGCCGTCAAGGATGGCAAGTGGGCCGTGGAGAAGTCCGGCACCTTCAACGGCTGATCCTGACCTGCGTCAGCAGCACTACAGCACGTCGGAGTTACCCGCGCGGGGGCGCCACGAGTGCCCCCGCGCGCCTCACATCCACCACCCACGCGGACCCACCCACGCACAACGGAGGCCCAGCGGTGCACGACCTACCGCAGCAGCTGGCCAACGGCCTGATCCTCGGCGCCCTCTACGGGCTCGTCGCGATCGGCTACACGATGGTCTACGGCATCGTCCAGCTCATCAACTTCGCCCACGGCGAGATCGTCATGGTCGGCGGCTTCGGCGCCCTGACCGCCTACCTCGCCCTCCCCGGCGGCACCACACTCTGGCTGGCCCTACCGCTGATGCTGATCGCCGGCATCCTGGTCTCCACCCTCACCGCCGTCGCCGCCGAGCGCTTCGCCTACCGGCCCCTGCGCAGCGCCCCCCGGCTCGCCCCGCTGATCACCGCGATCGGCCTGTCGATCGTCCTCCAGCAGCTGGTCTTCTCCTTCTACCCCGACGCCAAGAAGGCCCGCGTCTTCCCGAAGATCCCCGGCGACCCCTTCGCACTCGGCTCCGTCACCATCCAGCGCAGCGACATCTTCCTGATCATCGCCGCCCCGCTCTGCATGCTCGCCCTCGGCTGGTTCGTCACCCGCACCCGCTCCGGCCGCGCCATGCAGGCCACCAGCCAGGACCCCGACACCGCCAAGCTCATGGGCATCGACACCGACCGGATCATCGTCATGGCCTTCGCCATCGGCGCCGCCTTCGCCGCCGTCGCCGCCGTCGCCTACGGCCTGCGCAGCGGCCAGGTCGACTTCCGGATGGGCTTCATCCTCGGACTCAAGGCCTTCACCGCCGCCGTCCTCGGCGGAATCGGCAACATCTACGGCGCCATGCTCGGCGGCGTCGCCCTCGGCCTCGCCGAAGCCCTCGCCACCGGGTACATCCAGCACCTCCCCGGCATGCACCTCTTCGGAGGCGGCGCCTGGAAGGACGTCTGGGCCTTCGTACTCCTCATCGTCGTGCTGCTCGTCCGGCCACAGGGCCTGCTCGGCGAGCGCGTCGCGGACAGGGCGTGACCACCATGACCACCACCCCCAACACCGAGACCACCCCGGTCATCCCCCTGCCCACCCGCGCCGCCACCCTCCTCACCGGCCTCGGCGCAGCCGCCACCGCCGGCTCCGCCCTGATGTCCTGGACCTGGACCTCCGAATTCCCCGGCGACCTCACCTACACCGGCTCCCCCGCCGGCCTCCAGTGGCTCGCCCTCACCGCCGGCCTGCTCACCCTCGCCCTGCTGCTCGCCACCCAAGGCGTCCCCGGCCTCCGCTGGGCCGCCCCCACCCGCAGCAACAACGCCGTCCTCGCCGCCGCCGCCGGCGCCTTCGCCGTCGGCTGGTTCTCCATCATCGCCATCGCCGTCGACCTCGGCGGCCTCGCCAACCTCGAACCCGGCGGCTGGGTCCTCGGCGCCGGCTCACTGCTCACCCTCGCCGGCGCCCTCGGCCTCCCCCTCGACCGCCGCACCGGTGTCAAACTGCGCATCCTCGACCGGCGGCTCTTCCTCCTCGTCCCCATCGCCCTGATCGCCTACCTCGGCGCCAACGCGATCCCCGAGAGCAAGCCCGTCGCCCCGGTCATGACCGCCCTCGCCAACGGCGTGGTCATCGCCGCAGCCGCCGTCCTCCTCATGCAGCTCGGCCACCTCGCCCACCACTGGCTGCGCCTCGGCACCGTCACCCGGCCGCTCCCCGCCGCCCGCGAACTCCCCTCCTGGGCCGAGGTCCTGCTCATCGTCGCGGCCTTCGCCATCGGCCTGTTCGCCATCACCTTCGGCATCGACACCGAGTACGGCGAGCTCTTCATCGGCTACCTGCTGCTCGCCGGCGCCGTCGTGCCCGCGATCACCAAGTCCGGCCTGCTGCCCCGGCTGCGCGCCCTGACCGTCAAGTACCGCTCGGTCACCACCGGCGCCGCGTTCGCCGCCGCCGCCAGCTTCCCGTTCACCCAGACCAGCGACCAGTACACCTCGGTCGCCGCCAACATCCTGATCTTCGCCACCGTCGCCCTCGGCCTCAACATCGTCGTCGGCCTCGCCGGCCTGCTCGACCTCGGGTACGTCGCCTTCCTCGGCGTCGGCGCCTACGCCGCCGCCCTGGTCTCCGGCTCCCCCGCCTCGCCGATCCACGTCCAGTTCCCCTTCTGGGCCGCGATGCTGACCGGCGCCGTCGTCTCCATGGTCTTCGGCGTCCTCATCGGCGCCCCGACCCTGCGACTGCGCGGCGACTACCTCGCCATCGTCACCCTCGGCTTCGGCGAGATCTTCCGCATCACCATGCTCAACCTCAACGGCACCACCGGCCCCAAGATCACCAACGGCTCCAACGGCATCCCCCGGATCCCCGACCTCAACATCCTCGGCTGGGACCTCGGCAAGCCCACCACGATCTTCGGCGTCGAACTCGGCCGCTTCTCCAACTACTACCTGCTGATGCTGCTGGTCACCGCCCTCGTGGTGCTGGTCTTCGCCCGCGTCGGCAACTCCCGCATCGGCCGCGCCTGGGTCGCCATCCGCGAGGACGAGACCGCCGCCGAAGCCATGGGCATCAACGGCTTCCGCCTCAAGCTCCTCGCCTTCGCCCTCGGCGCCTGCCTCGCCGGCCTCGCCGGCACCGTCCAGGCCCACGTCAGCTACACCGTCACCCCCGACCAGTACACCTTCGCCGAGGCCCTGCCGCCCAACTCCGCCTTCCTGCTCGCCGCCGTCATCCTCGGCGGCATGGGCACCATCAGCGGACCACTGGCCGGCGCCACCCTCCTCTTCCTCGTCCCGAAGAAGCTCGAATTCCTCTCCAACTACCAGCTGCTCGCCTTCGGCATCGCACTCATCGTGCTGATGCGCGTGCGCCCGGAAGGACTCATCCCCAACCGGCGCCGCCAACTGGAGTTCCACGAGGCCTCGATCCCGGCACAGCCCACCGGCGACGCCGCCGCACTCACCAAGGCAGGGGCGTGAAAAGCCAGATGACCACCACCGACGCCCCCAGCACCCCCGCCGTCGCCAAGCCCCTCCTCGAGGTCTCCGGCGTCACCATGCGGTTCGGCGGCCTCACCGCCGTCAACAACGTCTCCCTCACCGTCGGCGAAGGCGAGATCATCGGTCTCATCGGCCCCAACGGCGCCGGCAAGACCACCTTCTTCAACTGCCTCACCGGGCTCTACGTCCCCACCGAAGGACGCGTCGCCTACCAGGGCACCGTGCTCCCCCCGAAGCCGCACCTCGTCACCCAGGCCGGCATCGCCCGCACCTTCCAGAACATCCGGCTCTTCGCCAACATGACCGTCCTGGAAAACGTCCTCGTCGGCCGCCACAGCCGCACCAAGGAAGGCCTCTTCTCCGCCATCCTCCGCGGCCCCGGCTACCACCGCGCCGAAGCCGAGAGCCGCGCCCGCGCCATGGAACTCCTCGAGTTCACCGGGCTCGCCGACAAGGCCGAGCACCTCGCCCGCAACCTCCCCTACGGCGAGCAGCGCAAGCTCGAAATCGCCCGCGCCCTCGCCTCCGACCCCGGCCTCCTCCTCCTCGACGAGCCCACCGCCGGCATGAACCCGCAGGAGACCAGGGCCGCCGAGGAACTCGTCTTCGCCATCCGCGACCGCGGCGTCTCCATCCTCGTCATCGAGCACGACATGCGGTTCATCTTCAACCTCTGCGACCGCACCGCCGTCCTCGTCCAGGGCCAGAAGATCGTCGAAGGCGACCGCGAAACCGTCCAGAACGACGAACGCGTCATCACCGCCTACCTCGGCGCCCCGCTCGAAGGCACCACCGCTTCGGAGGACAACCAGTGACCGCGCTCCTTGAGGTCGAGGACCTCCGCGTCTCCTACGGCAAGATCGAAGCCGTCAAGGGCATCAGCTTCACCGTCAACCAGGGCGAAGTCACCACCCTCATCGGCACCAACGGCGCCGGCAAGACCACCACCCTGCGCACCCTCTCCGGGCTCCTCAAGCCCACCAGCGGGAAGATCACCTTCGAGGGGCAGGACCTCGGCGTCGTCCCCGCCCACAAGATCGTCGCCCTCGGCCTCGCCCACTCCCCCGAAGGCCGGCACATCTTCCCCCGCATGACCATCGAGGAGAACCTGCTCCTCGGTGCCTTCCTGCGCAGCGACACCGCCGGCATCGCCGCCGACGTGGAACGGGCCTACGGCCTCTTCCCCATCCTCGGCGAACGCCGGAAGCAGGCCGCGGGCACGCTGTCCGGCGGCGAGCAGCAGATGCTCGCGATGGGACGGGCACTGATGTCCCAGCCCAAGCTGCTCATGCTGGACGAGCCGTCGATGGGCCTCTCGCCGCTGATGATGCAGAAGATCATGGCGACCATCGTCGAGCTGAAGTCCTCCGGCACGACGATCCTGCTGGTCGAGCAGAACGCCCAGGCGGCGCTGTCGCTCTCCGACCAGGGATACGTGATGGAGACCGGCCGGATCGTCCTCCAGGGCACCGGCGCCGACCTGCTCCACGACGAGTCCGTGCGCAAGGCGTACCTCGGCGAGGACTGACCGACCCCGCACACGGCGAGGGGCCCCGTCCGACCGGACGGGGCCCCTCTCGTGCTTTCTCAGCCCTCGGCCTTGCCCTCGTCGGCCTTCTTCTTGTCCTGGGCCTCGCCTTCCTCGATCACGGCCTCCGCAACCGCGGCCATCGTCATGCGACGGTCCATCGAGGTCTTCTGGATCCACCGGAACGCGGCCGGCTCGTTCAGCCCGAACTTGGTCTGCAGGACACTCTTCGCCCGGTCCACCAGCTTCCGGGTCTCCAGCCGCTGGGTGAGATCGGCGATCTCCTCCTCCAGCGTCCGCATCTCCGTGTACCGGGAGACGGCCATCTCGATCGCCGGCACCAGGTCGCTCTTGGAGAACGGCTTCACGATGTACGCCATCGCGCCCGCGTCCCGCGCCCGGTCCACCAGCTCGCGCTGCGAGAACGCGGTCAGCATCAGGACGGGCGCCAAGTGCGCCTCGTGGATCTGCTCGGCGGCGGAGAGCCCGTCCAGGACGGGCATCTTCACGTCCAGGATCGCCAGATCCGGCCGCAGCTCCTCGACCAGCTTGAGCGCCGTCGCCCCGTCCCCGGCCTCGCCGACGACGGTGTACCCCTCCTCTTCGAGCATCTCCTTCAGATCGAGACGGATCAACGCCTCGTCCTCGGCGATCACAATCCGGGTGATCTGGGGCATATCGGTCTCAAGCGGCTCGGCCTGCTCGTCGGCGGTGCTCACGGGGCTCCTCGTTCCGGCGGGGTACTGCATGCACGAGGGTACCTAGACACGGTATGTTTGAGTCACGACGCGAGGGCAGTCACCTTCAAATCGTAGGCCCCGATAGCCCAATTGGCATGAGGCAATGGTCTCAAACACCATACAGTGTGGGTTCGAATCCCACTCGGGGCACTTTTCCTTCAATTCGAAGGAAGTGCACACTGCAGAGCATTGGCGATCTTCATCATTGCGAGTGAAGATCCCCGGCTTCGCCTGTGCACTTCCATCCACGCCTGCAATCTCGGCCATATGTACGACATGGCCACACGGCAGCGAGCCATCACTCTCCACGCGTCCGGGCTGACCCTCAGCCAGGTCAGCCGCGCAACCGGGATCTCCCCTTTCGCGATCCGCGAGTGGGCTTCCGGGATCACACCCAGTCCGCGCATGACCGCCGAATGCCCCGTCATCAACGGCCGGCTCGACCCCGCGCGTCCACGAGCCGATTACGCCTATCTCCTCGGCCTCTACCTCGGCGACGGCTGCATCAGCGAGGGCCGCCGCAACGTCCACGCGCTCCGCATAGCCTGTGGCGATGCCTGGCCCGGGCTCATCGACGAGTGCGCACGGGCCATCGCCACCGTCATGCCGCACAACAAGGTCCAGCGCGTCCACGCCACCGGGTACACCAGCGTGGTCAGCACCAGCAAGCACTGGCCCTGCCTCTTCCCCCAGCACGGCCCAGGCCCGAAGCACCTTCGCTCCATCGCCCTCGTGGCCTGGCAGCAGGAGATCGTCGATGCCCACCCCTGGGAATTCCTGCGCGGCCTGATCCACTCCGACGGTTGCCGCATCACCAACTGGACGACCCGCACGGTCGGCGGCGTCCGGAAGCGTTACGAGTACCCGCGCTACTTCTTCACCAACACCTCGGCCGACATCATCCGCCTCTTCACCGACACCCTCGACGCCGTCGGAGTGCAGTGGAAGTCCGTCACCCGCCCCACCGGCGCGGTCAACGTCTCCGTCGCCCGCAAGGCCTCCGTCGCCCTCATGGACACTCACATCGGCCCCAAGTACTGATGGCGGCACGCTCCATGAGCGTGCCGCCATCGGTGAGCGGTGTCAGTCGTCCAGCGTCCCCACGTGGTGGACGCGGACGAGGTTGGTGGAGCCGGCGAGGCCGGGCGGGGAGCCGGCGGTGATGACGACGATGTCGCCCTTGCGGCAGCGGCCGAGGGAGAGCAGCGCGGCGTCGACCTGCTCGACCATCTCGTCCGTGGTGGCCGCGAAGGGGCCGAGGAAGGTCTCGACGCCCCAGGTGAGGGCGAGTTGGCTGCGGACGGCGGGTTCGTAGGTGAAGGCGAGGACGGGGATGGGCGAGCGGTAGCGGGTGAGGCGGCGGGCGGTGTCGCCGGACTGGGTGAAGGCGACGAGGTACTTGGCGCCGAGGAAGTCGCCGATCTCGGCGGCGGCGCGGGCTACGGCGCCGCCCTGGGTGCGGGGCTTGTTGGAGGCCGTGAGCGGCGGCAGGCCGGCGGCGAGGATGTCCGCTTCGGCCGCCTCGATGATGCGGCCCATGGTCTTGACCGTCTCGACGGGGTACTTGCCGACGGAGGTCTCGCCGGAGAGCATCACGGCGTCCGTCCCGTCGAGGACGGCGTTGGCGACGTCGGAGGCCTCGGCGCGGGTGGGGCGGGAGGCGTTGATCATCGAGTCGAGCATCTGGGTGGCGACGATGACGGGTTTGGCGTTGCGCCTGGCCAGTTTGATCGCGCGCTTCTGGACCATCGGGACCTGTTCGAGGGGCATCTCCACGCCCAGGTCTCCGCGGGCCACCATGATGCCGTCGAAGGCGTCGACGATGGAGTCGAGGTTCTCGACCGCCTGCGGCTTCTCGATCTTGGCGATGACGGGGACGAAGCGTCCTTCCTCCGCCATGACCCGGTGGACGTCCTCGATGTCGCGGCCGCTGCGGACGAAGGAGAGGGCGACGAGGTCGGCGCCGGTCCGCAGGGCCCACCGCAGGTCGGCGACGTCCTTGTCGCTGAGCGCGGGCACGGAGACGGCGACGCCGGGGAGGTTGAGGCCCTTGTGGTCGGAGACGAGGCCGCCTTCGATCACGGTGCAGCGGACGAGGGGCCCGTCGACCTTCACGACCTCCAGGGTGACCCGGCCGTCGTCGACGAGGATCCGCTCGCCCCGGGTGACGTCGGCGGCGAGGCCGGCGTAGGTGGTGCCGCAGATGTTCTGGTCCCCGACGACGTCCTTGTCGGTGGAGATGGTGAACTCGTCGCCGCGTTCGAGAAGTACGGGCCCGTCGGCGAAGGTGTCGAGTCGGATCTTCGGACCTTGAAGGTCGGCGAGCACGCCGACGCTGCGGCCGGTCTCGTCCGCGGCCTTGCGGACCCGGCGGTAGCGCTCCTCGTGCTCGATGTGGGAGCCGTGGCTCAGGTTGAATCGGGCGATGTCCATCCCGGCGTCGACCAGGGTCTTGATCTGGTCGTACGAGTCGGTGGCGGGCCCGAGGGTACAGACGATTTTTGCTCGGCGCATACCCCTGAGCGTAGGCATTACCGGCGCGTAACATCGACGTGCGTCCGGACAGGGGGATGACCTTTGCCGGAAGGCGAGTTGAACAATCTGACACATGGTCGGACTGGTGTGCGCGCGGTGGTCGGCGGCCCGTTCGCCGATGCGATTCCGTGAAGGGGTGTTCACCCCGTGTTCACCGTGACTTCTGCCGCCGCTCGCGGCCCGGCGGGACGCTCGTCACCCGGGTGGGAGCCCGGGCAGGGAACCGACGAGGGGGAATCGTCCGGCATGAGGCGTGTGTTCGGGGTACTGGCGGCGCTGGCGCTGCTTGCCGGGGTGGGAGTCGCGCTGTTCCGGGACGACGATCCCCCCGGTTCGGGCAAGGTCGTCACCATCTCCGGTCTGATCGGCTCGGAGAAACGGGAGTTCTTCGCCGACCCGGACGTCATCGCGGAGCTGCAGAAGCAGGGCCTCAAGGTCATCACCGACACCACCGGCTCCTGGCTGATGGGAGAGAGCGACCTCACGCGGTACGACTTCGCGTTCCCGGCCAGCCTCTCGCCGGCGGAGGAGATCCGCAAGCAGCGGCAGATCAAGAGCGAGCCGGTGCGGCCGTTCTACTCGCCGCTGGTGGCGCTGGCCCACCAGTCGATGGCGGAGGTCCTCAGGGAGAACGGCCTGGCCGCCCGGAGCGAGTCGGATCCGAAGGTCTGGACACTCAGGATGGACGCCTATCTGAAGGCCGTCCAGGAGGGCCGGAAGTGGCAGGACCTCAAGGGGGCGAGCAGCCATAACGAGTTGAGGGGCCTGCTCTTCCTGACCACGACCGACCCGTCCACCTCCTCCTCCGGGGCGCTCTACCTGGCGACGATCTCGTACCTGGCCAACGGCCACCAGGTGGTGTCGGACGATGCCGGGGTGGGTCTGGTCAAGGACGTGGTCCGGCAGGTGACGTCGGTGCAGGGCGACCAGAAGACCAGCAGTGACGGCCCGTTCAAGGACTTCCTGTCCGGGGTGGGCAACGGGCCGGTGCTGGCGTACGAGTCGCAGGTGGCGGCGCTGACCGCCAAGGGCGTGTCCACGCCGGGCGGTTCGGCGGGCGATCTGGTGGTGCTCTACCCGGACACCACGGTGTTCAGCGACCACACCCTGGTGGCGCTCAAGCCGGGGGCCGAGAAGCTCGCCGAACTGCTGCGGGACGACCAGGTGTTGCGTGATCTGGAGGCCAAGTACGGCTTCCGTCCGCAGGCCGACCCGCTGGCGCTCAGCAAGGCGGTCCGCGACAAGCAGGGCCCGGTCTACGCGCCCGACCTGGCGGCGGCGGGCGTGCAGCAGGCGCAGGTGCCGACGGTGGCGGTCCTGAACAAACTGATCAACGCTGCCAAGGGGAAGTGACGGGGATGGCGACGGCGATGCGTGTGAAGACCGCGGCTGGGCGCGGCGGCCGGGTGCTCGCGACGGGGCTGGCCCTGCTGGTGGCGACGGCGTGCACCTCCTCCTCCGGTTCGTCTCCGGCTCCGCGTCCGACGGACGCGCCTGCGCCGACCGCGCAGGCGGGTGTGCTGCGGATTCTGGCCGGCAGTGAACTGCAGGACATGGCGCCGGTGTTGGAGGAGGCGCAGAAGGCGACGGGGGTGGCGGTGCAGTTCGCCTGGACGGGTTCGCTGGACGGTGCGGACGCGGTGTCGTCGGGGCGGGCGGACGGTAAGTACGACGCGGTGTGGTTCCCGTCCAACCACTATCTGCGGTTGGACGACTCGGGCCGGTCCAAGTTGTTGTCGGAGACGCCGGTGATGGTGTCGCCGGTGGCGGTGGGTGTGCGTTCGGCGGCGTTGAACGAGCTTGGCTGGGGCGATGGTTCGCAGGTGAGCTGGGCGCAGGTGGCGGACGCGGCCTCGGCGGGCAAGTTGGCGTACGGGATGGCGGACCCGTCGCGGTCGAACTCGGGTTTCTCGGCGTTGGTCGCGGTGGCGTCGGCGTTCTCGGGGGCGGAGTCGGCGCTCACGGATGCGGATGTGCAGAAGGCGACGCCGTCGCTGAAGAAGTTCTTCACCGGGCAGAAGCTGACGTCGGGTTCGTCGGGTTGGCTGGCGCAGGCGTACGGCCGGGCGGAGCAGGGCCGGGTGGGGGCGCTGGTGAACTACGAGTCGGTGTTGTTGTCGATGAACAGGACGCTGGCGGAGGGGCAGCGGTTGACGGTGGTGCGGCCGACGGACGGGGTGGTGTCGGCGGACTATCCGTTGACGTTGCTGGGTTCGTCGGCGCAGCGTGAGCGGGATTCGTTCCAGCGGTTGACGGCGTATCTGCTGAAGGACGATGTGCAGCGGCGGATTTCGGAGCTGACATTGCGCCGTCCGGTGGCGGCGGGTGCGGCGCCGGCGTCGTCGTTGCCGACCGACCGGCGGCGTGAGCTGCCTTTCCCGGGTTCGAAGTCGGTGGCGGACGGGCTGCTCGCGTCGTACCAGAACGAGCTGCGGCGGCCGTCGCGGACGGTGTACGTGCTGGATACGTCGGGTTCGATGGCGGGTGACCGGTTGGCGTCGTTGAAGAAGGCGCTGGGGCGGTTGACGGGGGCGGATGACACGCGGGGGGTACGGCGGTTCCGCAATCGTGAGGAGGTGACGTTGATGTCGTTCGCGTCGAAGGTGAAGTCGGCGAGGACGCATGCGGTGCCGGCGGCCGATTCGCAGCAGGAGCTGGCGTCGATCAACGCGGATGTGCAGGCCTTGTCGGCGGATGGCGGTACGGCGGTGTACAGCTCGCTGGAGGAGGCGTACAAGCTGATCGAGCGGCAGCAGGCCGAGGCCCGGGACGACCGGTTCACGTCGATCGTGGTGATGACGGACGGCGAGAGCAACGAGGGTGCGTCGGACAGGGATTTCAAGGATTTCTACAACGGGCTCTCGTCGTCGCAGAAGGCGGTGCCGGTGTTCCCGATCCTGTTCGGTGATGCGGCGAAGGGGCAGTTGCAGGGGATCGCGGATCTGACCGGGGGCAAGTTGTTCGACGGGACGGGTTCGTTGGACGGGGCGTTCGAGGAGATCCGTGGGTACCAGTAGCGGTACCGGCCCTGGCCCTGGCCCTGGCCCTGGCTCCGGCTCCGGCTCCGGCTCCGGTGGGGCCGGGGGGCCGGGTGGCTCCAACGGTCGTGGGGATGGCGGGGGTTCGGGCGGGCGTCGGGTGCTGGGGTATCTGGAGTCGACCCGGAACCTGGTCGGTTGCGCGGCCGGTGCGGGTGGGTTGGGGTTGCACTTCGCGGGGCTGGGCGGTGCCTGGTGGCCGGGGATCGTGGCCGCGTTGTACGGCGCGGGGGTGCTGCTCTGGCCGGGTGGGCAGGGTGGCACGGGCACGCCGGGCGGGCAGGGCGGACGGGACGGCACGGGCACGCCGGGTGGGATCGGTGGGCAGGGCGGGATCGGTGGGCAGGGCGGGACGGGTGGCCCGGTCGGGCCGCAGCCCTCGCAGTCCCCACGGCCCTGGCCGGAGCTGGACGAGCTGCGGGTCTACCTGCGGGGCGTGGCGCGACCGCAGGACCGGGCGAAGCTGGACGCGCTGCTGGAGGGGCTGCTGGACCGGCTGGCTGAGCTCGGGCCGCGGCCGTCCACCGAGTTGGTCGTCGGCGGGCGGCTGCCGGTGGCGGTGGACGGTTATCTGCGGGCGCGGACGTGGGAGCGGTGGCGGGCGGGGGCGGGCGATCCGGGGGCCGAGCTCGCCCACGAGGTCGAGCTGATGGCGGCGGGCCTGACCGGCTGACCGGCTGACCGGCTGACCGGGTCGGCTGATCGGGCCGGCTGAGCGGGCTGGGACTGGCCCGTCTCAGCCCTCCAGCACCCGCGCCAGCTCGGCCCGCCGCCGCACGCCCAGCTTGCGGAAGCTGTTGGTCAGGTGCGTCTCCACCGTCCGCACCGCCAGGTGCAGCATCGCGGCGATCTCCGCGTTGGAGTTCCCGGCGGCCGCCAGACGGCAGATCCGCAGCTCGCTGTCGGTGAGTGCCTCGGCCCCGGCGTGCTCGCCCCGGCCGAGCCGGGCGCCGGAGACGCGTAGCGACTCCACGGCGACCGCCCTCAGCCGGACGGCGCCGAGCTGTTCGGCGCGGACGACGGCTTCGCGCAGGGCCCGGCGGCCGGCGCCGCGCCGGCCGCCGTCGGCGAGCAGCCGGCCGTAGGTGATCAGTGCGGGGATCAGTTCGGTCTCGATCCCGGCGCCGCGCAGGAGTTCGACGGACTCGGCGGCGAGGTCGAGCCCGTGCCGGCCGCCGGTGGCGGCGGCGAGGGCGCGCAGGGCGCGGCCGATGGTGCGCGGGGTGCCCCAGATGCGGGCGAGCCGCAGCTCCTCCTCGGCGAGGGCGACGGCGGGGCCGGGTTCGCCGAGCAGGGTGTGGCAGTCGGCGGCGGCGGAGCGCCAGGGGGTGACGATGGGGCTCAGGACCTGCCGTTCGTCCTGCCGGCGTCCGCATTCCATCAGGTCGGCGAGGGCCGCGGCGGGCTCGCCGGTGGCGAGATGGAGCATGCCGCGGGCGTACAGGTACTCGTTCCACTCCCAGGAGCCCTGGACGCGGTCGGCGGCGATGGCGCGGGCCAGGCCGTGGGCCTGCCAGTAGCGGCCGGTCTCGGTGAGGGCGAGGACGGCCTGGGCGACCAGGTGGGCGTTCTGCTGGCCGAGCAGTCCGGCGTAGCGCGCGCGGGCGGCCTCGGCGCCGGCGGCTCCGTCGCGTCCGTCCCGTCCGTGCCGGTCCGGTCCGTGGCCGACGGGGCCGGTGGCGGGCCCGTTCTCCGGTGGTGTGCCGCACCACCAGGACCAGACCGACCGCTCCTGCCGCTCGGGCTGTTCGGGCCGCTCGGGCTGTTCCTGCCTGATCTGCGGCGTCCGGTCGCCGGCACCGCCGTGCTCGCGCACTCCCGGGCGCGGGTCCGCGGCCGGCGCCGGCCCGGTGAGGGCGAGGTCGTCCAGAAGTGCCTGGTACTCCCCCCGCATGACCCGTGCCTCGGCCCGGACGCTCAGCAGGCACTGGTAGCCCGGGTCCAGCGAGGGCCCGCGGTACGCGGTGAGGCCGTGTTCCACCAGTCGGTCGGCCTCGGGGAGCAGGTCGGCCCACTGGGCCAGGGTGGCCGCGGAGACCAGCACGTAGGAGCGGCAGAGCGGGTCGACCGGGGCGTCGAGCAGTTCCTGGATCCGTCCGGCGACCTCGGTGGCGGTCAGCACTCCGCTGGTCGAGTCGAACTCGGTGAGCAGCGCGTACGCGGGCGGCGCGGGCAGCTGGGTGCTGCGGGCGGCGAACCGCCGGACGCCCTCGACGACCTGGAGCCAGCTCTTCCCGTCGTGTGCGGCGATCAGGGCGGCGGCGGCCTGTACGGCGTGGACGAGGTCGTCGCGGTCGGCGAAGCGCTCGGCCAGCTCCTCCATCACCTCCAGCGCGGCGGGGGTGTCGCCGCGGGCGGCGAGGACGGCGCCGAGCGTGTTGGCGGTGCGGAAGACGCCTTCGTCGGACTGCTGGAGGTGGACGGCCTCGGCGAGGTGGCGGACGCCGGCGGTGCGCTCGTCCGGGCCGAGGGTCACCTCCAGGCTGCCGAGTTCGGTGAGGACCAGGCCGCGCCGGCGGTCGCCGAGCGGTTCGGCGAGGACGCGGCGCAGCAGGGTGACGGCGTCGGTGGGGCGGTCGGCGTCGGCGGCATTGCGGGCGGCGCAGCGGAGCGTGTCGGCGGCCCAGCGGGGGCCGGGGGCGGGGGTGAGGAGCAGGTGGCCGGCGACACGTTCGTCGGGGGCGCCGGCGCGGTGCAGGAAGGCGGCGGCGGCGCGGTGGACGTGGGCGCGGTGGCCGGGTTCGTGTCCGGTGAGGACGGCGTCGGCCAGGAGTGGGTGGGTGAAGCGGGGCCAGTGGCCGGGGCCGGGGTTGTCGAGCAGGCCCTGGGTGGTGAGGTCGGCGAGCCAGCCGGCGAGCTGGTCGGGGTCGGCGTCGGCGAGTTCGGCGAGCATGGGTGTGGGGTCGCTGTGGCCGGTGCCGGGCAGTGGTGCGGTGCGGGCGGCGGGGTGTTCCTGCATCCGGGCGATGACGCGGGCGGCGGTGAGGGCGCGCTCGCCGCCGCCGCGCAGCCAGGCCTCGACGGCTTCGGGGAAGGCGTCGCCGGGGAGCCGGGCGCAGGTGCCGGGGAGGGCCGGCGGGGTGGGCCGTTCGGGGTGGCGGTGCAGGTCGGTGAGGAGGGCGGTGAGCAGCAGGGGGTTGCCGCCGGTGGCGCGGAGGCAGTCGGTGGTGAGGGTGGTGGGGGTGGCGGGGCCGAGGTGGTATTCGGTGAGCCGGGTGGCGGCGGGGGTGTCGAGCGGGCCGAGTGGGGTGGTCTCGGTCAGGCCGGGGGGCAGGTCGCGGCCGAAGCGGGTGGGCGGGGTGCCGAGGACGGACTGGCGGCGTTCGGTGGCGAGCAGGAGGACGGGGAGGCGGTCGATCCGGCGGGCGACCTGGAGCAGCCAGTCGTGGGAGGGGCGGTCGGCGTGGTGGATGTCGTCGACGGCGAGCAGGACGGGGCTGTGGGCGGCGTACAGGCGCAGCAGGGCCCAGAGGTCGGCGGCGGCGGGCTCTTCGGGCCGGTGGGTCCCGTGGGCGCGTCCGACCTGTGCTGCCCGTGTTGCCCGTGGCGACGGGTCGGAGCGGTCGGCACGGGCAAGGCGTTCGGCCCGTTCAAGGCGTTCGGTCCGTTCGGCGCGGACAGGGCCGGCCTCGGGGCCGGTCTCGAACAGCTGGCGGGCGGCGGCGTAGGGGGTGCCGGCCTCGTCGGCCGCGCAGCGGGCCCACAGCACGGTGGTGCCGTCGGCGGCCGCGCGCCGGGCGGCCTCGGCGAGCAGGGTGCTGCGACCGGTGCCGGCCGCGCCGGTGAGCAGCAGGACGCCTCCGGTGCCGGCCCGGGCGCGGTCGGCGAGGGCGGCGATCCGGTCCAGCTGGGGGTCGCGGGCCGTGAGGGGCATGCGGGGGGCCTGTTGCGGTCGGCGGATCCGGACGGTGCTCATCGGGGTCCTTTCGTGGATACCGCAGGCTTCGGCGGAGGGAGGAGGTGAAACTCCTGCGGGGTAGGTCACGGATCGTCGTTTCGCCGTCACGGCGGACCGCTGTACGTCATCGAATGCCATCGGATGCCCCGGAAGCGCCGAGGATTGCCGAGGTGTCTGTGAGCCGTGGCCACTCCTGTGAAGCGGGCATTCACGTACCGCTTCCGTCCGGGCCGGCGTCGCGTCGCCGGTGGCGCTTTCGACCGCCGGCCGGGGCGTGCGCGCGGCCCGCAACGTCCTGGCCGCCGGACCGGCGGGGGTCGCAGGCTGTGGAGACGGTGTAAGACCTCAACGGAGCACTCCGGGCGGGCAGTCGTCGGTGAAGCAGGAAGTAGTCCCACCGCAGCGCCAGGCGCCGCGGCTCAGCCGCGAGACCGAGGGGACTCCCCCGCGTTTCACGCGGGGGAGGAAGTCAACTGCTTCCCCTCCCCGTGGTGCCCCCTCCGGCATGGCCGGTCGGGCACTCTTGGCCGTCATCCAGGGAAACGGATTGACTGCTTGTCAGCGCCTGGGCTAGTGATGTGATTCTCGTCGCACCCCGCCCGGGCGGGTACCGCACCCCCACCCGCGGGCCCCGCGCGTCCTCTACTTGTCCGTACAACCCGCCGTCCGGTGCCGCTCCGCAGCCTACCTCCGGGCCGCCGCCGGGGCGGCCCCTGCTGCGCCTGTGGGCTGCCCTGCCCGGCTGTGCCGAGACCGCCGGGCGGGCCCGATCTCGTGGTGGACCACGATGGCCGCGGCCGCCCGTGGCGGGAAAGCATGGGAGCAACCGGGGGCAGCCGCTCCGGGTAGCCGGGGGCACCGCTGCCCCGGGACGCGTCACCGCACGGCCCCCCGTCCGGTCGAGTTCTTGCAACGCCCCCGGGGCGACGCATACCGGCCGTCCGTGTGGCGGGCCGGGATTCTCCAGGAGGGGGCCAGATTGACTGTCCTGCACACCGAGCCCGACCACCGCGGCACGGCCCGACGGGTGCCTGCCACGACGATGCCGCGCACCGTCCCGGCCCAGCGGCCCGCGCCCGCACGCCACGCCCCCGCGGGCGCCGCCTCCCCGGGCGGCGGCGTCCGGACCGGCGTGGTGGTACGGGCCGCGGACCCGATCTCGCGGGCCGGTGCGGAGGCGCAGCTGCGCCGCCACCCGGGCCTGGAGCTGGCGGCGGACGACGCGACGGCGCCCGGCGCCGTCACCGTGCTGCTCGCCGAGACGGCGGACGCCGCCGTGGTGGCGACGCTGCGCCGGCTGGTGCGCGGCGCCGACCAGAAGGTGGTGCTGGTCGTCGAGCGGATGCGCGAGGCCGAGCTGCTGGAGGCGGTGGAGTGCGGGGTGGCCGCGATCCTCTGGCGGCGGGAGGCGACCGCCGAGCGGCTGGGGCGGGCGGTGCTCGCCGCGGCGCGCGGCGACGGGGACCTTCCGGCCGACCTGCTGGGCCGGCTGATCAGCCAGGTGGGCCGGTTGCAGCGGAGCGTCCAGGGGATGCCGGGGCATGCGCCGGCGGGGCTGTCCGAGCGGGAGTCGGATGTGCTGCGGCTGGTCGCCGAGGGTTGGGACACCGGGGAGATCGCGGCCCGGTTGTCGTACTCCGAGCGCACCGTCAAGAACGTACTGCACGGCCTGACCACCCGTCTGCAGCTGCGCAACCGGGCGCACGCGGTCGCCCACGCGGTGCGCGAGGGCTACATCTAGGGCGTTTGTCTGATCGTTCCGGGCAGCCATTCCACCCGCCCGCCGTGCCCGCACGGCGCGGCGGGTGGCGTGTTTTCCGGGCGGGGCTCTTCCAGGCGGGGCTCTTCCGGGCGCACACTTCCCGCCCCACTTCCGGGCGCCGCTCTCGGACGGATCTCCCGGCCGGGCTTCCCGGGTCGGCAGGGCGCGCTCCGCGGTAGGGCGAGGCTCGCTCCGGGGTACGGCCGGGCGTGCCTCCCGGGTGCCGCCGGGCGCCCGTTCCCGGTACCGCCGGCAGCCTCCTCCCGGTACGGCCGGCAGTGCCTTCCGGGTACGGCTGGCAGCGCCTTCCCGGTACGGCCGGCAGTGCCTTCCGGGTACGGCCGTACCACGCAGCACCCGCCCGGCCTCGTCACGAACGAGTCGCCAAGATCTCACCTGCTGGAAACGTCCCGGGGCTATCAATCCTCGAGGCCGCGCGGCAAACTTCTACGCGCGTACCTCTACGCGCGTCACCAGACTATTGACGGTCCGTCCGCAGTCCCACCCGGGAGAGTCGTCCATGCCCCTGAACCGCCGTGACTTCGTCACCCGGTCCGCCGCCACCGCCGCCGGCGCCGCCCTCGCCGGTGGCGCCACGCTCGCCGCCGCCTCCCCCGCCGCGGCGGCCGGCCCGGACGACGCCCTCGCCAAGGGCAAGCCGGCCAAGAAGCAGGCCTTCACCGTCATGGGCACCACCGACCTGCACGGCCGGGTGCTGAACTGGGACTACTTCACCGACGCGGTGTACGCGGACAAGGCGCACAACGAGGTCGGCCTCGCCAAGATCTCCACGCTGGCCAAGCAGGTCCGCGAGGAGAAGGGCTGGGACCGCTGTCTGCTGATCGACGCCGGTGACACCATCCAGGGCACCCAGCTGACCTACTACTTCGCGCGCGTCGAGCCGATCGCCACCGACGCCGACACCGCGCCCGAGCACCCGATGGCGCTCGCCATGAACACCATGGAGTACACCGCCGCGGCGCTCGGCAACCACGAGTTCAACTACGGCATCGACACCCTGCGCGCCTACGAGGAGCAGCTGGACTTCCCGCTGCTCGGCGCCAACGCGCTGAACGCCAAGAACGACCGGCCGGCCTTCCCGCCGTACGTCATCCGCAAGCTGAAGCTGGGCAACGGGCCGGCCCTGAAGGTCGGCATCCTCGGCCTGACCAACCCGGGCATCGCGATCTGGGACAAGGCCAACGTCGCCGGCAAGATGACCTTCCCGGGCATCGTCGAGACCGCGAAGATCTGGGTGCCGAAGGTGAAGGCCGCCGGCGCCGACGTCGTCGTGGTGGCCTGCCACTCCGGCATGGACGAGGCCACTTCCTACGGCGACCAGCTGCCCTGGCCGGAGAACGCCTCGGTCGCGCTGGCCGAGCAGGTGCCCGGTATCGACGCGGTGCTGGTGGGCCACGCCCACAAGGAGATCCCGCAGCGCCTGGTCGTCAACAAGGAGACCGGCAGGACGGTCGTGCTGTCCGAGCCGCTCTGCTGGGGCCAGCGCCTGACCTGCTTCGACTTCGAGGTGGAGTTCGACAAGGGCGCCTGGAAGGTCTCCTCGCTCTCCGCCCGGGTGCTGAACTCCAACACCGTCCCGGAGGACCCGGAGATCGTCAACCTGATGACCGACCAGCACAAGAAGGTGGTCGCGTACGTCAACCAGGTGATCGGCACCGCGAAGATCGAGCTGTCGATCGCCGACGCGCCGTTCAAGGACGTCCCGATCATCGACCTGATCGGCCGCGTCCAGGCCGACGTGGTCAAGGCGGCGCTGGCCGGCGGCCAGTACGCCAAGCTGCCGGTGCTCGCCCAGGCCGCGCCGTTCAACCGCACCGCGCGGATCCCGGCGGGCCAGGTCAAGCTGCGCGACGCGGCCGGCCTGTACATCTACGAGAACACCCTGGAGGCCCGCATCCTGACGGGCGCCCAGATCAAGGACTACCTGGAGTTCTCGGCGAGGTACTACAACCAGCTCGCCCCGGGTGCCCCGGTCGACAAGGCCACCCTGACCAACGCCCAGAACACCCCGGACTACAACTACGACTCGGTGTACGGCCTGGGCTACGACATCGACATCGCCCAGCCGGCCGGCTCCCGCATCGTCAACCTCACCTTCGAGGGCAAGCCGATCGACCTCGCCGCCCAGTTCGTGCTGGCCGTCAACAACTACCGTGCCAACGGCGGCGGCAACTTCCCGCACGTCGCGGCCGCCCAGAAGGTGTGGGCCAACTCGGACGAGATCCGCAACGCGATGATCGCCTGGGTGAAGGCCAAGGGCGTCATCGACCCGGCCGACTTCGCCACCGAGTCCTGGCGCCTGGTGCGCGCCGGCCAGCCGGTGTTCTGAACCCCCTGAGCCGTACTGCGGCAGCCCCGGACCGCCTCGGACGGTCCGGGGCTGCCGCACACCCGGGGTCTGCCCGTGCGGTGAGAGGATGGCGGCATGAGCGAGTTCCGCGCCCCCGAACGGCATGCCCGGCTGGTGGCCTACGCGCAGAGCCTCACCCCGCCGGCCGGCTGGAAGGCCCCGCGCCTCCGGGTCAGAGCGGGAAGCGGCTGCGCCCGTGCTGGATGGAGATCCACTTCACGGTGGTGAAGGCGTCCACGGTGGAGTCGCCGTTGAGCCGGCCCACGCCGGAGTTCTTCTCGCCGCCGAAGGGCACGACGGGCTCGTCGGCTATGGTGCCGTCGTTGACGTGGATCATGCCGGTCTCGATCCGCTGCGCCACCCGCACGCCGCGCTCGACGTCGGCGGTGTGGACGGCGCCGCTGAGGCCGAAGGGGGTGTCGTTGGCGAGCCGGACGGCCTCGTCCTCGCCGTCGAAGGGCACCACCAGGACGACGGGGCCGAAGAGTTCGCGCTGGAGGATGGGCGCGCCGGCCGGCAGGCCGGCGAGGACGACCGGGTCCATCAGGCTGCCGTCGGTCCCGCCGCGCAGCAGGGCGGTGGCGCCGGCGGCGATCGCCTGGTCGACCTGGGTGGTGAGGGCGTCGGCCTGGACGGGGTTGATCAGCGGGCCGATCTGGGTGGCCGGGTCCCTGGGGTCGCCGACGCGCAGGGCGGCGACCCTGGCGACGAACTTCTCGGTGAACTCGTCGGCCACGCCACGGTCGACCAGCACCCGGTTGGCGGCCATGCAGACCTGGCCCTGGTGGGCGAAGCGGCTGAACACGGCGGCGTCCACGGCGTAGTCGACGTCGGCGTCGTCGAGGACGATCAGCGCGCTGTTGCCGCCGAGTTCGAGCACGGTCCGCTTGAAGTGCGAGGCGGCGACGGTGGCGACGTGCCGGCCGACCCTGTCGGAGCCGGTGAAGGAGATCACCTTGGGCACCGGGTGCTCGATGAAGGCGTCGCCGATCTCGGCGATGTCGGTGACGACCACGTTGAGCAGGCCGGCCGGCAGGCCCGCCTCCTCGAAGATCTTGGCGATGAGGGTGCCGCCGACGACCGGGGTCTCCTGGTGCGGCTTGAGCACGACGCCGTTGCCGAGCGCCAGCGCCGGGGCGACCGCCTTCATCGACAGGAACAGCGGGAAGTTGAACGGGCTGATCACACCGACCACGCCGACCGGCAGGCGGTAGAGGCGGTTCTCCTTGCCCTCCACCGGCGAGGGCAGCAGCCGCCCCTCGGCGCGCAGGGAGAGCTGCATCGACTCGCGCAGCATGTCCTTGGTGAGGGCGAGTTCGAACCCGGCCTTGAGCGCGGTGCCGCCCAGCTCGGCCGCGATCGCCTCGGCGATCTCCTGCTCGCGCTCCTCGACGATGCGCAGTGCGCGCTCGAAGACCAGCCGGCGGGCGTAGGGGTTGGTGGCGGCCCACTCCTTCTGCGCCCGCTCGGCGGCCCGGTAGGCCTGGTCGACCTCCCCGACGGTGGCGACGGTGATGCCGGCGAGCTTGTCGCCGGTGTAGGGGTCGACGTCGACGATGTCCCAGGAGCCGCTGCCGGCCCGCCACTCGCCGTCGATGTACTGCAGCGCCAACTCGGAAAGGTACGACATCTGGTCCCTCTCGTGCCGATGCGGGAAGACGCGCGGGCCTTCCCCGATCAGATCTGATCGGGCCTCATCGTACTTATGCTTCAAAGCTCTTGGCGTACGGAGCGAAGAAGTTCCCGTGTCCGCTCGGGGGAGAGTCCGTCCGCCGCCAGGCCGTCCATCGCGCCCGCGTACTCGGCCACCTCGGCGGGCTTGTCCAGGTACAGCGCGGTGGTGAACTGCTCCAGGTAGACGACGTCCGCGAGCTCCGGCTCGGCGAAGCCGAGCACCGAGAAGGCGCCGCCCTCCGCCCGCAGCCCTCCAAACCCCAGGGGCATCACCTGGAGCACCACGTTGGGCAGGTCGGTCAGCTCCAGCAGCCGGTCGATCTGGGCCCGCATCAGCTCCGGCCCGCCCCAGGGGCGGCGCAGCGCGGCCTCGTCCAGGACGGCGAGCAGCCGCGGCGGCCGTCCGGCGGTGAGGACCTGCTGGCGCCTCAGCCGGACCTCGACCCGCCGCTCGACCTCGCCCGGCTCGGTGACGTGGCCGCCGTGCGTGATCACGGCCCGCGCGTAGTCGGCGGTCTGCAGCAGCCCGTGGACGAACTGGACCTCGTAGCTGCGGATGTCGGAGGCGGCCTCCTCCAGCCCGAGGTAGGTCTGGAACCAGCCGGGCAGCACGTCGCCGTACGCGTGCCACCAGGACGTCGCGTTGGCGTCGCGGACGAGGCCGAGGACGGAGGCCCGTTCCTGCTCGGCCTCGACTCCGTACAGGGTGAGCAGGTCGGCGACGTCGCGCTCCTTGAAACCGACCCGGCCGAGCTCCATGCGGCTGATCTTCGACTCCGAGGCGCGGATCGAGTAGCCGGCCTCCTCCCGGCTGACGCCCCTGGCCTCTCGCAGCCTTCGCAGCTGGGAGCCCAGCAGCAGGCGCCGTACCGTGGCACCCCCGCCTGCCTGAGTCATGCTCATCCCGTCAACCTCCGCACCTCGCGCAGCCCCCCGGCCGTCGGGCGCAGTCTGCCACTTGGCACCGACAAACAACAGTCCGTCAGCGGAGGCGTTCCAGGCGCAGCAGTCCGGGCACCGCGGCCAGGCTCAGCACCAGCAGGAACAGCCACGGCCAGGCGGCGCCGCGGCCGAGGAGGAGGGTGAGCAGGACCGGGGCGACGGCCTGGCCGAGGTTCCAGGAGAGCTGGTAGACGGCGAGGTAGCGGCCGCGGCGGGCGGGGTCGGCGAGCGAGACGCTGAGCTCCTCCGCGTAGGGGGTGGCGACGGTCTCGGCGAGGTTGAAGACCGCCATCGCCGCGAACAGGCCGGCGGTGACGATCCAGCCGGGGGCGGCGGCCAGGAGCGCGAACAGGCCGAAGGAGAGCGCGTTGAGCAGGGCGCCGGCGGCGACCACCCGGGTGGGGCGGAACCGTTCGAGCCGGCGGGCCACCGCGTTCTGGGTGAGCACCACCTGGACGCCGTTGAGGACGAGCAGCGAGCCGGCCAGCCAGGCGTCGCGGTGCAGGCCCTCGGTGAGGTAGACGGCGAGCAGCATGCTGATGATCATCGAGCCGAAGACGAAGGCCAGGTGGACGACGACCAGCAGCAGGTACCGCCGGTCCCGCAGCACCGCCCGGTAGCCGCCGCGCTCCCGTTCCGCCGCCACGGGCTCCGCCGTCACGGACGGCGCCTTCGCGGGCGGCGCGGCGGGCTCCGCGGGGGCGGGCGTCGCCGCGGCCGGGCGCCAGGAGCCCAGCAGGGCCGCCGCCACCGCGTAGCTGGCCGCGTTGAGCACCACCAGTGCCCGCAGCCCGCCCGTCCCGTCGTCGGCCACCAGGACGGCGCCGAGCGCCCCGCCCAGCCCCATCCCGGTGTTGCGCAGCGTCTGCACCAGCGCGAACCAGCGGGTCCGCTCGCCCTCGGCGGAGGCCAGCACCACCAGGCCGGTACTGGAGGTCCAGTAGGCGACGTGCCCGATCTGGGTGAGCAGGCAGACCAGCACGATCTGCCAGGCCTGCCCGGCGAGCAGGAAGCCGCCGTAGGCGAGCGCGGAGAGCGCGTTGCCGCAGGCCGCCACCGCCCGGGCACCGTACCGGTCGATCAGCGGGCCGACGGCGATCGCGGTGGGCAGGGCCAGCAGCCGGGCCGTGGTGACGGCGGCGCCGATGGCGGCCAGGGTGAGGGTGGTGGTGCGGGCGAAGTAGACGAGTGTGAAGGCGAGGATCAGCCCGGTGCCGAGGCTGTCCACGAGGTGGGCGCCGATCAGGCGGTGGCGGCCGGCGGTCTCCGGGAGGCCGAGCCGGTCCCGGAGCGGGGGGAGCGTGGCGGTGGTCATGGCACGAGCTTCCCGGGCATGATCACCTCTGCACAGAGATTCCATTCTGATCGAATCCTCGACGGAGGCCGCCATGCTCGTCTGGGAGTTCTCGGCCCAGGACCTCGCCCGGACGCGCTTCGCCGCCTCGCCGCTGTCGGAGGTCGTCACCAGCGTGGAGGTGCTGAAGGAGCCGGGCCGGCACGGCGTCCACCTGCCCTGGGTGCGGCAGGCCCGGCAGCGGTTGGCCGGCGTCCGCTGGGAGCTGCTCTCCCAGCTGGTCCGGCTGCCCACGGTGTACGTGCCCGACTTCCTGACCCCGGTACCGGTGCACTCCACGCTCACCATCGAGCAGGCGGTGGCCGAGCTGGCCGCCGCCGACCCGGCGGTGGTCCGCCGCGACCTCGCCCGGCTCGACGGAGAACTCCCTCCGCTGGTCGCCGAGTTGTGGGCCGACCCGGAGGCGGGGCTGGCCAGGCTGGCGGCCGAGGTCCAGGCGTACTGGACGGCCGCGATCGCCCCGCACTGGCCGCGCATCCAGCGGCTCACCGAGGGCGAGATCCTGCGGCGGGCCCGCCAGATGTCGGCGGGCGGGCCGGCCGCGCTCTTCGCGGACCTGCACCCCCAGGTGAGCTGGGAGCGTGACACCCTGCGGATCGCCCACCGCCTGGTGGACGTGCAGCGGCGGCTGGACGGTGAGCGCGGCCTGGTCCTCGCCCCCACCGTCTTCGCCTGGCCGGGCGTCTACTCCCAGCTGAACCCGCCGTGGCAGCCGGGCCTGGTCTACCCGCCGCGCGGGGTGGCCACGCTGTGGGAGACGTCCGGGGCCGCCGTGCCGGACGGCCTGGCCAACGTGATCGGCCGTACCCGCGCCCGCCTGCTCGCCGAGCTCGACCCGCCGGCCTCGACCACCGAACTCGCCGCCCGCACCGGCCTGTCCGCCGCCAACGTCTCGCACCACCTGACCGCGCTGACCGGGGCGGGCCTGACCGCCCGCCACCGCACCGGCCGTACGGTGCTGTACGCCCGTACCGAGGCGGCCGAACTCCTGTTGCGCCAGTGACCCCGCACAGCCGGTCCCGGACGGCCGGTCCCGGACGCGAAGAGACACCGGACGCCAAGAGCCCCGGACGCCAACGGCCCCCGGACGCGAAGAGGCGCCCGCCCTCCACTGGTCGGGGAGAGGGCAGGCGCCTGGGTACCGCGTAGGCCCGGCGACGCTGGCGGGGGCAGCGGCTCGTACTCCCGGCAATGCGGTGCCGGGCGTTCGGGGGGGTGGCCCGGTCCCGCCGGCGGTGGGGCCGCCGGCGGGTCGGGCGGGGCGTCAGACCACCAGCGGGCGGTCCGTGGGCCGGATCGGGGCGGGCAGCGGGGTCTTGCCGCCCAGGTACTTGTCCACCGCGGCGGCGGCCGAGCGGCCCTCCGCGATGGCCCAGACGATCAGCGACTGGCCGCGGCCGGCGTCACCGCAGACGTACACGCCGTCCACGTTGGTGGCGAACCGGCCGTCCCGCGCCACGTTGCCGCGGGCGTCCAGCTCGACGCCGAGCTGCTCCACCAGGCCGTTCCTGACGTCCGTGCCGGTGAAGCCCATGGCGAGGGTCACGAGCTGGGCCGGGATCGACCGCTCGGTACCGGGCACCGGCTCGAACCGGCCGTCCTTGAACTCCACCTCGACGAGGTGCAGCTCCTGGACGTTGCCGTCCTCGTCGCCCGTGAAGTGGGTGGTGTTGACCGCGTAAATCCGCTCACCGCCCTCCTCGTGGGCCGAGGTGACCTTGTACGTCATCGGCATGGTCGGCCAGGGCTGGTGACCGGGGCGGTCGTCGCCGGGCCGCGGCATGATCTCCAGCTGGGTGACCGAGGCCGCCCCCTGGCGCAGCGCGGTGCCGAGGCAGTCGGCGCCGGTGTCGCCGCCGCCGATGACGACGACGTGCTTGCCCTTGGCGGTGATCGGCGGCTCGACGAAGTCGCCCTCCTGCACCTTGTTGGCCAGCGGCAGGTACTCCATGGCCTGGTGGATGCCCTTGAGCTCGCGCCCGGGCACCGGCAGGTCGCGGGCGGTGGTGGCGCCGGCGGCCACGACGACCGCGTCGAAGCGCTCGCGCAGCTGCTGCCCGGTGATGTCCTCGCCGACGTGGACGCCGGTGCGGAACCGGGTGCCCTCCGCGCGCATCTGCTCGATGCGGCGGTTGATGTGGCGCTTCTCCATCTTGAACTCGGGGATGCCGTAGCGCAGCAGGCCGCCGATGCGGTCGGCGCGCTCGTACACCACCACGGTGTGCCCGGCCCGGGTGAGCTGCTGGGCGACGGCCAGGCCGGCCGGGCCGGAGCCGACGACGGCGACCGTCTTGCCGGACAGCCGCTCCGGGATCTGCGGCGTGACGCCGCCGCGGTCCCAGGCCTTGTCGATGATGGTGACCTCGACGTTCTTGATGGTCACCGCGTCCTGGTTGATGCCCAGCACGCACGCGGACTCACAGGGAGCCGGGCAGAGCCGCCCGGTGAACTCCGGGAAGTTGTTGGTCGCGTGGAGCCGCTCGATCGCGCCGGCGAAGTCGTCGCGGTAGGCGAGGTCGTTCCACTCGGGGATGAGGTTCCCGAGCGGGCAGCCGTTGTGGCAGAACGGGATGCCGCAGTCCATGCAGCGGCCGGCCTGCTTGGTGATGATCGGCAGGAGGCTGCGCTCGACGTAGACCTCGTTCCAGTCCCGCAGACGGACGTCCACGGGCCGGCGCTCGGCCAGCTGCTTGCCGGTGGTCAGGAAGCCCTTGGGGTCAGCCACGTGCCGCCTCCATCATCTTGCGAGTGGTCTCGGCCTCGGAGAGGCCATCGCGCTCAGCGGCGTCCTTGGCGGCGAGCACAGCCTTGTAGTCGGTCGGCATGATCTTGGAGAAGCGGGAGACCCCGCTGCCCCAGTCGGCCAGGAGCTCGGCGGCCACGGTGGAGCCGGTCTCCTCGTAGTGCTGCTGCACGGTCTCGCGCAGCCAGTCGCGGTCGGCGGCGGTCGGGGCCTCGATGCCCACCATGCCGTCGTTCACGTTGGCGGGGCGCAGGTCCAGCACGTAGGCGATACCGCCGGACATGCCCGCCGCCAGGTTGCGACCGGTCTCGCCGAGGATGACGACCCGGCCGCCGGTCATGTACTCCAGGCCGTGGTCGCCCACGCCCTCGACCACCAGGGTCGCACCGGAGTTGCGGACGGCGAAACGCTCGCCGGCCTTGCCGCGCAGGTGGACGCGGCCGCCGGTGGCGCCGTAGCCGATGGTGTTGCCGGCGATGACGTGGTTCTGCGCGTCGGCGCCGATCGCGGCGGCGTCCCGGGCCGGGCGGACGACGACCACACCGCCGGAGAGGCCCTTGCCGACGTAGTCGTTGGCGTCGCCCTCCAGCCGCAGCGTGACGCCCTTCGGCACGAAGGCGCCGAACGACTGGCCGGCCGAGCCGGTGAAGGTCACGTCGATGGTGCCCTCGGGCAGGCCCTCGCCGCGGTACCGCTTCGTCACCTCGTGGCCGAGCATGGTGCCGACCGTGCGGTTGACGTTGCGGATCGGCAGCTGGATGCGGACGGCGTCGCCGCGCTCCAGGGCGTCCTGGGCCAGGTCGATCAGCTGGTTGTCCAGGGCCTTGTCGAGCGCGTGGTCCTGCGTGGTAGTGCAGTGCAGGGCCGCGCCCTCGGGCAGCTCGGGCACGTGGAAGAGCGGGGCCAGGTCGAGCCCGGCGGCCTTCCAGTGGTCGATCGCGGCGGCCGCGTTGATGTGCTCGGCGTGGCCGACGGCCTCCTCGATCGAGCGGAAGCCCAGCTCGGCCAGGATCTCCCGGACCTCCTCGGCGATGAACTCGAAGAAGTTGACCACGAACTCGGGCTTGCCGGAGAAGCGGTCCCGCAGCACCGGGTTCTGGGTGGCGACGCCGACCGGGCAGGTGTCCAGGTGGCAGACGCGCATCATGATGCAGCCGGAGACGACCAGCGGGGCGGTGGCGAAGCCGAACTCCTCGGCGCCCAGCAGCGCGGCGATGACCACGTCGCGGCCGGTCTTCAGCTGGCCGTCGGTCTGGACGACGATGCGGTCGCGCAGGCCGTTGAGCAGCAGGGTCTGCTGGGTCTCGGCGAGGCCGAGCTCCCAGGGCCCGCCCGCGTGCTTGAGCGAGGTCAGCGGCGAGGCGCCGGTGCCGCCGTCGTGGCCGGAGACCAGGACCACGTCCGCGTGCGCCTTGGAGACACCCGCGGCGACCGTGCCGACGCCGACCTCGGAGACCAGCTTCACGTGGATGCGGGCCGCCGGGTTGGCGTTCTTGAGGTCGTGGATCAGCTGGGCCAGGTCCTCGATGGAGTAGATGTCGTGGTGCGGCGGCGGGGAGATCAGGCCGACACCCGGGGTGGAGTGCCGGGTCTTGGCGACCCACGGGTACACCTTGTGGCCGGGCAGCTGGCCGCCCTCGCCGGGCTTGGCGCCCTGGGCCATCTTGATCTGGATGTCGTCCGCGTTGACCAGGTACTCGGAGGTGACGCCGAACCGGCCGGAGGCGACCTGCTTGATCGCCGAGCGGCGCTCCGGGTCGTACAGGCGGTCCGGGTCCTCGCCGCCCTCACCGGTGTTGGACTTGCCGCCGAGGCGGTTCATCGCGATGGCGAGGGTCTCGTGCGCCTCACGGGAGATCGAGCCGTACGACATGGCGCCGGTGGAGAAGCGCTTGACGATCTCGGAGACCGGCTCGACCTCGTCGACGGAGATCGGGGTGCGGCCGAGGCCGTCCAGCCGGAACAGGCCGCGCAGCGTCATCAGCCGCTCGGACTGCTCGTTCACCCGGTCCGTGTACTGCTTGAAGATGTCGTACCGGCGGTTGCGGGTGGAGTGCTGGAGCCGGAAGACGGTGTCCGGGTCGAACAGGTGCGGCTCGCCCTCGCGGCGCCACTGGTACTCGCCGCCTATGTCCAGCGCGCGGTGCGCGGCGGGGATGCCGGAGGCCGGGTACGCCTTGGCGTGGCGGGCGGCCACCTCCTTGGCGATCTGCTCCAGGCCGATTCCGCCGAGCTTGGTCGTGGTGCCGGCGAAGTAGGTGCCGACGAGCTCCTGGGAGAGGCCGATCGCCTCGAAGACCTGCGCGCCGCGGTAGGAGGCGACGGTGGAGATGCCCATCTTGGACATGACCTTGAGCACGCCCTTGCCGAGCGCCTTGATCAGGTTCTTGATGGCCTTCTCGGGCTCGACGCCCTCGATGAAGACGCCCTGGGCGACGAGGTCCTCGACGGACTCCATGGCCAGGTACGGGTTGACCGCGCCGGCGCCGTAGCCGATCAGCAGCGCGACGTGGTGCACCTCGCGGACGTCACCGGCCTCGACCAGCAGCGACACCTGGGTGCGCTGCTTGGTGCGGATGAGGTGGTGGTGGATCGCGGAGGTGAGCAGCAGCGAGGGGATCGGGGCGTGCTCGGCGTCGGAGTGCCGGTCGGAGAGCACGACGATCCGGGCGCCGTCGGCGATCGCGGCGTCGGCCTCGGCGGCGATCTCGGCCAGGCGGGCGGCCAGGCCCTCGCCGCCGGTGGCGACCTTGTAGAGGCCGGACAGGGTGACGGCCTTGAGCCCGGGCTGGTCGCCGTCGGCGTTGATGTGGACGAGCTTGGCCAGCTCGTCGTTGTCGATCACCGGGAAGGTGATGCCGACGGAACGGCAGGCGGCGGCCTCGGCGGCCAGCAGGTTGCCCTCGGGGCCGAGGTTGGACAGCAGCGAGGTGACGAGCTCCTCGCGGATGGCGTCCAGCGGCGGGTTGGTGACCTGCGCGAAGAGCTGCACGAAGTAGTCGAACAGCAGGCGCGGCTTCTCGGAGAGCGCGGCGATCGGGCTGTCGGTGCCCATCGAGCCGAGCGCCTCGCCGCCGGTCTTCGCCATCGGCGCCAGGATGACCCGCAGCTCCTCCTCGGTGTAGCCGAAGGTCTGCTGGCGGCGGGTGACCGACGCGTGGGTGTGCGCGATGTGCTCGCGCTCGGGCAGCTTGGCGAGCTGGATCTGGCCGCCGGCCACCCACTCCGCGTAGGGGTGCTCGGAGGCCAGCGCCGACTTGATCTCCTCGTCCTCGACGATGCGGTGCTCCGCGGTGTCGATGAGGAACATCTTGCCGGGCTGCAGGCGGCCCTTCTTGGCGACCTTCTCCTGCTCGATGTCGAGCACGCCGACCTCGGAGGAGAGGACGACCAGGCCGTCCTCGGTGATCCAGTAGCGGGCCGGGCGCAGGCCGTTGCGGTCCAGCACGGCGCCGATCTGGGTGCCGTCGGTGAAGGTGACGCAGGCCGGACCGTCCCAGGGCTCCATCAGGTTGGAGTGGTACTGGTAGAACGCGCGGCGGGCCGGGTCCATGGTGGCGTGGTTCTCCCACGCCTCCGGGATCATCATCAGCACCGAGTGCGGCAGCGAGCGGCCGCCGAGGTGGAGCAGCTCCAGGACCTCGTCGAAGGACGCCGAGTCGGAGTGGTCCGGGGTGCAGACGGGGAAGATCCGGCTCAGCCCCTGGCCCTTGCTGTTGGCGGGGATGAGGTCGGTGGCGAGCTGGGACTCGCGGGCGGTCATCCAGTTCCGGTTGCCCTTGACCGTGTTGATCTCGCCGTTGTGCGCGACGAAGCGGTACGGGTGGGCGAGCGGCCAGCTCGGGAAGGTGTTGGTGGAGAACCGCGAGTGCACCAGGCCGAGCGCGGAGGCGTAGAGCCGGTCCGACAGGTCGGGGAAGAAGGGCTCCAGCTGGCCGGTGGTCAGCATGCCCTTGTAGACGATGGTGCGCGCGGAGAGCGACGGGAAGTAGACGCCGGCCTCACGCTCGGAGCGCTTGCGGACGACGAAGGCGATCCGGTCCAGCGCGATGCCCTCGACGCCGTCCTTGCCCAGGCTCCGCCCATTGCCCGCTGCCGCGAGGAACACCTGCCGGAAGCGCGGCATCACGCTGCGGGCGGTGGCGCCCAGCAGGTCCGGGGTGACCGGGACGTCGCGCCAGCCGAGGACGGTCAGGCCCTCCTCGGCGGCGATGGCCCCGATCTGCGCGACGGCGGCGGCGGCGGCCGCGTCCTCGTCGGGCAGGAAGGCGATGCCGACCGCGTACGCGCCGGCGACGGGCAGCTCGAAGTCGACCTTGGAGCGCAGGAATGCGTCCGGGACCTGCGTCAGGATGCCCGCGCCGTCACCGGAGTCCGGCTCGGCGCCGGTGGCGCCGCGGTGCTCCAGGTTGCGCAGGACGGTCAGCGCCTGCTCGACGATCTTGTGGTCGGCGATGCCGGTCAGCGTGGCGACGAAGCCGACGCCACAGGCGTCGTGCTCGTTTCGCGGGTCGTACAGGCCCTGAGCAGCAGGTCGCGCATCCGGAACGAGCGCGTACGGCGGGCGCGCTGCGCCGGCCTGGGGCTCGTTGGCGGAGTGCATGGATGCAGACAGCATCGGCTCTCCCGTCGTCGTCATTCGTTACCTCCCAGCAGAGGGCTGGGGGAGCTGGTGCAGTAGGGACGACGTTGGCCCTGGTGCGATTTCGTGCAAGTTACATGATGCCCAAGATCCCGGGAAGCGGAATATCGCGTCCACATCGCGGACGGATGCGCAGGTCAAGGGCGCAATGAGAGGACGTGCCACAGCGCACGTCCCGACGATTGTGCCCGGCGGTGGGCCGCTCGAAACAGGGGCGAAATCCCCCGGCCACAGAAGCCGATCAAGGTCGCCTGCGAATCCATTCCCGGAGTCGGCCCCAGGATGCGAATCCGCGGCTCCTGGGCCCGAATGGTGAGACTAGGCCAGGCGCCATCCGCCCTCCATGTGCGGAACGTCACGCGATCCGTCGCATAATCATGCAGGTCGCTGTACCATCCCACGACCCGGCTCCGGGCCGCTCACCCGCCCGACACTCCGCCGGCCGAGGTGGCGGCCCGGCCGCTCGCCCGAGGTGGCCGCCGGCCCGCTCACCCGACGTGACTGCCCGGCCGCTCAGCCGACGTGGCCGCCGATCAGCCAGCCCAGCAGGTACGTCACCCCGGCCGCCGCCCCGCCCAGCAGCAGCTGCCGCAGCCCGCTGAACCACCAGGTGCGCGCCGTCACCCGGGCCACCACGGCGCCACACGCGAAGAGACCGGCAACGGAGAGCAGCAGCGCCGGCACCAGCGAGGTCGCGCCCAGCAGGTACGGCAGCAGCGGCAGCAGCGCGCCGACCGCGAAGCAGACGAACGAGGAGCCGGCTGCGACCCACGGCGAGGGCAGGTCGTTGGGGTCGACGCCCAGCTCCTCCCGGACGTGCACCTCCAGCGTCCGGTTCGGGTCGGCGGAGAGCTGGCGGGCCACCTCGTGCGCCAGCGCCGGCTCCACCCCGCGCGCCACGTACAGCTCGGCCAGCTCGGCCAGCTCTCCGTGGGGGTTGCGGCTCAGCTCGAGCCGCTCGGCCTCGATCTCGGCCTGCACCAGCTCACGCTGGGAGGCCACCGAGGTGTACTCCCCCGCCGCCATCGAGCAGGCGCCCGCCGCCAGGCCGGCCAGGCCGGTCAGCACCACCGTGCTGCTGGAGACCGCGCCGCCCACCACGCCGGTCATCAGCGCGAAGTTGGAGACCAGCCCGTCCATCGCGCCGAACACGGCCGGGCGCAGCCAGCCGCCGTTCACATCGCGGTGGTGCCCGGCGGCGGGTATGCGGGGGTGGTGCCCGGCCTCGGGGTCAAGGGTGGTCGCGCTCACTGTTTTCGGGCCTCCGTCCGATCGTCTGATGATTCGAACGTAGCCCGCCCGGCCTGGGCATTTCCAGCAAAGTAAGGCTGTCCGAACAGCGCTCCGGCCGCCCTCCGCGAGGTGCGGAAGAGCGGCCGGAGGCGATGGAAGTCGCTGGTCAGGTGAGGTTCTTGGCGTCCTTGCCGGCACTTCCGCGGGCCGCGTCGGCCGGCTCGGTGTCCACCTTCTTGTCCGAGGGGCGAGACTGTGCGGCGCTCCCGTCCGAGGCACCCGTCGCCTCGGAAGCACCGGACGGGCCGGTCGCCGCCGGATCGGTCGCCGTCGGGTCGATGCTCGCCGGGTCCTCCCGGCCGGGCCGCTTCTTCCCGACGATCACGAAGTAGGCGACGGCGGCCAGGAACACCGCGATCGCCACCCAGTCGTTGAGCCGCAGGCCCAGGATCACGTGCGCCTCGTCGATCCGCAGCCACTCGGTCCAGAACCGGCCGACCGTGTACGCGGCCACGTACAGCGCGAAGGCCCGGCCGTGGCCGAGGGTGAACCGGCGGTCCGCCCAGATCACCAGCAGCGCGACCCCGACGCACCAGAGCGACTCGTAGAGGAAGGTCGGGTGGTAGACCCCGGTGACGACCTCACCGTTGGGCAGCGTCTTGTCGATCTCCAGGCCCCACGGCAGCGTGGTCTCCCGGCCGTACAGCTCCTGGTTGAACCAGTTGCCCCAGCGGCCCATCGCCTGCGCGAGCGCGATGCCCGGCGCGATGGCGTCGGCGTAGGCGGGCAGCGGCACGCCCCGGCGGCGGGCGCCGATCCAGGCGCCGACCGCGCCCAGCGCGATCGCGCCCCAGATCCCGAGGCCGCCCTCCCAGATCTTGAAGGCGTTCCAGGGGTTCTTGCCCTCGCCGAAGTACAGCTGGTGGTCGGTGATCACGTGGTAGAGCCGGCCGCCGACCAGGCCGAACGGCACAGCCCAGACGGCGATGTCGCCGACCGTGTGCTTGCCACCGCCCCGGGCGACCCAGCGCTTGCTGCCGAGCCAGACGGCCACGACGACACCGAGGATGATGCAGAAGGCGTAGGCGCGCAGCGGGATCGGTCCGAGATAGAGGACGCCCCGCGACGGGCTGGGAATGTAGGCGATATCCATGGCAGCTCCGACGCTACAGGGTCGGCGGCCCGCCCCGGACACCCCCGGGGTCACAGATCCCGAACAACAGGGTGCGCGGCGGCTCGCCGCCCCCTCCGGACGGGGAGGGGACGGCGGCGGGCGGGCCCGGCCGGGCCGGTCCTCAGCCGGCCTTCGGCGACGGGTTGTTGCTCTCCGAGGCGGTGCTGGTGGGCGCCGGGGACTGGCCGTGCGAGCCGGTCGTGCCCAGCGGCTTGCCCTGGTTGGCGGCGTCCACCCACTTCACCAGGTTCTGCGGGGTGATCTCCTCGCTGCCGTTCTTCGGGTAGATCGGCTGGCCGTTGAGCAGCACCGTCGGCGTCGACTTGTAGCTGGACTTGTCGAAGTCCTGCTGGACGGCGGAGACCCAGCCGCCGTACTTGTTGTCGTTGACGCAGGCCTCGAAGGCCGGCGTGTCCAGGCCGTCGACCTGCTTGGCCAGGCTGATCAGGGTGGCCTTGTCGCCGAAGGCGTCGTTGGTCTCGTCCGGCTGGTTGCGGTAGAGCACGTCGTGGTAGTCACGGAAGTGCCCCGCGTCCTGGGCGCAGGCCAGCGCGTTGGCCCCGTACTTGGAGCCCTTGCCAGGCACGGCCCGGTCGATGAACGACACGACGTGGTAGTTGGTGTAGATCTTGCCCGCGTCCTCCAGCTGGTCGACGGTCGACGAGAACTCACGCTCGAAGGTGCCGCAGGCGGGGCAGCGCGGGTCCTCGTAGACGGTGAGGACGGACGGGGCGTTGTCCGCGCCGACCGGGACGACCAGGTTCTTGTCGCCGATCGTGCCGACCGGGGCGGCGGCCGGGGTCTCCGGCTTGGAGCGCTCGTTCTGCACCACGACGCCGGTGATCACGGCGGCGGCGATCACCGCCAGCACCGCCCCGCCCACCAGCAGCTTCTTCTTCCGCCGGGCGCGGGCCTCGTCGGCCGCCCGCTCCGCCTGCATCCGCTCGCGGGCGGTGCGCTTGCCTTCTCGGTTCTTCTCGCTCATCTGCCTTGACATCCACAATCGGGGGGGAGGGCCAGGTCGGGGTGGGTGCGGGGTGCCTGCCGGTCAGGTCGCCAGCCAGCCGTCCACGGAGAACTTGGTGCGGGGCCGCCAGAGCAGCCAGCCGGCCAGCAGCAGGAAGCCGGTGTCGCGCAGGATCTCCTGGAGGTATTCCGTCTGCGACGCGTCCACCGCTCCGCCGCCGCCGAAACAGCCGCAGTCGATCGAGATGCCGCGGGCCCAGGCGGAGGCGATCCCCCCGATGAAGGCGAGCAGCAGCAGCGCGGAGACCGCGGCCACCAGCCGCACCCCCAGCCCGATCACCAGCAGCGCCGCGAGCGCCAGTTCCAGGAACGGCAGCCCGTACCCCACCGGTTTGACCAGCGACTCGGGCAGGATCTCGTACGCGCGCACGGCCTGGGCGGCCGCTGCCGGGTCGGAGATCTTGGCCAGACCGGCCCAGCCCCAGACCACGGCGAGGCCCAGCCGCACCGCCGTACCGACCCATTCCGTCCACACCACGCTGCTGCGCCGCACCGCCGGGCCGGCCGCCATAGAGGTAACCCCCTCGGGAAACACCTTCACTTCCTGATGAACCGTAAGGGATGAAGGGCGGTTCCTCCATATTCAGGAATTAAGCCGAAAGAGTGACGGCTTATAAGGTTCTGTCCGAATCCGCGCTAGCGGCCGCCGGTGCCGCAGCCGGGCGGGCGCCCCGGGCCGTCCAGCGCCGGGCGCCCCAGCAGATGCGACCGCGCGGCCCTGGCCACCGCGTCCGCCCGGGCCGCCTGCGCGCACACGTACGCCTCCCGCTCGGCGCGCTCCGCACCCCGCTTGGCCAGCGCCTCCCCCACCACGGTGTGGTCAGCCCCGACCGCGGCACCCAGCGCCAGCACGGCCGCGGCCGCCCGCAGCAGCACCGCTCGCTGGAGACCCGGCACCGGCGGACCCCTTCCGTTCGTCTCACGCCCCCCGCGCACGTCGTTCGTGCACTCGTCCCTCCACTCAACGCCGGTCAACCCCCGCTGATGCGTCAGAGCGCCACTGTTCACCCGTTCGGGTTCCACCCGGGGACGACGACGGCCCGCCGCCCCCGGTGGAGGGGGCGGCGGGCCGTCACGGAGCGGATGTGCCTACCGGCGGCGGACGCCCTCCGCCAGCTCGCCGGCCAGGGTACGGACGGCCGCCAGTGCGGCCTGCTCGTCACCGTCGGCGTCCAGGATCCGCTGGACGAAGGCCGAGCCGACGATCACGCCGTCGGCGAAGCCGGCCACCTGGGCGGCCTGGTCGGCCGTCGAGACGCCGAGGCCGACGCAGACCGGCAGCGCCGTGGTGGCCCGGGTACGGGCGACCAGGTCCTCGGCGAGGTCGCCGACCTGGGCGCGGGAGCCGGTCACGCCCATCACCGCGGCCGCGTAGACGAAGCCGGAGCCCGCCGCGGTCACCTCGGCGAGGCGCTTGTCCTTGCTGCTCGGGGCGACCACGAAGACGGTGTCGAGCCCGTGCTCGTCCGCCGCCTTGCGCCACTCCTCGGACTCCTCCACCGGCAGGTCCGGCAGGATGCAGCCGGCGCCGCCGGCGGCGGCCAGGTCGGCGGCGAACCGCGCGGCGCCGTAGCGCTCGACCGGGTTCCAGTAGGTCATGACCAGCACCGCCGCCCCGGGGTGGGCACCGGCCACCTCCTGGACGGTGCGCAGCACGTCCTTGATCCGCACGCCGGCCCGCAGCGCGATGTCGTCCGCGGTCTGGATGGTCGGGCCGTCCAGCACCGGGTCGGAGTGCGGCAGGCCGACCTCGACGATGTCGCAGCCACCCTCGACCAGCGCGTTGACGGCGCGCACGCCGCCGTCGACGCTCGGGAAGCCGGCCGGCAGGTAGCCGATCAGCGCGGCGCGGTTCTCCGCCTTGGCGGCGGCCAGGATGCCGCTGAGCTTCGAAGCCATGGTCACTTACCCCCGTTGCCGGCGCCGTCGGCCCCGTTGTCGCCGTTGTCGCCGGCCGGGTTGTTGCCGGCCTCGTCGTACAGGCCGAAGTACTCGGCCGCGGTGTGCATGTCCTTGTCGCCGCGCCCGGAGAGCGAGACCAGGATGGTGGCCTCGGGCCCGAGCTCGCGGCCCAGCTCCAGGGCGCCGGCCAGGGCGTGGGCGCTCTCGATGGCCGGGATGATGCCCTCGGTGCGGGACAGCAGCCGCAGCGCCTGCATGGCGGCGTCGTCGGTGACCGGGCGGTACTCGGCCCGGCCCGTGTCCTTCAGCCAGGCGTGCTCCGGGCCGACGCCCGGGTAGTCCAGGCCGGCCGAGATCGAGTGCGACTCGATGGTCTGGCCGTCCTCGTCCTGCAGGACGTAGGTGCGGGAGCCGTGCAGCACGCCCGGATCGCCCTTGGTGAGGGTGGCGGCGTGCTTCGGGGTCTCGGCGCCCTCGCCGGCCGCCTCGCAGCCGATCAGGCGCACGCCCGCGTCCGGGATGAACTCGTGGAAGATGCCCATCGCGTTGGAGCCGCCGCCGACGCAGGCGACGACGGCGTCCGGCAGCCTGCCGGTCCGGTCGAGGACCTGCTGGCGCGCCTCGACGCCGATGACCCGGTGGAAGTCGCGGACCATCATCGGGAACGGGTGCGGGCCGGCCACGGTGCCGAACAGGTAGTGGGTGGAGTCCACGTTGGCGACCCAGTCGCGGAACGCCTCGTTGATGGCGTCCTTGAGGGTGCGGCTGCCGGACTTCACGGCCACCACCTCGGCGCCGAGCATCCGCATCCGGGCGACGTTCAGCGCCTGGCGCCGGGTGTCGACCTCGCCCATGTAGATGGTGCAGTCGAAGCCGAACAACGCGCAGGCGGTGGCGGTGGCCACGCCGTGCTGCCCGGCGCCGGTCTCGGCGATGATCCGGGTCTTGCCCATCCTCCGGGTGAGCAGCGCCTGGCCCAGCACGTTGTTGATCTTGTGCGAGCCGGTGTGGTTGAGGTCCTCGCGCTTGAGCAGGATGCGCGCGCCGCCCGCCTCCGCGGAGAAGCGGTGCACGTCGGTGAGCGGGCTGGGGCGGCCGGTGTAGTCCTTGAGCAGCCCGTCCAGCTCGGCGGCGAACGCCGGATCGGCCTTGGCCTTCTCGTACTCCTCGGCGACCTGCTCCACGGCGGCGACCAGCGCCTCCGGGATGAAGCGGCCCCCGTAGGCGCCGAAGTAACCGCGGGCGTCCGGCACCTCGGCGCCGGGCAGGTAGTCCTTCTCGGACATGGTGAAGTCCTTCTGGAAGATGACGACAGTGACGTCGGAACGGCTGGTCAGCCGCGCGTCCTGCGCCATCGCCGGCCCTGCACCTGCCCGGGCTCGCAGCCGATCACGTAGCGCACCCGCCTGCCCAGCACCCGGCGTGCGGGCGCGCGGCAGCCGCGCGGGCGGCAGCCGGGGGCGAGACGGGAGGCGAGTTTCATGGCGGCGGGGTCAGTCCTTGTGCCGCAGGGCGGGGTGGGCACCGGCCGCGACCAGGTCGGCCACGGCGGCGCGCGGGTCCTTGCCGGTCACCAGGGACTCGCCGACCAGCACCGCGTCGGCGCCCAGGTTGGCGTAGGAGATCACGTCCAGCGGGCCGCGCACCCCGGACTCGGCGACCTTGACGACGCTGTCCGGGATCGCGTGGACGACGTTGCCGAAGGTGTTGCGGTCCACCTCGAGGGTCTTGAGGTTGCGGGCGTTGACTCCGATGATCTTCGCGCCGGCGTCCACCGCGCGGGCGATCTCCTCCTCGTCGTGCACCTCGACCAGCGGGGTGAGGCCGATCGACTCGGCGCGCTCGATCAGCGACACCAGGGCCGGCTGGTCGAGGGCGGCGACGATCAGCAGCGCGAGGTCGGCACCGTGGGCGCGGGCCTCCCAGAGCTGGTAGGCGGTGACGATGAAGTCCTTGCGCAGCAGCGGGGTGTCCACCGCGGCGCGGACGGCGTCCAGGTCGGCGAGCGACCCGCCGAAGCGGCGCTGCTCGGTCAGGACGCTGATCGCGGCGGCGCCACCGGCCGCGTAGTCGGATGCCAAGGCGGCCGGATCGGCGATCGCGGCCAGTGCGCCCTTCGACGGGCTGGAGCGCTTGACCTCGCAGATCACCCGCACGCCGTCGCCCCGGAGGGCGGCGACGCCGTCCTTGGCGTCCGGAGCCTTGGCGGCGAGCTCCTTGAGCTCGTCCAGGGAGACCCGGGCCTGCCGCTCGGCGAGGTCCTCGCGGACCCCTTCGATGATCGAGTCGAGCACACTCACGCAAGCGCCCCCATCATGTCTGCTAGTTCTGCTAGCGAGGAGCCGGACGGCCAGTGGGCCCCCGGCCCTTCGATGGTATCGGCAAGGGGGGCGCGCAGCGCATCCGCCCGGCGCGCGTCTCGCGGAACGGACGCCCCGGGGCAAGCTCCGAGCTGCGATTTCACCGTCCTCACACCGACGGCCGGGTCAGACCAGCGGCGGTGCCAGCCCGGCCCCGATCGGCAGGTTGCGCACCACCGTGAACACCAGCAGGAGCAGCGCCACCAGCGCCCAGCGCCGCGCACCGAGCGCGAGCCGCGGCGCCGGCCCGCCACTCACCGCCGCCCACACCCAGCGCACCCAGAGCACCGCCAGGACGGCGAACAGCAGCACCGCGGGCGCGTTGTCGTGCAGCGCGCCGCTGAGGTCTCCGTGGGCGAGCGCGTGGACGCAGCGCAGCCCTCCGCAGCCGGGGCACCACCAGCCGGTGAAAGCCAGGAACGGGCAGGTCGGGTAGTGCCCGGGGGCGTTCGGGTCCACCACGGCGACGAACACGGTGGGGACGGTCGCCGCGGCCAGGGCGGTCAGCGGCGCGCCCAGCCGGCGCAGGACGGGCGGCCGGGCGGAGGCGGTGGAGGAGGCGGTCACGCCCATGATTGTGCCCGCCCGGCACGCCCGGCGGGCACCGTGACACCGACCGGGGAAACGAAAACGGCGGGCGTTGACGCCCGCCGTTCACAAGGTGCCGGGAGATCAGGCGGTGGCCAGCGCGGCCTGCTCCTCGTGGGTGTACACCATCGTGCTGGGCTGCCTGCCCATGCCCGCCATCGCCATGGCCTTGCCGACCACGCCGCCGAGCAGGACGACCGCGAGGCCGGCACAGACCAGCAGCACCGACGGGAGGATCATCGCGACGCCCGCGATCGCGAAACCGACGAAGGCGATGGTCACGCCGGTCCAGGCGGCGGGGGTGTGACCGTGTGCTGCTGCTGCCATCTGATGGTGCTCCTTGGCTCTCCGGGGCCCGGCCGGGCCTGCCGGCCCCTGGCGGGTTGACGTGTCCCATTGTGCCGGGCCGCACGGCGGCGCCCCAAGGCGGGTGCTCGTCTATCGGGTCACACCGCCACGCGGCGCCCCCGGCGCGGTGCGACGCCGCGCGGGCGCGGTGCGTCGCCTCAGACCGCGGTCGGGTCCTCGCCGCGGTCCAGCGCCTTCCAGAGGTCGGCCGGGGACTCCGCGGCCTTCGCCGGCGCCTTGCGGGTGGGCGCCTCGTAGCGGCTGCCCATGGCCGGCCAGCCGCGCCCGTACCGGGCGGTGAGCAGCCCGGCCAGCGCCAGCAGCAGCCCGCCGAGCAGGGCCACCCAGGGCCAGGTGGTGTGGGCGACCTCGGTCGCGGTGGTGCCGGAGAGGGCGAGCTTGCGGGCCGCCTCGGTGTCCAGCGCGGCGGTGTCGCCGGCCCCCGCCGCGGCCGCGGCCGCCGCCCCGAGGCCGGCCAGCAGCGTCAGCAGGCCGACCGCGATCCGGCCGGCGCCGCGCACCGCGAACACCGCGACAGCCGCGGCCAGCGCCACCAGTGCCAGCCCGCCGGGCAGTTCGGAGATCTTCCCGCCGGTGACGGACACCTCCAGGGTGCCGGCCGCGCCCTCGGCCCAGACCCGGCCGACGGCGGTCAGCACCAGCACCGCGCCCAGCACGGTCAGCAGCAACATCAGGCCGAGCGTGCGCCGCCCGGGCTTCGCCCCGGCAGGGGTGGACTTGGTCTCGGCACGGGACTGGTCAGGAACGCTCACCCGTCCACTATCCCCCGACCGATGTCTCACGCCCCACCCGGGGTGGGCCGCTCGACCGGGAACTCATCGGTCTCCACCACGAGCGTCCGATCACCGAGCGGCAGGAAAAGGTCGTTTCCGAACGGAACCCGTTCCGCCTCCCGGTACGCACCGCCGCGGGACGGAGCCGTGTGGACCGTACAGTTCCCGTCCGCCGGATCGATCACCACAAAAATCGGAATCCCGCACTCCGCATAGACCCGCACCTTGGTGACGTAGTCCTTGTCCCGACCCGACGGCGAGACCACTTCGAGCACGGCCTCGACATCGTGCCACTCGTAACGCCCTCGGCCGTTGTGCTCGGCCCCCGGGGCGATCACCGCCACGTCGGGGGCGTAGCCGAAGTGTGTCGACGGGAAGTCGATCATGACGTCCGACAGGACTCGCCCGTGACCCGCGAGTTGCTTCTTGATCTGGGGCGATGCGCTGAGGATCACCTCCCACCGGCTCTCCCCCTGCGGCGTCATGATGATCCTTCCGTCCGTGATCTCCACCCGGTAACCCTTCGGAAGGTTCACGCCCTCGAGAGCGTCCCAGGCACTCGCCGTGGTCATCGCGGTCATCCTCGCCGCCTCCCTCAGCAGCTCGACGCCGTCCTCACGATAGCGGCGTCCGCAGCGTATTCGCAGTGGCCACGGCCCGCAGGACGGCGGCGGCCTTGTTGCGGCACTCGGTGTCCTCGCCGTACGGGTCCGAGTCGGCGACCACGCCCGCGCCCGCCTGGACGTACGCGGTGCCGTCGCGCAGGACGGCGGTGCGGATGGCGATCGCGGTGTCGGAGTCCCCGGCGAAGTCCAGGTAGCCGACGCAGCCGCCGTACAGGCCCCGGCGGGTGGGCTCCAGCTCCTCGATGATGCGCATCGCGCGCGGCTTCGGCGCGCCGGAGAGGGTGCCGGCCGGGAAGCAGGCGGTCAGCACGTCGAAGGCGGTCCGCCCGGGGGCGACCTTGCCGGTCACCGTGGAGACGATGTGCATGACGTGGCTGTACCGCTCGACCTGCATGAAGTCGACCACCTCGACGCTGCCCGGCTCGCAGACCCGCCCGAGGTCGTTGCGGCCCAGATCGACCAGCATCAGGTGCTCGGCCCGCTCCTTGGGGTCGGCGAGCAGCTCGGCGGCCAGCTCGGAGTCCTCGTGCGGGGTGGCGCCGCGGTGCCGGGTGCCGGCGATCGGGTGCACCATAGCCTCGCCCTCGGTGACCTTCACCAGCGCCTCCGGGCTGGAGCCGACGACGTCGAAGCCGCCCTCGGCGCCGCCGTCCGGGCCGGGGAAGCGGAACAGGTACATGTACGGGCTGGGGTTGGTGGTGCGCAGCACGCGGTAGACGTCCAGCGCGGAGGCCGGGCAGGGCGCCTCGAACCGCTGCGAGGGCACCACCTGGAACGCCTCGCCGGCCCGGATCCGCTCCTTGACCTCCTCGACGGCGGCCCGGTAGGGCTCGCCGCCGAACGGCGAGCGGACCTCGCCGGGGCCGGACGGGGTGAAGGTGGCCAGGCCCGGGTCGACCGGCCCCCGCAGGTCGGCCTCCATCGCGTCGAGCCGGGCCACCGCGTCCGCGTAGGCCTCGTCGACGCCGGTGGCCAGGTCGTTGTGGTTGACCGCGTTGGCGATCAGCAGCACCGTGCCGTCGGCGTGGTCGAGCACGGCGAGATCGGTGGCCAGCAGCATGGTCAGCTCGGGGAGCTTCAGGTCGTCCGGGTTGAGGTCGGGCAGCTTCTCCAGCCGGCGCACGACGTCGTACCCGAGGTAGCCGACCAGGCCGCCGGTGAGCGGGGGCAGGCCGTCGTCGGTGCGGCGCGGGGTGTGCAGCGTCTCCAGCGCGGCGCGCAGCACCTGGAGCGGGTCGCCGGTGGTGGGGATGCCGACCGGCGGGGCGCCGTGCCAGCGGGCGTCGCCGTCCTCGCCGGCGGTGAGCACGGCGCCGCTGCGGACGCCGACGAAGGAGTACCGGGACCAGCTGCGGCCCTGCTCGGCGGACTCCAGCAGGAAGGTGCCGGGGCGCTCGTCGGCGAGGCTGCGGTAGAGGCCGATCGGGGTGAGGCCGTCCGCGAGAAGCCTGCGGGTGACCGGGATGACCCGGGTGTCGACGGCGAGCTTGCGGAAGGCTTCGAGGTCCATGGCGGGCGGCACCTTACGGGGTAGGAGGGGTCAGGAGAGCGGGAGCACGTCGGCGTCGAAGCAGGTGCGGTCGCCGGTGTGGCAGGCGGCGCCGGTCTGGTCGACCCTGACCAGCAGGGTGTCGCCGTCGCAGTCCAGCGCGACCGACCTGACCTGCTGGACGTGGCCGGAGGTGTCGCCCTTGACCCAGTACTCGCGGCGGCTGCGGCTCCAGTAGGTGCAGCGGCCGGTGGTGAGGGTGCGGTGCAGCGCCTCGTCGTCCATCCAGCCCAGCATCAGCACCTCGCCGGTGTCGTACTGCTGCGCGATGGCCGGGAGCAGGCCGTCGTCGGTGCGCTTGAGCCGCGCGGCGATCGCGGGGTCCAGGGCGGTGGAGCCGGGGATGGCGGGTGTGTTGGGGGTGGCGGGGGTGGACATGGGGCCATTGTGTCAGCCCGGCCCGGCCCGGAGGTCCCCCGGCCGGATCCCGGCCCGGCCCGGGACCGCCACCGCCGGGGAGCGGCCCGCCGGCGCAGGCCCCGGCCGCTCAGTGCGGCCGCTCAGTGCGGCCGCTCGCAGCCGGCCGGCCAGATCCGGTGCACGAACAGCCCGGCCCGTCGGGCCAGTTCGGCGACCCGTGCGGGCTCGCTGCCGGATCCGCCGTCCCAGACCGCGATCAGCTCGTCGATCATGCCGACCACGGCCCGCCCGGTGTCGTCACCGAGGCCGCCGTGCTCGGCGGCGGCCAGCCGGTGGACGGCGTTGGCCTCGTTCATCAGCCGCAGCCGGGTGCCCCGGTGCGTGTCGTCGGCGCGGCCGACGACGGGCGCCCCGGCGGGGACGATGACCTCCAGCTTGCCGCCGTGCTCCAGCACGGAGTCGGCGAACCAGGTCTCCGGGCCCTCGTCCGCGCAGGTGACGCCGACCAGTTCGTACGGGCCGAAGGTGGTGACCAGCTTCCAGAGGTCCCCTCGGACCAGCATCTCGGTGATGCCCCCCGACAGGCCCCGGTGACCGGTGATTCCGACGCGCATCCGCCTACTCCTGGGATCGTGTCGTGCCGCCGGGAAGCCTAGCCGACTCCCGCGCAGGGAGCCGGTCTGCTCGTACGAGTTGTGCCAACCGCCTGCCGGGCGGCCCCGGCGTGGGCCATCCTCGTGGCCATGACCTCCGAGCAGCCGCCCCCCGGGCAGTCGGGCCCCGGGCCGTCGGTCTCCGCGCAGCCGGCCGGAGCCGGCGCCGCCCGTCCGTCGCGGGGCCTGGTCCTCGCCGTCTCCGCCGTGCTGGCCGTGCTGCTCGCGGTGGTGGCCACCGTGCTGCTCTGGCCGGAGAAGAAGCCGGCCGCGCTGCCGCCCCCGCCCGCCCCGAGCGTCAGCACTCCGGTCCCGACCCCGACGCCCACCCCCACGCCCACGCCGACGCCCACCAAGGCGGTGCCGTACACCTTCTTCACGGCCGGCTCCTGCTTCGACCACCCGCAGCTGAACAAGTCGGTCACCAAGCCGGAGGCGCGCCCCTGCGAGGGCGCGCACGACGGCGAGGCGATCGGCAACCCGCAGCTCCCGGACGGGCTGACCGGCGACAGCCAGATCAGCAAGGCGATGCGGGACGGCTGCAAGGAGGCCCAGGCCGCGGCGGACGCCCGCCAGGGCGGCGGCGGGCCGTACTACGGCTACCCGTTCGGCCCGTCGATGACCTTCTACCAGCAGGGCTGGCGGGACTACACCTGCACCCTGACGGCCAGCAACCACCCGGGCGGCACTCGGCTCACGGGCCACCTGAAGTAGGGCCGGCCGACACGCCGTCCGGCACGCCCTACGCTGTGGCCATGTCGAACCATGCCCTCGCCGAGCGCCACCGGCTGGCCGAACTGCTGGCCGCCGCCGGGCCGGACGCGCCCACCCTCTGCGCCGGGTGGTCCACCCGGGACCTCGCCGCCCACCTGGTGGTCCGGGAGAGCCGGCCGGACGCCGCGGCGGGCATCCGCCTCGGCCCGCTGGCCGGCTGGACCCACCAGGTCCAGAGCGGGTACGCCGAGCGCCCCTACGAGGAGCTGGTGCGGCGGTTCCGGTCCGGCCCGCCGCTGCTCTCGCTGTTCGCCCTGCCCGGCGCCGACGAGGCCGCCAACACCGTCGAGTACTTCGTCCACGCCGAGGACATCCGCCGCGCGGGCCCGCAGTGGCAGCCGCAGGCGGTGCCGCCGGGGCGGGCCGCGGCGCTCTGGCGCCGGCTGCCGCTGCTGGCCCGGCTGGAGGCGGGCCGCCGCTCCCCCGCCCGGCTGGAGCTGCGCCGCCCGGACGGGCAGAGCGTGACCGTCGGCCCAGCGGGCGCTCCGACCGTGCGGATCACCGGCGAGCCCGGCGAGCTCGTGCTGTTCGTCTACGGCCGCGGCGAGCGGACGGAGCTGTCGGTGGACGGTCCGCCGGACGCCGTCACCGCCCTGCGGCACGTGCTCCCGCTGCCCCCGGCGGAGCCCGTGGCCGGCGCGTAGCGGGAGTCCCCCGCACGGCCGGGGGCCTGCGGCGCGTCGGCGGCGCCCCGGCTGCGGATGCCGGTACCGGGGTGCAGACTCGCAGATGGCCGGGGTGGGGTGCGCCCACGCCCCCACGAACCCGCCCGGCCGTCCCTTCCCGTCGAAGGAGCACCACCCCATGCTCACCACCGACTTTCCCACCGGCGCGCCCTGCTGGATCGACCTCGGCAGCCCGGACCCCGCCGCGGCCGCCGCCTTCTACGGCGCGGTGTTCGGCTGGACGTTCCAGGCTCTCGGCCCGGAGGCCGGCGGCTACGGCTTCCTTCAGGCCGACGGTAAGACCGTGGCCGCCGTCGGGCCGCTCACCGAGGAGGGTGCGAAGTCCACCTGGACGACGTACTTCAAGACGCCGGACGCGGACGCCACCGCCAAGGCCGTCGAGCAGGCCGGCGGCGCCGTCCGGGTCGCGCCGTTCGACGTCATGGAGGCCGGGCGGATGGCCCAGCTCACCGACCCGCAGGGCGCCCGGTTCGCGATCTGGCAGGCGGGCACCACCCAGGGCCTGGACGCGGTGTCCACCGACAACGCGCTGGTCTGGGTGGAGCTGCACACCACCGACCAGGCGGCCGGCCTCGGCTTCTACCGGACGCTCTTCGGCTGGCGCTCGGAGAAGTTCCCGGCACCGGGGATGGAGTACCTGGTGGTCTCCACCGCCGACGGCGACCAGCGGGCCACCAGCTTCGGCGGCATCGCCCCGGTGATGGGCGAGGGCCAGCCGCCGTCCTGGACGCCGTACTTCGCCACCGAAGTGGTGGACGAGCTGGTCGAGCGGGGGCGGTCGGCCGGCGGCACCGTGATGATGGGCCCGGAGCAGGTCCCGGACGTCGGCCGGATCGCCTGGCTGGCGGACCCGTTCGGCGCGCCGTTCGCCCTGATCAAGGGCGAGCCGCCGAAGGAGTCCTGAGCGCGGAGAAGAGCGGGCCCGCCCACCACGAGGGAACACATCGTGGCGGGCGGGCCCTCGCGCGTCACCGTACGGGGTGGCCGGCCTCGCGCAGCGCGGCCTTGACCTCGCCGATCCGCAGGTCGCCGAAGTGGAAGACGCTGGCGGCCAGCACCGCGTCCGCGCCGGCCTCCACCGCCGGGGCGAAGTCGGCTGCCTTGCCCGCGCCGCCGGAGGCGATCACCGGGACGGAGACGGTCTTGCGGACGGCCCGGATCATGTCCAGGTCGTAGCCGTCCTTGGTGCCGTCCGCGTCCATCGAGTTGAGCAGGATCTCGCCCGCGCCCAGCTCGGCGGCCCGGCCGGCCCACTCGACGGCGTCCAGGCCGGTGCCCTTGCGTCCGCCGTGGGTGGTGACCTCGAAGCCGGACGGCGTCTCGGTGCCCTCCGGGCAGCGCCGGGCGTCCACCGACAGCACCAGCACCTGGCGGCCGAAGCGCTGCGCGATCTCGCGGATCAGCTCCGGGCGGGCGATCGCCGCGGTGTTGACGCCGACCTTGTCGGCGCCGGCCCGCAGCAGCTTGTCGACATCCTCGACGGCGCGGATGCCGCCGCCGACGGTGAGCGGGATGAAGACCTGCTCGGCGGTGCGGCGCACCACGTCGTAGGTGGTCTCGCGGTCCCCCGAGGAGGCGGTGATGTCGAGGAAGGTGAGCTCGTCGGCGCCCTCGGCGTCGTAGAGCTTGGCCATCTCGACCGGGTCGCCGGCGTCGCGCAGGTTCTGGAAGTTGACGCCCTTGACCACTCGGCCGGCGTCGACGTCCAGGCAGGGGATGACTCGTACTGCGAGGGTCACGGCTGTTTGCCTTCCAGGGTGCTTGCGAGCCCGGCGCGGTAGGCGTCGAGTTCGACCTCGACCATCATCCGGGAGTCGATCAGTCCGGCGACCACCACCATGGTGGCGACCGGGCGGGCGGCGTCGAAGAGGGTGTGGTGGGCGCGGCCCACCTCGTCGGCGTCGCGGACGTGGGTGATGTACATCCGGGTGCGGACCACGTCGTCCGCGGTCAGGCCGTACGCGGCCAGGGCCTGGAGGCCGACGCCGAAGGCGGCGAGGGTCTGCCCGTACGGGTCGCCCTCGTGCTCGATCTTCCCGTCGACCCAGGCGGTGGAGCCGGCCACGTGCACGTGGTCCCCGGCCGCGACCGCCCGCGAGTAGCCGAACTGCCCCTCCCAGGGGGAGAATCCGGCGACCCGGCCGCGTACGATCTGACGTTCCGTCATCCTGAAACCGCCTCCAGGGCCTCTTCGAGGGTGAACTTCTGCTCGTAGAGTGCCTTGCCCACGATGGCGCCCTCGACTCCCTCGCCGACCAGCGTGGCGATGGCGCGCAGGTCGTCCAGCGAGGAGACGCCGCCGGAGGCGACGACCGGCTTGTCGGTGGCGGCGCAGACGTCGCGCAGCAGCTGGAGGTTGGGGCCGGTCAGGGTGCCGTCCCGGTTGACGTCGGTGACGACGTAGCGGGCGCAGCCCTCGGCGTCCAGGCGGGCCAGCACGTCGAAGAGCTGGCCGCCGTCGCGGGTCCAGCCGCGGCCGCGCAGGGTGGTGCCGACCACGTCGAGGCCGACGGCGATCTTGTCACCGTGCTCGGCGATGACCTTGGCGACCCACTCGGGGCTCTCCAGCGCGGCGGTGCCCAGGTTGACCCGGGTGCAGCCGGTGGCGAGGGCGGCGGCCAGCGACTCGTCGTCGCGGATGCCGCCGGAGAGCTCGACCTTGATGTCCAGCGCGCCGGTGACCTCGCGGAGCAGGTCGCGGTTGGAGCCGGTGCCGAAGGCGGCATCCAGGTCGACCAGGTGGAGCCACTCGGCGCCGGCGTTCTGCCAGGCGAGGGCGGCGGCGAGCGGCTCGCCGAAGGAGGTCTCGGTGCCGGAGGCGCCCTTGACCAGGCGGACGGCCTGGCCGTCCCGGACGTCGACGGCGGGGAGCAGTTCGAGGCGGCTCATGGTGTTGACAACTCTCAGATCGTCAGAGGGTGTTGACCCAGTTGGTCAGCAGGGCGGCGCCGGCGTCGCCGGACTTCTCGGGGTGGAACTGGGTGGCCCAGAGCGGGCCGTTCTCGACGGCCGCGACGAAGGGCCGGCCGTGGGTGGACCAGGTGACCAGCGGGGCGTTGATCCGCGCGCTGTGCACCTCCAGGTCCCAGGTGCGCACCCCGTAGGAGTGCACGAAGTAGAAGCGGGTGTCGGCGTCCATCCCGGCGAACATCCGGCTGCCCTCGGGGGCGTCCACGGTGTTCCAGCCCATGTGCGGGACGACCGGCGCGTCCAGCGGCTCGACGGTGCCCGGCCACTCGTCGCAGCCGGCCGTCTCCACGCCGTGCTCGACCCCCTTCTCGAAGAGGATCTGCATGCCGACGCAGATGCCCATGACCGGGCGGCCCCCGGCGAGGCGGCGGCCGACGAGCCAGTCACCGCGGACGGCCTTCAGCCCGCGCATGCAGGCCTCGAAGGCGCCGACGCCGGGGACGAGCAGGCCGTCCGCCTCCATGGCGGTCCGGAAGTCGGAGGTGACGGTGACGGTCGCGCCGGTGCGCTCGACTGCGCGCTGGGCCGAGCGGAGGTTCCCCGACCCGTAGTCGAGTACGACGACGTTCTTGCCCATGTTCAGGTGTCCATCTTCTTGGCGACTGCGCAGCCCCGGGGGCCACGTGGTCTTGGCGGCTACTCGGCGGTTTCCGAAGCGGCTCTGTACGGCGCCGTCACAGGCGCATGACGCCGGAGGCCAGGCAGAGCACCGAGCCTATGGCGAGCACGGCGATGACGCCCTTCGGAATCTTCTGCTTCCAGAACGAGATCACCCCGCCCGCCAGGAAGAGTCCGACGAAGATGAGGATCATCGAGGCCTTGCTCACAGCGCACCCTTGGTCGAGGGGAGGATGCCGGCCGCGCGCGGGTCGCGCTCGGCGGCGTAGCGCAGCGCCCGGGCCAGTGCCTTGAACTGGCACTCCACGATGTGGTGGGCGTTGCGTCCGTAGGGTACGTGGACGTGCAGGGCGACCTGCGCCTGGGCCACGAACGACTCCAGGATGTGCCGGGTCATGGTGGTGTCGTAGCTGCCGATCATCGGCGCCATGTGCTCCGGCTCGGTGTGCACCAGGTAGGGGCGGCCGGAGAGGTCCACGGTGACCTGGGCGAGCGACTCGTCCAGCGGCACGGTGCAGTTGCCGAAGCGGTAGATGCCGACCTTGTCGCCGAGCGCCTGCTTGAAGGCGGCGCCCAACGCGAGGGCGGTGTCCTCGATGGTGTGGTGGGTGTCGATGTGCAGGTCGCCGTCGGTCTTCACGGTGAGGTCGAAGAGGCCGTGGCGGCCGAGCTGGTCGAGCATGTGGTCGTAGAACCCGACGCCCGTGGAGATGTCGGTCTTGCCGGTGCCGTCGAGGTCTATCTCGACCAGGACCGAGGTCTCCTTGGTGGTGCGCTCAACGCGTCCGATACGGGACATACGGGGTTACAGCTCCTGACTGGCTGCGCGCGCGGAGCGCGGTCCTTCAAGGGTGGGGGTGGGCCTGGGCCCCTCCTGCCCGATGGCGGGCAAGGACGGGGGGAGGGCGGTGCGGACGGCGTCAAGGAACGCGTCGTTCTCGGCGGGGGTGCCGGCGGTGACGCGCAGCCACCCGGGGACACCGTTGTCCCGGACGAGGACGCCGCGGTCGAGGATGGCCTGCCAGACGGCGTGGGCGTCCGCGAAGCGGCCGAACTGGACGAAGTTGGCGTCCGAGTCGGTCACCTCCAGGCCCAGTGCGCGCAGCGCGTCGACCAGCCGGTCGCGCTCGGCCTTGAGCCGGCCGACGTATCCGAGCAGGGTGTCGGTGTGCTCCAGGCAGGCCAGCGCGGTGGCCTGGGTGACGGCCGACAGGTGGTACGGCAGGCGGACCAGCTGCACCGCGTCCACCACGGCCGCGTCGGCGGCCAGGTAGCCCAGGCGCAGGCCGGCCGCGCCGAAGGCCTTGGACATGGTGCGGGTGACCACCAGGTTGGGGCGGCCCTCCAGCAGCGGCAGCAGGGAGGCGCGGTGCGAGAACTCGACGTACGCCTCATCCACGATCACCAGGCTGGGCCGGGCGGCCTGCGCCGCCTCGTAGAGCCGCAGCACGGTGTCGGCGGCGACGGCGGTGCCGGTCGGGTTGTTCGGCGAGCAGACGAAGACCACGTCGGGCCGCTGCTCGGCGATGGCCGCGACGGCGGCCTCCACGTCGATGGTGAAGTCCTCGTTGCGCGGGCCGGAGATCCAGTCGGTGCCGGTGCCGCGGGAGATCAGGGCGTGCATCGAGTACGAGGGCTCGAAGCCGATCGCGGTGCGGCCGGGGCCGCCGAAGGTCTGGAGCAGCTGCTGGAGGATCTCGTTGGAGCCGTTGGCGGCCCAGACCTGCTCGCGGGTGCGGGCGAAGCCGGTGGTCCTGGTCAGGTAGGCGGACAGGCCCTCGCGCAGCTCGACCGCGTCCCGGTCGGGGTAGCGGTTGAGGTTGCGGGCGGCCTCGGCGACGCGCTCGGCGATCCTGGCCACCAGCTCCTCGGGGAGCTGGTACGGGTTCTCGTTGGTGTTCAGCTGGACGGGCACGTCCAGCTGCGGGGCGCCGTACGGGGTCTGTCCGCGCAGTTCGTCGCGGATGGGGAGGTCGTCGATCTTCACGCGCCCGGCACACTCCAGTCGAATCGGGCCTTGATCGCGTCACCGTGACCGGGCAGGTCCTCGGCGTCGGCGAGGTTGACGACGTGCGCGGCGATACCGGCCAGCGCCTCGCGGTCGTACTCGACGACCTGGACGCCGCGCAGGAAGGTCTGCACGGAGAGCCCGGAGGAGTGGCAGGCGCAGCCTCCGGTGGGCAGCACGTGGTTGGAGCCGGCCGCGTAGTCACCCAGCGAGACCGGCGTCCACCGGCCGATGAAGATCGCGCCGGCGTTGCGGACCTTCGCGGCGACGGCGTGCGCGTCCCGGGTCTGGATCTCCAGGTGCTCGGCGGCGTACGCGTTGACGACCTGAAGGCCCTGCTCCAGGGAGTCGACCAGGATGATGCCGGACTGCCGGCCGCCCAGGGCCTCGGCCACCCGCTCGCTGTGCTTGGTCCGGGCGACCTGCGTCTTCAGCTCGGCCTCCACCGCGTCGGCCAGCCCGGTCGAGTCGGTGACCAGCACCGAGCCGGACGTCGGGCCGTGCTCGGCCTGGCTGATCAGGTCGGCGGCGACGTCCACCGGGTCGGCGCTGTCGTCGGCGAGGACGGCGATCTCGGTCGGGCCGGCCTCGGAGTCGATGCCGATCCGGCCGGCGAAGTAACGCTTGGCGGCGGCCACGTAGATGTTGCCCGGGCCGGTGACCATGTTGACCGGCTCGCACTCCTCGGTGCCGAGCGCGAACATGGCGACCGCCTGGGCGCCGCCGACCGCGTACACCTCGGTGACGCCGAGCAGCGCGCAGGCCGCCAGGATGGTCGGGTGCACCCGGCCGCCGAAGGCCTTCTGCGGCGGCGAGGTCACCGCGATGCCCTGGACGCCCGCCTCCTGGGCCGGCACCACGTTCATCACGACGGAGGACGGGTAGACGGCCAGGCCGCCCGGCACGTACAGGCCGACGCGGTCCACCGGCACCCAGCGCTGGGTGACCGTGCCGCCCGGCACCACCTGGGTGGTGTGTCCGGTGCGGCGCTGGTCGGCGTGGACGAGGCGGGCGCGGCGGATCGACTCCTCCAGCGCGGCGCGCACCTTCGGGTCCAGCGTCTCCAGGGCCTCGGCGATCTGCCCGGCGGGCACCCGGGTGGACTCCAGCCGCACACCGTCGAACCGCTCGGTGATCTCGATCAGCGCCGCGACCCCGCGATGGTGCACGTCCTCGGCGATCGGCCGCACCTTCTCCAGGGCGGCCGCGACGTCGAAGTCGGCACGGGGCAGCAGGTCGCGCGGGTCGTCGAGGGATCCGCGCAGGTCGATTCGAGAGATCACGCCACCCAGTGTAAGGAGTGGCCGGAACCGACGGCCCCGCATTTCAGTCCGTGATACGAAAGGCGAGACGACCGGGGGAGACGGGGGAACGATGGCGGAGCGGGCACCGGACGGCTGGACACCGGTGGAGCAGGGCTTGTGGGAGGCGTTCCGGCAGGGCCGGGTGTACGACCTGCGCACGGGCGACGCCGACCAGGACGACCCGTTCGGCGGGGCGGCCTGGGGCCCGGAGCGCACGGTCCGCGCCGAGGTGCTCTCCCGGCTGCTGCTGGCCGGGCCGGCCGCCGCCCCTGGCCGGGTCGCCTCGCTCAAGCTGACCGGCATCAAGGTCACCGGCCCGCTGCGGCTGGCCGGCGCCACCATCGGCCACTACGTCGAGGTGCACGACTGCCGCTTCGAGCAGAAGATCCTGATCTCCGAGGCCGAGGCCGGCACGCTGCGGTTCGTCAGCTGTCTGATCCCCCGCCTGGAGGCCTCCCGCCTCGCCACCTCCGGCGATCTGCACCTGGCCCGCTGCCGAATACCCGAGGGCGTCCGGCTCACCGACGCCCGGATCGGCACCGACCTGCTGCTCAACCAGGCCGTGCTGGGCGGCGACCGGTTCGGCCGGGCGCTCTCCGCCGACGGCATGGCCGTCAGTCAGGACTTCGAGGCCGACCGGCTGGAGTCCCGCGGCGAGGTCAGCCTGCGCACCGGCCGGATCGGCGGCCGGCTCTCGCTGCGCGGCGCCCAGCTGCACGCCGTCCCGGAGAACCACACCGCGCTGAACCTGGTCCGGGTCACCGTCGGCCACACCCTGTACCTCAGCGGCTCGGCGGACGGCGGCTGGTACGGCTCGCAGACCTACTACGGCTCCGGCTACGGCGAGATACCGCCGGCCGGCGCCCCCAGCACCCCGTTCCGGGCCCACGGGCGGGTCCGCCTCTCCGACGGCCGGTTCGAGGCCGCCTGCCTGCTCTCCGACGCCGAGTTCCGCCTCGGCCCGGACGACGAGCTGGCCCTGCGCCGCATCCAGACCCCCGAGCTGCGGTTCACCTGCCGCTTCCCCGACGGCGGCACCGTCTCGCTCTCCCGCGCCCGGGTCGGCAACCTGGTCGACGCGCCCGGCTCCTGGCCGCAGGGCAAGCAGCTCGGCCTCACCGGCTTCACCTACGAGTGCCTGCGCCCGGCCGTCCCGTTCACCGTCCAGCAGCGGATCGCCTGGCTGGAGGGCTCCTCGGTGGACTTCCAGCCCGAGTCCTACGAGCAGCTGGCCGCCGCCCTGCGCCGCGACGGCGCCGACGACGACGCCCGCGAGGTGCTCTACGCCAAGCAGCGCCGCCGCCGGCAGACCCTGCCGCTGCCCGCCCGGATCTGGGGCCGGATCCAGGACGTCACCGTCGGCTACGGCTTCCGCCCCGGCCGGGCCGCGCTCTGGCTGCTCCTCGCCTGGGCCCTGGGCAGCATCTACTTCGCCACCCACCGGCTGCAGCCGCTCAAGGCCGACGAACGGCCGCACTGGGACCCGGTGCTGTACGCCCTCGGCCAGCTGCTGCCCGTCGTCGACCTCGGCCAGCAGGGCTGGAACCCCGGCGGCGCCGACCAGTGGGTCGCCTCCGGCCTGGTGATCGTCGGCTGGATCCTCGCCACCACCGTCGCCGCCGGAGCCACCCGGATGCTCCAGCGCGGATAACCCCCGGGCGTATTCACCGCTCGGGGAACTACGCTGTCCGCCGTGACAGAACGGCTGCCGCTCTTCCCGCTGAACACCGTGCTCTACCCGGGCCTGGTGCTGCCCCTGAACGTCTTCGAGGAGCGCTACCGCCGTCTGCTGGCCGATCTGCTCGCCCTCCCCGAGGACGAGCCGCGCCGGTTCGGCGTGCTCGCCATCAAGGACGGCCGCGAGGTCGCGCCGGTCCGCCCCGACGACGGCCCGGCCGGACCGCTCGACGGCCTCGGCACCGTCACCGGCGACCCGCTGGAGGCCCTGCACCACGTCGGCTGCGTCGCCGACGTCGCCTCCGCCCAGGAGCAGCCCGACGGCCGGTACGAACTGCTGGTCACCGGCACCACCCGGTTCCGGCTCCGCTCGGTGGACACCGGCGGACCGTACCTGACCGGCGAGATCGAGCCGATCGAGGAGGAGCCCGGCGAGGGCGCGAGCGTGCTCGCCGCCGGCGTCGAACGGGCCTTCCGCGCCTACCAGAAGCGGCTGGCCGGCGCCCGCGAGGCCAGCACGGTCGGCCACCAGGAGCTCCCGGACGACCCGCAGGTGCTCTCCTACCTGGTGGCCGCCGCCTCGGTGTTCGAGACCCCGGTCAAGCAGGGGCTGCTCGCCTGCCCCGACACCGCGCAGCGGCTGCGCAGCGAGCTGGAGCTGCTGCGGCGCGAGACGGCCGTGCTCAGCTGGCTGCCCTCGCTCCCGGCGGTGGACCTCACCCGCCAGTCGTTCAGCCCGAACTGAGCCCGCCTCCCGAGCCCGCCTTCCCGTTCCCGGAGACCTCCACCATGGCCAAGAAGCCCAGGAAGGGCGGCCAGGGCACCCCCGCCACGGTCGCCCTCGAGCACGCCGCCGTCGCGTTCACCGTGCACGCCTACGAGCACGACCCGGCCGCCGCCTCCTACGGCGGCGAGGCCGCCGAGGCGCTCGGCATCTCCGCCGACCGGGTCTTCAAGACGCTGGTCGCCGACGTCGACGGTGTCCTGACCGTGGGCGTCGTCCCGGTGGCCGGCCGGCTCGACCTCAAGGCGCTCGCGGCGGCGGTCGGCGGCAAGCGGGCGGCGATGGCCGACCCGGCCGCCGCCGAGCGCAGCAGCGGCTACGTCCTCGGCGGCATCTCCCCGCTCGGCCAGCGCCGCCCGCTGCGCACCGTGCTGGACGACAGCGCCCTCGCCCACCCGACGGTCTACGTCTCGGCCGGCCGCCGCGGCCTGGAGGTCGAACTCGCCCCCGCCGACCTCGTCACCGTCACCGGCGCCCTGACGGCCCCGATCGGCCGCTGACTCCCGGGCCGAGGGCCGGGGCGCGGCGTCAGGGCTTGCGCTCCTCCTGCGGCAGCGCGTCCTGCGGCTGCCCCGCCGAGCCCGGCGGCGTCCCCGGGGGTACGCCCGGCTGCGCGTCCACGGGCCGGGGCGCGTCGTACGGCCCGGCCCAGTACGGCGGCGGGTCCTCCTCGCGCTTGCCGAACGCCGCCGACAGCGCCAGCAGCACCACCATCGCCGCCATCGGCCAGGCCAGCAGCGCCCCGTACGCCCCCAGGTCGATGTCGGCGTTGAAGTGCCCGCCGTTGCCGACCCGCCGGGCCTCGGCGACCAGGTCGCTGCCCGGGCCGAGCCGGCGGCCCAGCGACCACGCGCCCACCGAGGCCAGCAGGCCGCCGACCGCGAGGCCGACCGCGACCGCGATCCCGCCGCCGCGGCGGCGGGTGACCAGGAAGGCCCCGAGCGCGGTCAGGATGCCCATGCCCAGCCCGATGAGCACGAAGACGCTGTCGGCGCCGGCCCGCTGCTCGCCCTCCGGGTCGCCGTAGAGGATCTTGTTGCCGTCGACCACCAGCGGCACCTTCGGCGCCAGCCACGCCCAGAGGGCGGCCATCGCCACGCCGAGCACCAGGCAGACCAGCAGCGTGATCGCGCCGACCTTCAGCTCGGGCCGCAGCCGTTCCAGCACCGGCTGCCGTTCCGGGCCGGTGTGCACGCCCGCCGGCAGGGGCGGGATGCCCGCGGCGTCCGGGGCCGGCGGCGCGTACGGGTTCGGGGCGGCGGCCGGGCCCTGGCCGGCGGTGTCCGCGTCGGTGCCCGCAGCCGCGTGCAGGGGATCCGGAGGTGTGTTCGGTACGGTCACGGGCCCATCGTTTCACGACAGCCGCCCGAACGGCCCCGCCACCCGCACCGCGGACACCGGCCCCGCGGCGCCCTACCGGGTGGTGGCCCGCCGGTACGCCCAGGTGGCGACGGCCAGCGACACCGCGCCCACCCCCGCGCAGACGGCGAGGTTCCCCGCCACCGCCGCCCAGTCCGGGTCGGCCGCGAAGGTCCGGGCGAAGGCCTCGACCCCGTAGGTGGAGGGCAGCAGGTCGCGCAGCCAGAGCACCGGCTGCGGCAGGTGGTCCACCGGGAGCACGCCCAGCAGCAGCGCCGCCGACATGCCGAGCTGCCCCAGCATGGTCGCGATCTCCTGCCGGGGGGCGAGCAGCCCGAAGGCCGCGCCGAGCCCGGAGAGCGCCGCACCGGCCAGCGGCACCACGGCGAGCAGCACCCAGAGCTGCCCCAGCGGCAGCCCGAACATCACGGCCCCCGCGGCGGCCGTCACCAGCGCGCCGGGCAACGTGAACGAGGCGTACGCGGCGGCCGCGCCGAGCACCACCGAGGCGGCGGGGACGGGCAGCGTGGCGTAGTGGTCGAGGCCGCCGGTGGCCCGCAGCCGGCCGAAGTACTGGGCGAGCAGGTTGAGCGCGACGAAGGCGACCACCAGCACGCTGGAGCCGGCCACCACCGAACGCGCGGCCGCCGTCTGCCCGGGGTCGACGACGCCCCGCATCATCACCAGGATGCCGAGCGACTGGAAGGTGGCCACGAACAGCAGCGGGATGCGGGCCACCTTGGCCCGGGCCAGCTGCGCCCGGTAGACGGCGGCCAGCGCGGGCAGCAGCCGGGCGGCCGGGGCCAGCGGGGCGGGCCCGGTGCCCTCGACCGGAGCGGTCTGCGGCGGCGCGGAGAGCAGCGTCACTTGGCCAGTCCTCCATGGCGGCCGCCCAGCTTGAGGTAGGCGTCCTCAAGGCTCGGGGTGGCCAGGGTGAAGTCGTCCAGGGCGGCGAAGGCCGGGCCGGTGGTGACGGCGGCGACCAGTTCGCGGGCCTGTTCGGGGGTGGTGCGCACGGTCCAGCGGCGGCCGGTGCGCTCGGCCCGTTCGGCCAGGGCGGCGACGGCGGGCACCGCGAGCGGAGCCTCGTCCCGCCAGACCAGGTCGAGCCGGACGTCACCGTCGACGAGCGCCTTGAGCCCGCCCGGGGTGTCGCAGGCGATCACCCGGCCCTCGTCCACCACCGCGACCCGGTCCAGCACGGTCTCCGCCTCGATCACGTTGTGGGTGACCAGCAGGACGGCGGTCCGCCGCTCGGCCCGGCGCCGCTCGACGGCGGTCCAGACGGCGCGGCGGGCGACCGGGTCCATGCCGGTGGTCGGCTCGTCCAGGACGAGCAGCGGCCGGTCCCCGACCAGGGTGGCGGCGAAGCAGGCGAGCCGGCGCTGGCCGCCGGAGAGCTTGGCGAGCGGCCGGTGGGCGAGCGGCTCCAGGGCCAGCTCGGTGAGCACCTCGTCCGCGGCGGCCCGGGCCTGGGCCCGGCCGAGGCCGCGCAGCCGGCCGGTGGTCTCGGCGGCGAGCGCGACGGTCAGCTCGTCCAGCGCGGTGGACTCCTGGCCGAGGTAGCCGAGCAAGCGGGCGGCCCGCTCGGGGTGGCGCACGATGTCGTGGCCGAGGAGCTCGACGGAGCCGGAGTCGGGCCGCAGCAGCCCGGTGAGCTGGCGGACCAGGGTGGACTTGCCGGCCCCGTTGGGCCCGAGCAGCCCGAAGATCTCGCCCTGCCGGACGGTCAGGGTGATGCCGTCGTTGGCCCTGATCGGGTCGATGGGGCCGCCGCGCCCGGAGCGGTACGTCTTGACCAGGTCGCGTACGGCACAGCACGGCGAGGAATCCTGGGGTGCCCGCCCGGCCGTCTCGTCCACGATCGAAGACTTTACGCCGTGGAACCCGTGAACCGGACAAGGGGGCCCGTTCCCCCGCGACCGGCACTCCCCCGGCCCTCCGCCCGGGGCGGCTCCGACGATGCGCGCCCGGCCGGACGGGCTCACTAGTCCTCGACCACCAGGTCCCCGCCGGGCACGCGGCCGGCCAGCTCCTTCCAGAAGCCGGCCCGGATCGCGTACCGGTCGTGCTCGTCGATCTGGTCGTCCTTGTGCGCGAGCAGGCCGAACCGGGCGGCGTAGCGGAGCAGCTCGCCGTCGACCCGGTGCGGGATGCGCGGGTAGTCGGGCCAGAGCACGGTGAGCCGCTCGACGTCGCCGAGCCGCTCGGTCCAGCGGCGGGCGAAGACCTGGCCGACCTCGTGGGCGTCGCCGCCGATGGAGGTGATGTCCTCCTCCCGGTCGGCCCAGCGCTGTTCGGCGGTGGTGAGCTGGGCCAGGGTGGGGAGGCTGTCCCCGGCGGTGACGGCCTGCTCGGCGGCCGGCCGCTCGACCCAGCCCCGGTCGGAGGACCAGCGCAGGACCGGGCCGGTCGGGTGCTGGGCGGAGGCGGGCTGCGGGGCGGAGGCGCGCCCGGCGATGTCCTTGGGCGTCGGGACGACCTTGAGCGCGGTGGCGGCCGCGGCCGGGCGCCCGTTGGCCACCGGCACGGCGGCGGGCGCCGGGCCCGCCGCGGGCCGGACGCCGGGCGCCGGGACGACACCGGGCGGGGCGGCCGGCGGCGCGGCGAGGATCTTGGCGATCTCGTGGCGCGGCCCGGGGGCGGGGAAGACGGTGGAGGTCTCGCGCAGGCTGAACGAGCCCTCGATCCACTCCCGGTCCAGCACCCGCCGCTCGTCGGCCTCGCCGACCAGGTCCTCGGACTGGTTGAAGTCGCCGTCGGCGGCCTGGAGGGCCCAGAGGTGGACGACGACGCCGTGCTCCTTGGCGGACATCATGCCGGGCAGCAGGTCGCCGTCGCCGGTGATCAGCACGACGTCGGCGCAGGCCCGGTTGCGGGCGAGTTCGGAGAGCTCGGCGTGCATCGCGGCGTCCACGCCCTTCTGCACCCAGCGGCCCTCCGCCCGGGTGAGGGCGCCGAGCCGGACGGTCACCCGCGGCAGGACCCGCAGGCGGCGGTGCTCGGGCATCGGACGGCGGTCGGGCGCCGCGTCGAACCAGTAGATCCGCAGCAGCGGCAGGCCGGTCTCGGCCTCGGCCCGCTCGCGCAGGGCGGTGATCAGCGCGGTGTGGTCGACGGTGACCTTGGAGCGGGACGGATCCCCGGCGAGCAGGCTGGCGGCGGCGCCCAGCAGGTATCCGGCGTCCACCAGGACGACGCAGCGGTCCATCGCGCACCTCTTTTCGCTCGCCCTCGGGGTCAGGCGCCGCCTCGGCCGGCGGTACCGGGTGGGCGGCGGTGCGCCCGGCGTTCGGGCCCGCGTGGGGTGAGGGGGAGCCCGTGGCCGCCCGATCGTTGGGTCACCTTTACCCCTGGTTCGCGCGCCGAACCTCGGCGGATGTCCCGGTCCGGCAACGGGCGGCGCGGCCCCTGCGGACCTTGCGGAAGCACGGCGGACCCCCGTCCGGAGACGGGGGTCCGCCGGGTGCGACCGGGGCGTCAGCCCTTCAGCTCGGCGGCCACCAGCTCGGCCAGCTGGACGGCGTTGAGCGCGGCGCCCTTGCGCAGGTTGTCGTTGGAGACGAACAGCGAGAGGCCGTGCTCGACCGTCTCGTCCGCCCGGATCCGGCCGACGTAGCTCGGGTCCCGGCCGGCGGCCTGGAGCGGGGTGGGGATCTCGCTCAGCTCGACGCCGGGGGCACCGGCGAGCAGCTCGGCCGCGCGCTCGGGGCTGATCGGGCGCTCGAAGCGGGCGTTGATCTGCAGCGAGTGGCCGGAGAAGACCGGGACGCGCACGCAGGTGCCGGCCACCTTCAGGCCGGGGATGCCGAGGATCTTGCGGCTCTCGTGGCGGAGCTTCTGCTCCTCGTCGGTCTCGTTGGAGCCGTCCTCGACGATGGAGCCGGCCAGCGGCAGCACGTTGAAGGCGATCGGGCGCTTGTAGACCTTGGGCTCGGGGAACTCCACCGCGGAGCCGTCGTGGGCGAGCGCCGAGGCGCCGTCCACGACCTTGGCGGCCTGGTCCTGCAGCTCGGCCACGCCGGCCACGCCGCTGCCGGAGACGGCCTGGTAGGTGGAGACGACCAGTGCGGCGAGGCCGGCCTCGTCGTGCAGCGGGCGCAGCACCGGCATGGCGGCCATGGTGGTGCAGTTCGGGTTGGCGATGATGCCCTTGGGCCGGTCGGCGATCGCCTGCGGGTTGACCTCGGAGACGACCAGCGGGACCTCGGGGTCGCGGCGCCAGGCGGAGGAGTTGTCGATCACCACGGCGCCGGCCGCGGCGGCCTTCGGGGCGAGGGCCTTGGAGGTGGCGCCGCCGGCCGAGAAGATCACGATGTCCAGGCCGGTGTAGTCGGCCGTCTCCGCGTCCTCGACGGTGATCTCGGTGCCCTGCCAGGGCAGCGTGCGCCCGGCCGAACGCGCCGAGGCGAACAGCCGGAGCTGCTCCACCGGGCCCAAGCCGCCGGGAAGTCCTGCGCGCTCCGCCAGGATCTCGCGGACCACGCCGCCGACCTGGCCGGTGGCCCCGACAATGCCGATCTTCATTCCGACTACTCCTCTTGATGTCGCTGGTCACAGCCGCACTCCGCCCATCATGCCTTGTCACTCGGGCGGGGCGACCTGGTATTCCACGGTGTGAGAGGCCATGCCTCGCCTACTGGTCCAGACCACTCGCCAGTCGCAGTGCCGCGGCCACCTCCGCCGGGCCGGCCGGCAGCAGCGGCAGCCGGACGTCCGGGGTGGGGATCCGGCCCTGGGCGTGCAGCACGCCCTTGATCACGCACGGGTTCGGCGCGGCGAAGGCGGCGACCGCCAGGGCGTTGAGCCGGCGGCCCAGCGCACGGGCCTTCGGGACGTCCCCGCGCTCCCAGGCGGCGGCCAGTTCGACGAACCGCGCGGTGGCCAGGTGAGCGGAGGCCAGGATGCCGCCGGCCGCACCGAGCGCCAGCAGCGGCGACAGGAAGACGTCGTCCCCGGCCATGACCGCGAATCCCTCCGGGGCGGCGGCGAGCAGCTCCACTGCGGCCTGGTCCAGCCCGCCGGTCGCGTACTTGACGCCCACCATGCCCGGGACGGCGGCCAGCTCCAGCAGCGCACCGGCCGTCAGCTGCTGCCCCGTCCGGTACGGGATGTGGTACGCGACCAGCGGCACCGGGCTCGCCTCGGCCAGCGCCCGGAAGTGCGCGATCGTCCCGGCCTCGCCCGGCCGGACGAACGACGGCACGGTGACCAGCGCGGCCACCGCCCCCGGGACCCGCCCGGCCGGCCCGGCCAGCTCCTCGGCGACCGCCCGGGTGCCGGCCCCGCCCACGCCGACCAGCAGCTGCGCACCGCGCCCGGCACAGACCGACGCGCAGACCTCCGTCACCGCGCGCCGCTCGTCCGCGCTCAGCGTGGCCGGCTCGCCGGTGGTGCCGAGCGCCACCAGCCCGGCCGCGCCGTCGTCCAGCACCGAGCCGGCCAGCTTTTCCAGTGCGTCCAGCGCCACCGAGCCGTCGGCGGCGAACGGGGTGACCAGCGGGACGTAGATGCCCTTGAGAACCGTGTGCTCCATGCCCATGATCCTGCGGGCCCCGGATCCCCCAGGTCCAGTTCACATTGGTGACGCTTCTCGTAAGCTGAGCCGATGCTTGATGTCCGACGCCTGCGCCTGCTGCGCGAACTCGCCCACCTCGGCACCATCGCCGCCGTCGCCGAGGCGCTCTCGTTCAGCCCTTCGGCGGTCTCCCAGCAGCTGTCCGTCCTGGAGAAGGAGGCCGGCGTCCCGCTGCTGGAGCGCACCGGCCGCCGCGTGGCGCTGACGCCGGCCGGGCTGGGCCTGGTCCGGCACGCCGAGGCGGTGCTGGAGCGGCTGGAGCAGGCGGACGCCGAACTCGCCCACGCCCGGGAGGGGTTGGCCGGCCCGTTGCGGATCGGCACCTATCCGTCGGCGGCCCGGGCGATCATCCCCGCGCTCCTCGCCGAGCTGGCCGGCTGGCACCCCGGCCTGGAGCCGATGGTGACGGAGGTGGACCCGGCGGCCGTGGCGGCAGCGCTGCGCGCGGGCGAACTGGACGTCGCGCTGGTTCACGAGTACGACCTGGTGCCCGCCGACCCGGAGCCCGGCCTGGCGGTGACCCGCCCGGTCTTCACCGAGCCGATGTACCTGGCGGCGCGGCGGGCGGGCACGGTCGCCGAGCAGCGCTCGGCGCCGTGGATCATGGCGCCGCGCGGGACGCTCTGCCACAGCATGGCCGTCCGGGCCTGCGAGAGCGCCGGCTTCGCGCCTCGCATCCGGCACCAGATCGACGACTTCGCCACCGTGCTCGCCCTGGTGGCGGCCGGCCAGGGCGTCGCGCTCGTCCCCCACCTGGGCACCGCGCAGACCCCGCCCGGCGTCGTCCTCACGCGCCTGCCGATGTACCGCCGCACCCGCGCCGCCTTCCGCGCGGGCGCGGGCTCCCACCCGGCGATCTCGGCCTTCGTCTCGGCCCTGCACACGGCGGTGCCGCCGGGCCTCGGCGGCGGGTCCTGACCGGCGGGTCACCACCCGTCCGGTGGCGGCCCCGGCGGCCCGCCGCCGGGTGGGGGTTCAGCCCGCCAGACAGCTCGGCCCGAGCAGCTGCTTGAGGTCCCCGAACAGCGCCGGGTCCGACTTCACCCGGTGCCGGTCCAGCCGCAGCACCGTGGTGCTGCGCGTCCCCTCCAGCCGCAGCCGCACCTCGGTCGTCCCCTTGTGGCTGCTCAGCACCTCGCCGAGCCTGGCGACCAGCGGCGGCGTCACCTTCCCGCTCGGGATGTTGATGACGATCGGCGCCTCGGCGTGCGCGTTGGAGAGGTCCGGGACGGACAGCTCCATGCCCATCAGCCGGGGCACGTCCTCCCGCTTGTCCAGCTTGCCGCGGACGAACACCACGGCGTCCTCGACGAGTTGGGAGGAGACCAGCTGGTAGCTGGCCGGGAAGAACATGCAGTCGATCGAGCCGGCCAGGTCCTCCACGGTGGCGATGGCCCAGGCGTTGCCCTGCTTGGTCATCTTCCGCTGGAGGCCCGAGATGATGCCGCCGATGGTGACGATGCTGCCGTCCGGCCGTTCCGCCAGGTCGGCGACCGCGCAGTCCGCCTTGTCGGCGAGCACGTGCTCGATCCCGTGCAGCGGGTGCGAGGAGACGTACAGGCCGAGCATCTCCCGTTCCTGGGTGAGCAGGAAGGACTTGTCCCACTCCTCCTCGGAGAAGACCACGTCCAGCCCGAAGCTCGGTTCGTCGCTGACCGCGTCGCCGCCGAAGAGGTCGAACTGGCCCTCGGCCTCCTTGCGCTTGACCCCGACGACGTTGTCGATCATCGGCTCGAACTGTGCGGTGAGGCCCTTGCGGGTGTGCCCGAGCGAGTCGAAGGCGCCCGCCTTGATGAGCGATTCGACGGTCCGCTTGTTGCAGACCACCGACTCCACCTTCTCCAGGAAGTCCGGGAAGGAGCCGAACTTCCCCTTGGACTTCCGGGTACGGATCATCGAGTCCACCACCGGCCCGCCGACGTTGCGGATGGCCGTGAGGCCGAACCGCACCAGCTCGTTGCCGTGCGGGGTGAAGTCGGAGTCCGACTCGTTGACGTCCGGCGGCAGCACCTGGATGCCCATCTTGCGGCACTCGTTGAGGTAGACCGCCGACTTGTCCTTGTCGTCCTTGACTGACGTGAGCAGGCCGGACATGTACTCGGCCGGGTAGTTGGCCTTGAGGTAGGCCGTCCAGTACGAGACCAGTCCGTACCCGGCGGTGTGCGCCTTGTTGAACGCGTAGCCGGAGAAGGGGACGAGGACGTCCCAGACCGCCTGGATCGCCGCGTCCGAGTAGCCGTGCTCGCGGCAGCCCTTCCGGAACGGGACGAACTCGGCCTCCAGGATCTCCTTCTTCTTCTTGCCCATCGCCCGGCGCAGCAGGTCCGCCTGGCCGAGCGAGTAGCCGGCCAGGATCTGCGCGGCCTTCTGCACCTGCTCCTGGTAGACGATCAGGCCGTACGTCGGCTTGAGGATCTCCTCCAGGGGCTTCTCCAGCTCCGGGTGGATCGGGGTGATCTCCTGCTGGCCGTTCTTGCGCAGTGCGTAGTTGGTGTGCGAGTTGACGCCCATCGGGCCCGGTCGGTAGAGCGCGAGGACGGCGGAGATGTCCTCGAAGTTGTCGGGCTTCATCAGGCGCAGCAGCGAGCGCATCGGGCCGCCGTCGAGCTGGAAGACGCCGAGCGTGTCGCCGCGGGCGAGCAGTTCGTAGGTGGGCTTGTCGTCCAGGGGCAGATCAAGCAGGTTGATCTTGACGCCCTTGTTCTTCTCGATCGCCTTGACGGCGTCGTCCATGATCGTCAGGTTGCGCAGGCCGAGGAAGTCCATCTTGAGAAGGCCGAGGCCCTCGCAGGTGGGGTAGTCGAACTGCGTGATGGTGACGCCGTCGGTGTGCCGGGTCCAGACCGGGATGTGGTCGGTGAGCGGCTCGGCGGACATGATGACGCCGGCCGCGTGCACGCCGGGCTGGCGGATCAGGCCCTCGATGCCGCGGGCGGTGTCGATCACCTTGCGGACGTCGGGGTCGTTCTCGTACAGCCCGCGGATCTCGCCGGCCTCGCTGTAGCGCGGGTGCGAGGAGTCGGTGATGCCGGAGAGCGGGATGCCCTTGCCCATGACGTCCGGCGGCATCGCCTTGGTGATCCGGTCGCCCATCGCGTACGGGTAGCCGAGGACCCGCGAGGAGTCCTTGATGGCGGCCTTCGCCTTGATGGTGCCGTACGTGACGATCATGGCGACCTTGTCGGAGCCCCACTTCTCCGTCACGTACCGGATCACGTCACCGCGCCGGCGCTCGTCGAAGTCGATGTCGACGTCGGGCATGGAGATGCGCTCGGGGTTGAGGAAGCGCTCGAAGATCAGGCCGTGCGGGATCGGGTCGAGGTCGGTGATGCCCATCGCGTACGCGACCAGCGAGCCGGCCGCCGAACCACGGCCGGGGCCCACCGCGATGCCCTGGCTCTTCGCCCACATGATGAAGTCGGCGACCACGAGGAAGTACGCCGGGAACCCCATCTGGATGATGGTGTCCATCTCGTACTCGGCGAGCTTCTTGTGCTCCTCGTCGTACCCGTTCGGGAAGCGCCAGTCCATGCCCTTCCACACCTGGGCCTTGAAGAAGTCCGCCTCGGACTCGTAGCCCTCCGGGATGGGGAAGCGCGGCATCAGGTTCTTGAACTCGAACATGCCGGCGGTGTCGACCCGCTGCGCCACCAGCAGCTGGCTGTTGCGGCAGCCCTCCTGCCAGGCGTCGGAGGAGTCCAGCCCGTACATCTCGGCGGCCGACTTGATGTAGTAGCCGGTGCCGTCGAAGCGGAAGCGGTCCGGGTCGGAGAGGTTCTTGCCGGTCTGCACGCAGAGCAGCAGGTCGTGGGCGCCGGCGTCGGCCTCGGTGGTGTAGTGGGAGTCGTTGGTGACCACCGGCGGGATGTTCAGCTTCCCGCTGATCTCCAGCAGCCCGTCGCGGACCCGCTTCTCGATGTCGAGGCCGTGGTCCATCAGTTCCAGGAAGTAGTTCTCCTTGCCGAAGATCTCCTGGTACTCGGCGGCGGACTTCAGCGCCGCGTCGAACTGGCCGAGCCGCAGCCGGGTCTGCACCTCGCCGGAGGGGCAGCCGGTGGTGGCCATCAGACCGGCCGCGTGCTCGGAGATGATCTCCTTGTCCATCCGGGGCCACTTCACCAGCCAGCCCTCGGCGTACGAGCGCGAGGTCAGCTTGAAGAGGTTGTGCAGGCCCTCCTTGTTCCGGGCCCAGATGGTCTTGTGGGTGTAGGCGCCGGACGCCGAGACGTCGTCCTTCTTCTGGTGCGGCTGGCCCCAGAGGACGCGCTTGGTGTTGGAGCGGGACTCCGGCGCGACGTACGCCTCGATGCCGATCACCGGGGTGATGCCGGCGGCGGTGGCCTGCTTGTGGAACTCGGCGGCGCCGTACATGTTGCCGTGGTCGGTCATCGCGACATGGGTCTGGCCCAGCCGCTCGACCTCCTTGAACAACTGCTTCAGCCGGGCGGCACCGTCCAGCATCGAGTACTCGGTGTGGACGTGCAGGTGCGCGTACGGCTGATCGCTCAAGGCGGGGCCTCCGGAGGCTTGTGCTGTCTGGCTGGCCGGCGAACGCGCAGGTCACGAAAGGTCCTGGAAACATATGAGGCCCGAGCCGCCTCACCAGGGGCCCGGACCGGCACTCACACGTTCACGCCCCTACTCTAGCCTCCGGCCCAGCTCGTCACTCTCCCAGAGGATGCCTTCCCATGGCTCACCCCCAGCCCGCCGCCGACCACCGTGCCGAGACCATATTGAGCGTCTTCGACACGGCCTTCGGTGACCTGCTCGCCAAGGACCCGGCGGCCTTCCGGGTGAAGTTCCGGAAGATGGCCGCCTCCGCCTTCGCCTTCTACCGGGGCACCGCGGGGCTCTACTACGCCGACCTCGCGGACGGCCCCTTCGCCGGGTACGGCGCCGCCTTCCTGGACGAGCGCACCAGCCGGGTCTGGATCCACGGCGACCTGCACGCCGAGAACTTCGGCACCTACCTCAACGCCGAGGGCCGCCTGGTCTTCAACGTCAACGACTTCGACGAGGCCTACGTCGGCGCCTTCACCTGGGACGTCCAGCGGCTGGCCGCCTCGCTGGCGCTGATCGGCTACGCCAAGGCGCTCTCCGACGAGACGATCACCCAGCTGGTCACCGCCTTCGCCACCGCGTACCGGGCCCAGATCGCCGCCCACGTCCGCGCCGGGGACGCCGCGCCGTTCACCCTGGACACCGCGACGGGCCCGGTCCTGGACACCCTGCGCCAGGCCCGGCTGCAGACCCGGGTCGCGCTGCTGGAGTCCGAGACCGTGGTCGAGGGCTACGACCGCCGCTTCCGCACCGGGGGCGGCGCGATCGAGCTGGACGAGCCCACCCGGACCGAGGTGCTGGCCGCCTTCGAGAACTACCTCGCCACCCTGCCGCCCGCCTCCCGGACCCGGCCCGAGTCGCTGCGGGTCAAGGACGTGGTCGGCCGCCGCGGCATCGGGATCGGCAGCGCCGGCCTGCCCTCCTACAACCTGCTGCTGGAGGGGCACACCGACGCGCTCGAGAACGACGTGATCATCTACATGAAGCAGGGCCAGACCCCGGCCGTGTCCCGCCACGTCACCGACCCGGCGATCGCCGGCTACTTCGAGCACGAGGGCCACCGCACGGTCATCTCCCAGCGCGCCCTCCAGGCCCACAGCGACCCGTGGCTCGGGTACACCACCCTGCACGGCCACGGCCAGCTGGTCGCCGAGGTCTCCCCGTACGCCACCGACCTCGACTGGACGGACCTCAACGAGCTGAACGACCTGCTCGCCGTCACCGAGTACCTCGGCCGCGCGACCGCCACCATGCACGCCGCCGCCGACGAGTCCTCCAGCGGCCACAGCCTGGTGCCGTTCTCCACCGAACACGCCATCGACGCCACCATCGCCCGCGACGAGGCCGGCTTCACCGCGGCACTGGTGGACTTCGCCCACGCGTACGGCGCCCGGGCCCGTCAGGACCACCAGCTCTTCGTGGACCTCTACCGCAACGGCCGCATCCCCGGCCTCTAGGGCGATCCGGTCAGGGCCGCCAGCCGAACCCCGGCGGCGGCCCTGACCTCGGGCTCCTCCATGGCGTCGTCCCGCAGGTACGCCAGCCGCTCGCGCACCTCGGCCCCGTCTGGGGCGTGCGCGATCCCGAGCAGCCGGGCGTCGTCCTCGCAGTCCCAGAGGCACTCGACGTACACCTCGGCGAGCCCCGCCGGGCCGATCGCGGCCAGCGCCTCCAGGTAGGAGGCCCGCTCGTACGAGTGCGGCGTCCACAGCCAGAACCGCCGCAGCAGCGACACGGCGTCCCCGGCCCCGGCCCCGAACCGCCGCAGCCCCCTGGCCGTCCTCCGCGGCCCGCACCAGCGACGCTCCACCCAGTCCCGTTCCAGCTCGGCGACCAGCACCGGAACATCCTCGGCCTCCCCGTGGTCGGCCAGCACGTTGTGCCCCAGCAGCCGTAGCCACGCCGGCTCCGCCACGGCGGCCCACTCCCGGGCCGCCGGCACGGCCGACGTCCCCAGCTTCTCCACCACCCCGATCGCCGGCCACAGCAGGTGCTCGCCGTCCGCCGTCCCCAGCGACGGCACCAGCGGGATCGCCCCGGGCTCCGGCCCCCGGTCATCGAGCACGTCGAGCGCAGCCGTCCTGCGTTCTTGCGACTCCTCCGGATCCGCCAGCAGTTCCAGCAGCCCGGCGTTGCCCACCTCCGCCAACGGCTGCGGCCGCCTCGGCCCGCGCACCGGGCGCGGCGCGGCCGGCCCCCAGCGGTCCCACGGCTGCCCCCACCGGTCGTCCCCGCCCCGCCCCGCCCTGTCCCGCGCGGTCCCGGCCAGGTCGTCCCACCACTCCACGGGCCACCGGCTCGCCATCTCCTCGAGCGCCGCGACCCAGTGCTCCCCGTCCCGGACGTACGCCCGCAGCGCCTCCCGCGCCTCGGCCGAGCCCCCCAGCGCCAGCAGCCCCAGCACCCTGGTGGCCCGCTCGCAGGTGTCCTCGTCCCCCGCCAGCAGCTCGGCCACCGGGCCGAGCGGCAGCGCCAGGTCCCGGACCAGCCGCGCCAGGTACAGCGCCCGCTGATCGACGGAGTCCCACCGCCAGTCCCGGCGGATGCACCCGTGCACCAGCTCGCCGGCCGCCGCCGGATTCTCCGCGGCCATCCGCGCGCCCAGCCCCCGCCCGCGCTGCAGCAGCCCCGGCAGCGTGCCGGCCGGCGCGTACCTCACCCCCCGGCCCATCAGCCCTCCTGCTCGTCCAGCTCCGCCAGGAAGTCCAGCGCGACGGCCCAGGTCTGCTCGGCCGCCTCGGCGTCGTGGTCCGGCAGCTCCGGGTCGGTGAAGACGTGGCCCGCGCCCCGGTAGCGGTGCACCTCGACGTCCGCCCCGGCCTTGCGCATGCCCAGGTACCAGGCGTTCAGCCAGTCCTCGGACTCGAAGGGGTCCGGCTCGGCCACGTGCAGCTGGACCGGGATCGAGGTGGCCGCGTCCTCGCGGATGTCGGAGGTGCCGTGCAGGAGCAGCAGCCCGAGGGCCTTCTCGTCGGCGAGGGCGAGGTTCTGGGCGAGCGAGCCGCCGAGCGAGAGGCCGGCGTAGACGAGCGCGTCACCGGAGCCGAGCAGCGGGGCGGCGGCGCCGACTGCCCGGCGCAGCAGTTCGTCGCTGCCGAGCTCCTCCTTGTACGCCATGGCCTCCTCGATGTCGTCGAAGGTCCTGCCGTCGAACAGGTCGGGGGTGTGCACGGTGTGCCCGGCGGCACGCAGCCGGTCGGCGGCGGCGTGGACGGCCGGGCGCAGGCCGTAGACGGAGTGCAGGAGCAGGATCTGGGCCACGGGTCGAACTTCCTTGCAGGGTGGGCAGCGTCGCCTCCATCATCGCGCATGGCCGCCGGGTGGCGGCCCGTCTGCGGGGTGGTGGCGGGACGTCACGCGCCGGTGAAGCGACGACGAACAGTCAGTTCAGCGTATGGAACAGAGCATTACCGACCGGTAGCCTGTCGGCCGTGACTGACCTTGTCGATGACATGACCGCCGCCCGCCCGCACCGCCGCCAGGTGCTGAAGGCCACCGCCATCGCGGCCGGCGCCGCCGCCCTGCCACTGACCCTCGGCACCGCGGCCCAGGCCGCGACCGCCCCGCAGTTCCTCCACGGTGTCGCCTCCGGCGACCCGCTCCCCGACGGCATCCTGCTCTGGACCCGGGTCACCCCGACCCCCGAGGCCGTCCCCGGCTCGGCCACCGGACCGGACACCGAGGTCCGCTGGGAGCTGGCCACCGACAAGGCCTTCACGCGGATCGCGGCGAGCGGCACGGTGACCGCCACCGCCGCCTCCGACCACACCGTCAAGGCCGACGTCCGCGGCCTGACCGCGGACACCGCGTACTGGTACCGCTTCACCGCCGGCGCCACCGTCTCCCCGGTCGGCCGCACCCACACCACCCCGGCCGCCGACGCCGCGCTCGACCGCCTCCGCCTCGGCGTGGCGTCCTGCGCCAACTGGGAGGCCGGCTACTTCTCCGCCTACCGCCACCTCGCGGCCCGCGGCGACCTCGACGCCTTCCTCTTCCTCGGCGACTACATCTACGAGTACAAGAGCGGCGAGTTCTGCGCCCGCGGCACCGTGGTCCGTCCGCACGCCCCGGCGCACGAGATCCTGGACCTGGCCGACTACCGCACCCGGCACGGCCGTTACAAGACCGACGACGACCTCCAGGCGCTGCACGCGCAGATCCCGACGATCGCGATCTGGGACGACCACGAGTTCGCCAACGACGCCTGGTCCGGCGGCGCCGAGAACCACACCCCGGGCACCGAGGGCAACTGGGCCGACCGCATGGCCGCCGCCAAGCAGGCCTACTTCGAGTGGATGCCGGTCCGCCCGTCCATCGCCGGCACCACCTACCGCCGCCTGCGCTACGGCAAGCTGGCCGACCTGCACCTGATGGACCAGCGCTCGTTCCGCTCCCAGCAGGTCAAGGTCGGCAACGGCGACGTCGACTCGGCCGACCGCACCCTCACCGGCCGCGCCCAGATGGACTGGCTGAAGGCCGGGCTCACCGCGTCCGACACCACCTGGCGGCTGATCGGCAACGAGGTGATGATCTCGCCCGTCGCGTTCTTCTCGCTGCCCGACTACATACTCCGGCCGCTGGCCAAGCTGCTCGGCCTGCCCGGCGAGGGCCTGGCCGTCAACACCGACCAGTGGGACGGCTACACCCACGACCGCCGCGAGCTGCTCGGCCACCTCAAGGCGAACGGCATCACCAACACCGTCTTCCTGACCGGCGACATCCACTCCGCCTGGGCCGCCGACGTCCCGAACGAGGCCGCCACCTACCCGCTGTCCGGCAGCGCCGCCACCGAGTTCGTGGTCACCTCGGTGACGTCGGACAACATCGACGACATCCTGAAGGTCGCCCCGCAGACGGTCTCGCTGGCGGCCGCCGCGGCCATCAAGGCCGGAAACCGCCACATCAAGTGGGTCGACCTGGACTCGCACGGCTACGGCGTCCTGGACATCACCCCGGGCCAGACGCAGATGGACTACTACGTGCTCTCGGACCGGACCCGCAAGGACGCCACCAGCTCGTGGACGCGCTCCTACCGCACCAAGTCCGGCACCCAGCAGATCGAGCGGGTCTACTCGCCCGTCAAGTGAGCCGCCGGCCCTGAGGGGTGCGCCCGCGAAGGCGCACCCCTCAGGACACCACGTCCTTGCGGGCGAACCCGCGGAACGCCAGCGCCAGCAGCACCACCGCGTAGGAGAGCGACAGCGAGACGCCCTGCACCATGCCGCCCCACTCCAGCTGGGGCTGCAGGGCGTCCGCCCAGGCGTACTGCCAGTGCGCGGGCAACCACTCGCGCAGGCCGCCGAGCGCGGTGACGGCGTCCAGCACCCCGGTGATGATCGAGGCGAACACCGCCCCGCCGACCGCCCCCAGCGGCGCGTCCGTCGCGGTGGAGAGCCAGAACGCCAGCGCCGCGATCACCACCTCGCTCAGGAAGACGAACGCCACCGCGAGCGCCAGCCGCGGCAGCGCCTCCCCCGCCGACAGGCTCATCCCGGCCGGCAGCTTGAGGTCCCCCCAGCCGTACGCGGCGGTACCCACCAGCAGACCGATCGCCGGCAGCATCACCACGGCGGCCGCCGAGAACGCCAGCCCCACGGCGAACTTGCGCGCCAGCAGCCGGGCCCGGGGCACCGGCGCGGCCAGCAGGTAGCGCAGCGAGGACCAGCTCGCCTCCGAGGCCACCGTGTCCCCGCAGAACAGCGCGACCGGGATCACCAGCAGGAAGCCGGTGCCCATGAAGAGCATGGTGGTCGCGAAGTTGGGCCCCGAGGCGGTGGCCAGCTCGATGAAGGTGGTCCGGTCGGTCCGGCCCGGCGTGCCACCGATCTGGAACGCGGCCAGGATGACGAACGGCATCGCCGCCAGCACCCCGCCGATCACCATGGTCCGGCGGCGCCGGAGCTGGCGCATCGCCTCGACCCGCAGCGGCAGCGTCCGGCCCGCCCGGTAGCCGGCGGCGTGGTCCGGTGAAACGACCGTGCTCATGACCCCACCCCTCCCCCAGCCTTGGCGGCCGGGAGGTACCCCCACCGCCCGGCAGACGCTTCGCACAACGCGCGCCCCTTGATCATCCGCTCGTCTCGCTCGCTCACGCCGGGCCTCCGATCAGCGACAGGAACGCGTCCTCCAGCCGGCGGTGCGGCCCGGCCCGCTCCACCGGCACGCCGAGGCGCACCAGTTCGGCCAGCAGCCGGCTCGCCGCCATGCCGTCCAGCCGCACCAGCAGCCCGCCCTCGACCGCCTCGACCGAGCCGACACCGGCCAGCGCGCCCGCCTTGTCGGCGGCCGCCGCCAGCTCCTCCGGCCCGTACGAGGCCGGGGTGCCGACCAGCAGCAGCTCGCCCGCGCCGACGATCTCGGCCACGGCGCCGGTGGTGACCAGCCGGCCGCGGTCCATCACCACCAGGTCGGTGCAGCTCTGCTCCACCTCGGAGAGCAGGTGGCTGGAGACGATGACGGTCCGCCCGGCGGCCGCGTACCGGATCATCACCTCGCGCATCTCACGGATCTGCGGCGGGTCCAGCCCGTTGGTCGGCTCGTCCAGGATCAGCAGGTCCGGCAGACCGAGCATGGCCTGGGCGATGGCGAGCCGCTGGCGCATGCCCTGCGAGTAGGTGCGCACCGCCCGGTCCAGCGCCTCGCCGAGCCCGGCGATGGCCAGTGCCTCCTCCAGGTGGGCGTCCGTCTCCGGGCGGCCGGTCGCCTGCCAGTAGAGCCGCAGGTTGGCCCGGCCGGTGAGGTGCGGCAGGAACCCGGCCCCCTCCACGAAGGCGCCGACCCGGGAGAGCACCGGCGTGCCCGGACGCACCAGGTGGCCGAAGATCCTTATCTCGCCCTCGTCGGGCCTGATCAGGCCCATCAGCATCCGCAGGGTGGTGGTCTTGCCGGCGCCGTTGGGCCCGAGCAGGCCGAGCACCTGCCCCTGCTCGACCCGGAAGCTCAACTCCCGGACGGCGTACCGGTCGGCGGCGCCCTTGTAGCGCTTGCTCAGACCGGTGATCTGCAGTGGCACCCCGGCCAGCGCCGGGTCGTACGCCGGCCCGCGGCTGCGCCGGCCACGCCGGTGCAGCCGCGGCACCAGGAGCAGCGCGGCCGCCACCGCGACGGCGGCCAGCGGGAGCAGCCAGGTCCGCGCGGGCAGCGGCGCCGCCTCGGTGACCAGCTCGTCGACGGTCGGCACGGTGAGCGCCCCGGCCACGGCCGCCCGGTAGGTGGCCGGCTCGGCGGGCGAGGCGTACGCCAGGTCGGTGGAGGCCAGCACCAGCCGCAGCCGGTGCCCGGCGGCAAAGGTGTGGTCGACGGCGGGCAGCGCCACCGTGACGGTCCTCCCGCCGGCCGCGTCGGCGCCGGTCACCCGGAGCGGGGCGGCCAGCTGCTGCGGCAGGCTCTGCTTGCCGTCCGGCCCGACGTCGTACAGCTTGGCGAAGAGCACCGCGTCGGGCTTGTCGGCCTGGACCCGGACCGGCACGGTGGGCTGTCCGGTCAGGTGCAGCGCGCCGTCCAGCGGCGCGCTGTCGAAGGTGGCGTGCTGCCCGGGGAAGTCCAGTGAGAGCCCGGCGCCCAGGGCGGCTGCCTGGCTGAGCGCGCCGACGCCGGGCAGCGCGGAGATGTTCGGCGGGGCGCCGCCGGCCGGGTTGGCGAAGGTCTGCTCGGCGCCGGCCGTACCGCCGCGCAGCTCGACGGTGCGCGAGCCGGTGCCGCCGAGGCCCGGGTAGGCGTCGGCGGAGGCGCCGCGCAGCACGGCCTGGAAGCCGGTGGAGTCGACCCCGCCGGTGCGGGTGACCCGGAACGCCGGCCCGGTGTCGTTCCCCGAGCCCTTCGGGTCGCGATTCTTCAGGAAGCGGTCGAACCAGGCACCCACCCGGTCGTCGACGCGGGCGCTGGTGTCGGTGCCGCCGTCGTGGCCGCCGGCGAACCAGTCCACCGCCACCGGAGCGCCGTTGGCCGCGACCGCCCGGGCGATCGCGTCGCCCTGGTCGAGCGGGAACAGCGAGTCCTGCTGGCCCTGGACGACGAGCGTCGGCGCCTTGAGCCGCGCCGCCACCGAGGACGGGCTGGAGCGCTCCAGCAGCGCGACCGCCTCCGGATCGGCGTGCCCGGCGGTCGCGACCCGGTCGTACATCCGGCAGAGCTCGTCCAGGAACCGCCCGCAGCCGACCGTCCCGTCCCCCGTGCCGTCCTGGGGACCACCCGGGGTAGCCCCCGCCGTGGGCCGGGGCGCACCGCCGGACGGGCCGAGGTCGCCCGCGGCCCCGGTGGTGAAGAAGATTCCGGCCCAGAGCTTCTTGAACACCCCGTCCACCGCGCCCGAGCCCCGAACGCCCTGCGGGAACAGCGCGTCGGCCAGGTTCCACCAGGTGATCTGGCTGGCCACGGCGTCGATCCGGCTGTCGTAGGCGGAGCCGAGCAACGCCACCGCCCCGCCGTACGAGGCGCCGGTGATGCCCACCCGCGGGTCGCCGGGCCCGTCCAGCTGCACCTCCGGCCGCTGGGCCAGCCAGTCGACCAGGTGCTTGACGTCCTGTACCTCGCGGTCGGGCGCGTTGAGGCCGATCTTCCCGCCGGAGTGCCCGAAGCCGCGCGCCGACCAGGTCAGCACCGCGTAGCCCTGCCGGGCCAGCTGCTGGGCGCGCTCGCGCTCGCCCTCCTTGGAGCCGCCGAAGCCGTGGCCGAGCAGGACCGCCGGGCGCGGGCTCGTCCCGGTGGTGAAGAAGGAGGTGTCCAGCTGGATCTGCCGGTCGCTGCCGGGCGTCTCCGGCATGCCGAGGAAACGGTTCTCCTGGTGAACCGTCCGCTGCCCGCCGTCCGCCACGGCCACCGCCGTACCGGCCCCGGCCACCGCCACCAGGGCCACCGCGCCGGCCAGCAGTCTCCGTCCGGCCGCCGTTCCGCGACCGCGCCACCGGCGCCACGCCCCACCGAGCTCCATGGTCGGTGATCGTATCCGCCGGGCCGGTAGGCGTCCGATAAAGCCGCCCGGGACATCCCCGGCCGAGCAGCGCCGGTTCGCCCGATTCACCCGCCTACGCCCGGGTGTCGTACGCACGTCCCGCCCCGGCGCCCTCCCCCGCCCACGCGTGGGAGGGCGCCGGGACGACCCGTAGGACCGGACACTCTCTGACGCACCGGCGTCCGCCGCCTACAGCACCCGCGTCATCGTCCGGTGCGGGATCCCCGCGTCGTCGTAGACCGGCCCCTCCGCCGCGTATCCGAGCCGCTCGTAGAACCCCAGCGCCTGCACCTGCGCGTGCAGCTCCACCTCACGTGCCCCGCGCCCGCGCCCGGCCGCCTCGACCGCCCGCACCAGCTCGGCGCCCAGACCCGTCCCGCGCGCCGCCTTCACGACCGCGAGCCGCCCGAGCAGCACCCGCCCCTCGGTCCCGCCGGTCAGCTCCAGCGCCTGCGCGCCGTGGATCAGCCGGGCCGTGCCCAGCGGCTCGCCGGCCGGCCCGACCGCCAGCAGGTGCTCGGAGGTGGGATCGAGGTGATCCCACTCCTCCTCCTCGGCGATCCCCTGCTCGACGATGAACACCTCGCGCCGGACGCCGTGCACCAGCGCCAGGTCGCCCTCGCCCTCGGCCACCCGGATCCGCACCGCGGGGGAGCTCATGTCAGCTCTCCGAGGCGATGATGTCCAGCGCCTTGCGCAGGTCCGCCGGGTACTCGCTGCTGAACTGCACCCACTCGCCGTCCGACGGGTGCTCGAAGCCCAGCGAGACCGCGTGCAGCCACTGCCGGGTCAGCCCGAGCCGCTTGGCCAGCGTCGGGTCGGCACCGTAGGTGAGGTCGCCCACGCAGGGGTGGCGCAGCGCCGACATGTGGACCCGGATCTGGTGGGTGCGGCCCGTCTCCAGCTTGATGTCCAGCAGCGAGGCGGCCCGGTAGGCCTCGATCAGGTCGTAGTGGGTGACGGACGCCTTGCCGTCACGGGTGACCGCCCACTTCCAGTCGGAGCTGGGGTGGCGCCCGATCGGCGCGTCCACGGTGCCGCTCATCGGGTCCGGGTGGCCCTGCACCAGCGTGTGGTACTTCTTCTCGGTCACCCGGTCGTGGAACTGCCGCTTGAGGTCGGTGTAGGCGCGCTCGGACTTGGCGACCACCATCAGGCCGGAGGTGCCGACGTCGAGCCGGTGCACGATGCCCTGGCGCTCGGCGGCACCGGAGGTGGAGATGCGGTAGCCGGCCGCGGCGAGGCCGCCGATGACGGTCGGGCCGGTCCAGCCGGGGCTGGGGTGCGCGGCGACGCCGACCGGCTTGTCGACGAGCACGATGTCCTCGTCGTCGTGGACGATGCGCATGCCCTCGACGTGCTCGGCGACGATCTGCACGGGCGCGGCGGGGGCGGGGATCTCGACCTCCAGCCAGGAGCCGGCGGTCACCCGGTCCGACTTGCCGGCCACGGCGCCGTCGAGCGTCACCTTGCCGTCGGCGGCCAACTCGGCGGCCTTCGTCCGGGAGAAGCCGAACATCCGGGCGAGGGCGGCGTCGAGGCGCTCGCCCTCCAGGCCGTCGGGTACGGGGAGGCTGCGGATCTGCGCTGCGGTACTCACCCGTACGAGTATGCCGGACGCGGGGGCCCGCCCCTTACCCGTCCGGTCCCGCCTTCTGAGCCCGAGCCCGTCCTACTCGCCCTTGCCGCCGTCGGCCTTCCCGCTCTTCTCGGCCTGCTGGTGGACGGTGCCGTCCGGGTTGCTGCCGCGGAAGGAGAGCAGGACGACGAGGATGCCGCCGCAGACGATCGCCGAGTCGGCGAGGTTGAAGACCGCGAAGTGCTGGACGGAGATGAAGTCCACCACGTGGCCGCGGAAGGCGCTCGGCGCGCGGAACAGCCGGTCGGTGAGGTTGCCCAGGGCGCCGCCGAGCAGCAGCCCGAGCGCGATCGCCCACGGCAGGCTGTAGAGACGGCGGGCGATCCGCCAGATCACCACGATGACGGACGCGGCGATCACGGTGAAGACGATGGTGAGCGCCTGGCCCATGCCGAAGGCGGCCCCGGAGTTGCGGATCACCTGGAAGGTCATCACGTCGCCGATCACCTTGATCGCCGCATGGTTCTCGAGCCTGGCCACGACCAGCAGCTTGGTCCCCAGGTCGATCAGGAAGGCGACCAGCGCGACGGTCAGCAGGACGCCGATCCGCCGCCGGCCCCTCTGCGCCTCCTGCGCCGCCGGGGCGGCGGTCACCTCACCGGGCTCGGCCACGGCCTCCTCCACGGCTTCGGCGGGGGTGGGGACGGCTTCGTCCCGCGTCTGGGGGGAACCTTGCGTACTGATGATCCGCTCCGCTGCCGATGGGGATCCCCCCGGTCGAAGGTGGGGGGAGAGTGGGCCGCTGGTCGCCGACCCGGGCCGGTCGGGCGACGTTACGGGGTCGAGCGTACGGCAAGCCCGACCCCCCGCGTCGTCCCGGTCAGCGGCGTTCCTGCTTGGCCTTGCACTGGACGCAGAGCGTCGCCCGAGGGAAGGCCTGCAGCCGGGCCTTGCCGATGGCCTGCCCGCAGGATTCGCAGACGCCGAAGCCGACGCCCTCCAGTCGCACGAGGGCGTGCTCGGTCTGGGCGAGGCTGTCCCGGGCGTTGTTGGCCAGGGCCAGCTCGCTCTCCCGCGAGATGTTCTTCGTGCCGGCGTCCACCTGGTCGTCGCCGGCTCCGTCGTTGGAGTCACGCATCAGCCCGGTGATGGCGGCCTCGGCGGCGTCGATCTCGTTCTGCAGCCGGTCCAGCTCGCTGATCAGCTCGGCGTGCAGCTCGCGCACCTCTTCCGTGGTCCACGCGTCCTCGCCCGGGCGGACGGGAAGCTCGGCCGGGTCCACCGATTCGGCGCCTCCGCCACGGGCCGCGGTGGCGGCCGGCGCGCGGGTGCGGCCGGGGGCCACGAGGGTGGCGTCGTTGCTGGTCTTGTGCCGTGCGGTAGTGGTCACGGTCCCCTCCCCTGGTTCGCCTGCCACGGCCTTGCGTGTCCGCTTGGTGGCGGTACCCGCGCCGGTTGCCTTCTCAGCCATGGCTTCGACCCCATCTACGAACGAATCGAGCCGCCGGTTCCCGGCGGCTTCCAGTGCCGGAACGATAATCCCCATCAAAACCGGTCACAACATGACATACCGACGCCTCACCATGATCCCACCCAGGCAGCCGTCACAGCCGCCCCGCCCCGCGCGCTGACCAGAGTTGTGCCCAGATCACCCCTGTCTAACCACCTCCCGGGCGTCGCTCCGGTGACAGCCGGAACGACGGACAAAACCGACTTGCGGCGGCCGATACACTGGGCCTGCAAGGCGCAGATGGGACGAGTACCGACGTACGCAGCCACCAGCGACCCGGGGACGGTGCGAGCCCGGGGGCGTGCACGGCGGGAAGATCACCCCGGAGCCGCCGGAAGAACGGCCGAGGCAGCACGCCACGGCCCACTAGACCCGGCAGCAAGCCCAAACAAGAGGGCCGCAGACACCACCGCGGCCAAGGAGGGTGGTACCGCGGGGCGGCATGCCGTCTCGTCCCTCCGTCGGATCCCGTCCACGCATCCGCCGGAGGTAGACGCCCGCGATGAGCCCCCAACCCGCCACCCACCACCGCCCTTCTGAGGACGCACTTCGCGCGGCCCCCCTCTATCACCCCGTTCCCGCGCAGGTCGACCTGCCTGCCCTGGAGCACCGGATCCTGTCGTTCTGGCAGGACAACAAGGTCTTCCAGCGCAGCCTGGAGCAGTCCGAGGGCCGCCCCGAGTGGGTCTTCTACGAGGGCCCGCCGACCGCCAACGGCATGCCCGGCGCCCACCACATCGAGGCCCGCGTCTTCAAGGACGTCTTCCCCCGCTACCGGACGATGAAGGGCTACCACGTCGCCCGCAAGGCCGGCTGGGACTGTCACGGCCTCCCGGTCGAGCTGGCCGTCGAGAAGGAGCTCGGCTTCTCCGGCAAGCAGGACATCGAGGCGTACGGCATCGCCGAGTTCAACGCCAAGTGCCGCGAGTCGGTGACCCGCCACACCGACGCCTTCACCGAGCTGACCACCCGCATGGGGTACTGGGTCGACCTCGACGAGGCCTACCGGACGATGGACCCGTCGTACGTCCAGTCCGTCTGGTGGTCGCTCAAGCAGATCTTCGACAAGGGCCTGCTGGTCCAGGACCACCGCGTCGCCCCCTGGTGCCCGCGCTGCGGCACCGGCCTGTCCGACCACGAGCTGGCCCAGGGCTACGAGACCGTGGTCGACCCCTCGGTCTTCGTCCGCTTCCCGCTGACCAGCGGCCCGCTCGCGGGCCAGGCCTCGCTGCTGGTCTGGACGACCACCCCGTGGACCCTGGTCTCCAACACCGCCGCCGCCGTCCACCCGGACGTCACCTACGTCGTGGCCACCGACGGCAACGAGCGGCTGGTCGTCGCCGAGCCACTGCTGGCCAAGGCCCTCGGCGAGGGCTGGGAGGCCACCGGCCCGTCGTTCACCGGCGCCGAGATGGAGCGCTGGGCCTACCGCCGCCCGTTCGACCTGGTCGAGATCGAGAACGCGCACTACGTCCTCAACGCCGACTACGTCACCACCGAGGACGGCACCGGCATCGTCCACCAGTCCCCCGCCTTCGGCGCGGACGACCTGGCGACCTGCCGCCGCTACGGCCTGCCGGTGGTCAACCCGGTGCTCGCCGACGGCACCTTCGCCCCCGAGGTCCCGCTGGTCGGCGGCCAGTTCTTCAAGAAGGCCGACGAGGCCCTGGTCGCGGACCTCAAGGAGCGCGGCCTGCTCTTCCGCCACCTGCCGTACGAGCACAGCTACCCGCACTGCTGGCGCTGCCACACCGCGCTGCTCTACTACGCGCAGCCGTCCTGGTACATCCGGACCACCGCCGTCAAGGACGCGCTGATCCGCGAGAACGAGGCCACCAACTGGTTCCCCGAGACGGTCAAGCACGGCCGCTTCGGCGACTGGCTGAACAACAACATCGACTGGGCGCTCAGCCGCAACCGCTACTGGGGCACCCCGCTGCCGATCTGGCGCTGCGAGGAGGGCCACCTCACCTGCGTCGGCTCGCTGGCCGAGCTCTCCGAGCTGACCGGCACCGACCAGAGCGGCCTCGACCCGCACCGCCCGTACATCGACGACGTCAGCTTCGCCTGCCGCGAGTGCTCCGGCACCGCGACCCGGGTGCCCGAGGTGATCGACGCCTGGTACGACTCGGGTTCGATGCCCTTCGCCCAGTACGGCTACCCGTACCAGAACAAGGAGCTGTTCGAGAAGCGCTACCCGGCGCAGTTCATCTCCGAGGCGATCGACCAGACCCGCGGCTGGTTCTACACGCTGATGGCCGTCGGCACCCTGGTGTTCGACAGGAACAGCTACGAGAACGTCGTCTGCCTGGGCCACATCCTGGCCGAGGACGGCCGCAAGATGTCCAAGCACCTGGGCAACATCCTGCAGCCGATCCCACTGATGGACCAGCACGGCGCCGACGCGGTCCGCTGGTTCATGGCGGCCGGCGGCTCGCCGTGGTCGGCCCGCCGGGTCGGCCACAACACCATCCAGGAGGTGGTCCGCAAGACCCTCCTCACCTACTGGAACACCGTCGCCTTCCAGGCTCTGTACGCCCGCACCTCCGGCTGGTCCCCCTCGGCGGCCGACCCGGCCCCGGCCGACCGCCCGCAGCTGGACCGCTGGGTGCTCTCCGAGCTGAACACCCTGGTCCGCGAGGTCGACTCGGCCTTCGAGGCGTACGACACCCAGCGCGCCGGCAAGCTGCTCTCCGGCTTCGTCGACGACCTCTCCAACTGGTACGTCCGCCGTGGCCGTCGCCGGTTCTGGCAGGGCGACGCCGCCGCGCTCGCCACCCTGCACGAGGCGCTGGAGACCGTCACGCGCCTGATGGCCCCGCTCACCCCGTTCATCACCGAGCAGGTCTGGCAGGACCTGGTCGTCCCGGTCGCCCCGGACGCCCCGGCCTCGGTCCACCTGGCCACCTGGCCGGAGGCGGACGAGACGCTGATCGACGCCGATCTCTCCCGCCACATGGCGCTGGTCCGCAGGCTCGTGGAGCTCGGCCGGGCCACCCGCGCCGAGTCCGGCGTGAAGACCCGCCAGCCGCTCTCCCGGGCGCTGATCGCCGCCCAGGGCTGGGAGGAGCTGCCGGCCGACCTGCGCGCGCAGATCGCCGAGGAGCTGAACGTCTCCACCCTGGAGTCGCTGGCAGAGGTGGGCGGCTCGCTGGTCGACACCACCGCCAAGGCCAACTTCCGTGCGCTGGGCAAGCGTTTCGGCAAGGGCGTGCAGGACGTCGCCAAGGCGGTCGCCGCCGCCGACGCCGCCGCGCTCGCCGCCGGCCTGCGGGCCACCGGCGCCGCCTCGGTGGAGCTGAACGGTGAGCAGATCTCCCTCTCTCCCGACGAGGTGATCATCACCGAGACCCCGCGCGAGGGCTGGGCCGTCGCCAACGAGTCCGGCGCCACCGTCGCCCTCGACCTGGCCATCACGCCGGAGCTCAAGCGCCTGGGCATCGCCCGCGACGCGATCCGCCAGATCCAGGAGGCCCGCAAGAACTCCGGCCTGGACGTCGCCGACCGGATCGTCCTGCGCTGGCGCGCCACAACCGAGGAGACCGCCGAGGCCATCGCCGAGCACGGTCCCCTGGTCGCCGAGGAGGTCCTGGCCACCGACTTCTCCGCCGGCGCCGCCGACTGGGAGTCCGAGACCTTCTCCGACGAGGGCCTCGGCCTCGCCTTCCAGCTCCGCAAGGCCTGACCGAACGCGCCGAAGCCGCCGTCACCTCCCCGGTGACGGCGGCTTCGCCGTTCCCCCGCCCGTTCCCCCGGCGGTCCCGGGACGCTCCCGGGGACGAAACGAGGGCGCCCCCACCGTGACCCGGAGGTCACAGAGGGGGCGCCCTCGATGTACTGCGTACCGCCTAGTTGTCGCCGTCCTCGTCGATCAGGAACCCGCGCATCGGCGCCGGCGCCTGCTGCATCGGCTGCGGAGGCTGCGGACGGACGGCCGCCATCGGCTGCGTCATCCCGGCCGGCTGCATCTGCGGCGCACCGGTGTTGCCGCCCGACGCCTGCCCGCCGAAGCTCGGCGCACCGGAGTTGCCGCCGAACGAGCTCTGCCCACCGAACGACGGCTGGTTGCCACCGAAGGACGGCTGGTTGCCACCGAAGCTCGGCGCACCGCTGCTCATCGCGGACGCACCGGCCGGAGCCATCGACGACGCGGCCGGCGGCAGCGAAGCGGTGGCCGGGATGCGCGGCGGGGCGAGCGAGTCGTCCGCCTGCGACTCCAGCTGGCGCAGCTGGGTCTCCAGGTAGGACTTCAGACGCGTGCGGTACTCACGCTCGAACGCCCGCAGGTCCTCGACCTTGCGCTCCAGCGTGGCCCGCGCGGACTCCAGCGAGCCCATCGCGACGCGGTGCTTCTCCTGCGCGTCCCGCTCCAGGGCGTCGGCCTTGGCCCGGGCGTCGCGCTCCAGACCCTCGGCCCGGCTGCGCGCCTCGCCGACGATCTTGTTGGCCTCGGAACGGGCCTCGGAGATCGCCTGGTCGGCGGTCTGCTGGGCGAGCGCCAGCACGCGGGCCGCGCTGTCGCCACCGGGGCCCTGCTGCTGCATCGGGGCGCCGAGCGGGCCGCCCATCTGCTGCTGCTGCGGGCCGCCCATGGGGCCGCCCATCTGCTGCATCTGCTGCTGGCCCATGCCCTGGCCCATCGGGTTGCCCATCTGCTGCGGGCCACCGGGACCGCCCATGGGCTGGAGCATCTGACCGCCCATCGGCTGGACCAGCTGCTGCTGGCCGCCCATGGTCTGGTTCATCTGCTGCTGCTGGCCACCCATCGGGCCGCCCTGGCCGGACGGGAGCTGCGGGGCGCCGGACGGCAGGCCGAGGGGCTGGTTGCCCATCTGCTGCTGCTGCTGCGGGCCGCCCATCTGCTGCGGACCGCCGGGGCCGCCCATCTGCTGCGGACCGGGGCCCTGCTGCTGACCGGGGACCGGCGGGCCGGATATGGCGGCAGGCACGGGGGCGCCGGGACGCGAGTCCTGCGGCGGCTCCTTGCGCATGTTGGCCTGGTTCTGCGCGGCGGCACGGGTCGCGGCGGCCAGCTTGGCGCGCAGGTCCTCGTTCTCGCGGAGAAGGCGGGTCAGCTCCGCCTCGACCTCGTCGAGGAAGGCATCGACCTCGTCCTCGTCATAGCCTTCGCGCAGGCGGACGGTCGTGAACTGCTTGTTCCGAACGTCCTCGGGGGTCAATGGCATCTCTTCACCTCAACGTGATCGTCGGCACACCGGCATCCTGTCGCATCGCTCACCTACGACTAGGGCCGCACAAGCGAGATCAGGACATACACAATGATCATCAGTACGAAGAAGGACAGGTCGAGCGCCACGCCCCCGAGACGCAACGGCGGAATGAACCGCCGAAGAAGCTTGAGCGGCGGATCCGTGACAGTGTACGTGGCCTCCAGGACCAGGACCATGGCCTTGCCGGGCCGCCACGAACGCGCGAACTGGAAAACCCAGTCCATCACCAGCCGCGCAAGCAGGAACACCAGGAAGACGGTCAGCGCGTAATAGAGCACCGCCCACACGATCCCCATCGCGCTTCCCTCTCCCCGGTTCTCGGCCCTCGGGCCCTGCTGCCTGTCGCTAACTCACTGTCGATCAGATCCACACGTAAAGTCGTGGTCGGGTCAGCTCTGGTTGAAGAACCCACCCTCGGCGATCCGAGCCTTGTCCTCCGCCGTGACATCGACGTTAGCAGGCGACAGCAGGAACACCTTCTGTGTCACGCGCTCGATACTGCCGTGCAGACCGAAGACGAGTCCAGCGGCGAAGTCTACGAGGCGCTTCGCGTCAGTGTCGTCCATCTCGGTCAAATTCATGATCACCGGGGTGCCGCCACGGAACTGTTCCCCGATGGTACGGGCCTCGTTGTAGGTCCGGGGGTGCAGCGTGGTGATGCGGTAGGGCTCTCGTTCGTTCACTACCTTGGGCATGATCACCGGGGCGCTCTTCTCCAGGTTGTGGCGGCGTTCGGGTGTGATGGACGACACTGGGGCCATCCTCGGAGTCTCCTGCCGGATCGGGACCGCGGCCGGCACGGGCTGCGGCGTGATCGAGGAGACCGGGGCGGGCGCCGGAGAGGCAGGCCGGGGGATGTCCTCCGTCCGCCCGGTGCGAATCGGCTCGGGGTCCGCGTCGTAGTCGTCGTCGGGGTCGTACCCCTGACCGTCGTACGTCTCGTCCTCCACGAGGCCGAGGTAGACCGCCATCTTGCGCATTGCGCCGGCCATGCTCCTGTCTCCTCCGCTCATGTCCACCTCGCTGCGCTCGGTGGCTGCTTCGCGAACGCGCACCTTCCGATGGTCGCCCGCTCCGCTCGCTCTGCGGACCGGCCCCGTCCCGGCGGCCACGCCGTACGGCCCTGCCTGCGGATTCCGCGGTCCGCCCACGACTGCCCGTCAGGCCGACGGCCGCTCAGAAGTCGTGGGTGGGGGCCGCGGAGCTGCGATCCACGGTTCGCTAGCGCTCTGGAAAGCTGCTAGTTTCTGTCCTATTTTGTCCTGCAGTCTGATCTACTACCCGGTGACGTTACCTGAGGGGTGACCGCACTCCGAGTACCGCCGTTCCGACGCGCACATGTGTCGCCCCGGCGGCAACGGCCTGCTCAAGGTCACCACTCATTCCTGCGGAAACCATGGTGGCAGCAGGATGGGCCGTCCGTACGGCGGTTGCGATTTCCGCCAGCCGCGCGAACGCCCGGGCCGGGTCCGCGGCGAGCGGTCCGGCGAGCGGCGCGACGGTCATCACACCGTCCAGCCGGAGCCCGGGCGCCTGCGCGATCGCGTCGGCCAGCGCCCCGACCTCCGCCGGGGCGACCCCGGCCCGGCCCTCCCCCTCGCCCTGCTCCTTCTCCAGTGCGACCTGGACCAGGCAACCCAGCTCCGGCCGCCCGGACTTGAGCACCGCCGCGGAGAGCGATCCGACCAGCCGCAGCCGGTCCACCGAGTGCACGTGGTTCGCGTACCGGACCACCGAGCGGACCTTGTTGGTCTGCAGCTGGCCGACGAAGTGCCAGTCCAGCGGAAGGTTTCTGCACTGCTCCGCCTTGGGAGCGGCGTCCTGGTCGCGGTTCTCCGCGACATCGGTGACGCCCAGTGCGGCCAGCAGCGCGGTGTCCTCGGCCGGGTAGGTCTTGGTGACCACGACCAGCTTCACCTCGTCACGCGCCCGCCCGGCGGCCGCACAGGCGTCCGCGATCCGGCGCTCGACGACCTCGAGGTTGGTCCCGAGCTCCTCGTACCGGGCCCGCTGTCCCTGTGTCAGGGCGGAGAGGAATTCCTGGCTGCCCGGGAACGGTCCGTAGATGTCGTTCGTCATGAGAGTTCAGAGCCCAACCAGACGTAGCTCGCGAGCCGGCCCGTGCGCTGCTCGCGGCGGTAGGAGTAGTGATCGGAGGATTCGAGGGTGCAGACCGATGATCGCACCAACTCGGTGACTCCCGCAGCGGCCAGCTGAGCCGCCACTCCTTCCGGCAGGTCCAGGGCCGGCGTGCCCCAGGAGGTCTCGGCGTACGCGGCCGGCACCAGTCCGGCGACTTCGGCGCGCAACGCGGCCGGTACTTCGTAGCAGCGGCCGCAGACCGCGGGCCCGATCGCGGCGGTGATCCGCCCCGGCTCGGCGCCCAGCTCCACCATGGCCCCGACCACCGCCGGCACCACGCCGGCCGCCAGCCCGGGCCGGCCCGCGTGGGCCGCCCCCGCCACACCCGCCACCGGGTCGGCCAGCAGGACGGGGGTGCAGTCGGCGGTCAGGACCGCCAGCGCCAGCGGCCGGTCGGTGACCACCGCATCCACCCTCGGGGCCTCCCCCGACGGCTGGCGTTCCGTCACCACGGCGACGTCCGCGCCGTGCACCTGGTTCATCCAGACCACGTCCGCCGGGTCGAGCCCCAGCGAGCGGGCCGCGATCGCCCGGTTCTCCCGGACGACGGCCGGGTCGTCCCCCACCGCACCGCCGAGGTTCAGCTCCCCGTACGGCGAAGTGCTCACCCCGCCCCACCGGGTGGTGAAGGCGAAGTGAGCACCGTTGCGGGACGTGCGATCGATCACTTAAGGAAGTCCGGGACGTCGAGCTCCTCGGCGGGGCTCTCCACGAACGGCTGGCGGGCGGGCTGCACCTGCGGAGGCACGGGTGCGGCGGTCGCGGTGGACGGTGCCTCGGCCGGACGCGGCGCGCCGGCGGTCTCACCCTCCGGGCGGGCCGTCACCGAGCCGATGCTCCCGTACGAGGGCCGGCTCGCCGGGCGCTCCGGGGCGGGGGCCGGCGTGGAGGCCGGGGCCGTCTGGCCGGCCTTGACCACCGGGTCGCGGACGATGGCCGGCGGCTGGCCGCCGTCGAAGCCCGCGGCGATCACGGTGACGCGGACCTCGTCGCCGAGCGCGTCGTCGATGACCGCACCGAAGATGATGTTGGCCTCGGGGTGCGCGGCCTCGCTGACCAGCTGGGCGGACTCGTTGATCTCGAACAGGCCGAGGTCGGAGCCGCCGGAGATGGAGAGCAGGACACCGCGGGCGCCGTCGATCGACGCCTCCAGCAGCGGCGAGGAGATCGCCATCACGGCGGCCGCCTTGGCGCGGTCCTCCCCGCGGGCGGAGCCGATGCCCATCAGCGCCGAGCCGGCGTCCGACATGACGGACTTGACGTCGGCGAAGTCGAGGTTGATCAGGCCCGGGGTGGTGATCAGGTCGGTGATGCCCTGGACGCCGGAGAGCAGCACCTGGTCGGCGGAGCGGAACGCGTCCAGCACGCTGACCTGGCGGTCCGAGATGGACAGCAGCCGGTCGTTGGGGATCACGATCAGGGTGTCGACCTCTTCGCGCAGGCCGGCGATGCCGTCCTCCGCCTGGTTGGCGCGACGCCGGCCCTCGAAGGTGAAGGGGCGGGTGACCACACCGATGGTCAGCGCACCGAGCGAGCGGGCGATGTTGGCCACGACGGGCGCGCCGCCGGTGCCGGTGCCGCCGCCCTCGCCGGCGGTGACGAAGACCATGTCGGCCCCCTTGAGGACCTCCTCGATCTCCTCGCGGTGGTCCTCGGCGGCCTTCCGGCCGACCTCGGGGTTGGCGCCGGCGCCGAGGCCCCGGGTGAGTTCACGGCCCACATCGAGCTTGACGTCGGCGTCGCTCATCAGGAGGGCCTGCGCATCGGTGTTGATCGCGATGAACTCGACGCCCTTGAGACCGACCTCGATCATCCGGTTGATGGCGTTGACACCACCGCCGCCGATACCGACGACCTTGATGACTGCGAGGTAGTTCTGCGGTGCTGCCACGTCGAAGGCCTCTCGCCTCGAATTTCCGGGTCGGCCCGACTCCCGGTGGGGTGTCGTTCCGACGGATGTCGATGGGTAGGGAGCCTGGTTTCTGACTGAATGTCCGAAATGCCGACCGCCGACCCCAACCCTAAACTTGACCTTTAGGGTTAGTCCTGTGCCCCCGTCACATCACCAGGGGACACAGTCTGGTGACACAGGACACTAGGTGGCCCCGGGCACGTGTTTCAACGAACACGCCGAGCTTCCCTTTTTCTTTTGAGCCTATGTGATCATCAACCGGCTTATGAAACCGGGGTGACCACCAAGGGTCAGGCCGACACGAAACCCGCGTCAACCCCTCCCCCAGACAGAGAACCTACCGGATCATCCGGACACCGCCGGCGCCTCCGGAGCGCTGACATCGAAGTTCGTACCCTTCTGATGCAGCAGCGCCACCAGCACCCGGGCCTTGCGATCAGTCTGGTCCGGACTCCCCCAGCGGACCGTCGCACCCCCGCTGAGCTGCACCTGGATGTCGTCGTAGGAGTGCACCAGCACCACCCCGGCCCGTTGCCGGACCTCGGCGGGCAGGCCGGCGGCCACCGCCACCGCGCCCTGCACCAACTGCGAACGGGTGATCACCGAGTCCGCGTCCCGGGCCGGCTGACCGAGCCGCAGCTCGACCACCGGCACCCCCTCGGGGGCGGTCGCCTCGGTGGCGAAGCTCACGCCGCCCGCGTCCACCTGGGTGAACTGGCCGTCCTCCCCCTTGACGGCGGCGACCGCCGTGCGCTGGACGATCTTCACCTGCAGCGTGTGCGGCCAGCCGCGCCAGACCTCGGCCCCGGCCACCCGCGGGATCGCCTTCACCCGCCGCTCGACGTCGGCCAGGTCCACCCGGGCCAGCGGGCCGCCGCCGACCTCGCCGATCGCCGCGCGGACCTGGTCGACCGTCAGCTTGTCGTCCTGCACGCCCTGCACCGAGACGCTGCGCACGTCCAGCACCGACGACAGGAACACCAGCCAGGCCAGCCCGCCGATCACCGCGGCGCCGAGCGCGCCCAGCACCACGATGCCCCGCCGGGAGAGCCGGAGCCGGGGAGCGTACCCCTCGTCCCCGAACTCCACCTCGTCCTGGGCGTACCCCCGGCCGGAGGCCGGGGGAGGGTCGGCGAGCCGGCCGTCAGCCACGTCGGCGACCACCCCGGGCGGCCTCGATCGCCTCGTACACCATGCCGACCAGCAGCTCGTCGGCGTCCCGGCGGCCGAACTCGGCGGCCGCCCGGCTCATGTCCCAGAGCTTCTGCGGGTCGGTGAGCACCGGCAGCACGTTCTGCAGCACCCAGTCCGGGGTCAGCTCCGCGTCGTCGACCAGCAGGCCGCCGCCGGCCTTGACCATCGGCTGGGCGTTCAGCCGCTGCTCGCCGTTGCCGATCGGCAACGGGACGAAGGCGGCGGGCAGGCCGACGGCGGCCAGCTCGGCCACCGTCATGGCGCCCGCCCGGCAGAGCATCAGGTCGGCGGCCGCGTAGGCGAGGTCCATCCGGTCCACGTACGGCACCGGGCGGTAGGGCGGCATCCCGGGGATGTCGTCCACCTGCGGCAGCTCGTTCTTCGGGCCGACCGCGTGCAGGATCTGCACGCCGTACTGCTGGAGCCGCGGCGCGATCGCGGTGACGGTCTCGTTGAGCCGGCGGGCGCCCTGCGAGCCGCCGGAGACGAGCAGGGTGGGCAGCCGCTGGTCGAGGCCGAAGTAGTGCCGGGCCTCCGGGCGGGCCGCGTTGCGGTCCAGCGTGGCGATGGTCCGGCGCAGCGGGATGCCGATGTACCGGGAGTCGCGCAGCTTGCTGTCCGGCGTGGAGACGGCGACGAAGTCGCTGTACCGGGCGCCGATCTTGTTGGCCAGGCCGGGCCGGGCGTTGGCCTCGTGCACCACGATCGGCACGCCGGCCCGCTTGGCGGCCAGGTAGGCCGGCATCGCGACGTAGCCGCCGAAGCCGACCACGACGTCGGCGTTGACCCGCTCGATGATCTCCTGGGCGGCCCGGACGGTGCCGCGCAGCCGGCCCGGGACGGTGATCAGCTCGGGGGTGGGCTTGCGCGGCAGCGGGACGGCCGGGATCAGCTCCAGCTGGTAGCCGCGCTCGGGTACCAGCCGGGTCTCCAGACCGCGTTCGGTGCCCAGGGCGGTGATCCCGATGGACGGGTCGTGCCTGCGGAGGGCGTCCGCGAGGGCGAGGGCCGGCTCGATGTGACCGGCGGTCCCCCCGCCGGCGAGTACGACATGCACCGAAATTCACCGCTCCCTGCGCGCCGGCACCGGGGCCGGGCGCGCTGTGGTTCGTCGTCGTGGCAGCACCCGGGCCAGTCGTCTCCTGACCCGGGAGTTCTTGCTCCGGGCGGCCAGGGCCGCCTTCGCGCCCGAGGTGCTGCGTGCGAGGCAGAGCAGCACACCGATCGCGGACATGGCCGACAGCATGGCGGAACCGCCGTAGGAGAACAGCGGGAGCGGGACGCCCGCGATGGGCAGCAGTCCCAGCGCCGACCCGAGGTTGATCACGGCCTGTGCCATGATCCACGTGGTGGCGGCTCCCGCGGCGTACCTGACGAAGGGGTCCTTCGTACCGATGGCCACACGGATACCCGCGTAGCCTAGTGCCGCAAAGAGGCCGATCACCGACAGCGTCCCCACCAGGCCCAGTTCCTCGCCGGTCGCGGCGAAGATGAAGTCGGTGTGCGCCTCCGGGAGCTGGCCCCATTTCTCGACGCCGGCGCCGAGCCCGGACCCGAAGAGACCGCCGAGCCCGAACGCCTGGATGCCGTGCAGCGCCTGGAAACAGGCACCGGCCGGGTCGAGCTTGGTGACGCCGATGCAGGCGAGCCGTTCGGCCCGGTGCGGGACGGTCACCACCAGGGCGGTGCAGACCACGACGGCGACGCCGAGGGTCGCCACGAACAGCCGCAGCGGGGCGCCGACCATCCAGAGCAGGCCGAACAGCACGGCCACCAGGATCATCGAGGTGCCCATGTCGCCGCCGAGCATGATCATCGCCAGCAGCAGCAGGGCGCCCGGGACCAGCGGGACCAGCAGGTGCTTCCACTGGTCGAGGCTGCCGTTCTTCTGTTTGCGGGCGAGCAGGTCGGCGCCCCAGAGCACCAAGGCGAGCTTGGCGAACTCGGACGGCTGGAACTGGAAGAAGCCCAGATCCAGCCAGTTCCGGTTGCCGTTGACCTCCACCCCGATGCCGGGGACGGCGACCAGCGCCAGCGCGCCGATCACCCCGAACATCACCGGATAGGTGATCACCCGCAGCACCGCGACCGGCACGGACGCGAGGCCGATCAGTAGGACGAGCCCGAGCATCGCCGCGACCAGCTGCTTGAGGAAGTAGAACTGCGACGAGCGGTGCTGGCCCAGGGCGAGGATCTGCGAGGCGGAGAAGACCATCAGCAGGCCCAGCACCACCAGCAGCAGCGTCGAGCCGATGATCAGCAGATAGGGCGTCAGCGGCCGGTCCAGCGTGTACCGCAGGCGGGCCCGGAAGGCCTGTGCCCGGGCCACCGGGCCGGCCGACTTGTAGGCGGTCGTGGTGGCCGAGATCACCCGCCACGGATCGGCCGGGCTCTTCTCCGGCGCACCGGTACCGCCCGCCCTGCCCTGCCCCGCCACCACGCCCCTGCTCTCCTCTTCTTGCGCCTCGCGAGCCGAAGGGCCGCGAGGCGTGCCCCGGCCGAGGGTGTTCCTCCCGCCCTAGGGCGTGCCCCAGGTGCCTTCCAGCCGCCGGACCGCCGCCGCGAAGAGGTCGCCGCGCTCGCCGTAGTTGGTGAACATGTCCATCGAGGCGCAGGCCGGCGCCAGCAGCACCGTGTCACCCGATTGGGCGAGCGAGGTGGCCGCGCGGACCACCTCGGTCATCGCCACCGCGCCAGTCTGGCCCTCGGCCGCCTCGATCACCGGGACATCCGGCGCGTGTCGTGCCAGCGCCTCCCGGACCAGCGCGCGGTCCTCGCCGATCAGCACCGCGCCGCGCAGCCGCTCGGCCGCGCCCTGGACGAGGTCGTCGAAGGTGGCACCCTTGGCCAGGCCGCCGGCGATCCAGACGATCGGCCGGTACGAGGCCAGCGAGGCCGCGGCGGCGTGGGTGTTGGTGGCCTTGGAGTCGTCGATGTACGTGACGCCGTCGACCACACCGACCTCGGCGATCCGGTGGGCGTCCGGGCGGAAGGCCCGCAGCCCCTCGCGGACGGCCTTCGGGTCGACCCCGTACGCCCGGGCGAGGGCGGCGGCGGCGAGCGCGTTGGCGATGTTGTGCGGGGCCGGCGGGTTGACGTCCTCGACCGAGCCCAGCTCGGCGGCGTTCTTGGCCCGGTCCGCCACGAAGGCGCGGTCCACCAGCAGACCGTCGACCACGCCGAAGTTCGACAGGCCGGGCGCGCCGAGGCCGAAGCCGACGGCGCGGCAGCCCTCCTCGACGTCGGCCTCGCGGACCAGCTCCTCGGTGGCCGGGTCGGCCAGGTTGTACACGCAGGCGACGACGTTGCCCTCGTAGATCCGGCCCTTGTCGGCGGCGTACGCCTCCATCGAGCCGTGCCAGTCCAGGTGGTCCGGCGCCAGGTTGAGGACGGCGGCCGAGTACGGGCGCAGCGAGGGTGCCCAGTGCAGCTGGTAGCTGGAGAGCTCGACCGCGAGCACGTCGTACGGCTCCGCGGCGAGCACCGCGTCCAGCACCGAGACCCCGACGTTGCCGACGGCGGCGGTGCGCTTGCCGGCGGCGGCGAGGATCGAGGCGAGCATCTGGACGGTGGTGGTCTTGCCGTTGGTGCCGGTGACGGCCAGCCAGGGGGCGGGCTCGCCGGTGGACGGCAGCGGCTTGCGCAGGCGCCAGGCCAGTTCGACGTCGCCCCAGACCTCGACGCCGGCCGCGCCGGCGGCGGCGAACAGCGGGCTGCTGGGCGGCCAGCCGGGCGAGGTGACGACCAGCCGGGTGCCCTCGGGCAGGCTGTCGCCGTCGCCGAGGCGGACGGTGATTCCCTGCGCCCGGAGCTCGGCGGCGCGAGCCTGCAGGCCCTCGCCGGAGCCGCCGTCCACGACGGTGACGCGGGCCCCGAGGCCGTGCAGGACGCGGGCGGCGCTGATCCCGGAGACGCCGAGGCCGGCGACGGCGACCGGCAGTCCGGCCCAGTCGGGGTTGGTCATCCGGTCACCCATCCCGCGTAGAAGAGGCCGAGTCCGACGGCCACGCAGAGGCCCTGGATGATCCAGAACCGGACCACGATCAGGACCTCGGTCCAGCCCTTGAGTTCGAAGTGGTGCTGCAGCGGGGCCATCTTGAAGACGCGCTTGCCGGTCATCCGGAAGGAGCCGACCTGGATGATCACCGAGAGGGTGATGATCACGTAGAGGCCGCCGAGCAGCGCGAGCAGCAGCTCGGTGCGGGAGCAGATCGCCAGGCCGGCCAGGGCGCCGCCGAGGGCGAGCGAGCCGGTGTCACCCATGAAGATCTTGGCGGGCGAGGTGTTCCACCAGAGGAAGCCGAAGCAGGAGCCCATCAGGGCGGCGGCGACGACGGCGAGGTCCAGCGGGTCGCGGACGTCGTAGCAGTTGGCGGTGGCGGAGATCGTGTACGCGCAGCTCTGGCCGTACTCCCAGACACCGATGAAGGTGTAGGCGCCGAAGACCATCACCGAGGCGCCGGTGGCCAGACCGTCCAGACCGTCCGTCAGGTTCACGCCGTTCGACATCGCGGCGATCATGAAGTACGCGAAGATGACGAACAGCACCGGCCCGATGGACCACTTGAAGTCCCGGACGAAGGACAGGTGGTCGGAGGCCGGCGTGAGCCCCCGGTCGTCGGCGAACTGCATCGCCAGACCGGCGAAGGCGAGCGCCACCGCCGACTGGCCGACCAGCTTCGCCTTGGCCCGCAGGCCGAGCGAGCGGCGCTTGACGACCTTGATGTAGTCGTCCAGGAAGCCGACCAGGCCCAGGCCGACCGTCAGGAACAGCACCAGCAGCCCGGAGATCGTGGGGCTTTCGCCCGTTATCGCCTTGGTGGCGAAGTAGGCGATGAGCGTCGCCAGGATGAAGGCGATGCCGCCCATCGTGGGCGTGCCCTTCTTGCTGTGGTGCGCCTTGGGGCCGTCGTCGCGGATGTACTGGCCGTAGCCGTGCCGGGCGAGAAGCTTGATCAGGGCCGGCGTGCCGAGCAGCGACAGGATCAGACCGATCATGCCGGAGAAGAGGATCTGCTTCATTTACGCAGCACCGTCCGCGAGAAGAGCCTCGGCAACCTTCTCCAGCCCCACCGAACGGGAGGCCTTCACCAGGACCACATCCCCGGGCAGCAGCTGACTGCGCAGCAGCTCGACCGCCGCGTCCGCGTCGGACACCAGCACCGACTCCTCACCCCACGAACCTTCGTTCCTCGCGCCCAGTTCCATGCAGGCCGCCTCGCGCCCGCCGACCGCCACCAGCTTGGTGACGTCCAGCCGTACCGCGAGCCGCCCGATGGCGTCGTGCTCGGCCAGGCTCTCCTCGCCGAGCTCCCGCATCTCGCCGAGCACCGCCCAGGTCCGGCGGCGCTCCGGGCCACGCCCCCCCATCGAGACCAGCGCCCGCAGCGCGGCCCGCATCGAGTCGGGGTTCGCGTTGTAGGCGTCGTTGACGACGGTGACACCATCGGCCCGGTCGACGACCTCCATGCGCCAGCGGGACAGCGCACCCGCCTCGCTCAGTGCTTCGGCGGTGTCGTCGACGGACATCCCGAGCTCCACCGCCACCGCAGCGGCGGCGAGGGCGTTCGAGACGTGGTGCTCACCGTACAGGCGCAGGTGCACGGGTGCGGAACCGGCCGGGGTGATCAGCGTGAACGATGGCCGTCCGGTGGAGTCCAGGCGAACATCCTGTGCCCGGACATGGGCGTCGGGGGACTCCCCGAAGAGGACCACCCTGGCCTTGGTCCGGGAGGCCATCGCGCGCACCAGGCGGTCGTCGGCGTTGAGGATCGCCGCGCCGTCCGCGGGCAGCGCCTCGACCAGCTCGCCCTTGGCCTCGGCGATCGCCTCCTGGGAGCCGAACTCGCCGACGTGCGCGGTGCCGACGTTCAGCACCAGGCCGATCCGGGGCGGGGTGACCGAGGTGAGGTACTCGATGTCGCCCTTGTGCCGGGCGCCCATCTCCATCACCAGGTGCCGGGTGCCGGCCTCGACCCGCAGCGCGGTCATCGGGTGGCCGATCTCGTTGTTGAGCGAGCCGGGCGGGTAGACGGTCTCGCCGTGCCGCTGGAGCAGCTGGGCGATCAGGTCCTTGGTGCTGGTCTTGCCGGCCGAGCCGGTCAGCGCGACCACGGTCGTGGCCTCGGCCCGGGCGACCACGGCGCGGGCCAGCTTGCCCAGCGCGTCGACCACGCTGTCGACCAGGACGGCGGGTACGCCGACCGGGCGGGAGGCGAGCACGGCGACGGCGCCGGCCTCGACCGCCGTCCGGGCGTACTCGTGGCCGTCCACGCGCTCGCCGACGAAGGCGGCGAAGAGGCCGCCGGGGCGCACCTTGCGGGAGTCGACCTCGACCGGGCCGGTCACCGGGGTGTCGGGGTCGGCGCCGTCCAGGGTGCCCCCGACTGCTGCGGCCACCTCGGCGAGGGTCAGTGCGATCACGGCTGCTCTACTCCTCCGGTGCCCCGGGCGGCCGTGGTCTGCGTGATGGATTCGCGCAGCACCTCCCGGTCGTCGAAGGGGCGGATCTCGTCTCGTACGTACTGGCCGAGCTCGTGGCCCTTGCCGGCCACCAGCACGGTGTCGCCGGCCTGGGCGCGGGCCACCGCGAGGTGGATCGCCTCGGCGCGGTCGGGCACCACCAGGACGGCGCCGCGCTCGGCCTCGGGCACCGAGGCGGCGCCGGTCAGCATGGTGGCGAGGATCGCCAGCGGATCCTCACTGCGCGGGTTGTCGCTGGTCAGCACGGCGGTGTCGGCCAGGCGGGCGGCGATGGCGCCCATCGGGGCGCGCTTGTGCGGATCGCGGTCGCCGCCGCAGCCGACCACCACGTGCAGCCGGCCCTTGGTGACCTCGCGCAGCGAGCCGAGGACGGCCTCCAGCGCGTCCGGCTTGTGGGCGTAGTCGACCACCGCGACGAACGGCTGCCCGGCGTCGACCCGCTCCAGCCGGCCCGGCACCCCGGGCACGGCGGCGATCCCGGCGACGGCCTGCTCCAACGGCAGCCCGGCGGTGACCAGCAGGGTGATCGCGGCCAGCGCGTTGGCGACGTTGAACGGGCCGGGCAGCGGGACGGCCGCGTCGGCCGCGGCGCCGTCGGGGCCGAGCACCCGGAAGGTCGAGCCGGCCGGGCCGAGCTGGACGTCCACCGCCCGCCAGTGGGCCTCGGGCGCGCCGGTGGCGGAGAAGGAGGTGACCGGGATCTTCGCCTCGGCCACCAGCCGGCGCCCGTACGGGTCGTCCACGTTGACCACCCCGCGGCGGGACTTGCCGGGCTGGAACAGCCGGGCCTTCGCCTGGAAGTAGTCCTCCATGTCCGGGTGGAAGTCGAGGTGCTCGGGGGTGAGGTTGTTGAACAGCGCGACGTCGTAGACCACGCCGTCGGTGCGGCCGAAGACCAGCGCGTGGCTGGAGACCTCCATGGTCACCGCGTCCGCACCGCGCTCGCCCATGACGGCGAGGATCGCGTGCAGGTCGGTGGCCTCGGGGGTGGTCCGCTCGCTCTTGATCCGCTCGCTGCCGACCCGCATCTCGACGGTGCCGATCACGCCGGGGCTGCGCCCGGCGCCGCGCAGGCCGCCCTCGACCAGGTAGGAGGTGGTGGTCTTGCCGTTGGTACCGGTCAGCCCGATCATCAGCAGCCGCTCGGAGGGCCGGCCGTAGACCGCGGCGGCCAGTTCGCCCATCCGGGCCCGCGGCCGGTCGACCACCAGCAGCGGCAGGCCGGTACCGGCCGCCAGCTCCGCGCCGGCCGGGTCGGTGAGCAGGGCCACCGCGCCCGCCTGGGCGGCCTGGGCCGCGAAGGCCGCGCCGTGGTGGTTGGCCCCGGGGAAGGCCACGTACACATCGCCCGGGCGCACCGCGCGGGAGTCGTGGGTGACGCCGGTGACGAGGCCCCCCTCGACCGGCGCGAGGCCGAGCAGACGGGCCAGCCCGGCGAGCGGCTGGGCCTCGGCCCGGGCGGGGCGGGGCGGAGTCACGGTGGTTTGATCGGGTTTCGGCACGGCGGGAAGGCTATCCGCCGAAGGGTGCCCAGGGCCAAACCGGGCCTGCGCCGTGCCGTCGTCCCGCCCGGCCCGCTGGTCGCTCATGGTCGATCACGGCTTCCACTCGACGGGCAGATTGGGTGCCTCGCTGCCGCTCGGCGGGACCTGCAGGGTCTTCAGGGTGAACTCCATCACCTGTTTGAACACCGGCCCGCAGAGCTGGCCGCCGAAGTGGCCGTTGACCGGGTCCTGGATGACGCAGGAGACGGTGACCCGCGGCTGGTCGGCCGGGGCGAAACCGATGAACGACGCGGTGTACCCGTGGTAGCCGCCGGTCTTCGGGTCCACCCGGTTGGCGGTGCCGGTCTTCCCGGCCACCCGGTAGCCGGGGATGGCCGCCTTCCCGCCGGTGCCCTGCTCGTCGGTGACGACCGACTCCAGCATCTCGGTGAGCGTCTTCGCGGTCTGCTCGCTGACCACCCGGGACTCCGCCCCGGGCGCGGCCGGGGTGTACCGGCCGTCCGGCGCGGTGGTGCCCTGGACGATGCTGGGCGTGACCCGCACCCCGCCGTTGGCGATGGTGGAGAACACCGAGGTCGCCTGCAGGGCGTTGACCGACAGGCCCTGGCCGAACGGGATGGTGTACTGCTTGGACGCCTTCCAGTCCTCCGGCTTGTCCAGCAGGCCGGCGGTCTCGCCGGGGAAGCCCAGGCCGGTCTGCTGGCCGATGCCGAACTTGCGCAGGTAGTCGTAGAGCACCTGGTTGGCCTCGGGCTGGGTCGCGCCGAGCGTCTGGGCGGCCTCGATGGTGCCGATGTTGGAGGACTTGGCGAGCACCCCGGCCAGCGTCAGGTACCAGGTCGGGTGCTCGACGTCGTCCTTGAACGCCACATCGCCGCGGACCAGCGGGTACGGGACGGTCACCTTGGTGTCCCAGGTGGCCTTGCCGGTGTCCAGCACGGCGGCCATGGTCATCAGCTTGGCGGTGGAGCCGGGCTCGTACGCGTCCTGGAGGGCCGCGTTGCCGAGCTGGGAGGACTTGGCGCTGCTCAGGTCGTTGGGGTTGAAGCCGGGTGAGGTGGCCATCGCAAGGACCTGGCCGGTCTTCACGTCCTGGACGACGACGTAGCCCTTCTCCGCCCCGGCGTTGGCGACCTGGTCGGTGATGGCGCGCTGGGCCGCCCACTGGATGTCCCGGTTGACGGTCAGCCGCAGGTCGGTGCCGGACACGGCCGGGTCCAGCGAGCCCCCTGCGGTCGGCACCAGCCGGCCGCCGGACTGGGCGTAGCTGCTGTGGCCGTCCTTGCCGGCCAGCACCTTCTGGTACTGCGACTCCAGGCCGCCGGCGCCCTCGCCCTCCGCGTTGACGAAGCCGACCACGTTGGCGGCCAGCCCGTCCGAGGGGTAGACGCGCTTCTGGGTGTCCCGGTTGAAGACCCCGCCCAGCGGGTTGAAGCACTCGTTGTCCACCCTGCTCCGCCCGCCCTCCTCCGCGGGCTTGTTCAGCAGGCGCCGCTGGGCCACGCAGGCCCGGGAGTTGGCCTGCTTCTCCAGGGTCGACTTGAGGTCGCTGATCTGGTTCTTGACGTCGGGGGTCTGCTGGGCGGCGAGCCGCTTGTAGCGGCTCTTGGGGGTGCGCAGGTCGGCGGCGATCTTCTCCTTGGGCAGGCCGAGGATCGGCGCGAGCAGTGCGGCCGCCTGCTCGGGTGCGTCGGGGATGCCGGCCGAGCCCGGGGTGAACATGGCCGGGTCGGCGGTGATGTCGTACGCGTCGACGGTGGTGGCCAGCGCCACGCCGTCGGCGGACGTTATCGAGCCGCGCTCGGCGGTGATCGGGATGTCCAGGTAGCGGTTGGTGTTGGCGTCGGCGGCCAGCGCGTCGGAGTCCAGCAGCTGGAGCTGGACCAGGCGGCCGGCGAAGACCGAGAACACCAGGGAGAGCGCCACGGTGACCACCCGGAGCCGGCGGCGCGAGTCGGCCAGCCGGATCGGCTTGGGCCGCGGGTGCTGCGGCGGGCGGGACTTCGGGCGCGGCCGGCCGGCCGCCTGGCCGCGGACCGGCGGGCGGGCCTCCGGGCGGCGCTGCTGCGGCGTCCGGGGCGCCTTGCCCTGGGGGTTCCGGGCCGGCTGGGCCTTGGCCGACTGCTTGGCGGGCTGGGCCTTCGGGGGCTGCTGCGACCGTGCGGGCTGCGGCTTGGCCGGCTGCTGCCTGGCGGGCTGGGGCCGGCCGGGCTGTGCCTTGCCGGGCTGGGCGCGCGGGGCCTGGCGCGGCGCGGCGCCCTTGGCGGCGGGCCGGGGACGGCCGGTGCCGCCGCCCCCGGACGGCTGTCGCGGCGTACTCATGCGCCCACCTCGCTGCACCCGGCGAGCGCTTCGCGCACCTTCCGGTCGTCTCGCTCGCTCATCGGCCCGCACCCCCGGTCGCGGTCGGCGCCGGCTGCGGCGCGGCGGGGTTGATCTGGACGGTGGTGTCGCCGCCGGCTGCGGGGGCCGTCGGTACGGCGGTGCCCGGCTGGGCGCCCGGCGAGGGCTGCGGATTCCCGGGCCACGGTTCGGCGGTGGACCGTTTCACCGGCTGGCTGTCCTGGGCCGGGCCGGGCGTGCCGAGCACCTTGCCGCCGTTCGGGACGTCCAGGAATGCCATCCCGCCGGCCGGCACCATGCCCAGCTCGGCAGCCCGGCGCGCCAGCGCGTCCGGCGCGGAGTTCTGGTCGATCTGGTGCTGGAGGCCCTGCTGCTCGTCGGTGAGCACGGTGGTCTGCCGCTGGAGCCGGGAGAGTTCGAAGGAGCCCTCGTTGAGCGCGGTGTTCAACGCCAGCAGGCCGAGCAGCCCGGCCGCGAGCAGGACGACCACCAGGACCGCGAACGGCGTCCGCCCCCGTACCGGGCGCCGCCCGGGGCGGACCGTGATCCGCGCCCTCCCGCCCTGCCCGGGGAGCACCGCGCCCCCCGCCCCGCCTCCGGCCACCGGCCCCACGCTTTCTCCTCCGCCCTTCCGACCGCCCCGACCTGGTCAGCCCCGGGTGCTTCGGTCCCTGATCCTCTCCGCCACCCGCAACCGCACGGGCGCGGCGCGCCGGTTCTCCTCGATCTCCTCCTCGGTGGCCAGTTCGGCACCGCGGGTGATCAGCTTCAGCCAGGGCTGGTGCTCCTCCGGGACGAACGGCAGCCCCGGCGGGGCGGTGCTGGTCGCTCCGGCGGCGAGGTACTGCTTCACCAGACGGTCCTCCAGCGACTGGTAGGACATCACGACGATCCGCCCGCCCAGCGCCAGGGCGTCCAGCGCGCCCGGGATCGCCCGGTCCAGCACCTCCAGCTCGCCGTTGACCTCGATCCGCAGCGCCTGGAAGGTGCGCTTGGCCGGGTTCCCGCCGGTACGACGGGTGGCGGCCGGGATGGCGTTGCGCACCAACTCGACCAGACGCGCGCTGGTGGTGAACGGTTCCTTCTCGCGCTCGCGCACGATCACCGAGGCGATCTTCCCGGCGAACCGCTCCTCGCCGTAGACCTTCAGGATCCGGGCCAGCTGGCCGTGGGTGTAGGTGTTGAGCACCTCGGCCGCGCTCAGGCCCCGGGTCTGGTCCATCCGCATGTCCAGCGGGGCGTCCTGGGAGTAGGCGAAGCCGCGCTCGGCCTCGTCCAGCTGCATCGAGGAGACGCCGAGGTCGAACAGGATGCCCTGAACCCTGGGGATGTCGAGGCGCTCCAGCACCTCGGGGATCTCGTCGTAGACGGCGTGCACCAGGGTGGCCCGGTCGCCGAACGGGGCCAGCCGCTCGCCGGAGAGCTTCAGCGCCGCCGGGTCGCGGTCCACCGCGACCAGCCGGACGTCCGGGAACTGGGTCAGCAGGGCCTCACTGTGCCCGCCGAGGCCGAGGGTGGCGTCCACCACCACGGCGCCCGGCTGCGAGATCGCCGGGGCCAGCGCGTCCATGCACCGCTGCAGCATCACGGGGACGTGCTTGGGAGCCGGTTCGTTGGTGCTCATGCGCTGTGGGCGCCCTTCCTCGGTGCGGAGCAGCCCGATGTCCGGGAGCTCCGACCATTTTGGCCCACTGCGTGCCGGAACCGGCGCCTGGGGGGAGCTGCCCCGGCCAGGGACGCGGCCCGTGGTCCCCGCCCGCTCTGGGGAAGGTCGTGACCGCCCGGCACCGGGGAAGGTGCGCCAGGTGGCACGGAGCGGGTGGAGGCCACGGGCCGCGTCGGCCGCCGCACCGGCCGGAAAGGCCCGGTTGACGGGCTCCGGCGGGTGTGCTCCACTGCGCCGCAACTCTATCGCGCGGACCCCGCCAGTCAATGGCCCGCTCCGGCGCACCACCCGGGCGGCGGTACGGATCACCGCAGGTCGCGGCCGTTCCGGCGAGCTGCGGGCGCGGCCGCCCGTGGTCGCGCGGCGGCTCCGCGCGCCCCGGCGGGGCCGGCTCCCGTGCGGGGAGCGGACAAATCGGGCCGGAACGGTCCCCTGGGCCTGCGGATTGTGGATATGCACTCGATCACAGCCGCCCGCTCTGTAGCCCCTGACTCCACCACGGACGGGAGAATCGCACTAACGTCTCCGATATGACAGTGACCCCCGACCGGCCCACGCCGACCGCCGCTGCCGACTCCACAGGTCCCGACATCATCGACCGCTTCGTCGCGGCCAACCGCGAGTACGCGGTGACCTTCCGCGACGGCGGCATGGACGCCCGCCCGGTCCAGAAGGTCGCCGTGGTGGCCTGCATGGACGCCCGGCTCGACCTGTTCGCCGCCCTCGGGCTCGAACTCGGCGACGCACACGTGCTCCGTAACGCCGGCGGTGTCGTCACCGACGACACCATCCGCTCGCTCACCATCAGCCAGCGTGCCCTGGGCACCCGCTCGGTCGCACTGATCCACCACACCGGCTGCGGCCTGCTCGGCCTCACCGAGGACTTCCGGCGCGAGCTGGAACTGGAGGTCGGCCAGCGCCCGCAGTGGGCGGTGGAGTCCTTCGTCGACCTCGACGGCGACGTCCGGCAGTCCATGCAGCGGGTCCGTACCTCGCCGTTCCTGCTGCACACCGACGACGTACGCGGCTTCGTCTTCGACGTCCACACCGGGCTGCTCCGCGAGATCTCCTGACCTCTCCCCCGCTCCCAGCGCCGCCGTCGGCCCGGCCAGCGCCGTCCGGGCCCTCCGCGGCGTTCCCGTGACGCCCGCGTACCCGCTTCCCCGGCGCGCGACCCGGTGCTTCCCGGTGAGATGGTGACTTCTGGCCACCACCCGGGGGAGAATGCGCCTGCCGGTCTGACCCCGAACCACCTGGGGCGGCCAGGCCGCAGGCCGCACCCCGGCACCGGATCCCCCACGGAACCGCTCCCGGAGGGGCCGCGTCAAGCAGGGGTGGGGGCCGGCCTCGGGGTGAGGCGGGCGCAGCGTGCCAGGGAGCGTACGGGTGACGAGCTACAACGATCAGGCCGGTCTCGAAGGTCGTACGGGGGGCGATCAGCGGACGCCCGGGTACCACCGGGTCGGCCTGCCCGAGCTCGCCGCCGTCGTGGACCGGGTGCGGACCAACATCGAGAGCGTCATCGAGGGCAAGCCGGAGGCCGTCCGGATCGCCCTGACCGTGCTGCTCGCCGAGGGCCACCTGCTGCTGGAGGACGTGCCCGGCGTCGGCAAGACCATGCTGGCCAAGGCGCTGGCCCGGTCCGTCGACTGCACCGTGCGGCGCATCCAGTTCACGCCCGACCTGCTGCCCTCGGACGTCACCGGCACCAACATCTTCGACCAGCACCAGCGTGACTTCGAGTTCCGCCCGGGCGCGATCTTCGCCCAGATCGTGGTCGGCGACGAGATCAACCGGGCCTCGCCGAAGACCCAGTCCGCCCTGTTGGAGTCGATGGAGGAGCGCCAGGTCACCATCGACGGCACCAGCTACGAGCTGCCCTCGCCGTTCATGGTCGTGGCCACCCAGAACCCGGTCGAGATGGAGGGCACCTACCCCCTCCCGGAGGCCCAGCGGGACCGCTTCATGGCCCGGATCTCGATGGGCTACCCGAGCCCCGAGGCCGAGCTCGCCATGCTCGACGTGCACGCCGGCGCCAGCCCCCTGGAGGACCTCCAGCCGGTCGCGCACGCCGCCGACATCCTCAAGCTGATCGAGCTGGTGCGCACCGTGCACGTCGCCGACCCGGTCCGGCGCTACGCCGTCGACCTGGTCGGTGCCACCCGGACCAGCCACGAGCTGCGCCTGGGCGCCTCGCCGCGCGCCACCCTGCACCTGGTACGGGCCGCCCGCGCCGCCGCCGCGCTGGACGGGCGCGACTACGTCACCCCGGACGACATCCAGCGGCTGGCCGTCCCGGTGCTCGCCCACCGTCTGATGCCGACCGCCGAGACCCAGCTCAGCCGCCGCACGTCCGAGCAGATCGTGACCGACCTCGTCGCCCGGCTGCCGCTGCCGCGCCCGCAGGGCGGCCCGGCCGTCCGGAGGGGCTGAGGTGGGGCCGTCCGACGCACCGTCGGGCCTGCGCGCCGGCCTGCGCGGCCTCACCACCCGGGGCCGCTCCTTCCTCGCCGCCGGGGCCACCGCGGTGGTCTGCTCCTACCTGCTCGACCAGGACGCGCTGCTGCGCGTCGGCGTACTGCTCGCGGCCCTGCCGCTGGCCGCCGCCCTGCTGCTGGCCAACACCCGCTACCGGGTGGCCAGCGGCCGCCGGCTCTCCCCGCGCCGGGCCGTGGCCGGGCAGGAGGCCCGGGTCCACCTGCGGGTGGACAACGTCTCCCGGGTGCCCACCGGCCTGTTGCTGCTGGAGGACAAGGTCCCGTACGTGCTCGGGCCGCGCCCGCGGTTCGTGCTGGACCGGGTCGAACCGCGCGGGAACCGCGAGGTGTCCTACCGGGTCCGCTCCGACCTGCGCGGCCGCTACCCGCTCGGGCCGCTCCAGCTGCGGCTCTCCGACCCGTTCGGGATGTGCGAGCTGAACCGTTCCTTCGCCGCCTCCGACGTCCTCACCGTGGTACCGCAGGTCCAGAACCTGCCGCTCGTGCGGCTCAGGGGCGAGTGGACCGGCCAGGGCGAGAGCCGGACCCGCACCCTGGCGCTGGCCGGCGACGACGACGTCATCCTGCGCGAGTACCGGCACGGCGACGACCTGCGCCGGGTGCACTGGAAGTCCACCGCCCGGTACGGCGAGCTGATGGTCCGCCGCGAGGAACAGCCGCAGAAGGCCCGCGCCACCGTGCTGCTCGACACCCGGGACGCCGGCCACCGCGGCAGCGGCCCCGCCTCCTCCTTCGAGTGGGCGGTCAGCTGCGCCGCCTCGGTCGCCGTCCACCTGCTGGAGCGCGGCTACCAGACCCGCCTGCTCACCGACACCGGCCACTGCGTCCCCGGCCCGGCCGCCGGCGGCGGCACCACCGCCGCCGAATCCTCCGGCCTGATCCTGGACGCGCTCGCGGTCGTCGACCTCTCCGACGGCGGCGGGCTCTCCCGCGCCGAGGAGCCGCTGCGCACCGCCGGCGAGGGCCTGCTGGTCGCCGTCCTCGGCGAGCTGGACGAGGCGCAGACCGCCCGGCTGGCCCGGCTGCGCAACCGCACCGGCGGCGCCGTGGCCTTCCTGCTCGACACCGGCACCTGGTCCGGTCTGCGGATGCTCGCGCCCGAAACCGGCGGGGACGAGTTCCGCGACCGGGTCCGGCAGCTGCGCGAGGCCGGCTGGACCGTGCTCCCGGTGCGCGCCGGGGACTCCGTCCCCGAGCTGTGGCAGGCCGCCGACCGGACCGAGTCGCCCTCCCCCTACCGAGAAGAGGCCGGCGCGTGACCACCCGGGCCAAACTGACCGTGTACTCGGCGCTGGCCACCGCCCTGGCCGCGCTCTGCCTCACCCCGCTGCTCACCGGCAGGAGCTGGATCGCCCACGCCCTCCTGGTGATCACCGTGATCGCGCTGGCCGGCGCGGGCCTGCGCCGGACGCCCTTCTACCGCTGGACGGTGCCGCTCGGGCAGTTGCTCGTCCTGTTCGGGCTGCTGCTGGTCGGCTTCGCGAGCGCCACCAACAAGTTCGGCGGCATGCTGCCCGGCCCCGAGTCGGTGCACACCCTCGGCAGTGTCCTCGGCCGCGGGCTGGACGACATCCGGCAGTACGCCATCCCGGCGCCGCCCGAGCCGGGCCTGCGGCTGATCCTCGTCGCGTCCGTCGGGCTGATCGCCATCATGGTGGACACCGTCGCGGTGACGTACCGGCGCTCGGCGCTGGCCGGGCTGCCGCTGCTGGCGCTCTACTCGGTCGGCAACGGCCTGGCCGGTGACCACGGCAGCTGGGTCTGGTTCGGGCTCGCCTCCGCCGGCTACCTGGTGCTGCTCTTCGCCGAGGGCCAGGACCGGGTCTCCCGCTGGGGCCGGGTCTTCCGCGGCACCTCGCGCGGAGCCGAGGGCTCCGGCACGCTCAGCCTGAGCGGCCAGCGGATCGGCGTCCTGGCGCTGGCGCTGGCCCTGCTGGTGCCGGTGTTCCTGCCGCACTGGGACGGCGGGCTGATCCACACCGGCTCCAACGGCGCCTCCAACGGCGGCACCGGCACCGGGGGTGTCTCCAGCCTCGACCCGCTGGTCACCCTGGAGTCCGCGCTGACCAAGCCCAGCGACATCGAGCTGCTCACCTACCGGATGGACAGCAGCCTGGCGGACACCGCCTACCTGCGCACCGGTTCGCTGGACTCGTTCGACGGCACCGCGTGGAAGCTCAGCAATCCCGGCACCACCGACTTCAAGGGCTCCTTCGCCGCCCCCGAGGGGCTCGGCAACCTCGACGTCCCGGCGGTCCCGGGCGACTTCCAGGTCTCCGAGAAGCTGGACTCCGCCTGGCTGCCGATGCCCTACCCCGCCAAGAACGCCACCGTCCCCGTCCCCGGCAACTGGAAGGTGGACACCCTCACCGGGACCGTCCAGCCGACGAAGGACAAGGCGATCAAGGGCCTGCACTACCAGGTCACCGCGTACGACGTCCGGCCCACCGCCGAGGAGCTGCGCCAGGCGCTGCCCGCCCGTCCGCAGATCGCCGGGCACTACACCGACCTGCCCAAGGACCTCCCGCCGGTGGTCCGGCAGCAGGCCGAGGCGGTCACCAGGAAGGCGCCCACCCCGTACGACAAGGCGCTGGCGCTGCAGGACTGGTTCACCGGCCCCGACTTCAGCTACCGCACCGACATCAAGGCCGGCACCGGCAACGACGCGATCGTGGAGTTCCTGCGCAACCGCAAGGGCTTCTGCGTGCACTTCGCCTCCACCATGGCGGCGATGGCCCGCACCCTGGGCATCCCGGCCCGGGTCGCGGTCGGCTTCACCCCGGGCGAAACCAAGGGCAACGACCGGTATTCGGTCAACGGGCTGATGTACCACGCCTGGCCCGAGCTGTACTTCGAGGGCTTCGGCTGGACGCGCTTCGAGCCCACCAAGGGCCGCGGTGTGGCGCCCCGTTACACCGAGCCGCTCCCCGCGGCCACCACCGCGCCGAGCACCGCGCCCACCGCCGCCGCGCAGAGCAGCGGGCCGGTCGCGGTGCCCTCCGGCAGCAGCGACTGCGACGCGAAGCTGCGACGCATGGGCGAGTGCGGGGACCAGAAGAAGAGCGCCACCGGCGCCCAGGACGAGTCCTGGCTGCTCTCCTGGCAGGTGCTGGCCGCCCTGGCCGGCGTCCTGGTGCTGGTCGCGCTGCTGCTCACCCCGATGCTCTGGCGGACGCTGCTGCGCCGCCGCCGGCTCGGCGCGGGCGGGCGGCGGCGGCCCGGCGGTGACGGCCCCGCGGAGCCGACCGACGAACAGGTGCTGGCCGCCTGGGACGAGCTGATCGACTCCGCCTGGGACATCGGCATCCAGCCGGACGAGTCGCGCACGCCGCGCGCGACCGCCCGCCGGATCTCCGAGGCCGCCGCACTGGACGAGGCCTCGGCGGCCGCCGCCGGCCGGGTGGCGCTGGCCACCGAGCGGGTGCTCTACGCCCGCTCCGCCCAGGTGTCGGCCCCGGTGGCGGCGGACGTCCGGACCGCCCGGGACGGGCTGCGGGCCGGCGCCGGCCGGGCCGGGCGGACCAGGGCGGTGCTGCTGCCGCCGTCCTCGGCGCAGCTCTGGTGGAAGGTCTCCGACGCCGTGCTGGCCGCGCGGCTCACGGTGCGCGACCGGGTGGCCCGGGCGGCCGGCACGGTCACCGGTCCGGTCCGCCGGGTCTGGGGCCGGCTGCGGCGCCGGGGCGGTACGGGTGGCCCGGACGGCACCGAGTCCTGAGACCGGACACGCCGAGGGCGGGCAGTCGGATCGACTGCCCGCCCTCGCGGCGTTCGTGCGGTGGTACCCGCAGGCCTCGTGCCCGGAGGCTCAGAAACCGCCGGTCTGCTCGTCCCGGCGGCGCTGCCAGCGTTGCTCGACCCGGTCCATCATCCCCGCCTTGCGGCGCGGAGCAGGGGCCGGACGGGGCCCAGAGGTCTGGCCGGCCGGACCACGGCGCCAGCCCGTCACGGCGAAGACCGCACACCCGAGCATCACCAGGAACCCGACGACACTGACCCAGATCTGGTCGGGGACCACCATGCCGCCCATCAACAGGCCGATGCCCACCACGAAGCCGCCGACGGCCAGATAGACCCGTCGACGGGTGTGGGTGCGCAGCCCGGTTCCCTCAAGCGCCGACGCGAATTTGGGATCTTCGGCATACAGCGCTCGCTCCATCTGGTCGAGCAGTCGCTGCTCGTGCTCCGAGAGCGGCACGGAGTCCTCCTACTCGTCGGTCGCGGGTGCGACCGGTCCGCCGCCCCGGTCGGGGAGGCAAGTCCAATCAGCCTTGAGAACATGCGGTCGGACGCCTGTGCGGGGGCCCGGGCCCGTGTCGTCCATATGCCCCATGCATCCGGCTGTCATGCTTTCCGGCTTTACCCAGATCATACGGTCCACGGGCCCGTTACGGGGTGGTCGGCCACGCGTGGGCCGGGCCACTCCGGGCCGTCCGGGCCGCACTGGGCTCAACGCGGTGAGGCCCGGACAAGTGCCCGACCGGGTGGAATCGGCCGGGACCTGGGGAGCTTCGGAGGAGAGGGGGAGGAGAAGAGGGGTGAGGCGGGTCGGCGAACGGTGCCGACCGCCCGGGTCAGGCCAGGGTGGCCAGCAGGTGGAGCTGGGTCGCCACGGCGTGGAAGGCGGGCTGCCCGGCGGCGGCCTCCTCCAGCTTGAGCAGCGCCTCCAGCGCGCCCGGCTCGGCGTCGACCAGGACGCCCGGCACCAGGTCGGCGAAGACCCGCACACCGTGCACCGAGTCCACCCGCAGGCCCGCGCCGACGGCGAGCCGGTCGAGCTCCTCGCCGGTGAAGCGGCGCGGCATCGGGTCGGCCTCGCCCCAGCGACCGTCGGAGGCCTCCAGCACCGTCCGCGCGTCGTTGAAGTGGCCCCCGAGCGCGCGGGCCAGCACGGCGCCGTTGCGGTTGGCGGCCAGCAGGCTGACGAAGCCACCGCGGCGCAAGGTCCCGGCCAGGCTGCCGAGCGCGTCGGCCGGGTCGTCCACGACCTCCAGCACGCCGTGGCAGAGCACCGCGTCGACGGTGCCGGGCGCGACCACGTCGGGCAGCGTCTGGGTGTCGCCCTGGACGGCGCGGACCAGGTCGGTCACACCGGCCTCGGCGGCCCGGCGCTCCAGCGCGAACAGCGCGTCGGGGCTCGGGTCGACCACGGTGACCCGGTGACCGAGCCGGGCCACCGGCACGGCGAAGTTGCCGGTGCCGCCGCCGGTGTCGACCACGTCGAGCACCGGCTGGTCCAGCTCGGCCGCCCGCTTCTCCAGGGCTGCCCGCACCACCTCCCACACCACGGCGGTACGCAGGGCGCTGCGGGGACGCGTCGGGTACACGGTGGGACTCCTTGGCACGTGCAGATCGATCAGGACGCCTCCACCTTAGACCGGGCCGGCGGCCTGGCCGCTGCGGGCCGCCGGGCCGCGCCGCCGGGCGGTGACCGGTCACCGCCCGGCGCTTGGTCACCGCCGGGCGCCCGGGTCGTGGGGGCCTCCGGCGTCGTCCGGCGGGAACCGGGGGGCGGGCGGCGCCGGGTGCAGGCCGAGCAGCCGCTCGACCAGCCGGAGGAAGAGCGCGGAGTTGCGGATCAGGTCGTCGGCGTCGCGGGCCGAGGCGGCACCCCTGATCCCGGCCTCGGCGGCGGCCCGGCGGCGGGCGCCGGCCGCGAAGTACACCGCCCACTCGGCGAGTTCGGGCGCGACCTCGGGCAGCACCTCCCAGGCGCTGCGGATCGCCCGGCGCCGCCGGGGGCTCTTCTCCGGCCGGCCCCGGACGGCGAGCACCGCCGCGACGGTGCGCAGCGCGGCGAGGTGGGCGGCGGCGTACCGCTCCAGCGGGTCCTCCAGGGCGCGGGAGCGGGTGAGGGTGCGGCGGGCGTCGGCGAGCAGGTCGAGCGCGGCGGGCGGGGCGGCGACCCGGCGCAGCACCGGGTGGACGTCTCCGCCGGCGGGGACGTCGGCGCCGGGCCGGTCGGCACCCGGCTGGTGGGTGCCCGGCCGGTGGGCGGCGAGGTGGAGGCGGGCGGTGACGGGCTCAGGCCGGCTGATGGTCATGGTCTCCCCCGTTCCGAGGCAGCGCACGGGCCGGATGATCCGTGCGTCTCCATCGTGAACGGGACCACTGACAATGCGGCCCCGAGGCGTCGCACGCCTGCTCCGGGCACGGACATGCGTGCGGGCGGCGGTCGCCGGCCGCTCCCCCGCCGGCCCGCGCCCACCGCCCCGCACCCGCCGGAGCGCCGTCCCCCCACCGGCGGCGCTTCGGAGCCCCCCGGGTCACCGGTCCCCCCTGACCCCGCTCCGCCGCCCCGTGTCGGCGGTGCGCGGCCTACGACCGGCTCCGGTGCGGACCCGCCGGTGTCGTCCGCCGGCCCCCGTGGCCGGCGGACGGCACGTGTCCGCCGTCCCGGGCCCGCAGTGCCCGACGCGCCGCCGACCCGGTGCCACCACTCTCCCGTCTCCGCAGGTCGGAGGCCATCCGCTCAGCTACTCAACCGTGCGTCTGAGTATCCGTACTCAGTCCGCCCGGGGAGGGAACCGGAGGGCTCCCGCCCGGCGTCCCGGTACGGTACGGCGAGCCGGGCGGATCCCGGCGGCACTCCGAGGGAGGGAACGGATGACGATCGTTCCGCTGATCTTCACCAGCGGTCTGGCGAGCGGGATCAACGCGTACGCGGTGGTGCTGCTGCTCGGCCTGCTGGGCCGGTTCGCCGGGGCCGACTCGGTGCCGCCCGCACTGGAGCGCACCGACGTGCTGGCCGCGGCGGCCGTGCTGTTCCTGCTGGAGGCGGTGGCCGACAAGATCCCGTACGTGGACAGCCTCTGGGACACCGTCCACACGGTGATCCGCCCGATCGCGGGGGCCACCGTGGGCGCGCTGATCGCGAGCACCGACCCGGGCTCGCTGCCCGAGGTCGCGGCAGGGGCGATGGGCGGTGCCACGGCGCTGGTCAGCCATCTGGTGAAGGCCTCGCTGCGAATGGCGGTCAACACCTCGCCCGAGCCCGCCAGCAACATCGTGGTCAGCCTGGCCGAGGACCTCTCGGTGGCCGGCCTGGTCACCCTGGCGATCTTCCATCCGTGGCTGGCCGCCTCGGTCGCCGCCGTCCTGCTGATCGCCGGCCTGCTCATGGTCTGGTTCGCGATCAACCGCATCCGGCGTTTCCGGGCCCGCCGCCGCGAGCGCAAGGCCGCCCGCGCGGCCGGCGCCCGACCGGCGGAGGAGGCGTCCGTCCTGCGGTCATAGGATGCGGGCCATGGCAAGGATCGTCATCATCGGCGCAGGAATGAGCGGGCTCGCGGCGGCCTCCCGGCTGGCGACCCTCGGACACCGGGTGACGGTCTGCGAGGCGAGCGGGACGTACGGCGGCATGGTCGGCCGGTACGAGCGGGACGGCTTCGCCTTCGACACCGGCCCCGGGCTGCTCACCCTCCCCGCCGTCTACCGCGACCTCGCCCTGAAGACCGGCAAGGAGCCGCTGGAGCAGCTGGTCGGGCTGGCCCCGGTCGACCCGGAGAGCCGGCACGTCTTCCCCGACGGCACCGACCTGACGCTGCCGAACGCCTCCCGCGGCGGCGTCATCCAGGCGCTGGACGCCGCGTTCGGCGCCGGTTCGGGCGCCCGCTGGGCCGAGGTGATGAACCACGGCCGCACGGTCTGGGAGGCGACCCGCCGCCCGCTGCTGGAGGAGCCGCTCCCCGCCGACCCCGCACCGCTGCACACCGACCCGTACCCCGGCCCGCCCCGCAAGGGCCTGGCCAGGCTCCTCCGCCCGCGGCCCCGGACGCTCACCAGTGTGGCCGCCCAGGAGCTCGGTGGCCACCCGGCCCTGACCGCCCTGCTGTCCGAGTACGCGCTGCGCTTCGGGCTCCACCCGGACACGGCCCCGGCGAGCGCCACCGTGCTGCCGTACATGGAGCAGTCCTTCGGCGTCTGGTACGTCCAGGGCGGCCTCCGCGCGCTGGCCGACGCGGTGTACCGGCGCTGCGAACTGCGCGCCGTGGACTTCCGCTTCGACACCGAGGTCATCGCGGTGGCCACCAAGGACGGCCGCGCCTGCGGCGTCGACACCACGGCCGGCCGGATCGACGCCGACGCGGTGGTCTCCTCGATGGACGCCTGGTCGTTGTTCAGCCGGCGCATCGCCGAGTGGCCGGACGGCGGCGACCCCGCCGAGTGGGGGCACTACGAGCAGCCGAACGGCCGCTTCGTCGTTCTGCTCGCGCTGCGCGGGGCGCGGCCGGACGGCACCCCGCACCGCACCGTGGTCCACGCCGCCGAGCCGGCGGCCGAGTGGAACGCGCTCACCCTTGCCGCCCAGCCCTGCGAGCACCCGACGGTGCAGGTCCTGCGACCCGACGACTCCTCGCTGCGCCCGGACGACGACCACGAGAGCGTCGTCCTCACCGTGACCGTGCCGGGGCAGGGCGATGTCGACTGGACGGAGCCCGGCCTGGCCGACCGCTACGCCGACCGGCTGCTGGACCACGTCGACGCGGCCGGGCTCGGCCTGCGCGAGCGGGTGCTGTGGCGAGTGGTGCGCACGCCCGAGGACACCCGCCGGGAAACCGGCGCGTTCATGGGAGCCGTCCCCCGCCCCGCGCTGGCCGGGCAGGGCGGGAACTTCCTGCAGTCCGCCAACGAGTCACCCGTCCCCGGCCTCTACCTGATCGGCGGCGCCGCCCACCCCGGCGGCGGGCTGGCCCGGGTCGGCATGTCGGCCTGCATCGCGGCCAACCTCATCGGCCCGGCCTGAGCGCGCCGCGCGGGGGAAACCGGCCTGGCCGACTCCCTCTGCGGGGCCGCGCCCGGCTCAGCCCTGCTGCTGCCAGGTGTTCTGCTGCTGGTAGCCGTACTCGTAGACCGGCTGCTGCGGGATGCCCTGCTGCGGCTGCTGCTCGGGCTGCCACTGCTGCTGGGCCTGCTGCGCGTGCTGCGCCTGCTGCTCGTAGCCGTACGGGTCGGGCTGCTGCTGGTACGCGCCGTAGGCGTCGGGCTGCTGCTGGTAGGCCGCGTACTGGTCCGGCTGGACGGCCTGCTGCTGGTAGCCGCCGTAGCCCTGGTCGTAGGCGAAGGCCGGCTGCTGCTGGGTCTGCCACTGCTGCTGTTGCTGGACGTTCTGGTCCCAGGCCTGCTGCTGCGGGGCGTCGTAGCCGGCCTGGTAGGCCTCGGCGTACGGGTCCGGCTGGGCCTGCTGCGGCTGCTGCACCTGCTGCTCGTAGTACCCGGGCGCGTAGACGCCGTCCGCGGCGAGCTCCTGCATCTCGAAGGCGGCGGTCTGCTCGACGGCGGGGGCTTCCTCGGCGGCCGGTGCCGGCTCGGGGCTGCTCTCCTCGACCGCGCTGACCGTGCCGATCCGGTCGACCGCCACCGCGGTGGCCACCACCGCCCCGCCGGTCAGCGCTCCGAGCAGCGGCACCTTGGCGAGCGGACCGGGCAGGCTGCCGTCGGCGCTGCGCAGCGACCAGCCGGCGGCGTAGCCGCGCTTCACGGAGAGGGTGACGAGGGTCTGGCCGAGCGCGAAGAGGGCCGCGCCGGCGCCGATCACCACGACCGAGCCGAGCGCCATCCCGGCGGGCACCCCGAGGAAGCCGGCCAGGGCCAGGGCCCGCCAGTGCACCGGGGCGCGGTTCTGCAGCAGCAGCTCGGCGACCAGCCAGAGCGCCACCACCGCCAACGCGGCGTACAGCAGCAGGTATCCGATGCCCATCCGCCCGCTACCTCCAGTCGCGTGCCCGCGCGCGCCGCGCGTGTGCGGCGACTGTACCGGTTCAACGGCCGGGGTACCGCATCGCGTTCCCGGCGGCTCCCGCCCGTGCGGGGTGCCGCCGGCCGCCGGCCCGGCCGGGCCGGCGGCGCAGCTCAGCGCTGGTGCAGACCGAGGTTCTGGTAGATCTCCAGGGTCGCGGTCGAGTGGTTGAGCGTGATGAAGTGCAGGCCGGGGGCGCCCTCCGCGAGCAGCCGCTCGGACATCGCGGTGGCGTGCTCCATGCCGACCTCGCGCAGGGCGGCCGGGTCGTCGATGGCCGCGCGCAGCCGGGCCTCCAGCTCGGCCGGGAAGGCCGAACCGCTCAGCTGCGGGAACCGGTCCAGCTGCTTGGCGTTGGTGACCGGCATGATCTCCGGGATGATCGGCGTCTCGCAGCCGGCCGCCGCGACCCGGTCGCGCAGCCGCAGGTAGTCGTCGACCTCGAAGAACATCTGGGTGATCGCGTAGTCGGCCCCGGAGCGGATCTTCGCCACGAAGTGGCGGATGTCCTCGTCCCAGTCGGTCGAGCGCGGGTGCATGTTCGGCGAGGCGGCCACGCCCACGCAGAAGTCGCCGATGCCCTTGATCAGCTCCACCAGCTCGTACGCGTAGGTGACCCCCTGCGGGTGCTTCACCCACTCGCCCATCGGGTCGCCGGGCGGGTCGCCGCGCACCGCGAGCACGTTGCGTACGCCCTGGTCGGCGTAGTGGCCGATGATGTTGCGCAGCTCGGCGATCGAGTGGTCGACGGCGGTCAGGTGGGCGACCGGCGTCAGCGTGGTCTCGGTGGCGATCCGGCCGACCATGTTGACGGTGCGCTCGCGCGAGGAGCCGCCGGCCCCGTACGTCATGCAGACGAAGTTGGGGTCGAGCGGTTCGAGCCGGCGGATGGCGTCCCAGAGACGCTGTTCGCCGACCTCGGTGCGCGGGGGCATGAACTCGAAGGAGAAGGATCGCTTGCCGGCCGCCAGAAGCTCGCGGACCGTCAGCGCGCGGTCTGTTCTGGTGGAAGCGACGCCGAGTGCCATGCTGGCAGGTTAACCGCCGGTCGAAGGGCACGGACAACTCGGTCCCACCAATTGAGACAAATGGTGGACGGTATTCCGCTTCCCGGCCCCGCCGCCCCGGGAGGCCCCGGAGGCTCGTCCGTACAGCTGTTCCCGGCCGCCCGGCTAGGCTTGCTGCACCCCCTGTCAAACTCCCGGAGCCTCATCGTGACCTCGTCCAGCAACCGGCCGGCCAACCCCATTGACGTGGAGGACGTGCGCGGGCGCGTCAACGCGGCCCTCGCCGGCTTCATGGACGGCCAGGCGGCCCTGCTCGGGAAGATCTCCCCGCAGCTGGCGCCCGCGGTCGAGGCGCTGCGCGACTTCCTGCTGGACGGCGGTAAGCGACTGCGCCCGGCGTTCTGCTACTGGGGCTGGCGCGGCGCCGGCGGCCCGGCGGCCGGCGAGGGCATCGCCAACGCGGCGGCCGCCCTGGAGCTCCTCCAGGCGAGCGCGCTGGTCCACGACGACCTGATGGACCGCAGCGACACCCGCCGCGGCCTGCCCTCGGTCCACCGCCGCTTCGAGGCCCTGCACCGCGACAGCGGCTGGCGCGGCGACCGCGAGCAGTACGGCACCTCGGCCGCGGTGCTGCTCGGCGACCTGCTGCTGATCTGGTGCGACGAGCTGTTCCTGCGCTCGGGCCTGGACGCGGCGGCGGTGCTGGCCGCCAAGCCGATGTTCGACCTGATGCGCACCGAGGTCATGGTCGGCCAGTACCTGGACGTATTGGAGCCGGTCGCCGGTGACTCCACCGACCCGGGCGCGCTGGACCGGGCGCAGACGGTGCTGCACTACAAGTCGGCCAAGTACACGATCGAGCGGCCGCTGCAGGTCGGCGCGCTGCTGGCCGGCGCGGGGCCGGAACTGGTCGAGGCGTACGGGGCGTTCGGCCTGCCGCTGGGCGAGGCGTTCCAGCTCCGGGACGACCTGCTCGGCGTCTTCGGCGACCCGGCGGTCACCGGCAAGCCCGCCGGGGACGACCTGCGCGAGGGCAAGCGGACCCTGCTGGTCGCGCACGCGATGCGCGGGCTGTCGGCCGCCGACGCCCGCCACCTGGACGAGCGCCTCGGTGCGCCGGACCTCGCGCCCGAGGAGGTGGCCCGGCTGCGGGCCCTGGTCGGGTGCAGCGGCGCGCCCGAGCTGGTGGAGCGGCGGATCGAGGAGCTGATGCGGCAGTCGCTGACCGCGCTGGAGGCCGCACCGCTGGCCGACGGACGGGCCCGCGAGGTGCTGCTGGCGCTGGCCGAGGCCGCCACCGTCCGCAAGTACTGAGGAGTACCCGGGGCGCGGCGGCGGCCTTGTCCGGCGTCTGTGCGTCCGTACGCCTGCGGCGTCAGGCCTGGCGCAGCCGCCGGGCGAGCGCGGTGGCGGCCGCCTGCGGGTCCTCCGCGGCGGTGATGGCGCGCACCACGACCACCCGGCTCGCGCCGGCCGCGAGCACCTCGTCCAGGTTGCCGAGGCCGATGCCGCCGATGGCGAACCACGGCCGGTCGGTGGCCCGCCCGGCCGCGTACGAGACCAGGCCGAGGCCGGGCGCGTGGCGGCCGGGCTTGGTCGGGGTGGGCCAGACCGGGCCGGTGCAGAAGTAGTCAACGCCGGGCTCGGCGATCGCCGCGTCCACCTCGGCCTCGGCGTGGCAGGAACGGCCGATCAGCACGTCCTCGCCGAGGATCGCGCGGGCGGCCGCCACCGGCAGGTCGTCCTGGCCGAGGTGCAGCACCTCGGGGCGGGCGGCGTGCGCGACGTCGGCGCGGTCGTTGACCGAGAGCAGCTTGCCGTGCCGGCGGCAGGCGTCGGCGAAGACCTCCAGCGCCGCCAGCTCCTGCTTGGCCTCCAGCCCCTTGTCACGGAGCTGGACGATGTCCACCCCACCGGCCAGCGCCGCGTCCAGGAACTCGGCGAGGTCGCCCTGCTCACGCCGGGCGTCGGTGCACAGGTAGAGCCGGGCGTCGGCGAGCCGCCGGCGCAGCGTTTCCGCGGCCATCAGATCAGCATCGCCTGGGCGCGGCGCTTCACCTCGGTGCCGCGGTTCTCCCGGAGCGCCTGGATCGGGCTGCCCGGCAGCGACGGGTCCTCGGTGAAGAGCCACTCCAGGATCTCCACGTCGTTGTACCCGCAGTCGCGCAGGACGGTCAGGGTGCCGGACAGGTGCTTGACCAGGCCCGGGCCGTCGATGAACGCCGCCGGCACCTGCAGCGACCTGTTCGGGCCGCGCCGGATCGCGATCAGCCCGCCGTTCTTGACCAGGTCACGCACCTCGGTGACCCGGACCCCCCACTGCTCCGAGATGTCGGGCAGGTACATCCACTCGGGGACCAGGGCTTCAATCTTGCTTTCGATCTCACTCACGCCACCAGACTGCCACCTCCGCGGCCCGCCGCGCACCAGCCGGCCGCCCGGGGGCTCGTCCAGCGGCCCCCGGCGCTACCCCGCGGCGGCCGACTTGAGCGGTACCGCCGGGTCCGCGGCCCGGGCCCGGTCCAGCACCGTGGCGCGTTCGACCAGCCGGCGGCCCTGGGTGAGGTCGCGCGGGCGGTCGACGGTGAGCAGGGCCCGCAGCGCGCCGTCGCGCAGCCAGAGCACGGCCCAGGTCGGGTCCGCCGGAGAGCCGCGCCAGACCAGCTCGTCGCCGTCGCCGTGCCGGCCGACGTACTGGACCATCCGGCCGAACTGCTCCGACCAGAAGTACGGCACCGGGTCGTACGGGGCGTCCGCGCCGAGCACCGCGGCGGCCGCGGCCTCGCCGGACTGCAGCGCGTGGTCCCAGTGCTGGACGGTCAGCCGGCCGCCCGTCCGGGCGGAGGGGTAGCTCGCGCAGTCGCCGGCCGCGTAGACGCCGGGCAGGCCGGTGCGCAGCCGCTCGTCCACCAGGACGGCGCCGGCCGCGTCCAGCTCGACGCCCGAGCCGGCCAGCCACTCCGTCGCCGGGCGGGCACCGATGCCGACCACCACCTCGTCGGCCGGCAGGTGCGAGCCGTCCGCCAGCAGCACCGCACCCGGCTCGACGGCCGCGACGGCGGCGCCGCAGCGCAGCTCGACCCCGGCCTCGGCGTACCAGGCGGCCATCGCCCGGCCGATCTCGGTGGGCAGCGCACCGGGGACGGGCGCCGGGCCCGCCTCGACGACCGTCACCTCGCAGCCGGCCGTGCGGGCGGCGGTGGCGACCTCGGCGCCGATCCAGCCCGCGCCGACCAGCACCAGGCGCAGGCCCGGGCGGAGCAGGGCGCGCAGGGCGAGCGCGTCGTCCAGGGTGTGCAGCAGGTGCGCGCGCTCGGCGCCGGGCAGGACGCGCGGAGTGGCGCCGGTGGCGATCACCAGGGCGCCGTACGGCAGGTCGCCGCCGTCGGTGTGCAGGAGGCCGGGGGTGAGGCCGGTGGCGCGGCGGCCGGTGAGCACCTCGATGCCGAGGTGCGCGAAGTCGACGTCCAGGGTGGTGGCGTCGGCCTTGCCGAGCAGCACCTCCTTGGAGAGCGGCGGCCGGTCGTAGGGCGCGTGCGGCTCGTCGCCCACCAGCACGATCCGCCCCTGCCAGCCGCCCCGCCGCAGGCCCGAGGCGCACTGCGCCCCGGCCAGCCCGGCCCCGACCACGACCACGACCACCTGATCCGTCCCGCTCAGCTCTGCCACGCCGTCACTGTACTGGCGCCCGCCGGGCGCGCCAGGGGGCGTCCCACCTTTCGTACCCGCCCCTCGGCAGCACCGGCCACTCCCGCTCCTCCCGGCCCCGCGGCCCACTCCCGCCCCACCCTCGTACGCGCCTTCGGCGCCCCGGCCGCCCCGGCCTGCTCGGGCCCCGGCCGCCCGCGTCCCACCCTTCGTACGCGCCTTCGGCGGCTCGGACGCCCGGAGTTAAGGTGGGGGCACCATCACGGGAGCCCGGCGGACCGGGCTGAGAGGCGGGCTGACACGGCCTGCGACCGTCCGAACCTGATCCGGGTCATACCGGCGAAGGGAGAGCAGCGACTTTGACACGCTTGGCACCGGACGCCCACGCCGGCGTACTGGTGATCGGCGGGGGCATCATCGGCCTCGCCGTCGCCTGGCGCGCCGCCCAGCGCGGGCTGGAGAACATCGTGGTGGCCGACCCGCGGCCCGGCGGCGGCGCCGCCCAGGTCGCGGCCGGCATGCTCGCCCCCGTCACCGAGCTCCAGTACGGCGAGGAGCCGCTGCTGCGCCTCGGCATGGCCTCCAACGAGCGGTACGCGGCCTTCGCCGCCGAGCTCACCGAGGCCAGTGGCGGCCAGGACACCGGCTACCGCCCGTGCGGCACCCTCGCCGTCGCCCTCGACTCGGACGACCGCGAGGAGCTGCGCGAGCTGCACGCCTTCCACCGGCGGCTCGGCCTGGACTCGCAGTGGCTCACCGGCCGCGAGGCCCGCCGGCTCGAACCGATGCTCGCCCCGGGCGTCCGCGGCGGCCTGCACGTCACCGACGACCACCAGGTCGACGGCCGCCGGCTCGCCAAGGCGCTCGTCCTCGCCTGCGAGCGGGCCGGCGTCCGGCTGCACCGCGCCGAGGCGACCGAGCTGCTGGCCGAGGGCGGCCGCGCCACCGGCGCCCGGCTCGCCACCGGCGAGACCGTCACCGCCGATCAGGTCGTCCTGGCCGCCGGCCCGTGGAGCCACCGGCTGCCCGGCCTGCCCGAGGGCGTGCTGCCGGCCATCCGCCCGGTGAAGGGCCAGATCCTGCGGCTGCGGATCCCGGAGGCGTACCGGCCGTTCCTCTCCCGCAACGTCCGCGCGGTGGTCCGCGGCCGGCACCTCTACCTGGTGCCCCGTGAGAACGGCGAGCTGGTGATCGGCGCCACCAGCGAGGAGCAGGGGTACGACACCACCGTCACCGCCGGCGGCGTGTACGAGCTGCTGCGCGACGCCCACGAGTTGGTCCCCGGCATCACCGAACTGCCGCTGGTGGAGACGTCGGCCGGGCTGCGCCCGGGCTCGCCCGACAACGCGCCGCTGCTCGGACCGACCGCCCTGCCCGGCCTGGTCGCCGCCACCGGCCACTACCGCAACGGCGTGCTGCTCACCCCGGTGACCGCCGACGTGGTCGCCGAGTACCTGGCCACCGGCACGACGCCGGACCTCGCCGCGCCGTTCTCCCCCACTCGCTTCACGACGAAGGTCCCCGCATGAGCGACATCCCCCTCACCGTCAACGGCGAGCCCCGCCAGGTGCCCGCCGCGACCACCCTCGCCGAGGTGGTGGCCACCCTCAGCCGGGCCAACTCCGGCGTCGCCGCCGCGCTCAACGAGGCCGTGGTCCCGCGCAGTTCGTGGCCGCTCACGGAGCTCTCGGCCGGCGACCGGATCGAGATCCTCACCGCCGTGCAGGGAGGCTGACCATGGCTGACGACCTGCTCACCATCGCCGGCACCACCTTCGACTCGCGCCTGATCATGGGCACCGGCGGCGCCCCCAGCCTGGAGGTCCTGGAGCAGGCGCTGCGGGTCTCCGGCACCGAGCTGACGACCGTGGCGATGCGCCGGGTCGACGCCACCACCCAGGGCTCCGTCCTGGACGTGCTCACCCGCAACGGCATCCGCATCCTGCCCAACACGGCCGGCTGCTTCACCGCCGGAGAGGCCGTGCTGACCGCCCGGCTGGCCCGCGAGGCGCTCGGCACCGACTGGGTGAAGCTGGAGGTCATCGCCGACGAGCGGACCCTGCTGCCCGACCCGATCGAGCTGCTGGACGCCGCCGAGACGCTGGTCGACGACGGCTTCACCGTCCTCCCCTACACCAACGACGACCCGGTGCTGGCCCGGAAGCTGGAGGACGTCGGCTGCGCGGCGATCATGCCGCTCGGCTCGCCGATCGGCTCCGGCCTGGGCATCCGCAACCCGCACAACTTCCAGCTGATCGTGGAGGGCGCCAACGTCCCGGTGATCCTGGACGCGGGCGCCGGCACCGCCTCGGACGTCGCGCTGGCGATGGAGCTGGGCTGCGCCGCCGTCATGCTCGCCTCGGCGGTGACCCGCGCCCAGGACCCGGTGCTGATGGCCGAGGCGATGCGGCACGCCGCCGAGGCCGGACGGCTCGCCCACCGGGCCGGCCGCATCCCGCGCCGCTTCCACGCCGAGGCCTCCTCGGCGATGGCGGGCCGGGCCGACCTGGACACCCGCGAGCGCCCGGCGTTCTGACCCCGAAGGGCCCGGACGGTGTCACAACCCGGGTACAGAGAGCCCCGGGAGCGGTGCCGCCCGGGGCTGAGGGCCCGTCTGCGCCACTAGACTCGCCGGGTGGACAAGGCGGACATGGCATTGCACGACCCCCTGATCGGTTCCCTGCTCGACGGCCGGTACCGGGTCGAGCAGCGCATCGCGGCCGGCGGGATGTCCACCGTCTACCGCGCCACCGACACCCGGCTCGACCGGGTCGTGGCGCTCAAGGTGATGCACCCCTCGCTGGCCGGCGACGAGGGCTTCACCGGCCGGTTCATCCGCGAGGCCAAGGCGGTCGCCCGGCTCGCGCACCCCAACGTGGTCAACGTGTTCGACCAGGGCGCGGACGGCGGAAACGTCTTCCTCGCCATGGAGTACGTCCCCGGCCGCACCCTGCGGGACCTGCTCCGCGACCGCGGCGCGCTCTCCATCCGCGCCGCCCTGGACATCCTGGAGCCGGTGCTCGCCGCGCTCGGCGCCGCCCACCGGGCCGGTCTGGTCCACCGCGACGTCAAGCCGGAGAACGTCCTGATCACCGACGGCGGCCTGGTCAAGGTCGCCGACTTCGGCCTGGTCCGGGTGCTGAACGCCGCCGACGGCGCGGCCACCTCCACCACCGCGACCACCGGCACCGTCCTCGGCACCGTCTCCTACCTGGCCCCCGAGCAGATCCGCCCCGGCGACGGGACCGACCAGCGGGTGGACGTCTACGCCGCCGGCATCCTGCTGTACGAGATGCTGACCGGCCACCGCCCGCACACCGGCGAGAACCCCGTCCAGGTGATGTACCGCCACCTGCACGAGGACGTCCCCGCACCCTCGCTGACCGTGCCCGGCGTCGTCCCCGAGCTGGACGCCATAGTGGCCGGCGCCTGCGCACGCGACCCGCAGGCCCGCCCGTACGACGCGGTCGAGCTGCTGGCCGCCCTCCAGCGGGTGCGCCGCACGCTCACCCCGGCCCAGCTGGACGCCGAGCCGCCCGCCTCCACGCTGGACAGCCCGCAGTACCCGACCAACGAGCCGACCTCGGTGATCCGGCCCGCCGTCACGGCCCGGGCCGTCTCCGCACAGGTCGTCTCCGCACAGGCCGTCTCCACTCAGGCCCACGCGACGGACACCGCGACGGACGCCGGGCCGCCGGTCGAGCGGACCAGCGTGCTGGACGTCCCGCCGGAGGTGATGGAGCAGCTGCTCACCGAGCCGCGCCCGTACGACGAGCCGCCGCCGGTGCGCACCGGCCGCCCCGGCCTGCTGCGCCGCCTCCCCCGCAAGCCGCTGGTCTGGGCCTCCGTCCTGGCCGCCCTGGTGCTGCTGGTCGGCGGCACCACCTACACGCTCTCCGGCGCCCTGTACACGACGGTGCCGGGCGTGCTCGGCAAGGACCGCGCCGAGGCGCAGCGGATCCTGGACGGCGCGGGCATGCACGGGCGGTTCACCGAGGTCTACAGCGAGACCGTCCCCGCCGGGCAGGTGATCTCCACCGACCCGGGGGTCGGCGCCCGGGCCCGCAAGAGCGACGCCGTCGGCGTCACCGTCTCCCGCGGCCCGAAGCGGATCGCCGTACCGGAGCTGGCCGGAAAGCCGGCCGACCAGGCCGCCGCCGCACTGGCCGGCGTCCAGCTGGCCCGCGGCAACGTCACCGAGACGTACAGCGACACCGTTCCCGAGGGCGCGGTGATCAGCAGCTCGCCGGCGGCCGGGCAGCAGCTGGCGGAGAACTCGCCGGTCTCGCTGGTGGTCAGCAAGGGCATGGTGCCCGTCCCGGACGTGACCGGGATGTCCAAGGACGACGCCGCCAAGGCGCTCCAGGCCGCCGGCTTCGCGATGCAGAGCAGCGGCGTCAACCTGTTCGGCACCGGCAAGGTCTCCAGCCAGTCCCCCGCCCCCGGCGAGCGCCGCCCGCAGCACACCGTGGTGACGGTCAACTTCCCCTTCATCTAAGGATTTTGCCGGGCGCCTTGGGGACATGCGGCGTAGCGTGGAACCAGGCCTGCCCGGCCCCGCCCGCCGTAGAGTCGGGAGGGCTGCGGCGCCGGGACCTCCGGACGGGGCTGCGCGGCGGCCGGTATCCGAGGATGTGGTCGTCATGGGCGGACCCACCGTCGACGGCTTGAGGGAGCGCGTGCGGGGCGCGGTGATCACCCCCACGGACGAGGGGTACGAGGAGGCCCGCCGGGTCTACAACGGCATGGTGGACCGCCGGCCGGCCGTGATCGTCCGGGTGGCCAACACCGGCGACGTGATGTCCACGGTCGACTTCGCCCGGGACAACGCGCTGGACCTCGCGGTGCGCGGCGGCGCCCACAGCGCGCCGGGCTTCGGCACCTGCGACGACGGCGTGGTGATCGACTTCTCCGGGCGGCGGGGCGTGCGGATCGACCCGGAGCGCCGGACGGCACACTGCGAGGGCGGCGTCACCTGGGGCGACCTCAACGCCGCCGGGTACGCCTTCGGCCTCGGGGTCACCGGCGGGATCATCTCCACCACCGGCATCGCCGGGCTGACCCTCAACGGCGGCTTCGGCCACCTGGCCCGCGGGCTGGGCCTGAGCTGCGACAACCTGCTCTCGGCCGACGTGGTCACCGCCGACGGACGGTTCCACACGGTGAGCGGGGAGAAGGAGCCGGACCTCTTCTGGGCGCTGCGCGGCGGTGGCGGCAACTTCGGCGCGGTGACGTCCTTCGAGTACCGGCTGAGCCCGGTGGCCGACGTGGTCGCCGGGCCCATGGTCTACGAGCTGGAGCACACGGCCGAGGTGCTGCGGTTCTACCGCGAGTACATCCGGGACGCCCCCGAGCAGCTCGGCCTCTTCCCCGGGTTCCACCTCGCGCCGCCGCTGCCGTTCATTCCGGAGGACCGGGTCGGCGACCCCTTCATCCTGCTGGTCCCCTGCTGGGCCGGGCCGCCGGCCGATGCGGAGAAGGTGCTCGCCGCGCTGCGGGACGCGGCGCCGGTGGTGGCCGAGGGCGTCGGCCCGGCGCCGTACCCGGCGTTCGCCGCCGTCTTCGACCCGCTGCTGCCGCCGGGCCTCCAGCAGTACTGGAAGGGCCTCTTCGCGACCGAGCTCACCGACGGGGCGATCGCCGCCCACATGGAGTACGGCCCGCGGGTGCCGGCGGTCAACTCGGCGGTGCACATCTACCCGATCAACGGCGCCTGCCACCGCGTCCCCGCCGACGCGACGGCCTTCTCCCACCGGGACGCGACCTTCGCCACCGTGATCGCCGGCGTCTGGCCGGACCCGGCCGACAACGCCGCGAACACCGCCTGGGTCCGCGACTACTACGCCGCCCTCGCCCCGCACTCCGACGAGGCCGGCTACATCGGCTTCATGGACCACGACGACCAGCACCGGATCGAGGCCAACTACCGGGGCAACTACGACCGTCTGGTGGAGCTGAAGCGGCGGTACGACCCCGGCAACCTGTTCCACCTCAACCAGAACATCCGGGCCTGACCCGCGGACGACCTAGCGCAGCGGCCCGTCGCCCGGCTCCTCCTGGTAGGAGTAGCGCTGCTCCTGCCAGGGGTCGGCGAGGTTGTGGTAGCCGCGCTCCTCCCAGAAGCCGCGCCGGTCGGCCCGCATGTACTCGACCGCCCGGACCCACTTGGGCCCCTTCCAGGCGTACAGCTGCGGGACCACCAGCCGGACGGGGAAGCCGTGCTCGGCGGTGAGCGGCTCGCCGTTGCGGTGGGTGGCGAAGACGGTCCGCGGGTCGGCGAAGTCGGCCAGCCGCAGGTTGGCGCTGTAGCCGTACTCGGCCCAGACCATGACGTGGGTGACGTCGGGCGCGGGGGGCGCCTGCTCCAGTACGGCGGCGGCGGACACGCCCGTCCACTCGTTGCCGAGCATCGAGAACTTGGTGACGCAGTGCAGGTCGGCCCGGACGGTGGTGCGCGGAAGGGCGCTGAAGCCGGCGAAGTCCCAGCTGTGCTTCTCCGCCGAGGCGGTCGCCCCGAACACCTGGAAGTCCCAGGTCAGTGGCTTGAAGCGGGGCACCGGGCCGTAGTGCAGGGCGGGCCAGCCGCGTTGCGGGCGCTGCCCCGGAGGGAGCCTCGGGTCAGACGGGGGAAGCGGTTCTTGTTCGGACTGACCCATGGGTCCATGGTGACAGACGGCGGACAACCCCGGAGCGCGCCCCTTTCCGGCGCTGCACGCCCGCCCATACGGGCCAATAGCCGACCAAATCGGATATTCCGACACATGTCCTACTGAGTGTGAACTTACTGGAATTTCGTCCCATCGCGATGCCAGGATGCGTGCAGCCGCAGGCACGGCCGAGGTTCCCGGACGCACAGCAGGAAGGCAGCGCCATGAAGGGCGACGCAGAGGTCATCGAATTCCTCAACGAGCAGCTCACCGCCGAGCTGACCGCCATCAACCAGTACTTCCTGCACGCGAAGATGCAGGAGAACTTCGGCTGGACCAAGCTCGCCAAGTACACCCGGCACGAGTCCTTCGACGAGATGAAGCACGCCGAGGTGCTCACCGACCGGATCCTCTTCCTGGACGGACTGCCCAACTACCAGCGGCTCTTCCACGTCCGGATCGGCCAGACCGTCAAGGAGATGTTCGAGGCGGACCGCCAGGTCGAGGTCGAGGCGATCGACCGGCTCAAGCGCGGGATCGTGGTGATGCGGGCCAAGAACGACGTCACCTCGGCGAACATCTTCGAGTCCATCCTGGCGGACGAGGAGCACCACATCGACTACCTCGACACCCAGCTCGAGCTGCTGGAGAAGCTCGGGGAGGCGCTCTACATCGCCCAGCTGGTCGAGCAGCCGGAGTCCTGAGAGCGGCGGGCGCCCCGAACCGTCAGGCTGCGCGCAGCGGCGCGAGCGGGGCTGCTTCCGACGGCGCGGCCTCCGAGGGGGCGGCCTCCGGGTCGGCCAGCCCCAGCCTGGCGGCCAGCCGGGCGGTCGGGCAGGGCCGCGCGCCGTGCTCGCCCAGCAGGGCCTGGATCCGCCGGACGCAGGAGCCGCAGTCGGTGCCGGCCTTGCAGCCCTTGGCGATCTGGCGCGGGCTGTTGGCACCCGCGTCGATCTCCTTCTTCACCTGGGCCTCGGTGACCGCATGGCACATGCACACGTACATCGCGGTCTCTCCCGGGGGTGCGGCGGAGTGGATCTTGACTAAGGCACGCCTTAGTTCACTAAGCCTCACCTTACCCGGCGATCCGGGCACGAAAAAGCCCCTCCGGGCTCGGGAATCCCGAATCCGGAGGGGCCTTCGTCACATCAGGGGCCGGCCGGGCCGGTCCGAGCCTCGCGGGCTCAGTGGCCGCCGCGGTACATCTCGGCCACCAGGAACGCCAGGTCCAGCGACTGGCTGCGGTTGAGCCGCGGGTCGCAGGCCGTCTCGTAGCGCTGGTGCAGGTCGTCGACCAGCACCTCGTCGCCACCGCCGACGCACTCGGTGACGTCGTCGCCGGTCAGCTCCACGTGGATGCCGCCCGGGTGGGTGCCGAGAGCGCGGTGCACCTCGAAGAAGCCCTTGACCTCGTCGAGCACGTCGTCGAAGCGGCGGGTCTTGTGGCCACTGGAGGCCTCGAAGGTGTTGCCGTGCATCGGGTCGCAGATCCAGACCGGCTGTGCACCGGAGGCCGTGACCTTCTCCACCAGGGTGGGCAGGTGCTCGCGGATCTTGCCCGCGCCCATCCGGGTGATGAAGGTGAGCCGGCCGGGCTCGCGCTCCGGGTCCAGCTTCTCGATCAGGGTGAGCGCCTCGTCGACCGAGGTGGTCGGGCCGAGCTTCACGCCGATCGGGTTGCGGATCCGGGAGGCGAACTCGATGTGTGCGTGGTCCAGCTGGCGGGTGCGCTCGCCGATCCAGACCATGTGGCCGGAGACGTCGTACAGCTCGCCGGTGCGCGAGTCCACGCGGGTCAGCGCGGTCTCGTAGTCGAGGATCAGCGCCTCGTGCGAGGAGTAGAACTCGACCGTCTTGAACTCCTCCGGCGCCACGCCACAGGCGTTCATGAACGCCAGCGCGTTGTCGATCTCGCGGGCGAGCTGCTCGTAGCGCTGGCCGGCCGGCGAGTTGCGCACGAAGTCCTGGTTCCAGGCGTGCACCTGGCGCAGGTCCGCGTATCCACCGGTGGTGAACGCGCGCACCAGGTTGAGCGTCGCGGCGGACGCGTTGTACATCCGCTTCAGCCGCTCCGGGTCCGGGATGCGGGACTCGGGGGTGAAGTCGAAGCCGTTCACCGAGTCGCCCCGGTAGACCGGCAGGGTCACACCGTCACGGGTCTCGGTCGACTTGGAGCGCGGCTTGGAGTACTGGCCTGCGATCCGGCCGACCTTCACCACGGGGACGGAGGCGGCGTACGTCAGCACGGCCGCCATCTGCAGCAGGGTCTTCAGCTTGTTGCGGATGTGCTCGGCCGAAACGCCGTCGAAGGCCTCGGCGCAGTCGCCGCCCTGCAGGAGGAACGCTTCACCACGCGCCACGGCAGCGAGCCGGGCGCGCAGCTGGTCGCACTCGCCGGCGAAGACGAGCGGCGGATACGCGGCGAGCTCAGCAAGGGTCTTGCGCAGAGCCTCTTGGTCCGGCCACTCAGGCTGCTGCGCCGCGGGCAGGGACTGCCAGGGGTGATTTGTCACGGTCACACGGCAAGGCTACGGGGTGCGACAACCGATTTGTGACCACTGCCCGAGGGATGAGACACCTGCCGGACATTCGTGTGACGGCCCCGCCAAGGTCCTGCGCATCCGCTACGCTCGACGCATGAACGCGCCGCACACCTACTCCTGGTGGTGGGCCGACCCCTCGGGTGGCCCGCAGATCCCGCGTTCCTAGACGAACACGACGGCCGCCCCTCGGGGCGGCCGTCGGCGTATGAGCAGACGGCCCTCCCGGGAGCGGAACTCCAGTACCGCCCCCGCCTCCACTCAGAAGGAAGCCGCCACCGTGACCACCGCCACCGACCTGCTCGCCCGACTGACCGGCCCGGACGCCCCCGCCTTCGCCCTGCTGCACCGCCGCACCCCCCGGCTCGCCCCGGACACCGTCGAGGTGCTGCTGGGCACCGTCGGCAGCTACGAGCGGCTGGCCGACCTGCCGGTCCGCGAGGGCGTCCCGGCCGGCGGCCCGGTGCACGACCTGCTCGCGCTCGTCCCGTACCGGCAGATCCGCGAACGCGGCTTCGAGGCGCACGACGACGCCACCCCGCTGCAGGCCCTCGCGGTGACCGAGCAGTACGCACTTCCGCTGGCCGAACTGACGCCCGCCCTCCCGCAGCTGCCGGTCTCCCTGTCCGGCGGTGCGTTCGACATCGACGACCAGGAGTACGCCGGCATCGTCCGCCGGGTGATCGAGGACGAGATCGGGCGCGGCGAGGGCGCCAACTTCGTGATCCGGCGGGACTTCACCGCCACCCTGGAGGCCCGCGGCGGAGCCGCCGACGGACATTGCTCCCCCGCCCTCGCGCTCACGCTCTTCCGCCGGCTGCTCCAGCAGGAGCGCGGCGCCTACTGGACCTTCCTGGTGCACACCGGTGACCGCGTCCTGGTCGGCGCCTCCCCCGAGGTGCACGTGCGCCAGAGCGGCGGGACGGTCGTGATGAACCCGATCTCCGGCACCTACCGCTATCCGGCGGGCGGCGCCGACCTCGACTCGCTGATCGCCTTCCTCCACGACCCCAAGGAGCTGGAGGAGCTCACCATGGTGGTCGACGAGGAACTCAAGATGATGTGCACCGTCGGCGACCTCGGCGGCCAGGTGCTCGGGCCGCGCCTCAAGGAGATGTCCCACCTCGCGCACACCGAGTACGAGCTGCGCGGGCGCACCTCGCTGGACGTCCGCGAGGTGCTGAAGGAGACGATGTTCGCCGCCACCGTCACCGGAAGCCCGGTGCAGAACGCCACCCGGGTGATCAGCCGGTACGAGCGCGGCGGCCGCGGCTACTACGCCGGCGCGCTCGCCCTGATCGGCCGCTCGGCCAGCGGCGGCCAGCAGCTGGACTCCCCGATCTGCATCCGCGCCGCCGACATCGACCCCGCCACCGGCCGTCTGGTCGTCCGGGTCGGCGCGACCCTGGTGCGCCACTCCGACCCGGAGTCCGAGGTCGCCGAGACGCACGCCAAGGCCGCCGGGGTGCTCACCGCGATCGGTGCCCGCCCCGCGCCCGCCCGGCTGCCGAACCCGTCCGGCCCGCGGCTCGCCGACGACCACCGGGTCCAGGCGGCGCTGGACGCCCGGCGCGCCAACCTGGCCCCGTTCTGGCTTCGGATGCAGGAGCCGGCCAGGATCACCCAGGCCGAGCCGGCCCTGGTGGTGGACGGCGAGGACACCTTCACCTCGATGCTCGCCCACCTGCTGACCTCGCTCGGCCACCAGGTCACCGTCGTCCGCTTCGACGAGCCCGGCCTGCGCGAGCGGGTCGCCGCCCACCGGGGCCCGCTGGTGCTCGGCCCCGGCCCGGGCGACCCGGCCGCGGCCGACGACCCCAAGATGGCCGTGCTCCGCCCGATCGTCGCCGACGCGCTGGCCGCCGTCCGCTCCGGCGCCCGCACCGCGCCGCTGCTCGCCGTCTGCCTCAGCCACCAGCTGCTCTCGGACGTCCTCGGGCTGCCGCTGGCCCGCAAGGCCGTGCCGTTCCAGGGCGCGCAGGAGAGCGTCGACCTGTTCGGGGTGAAGCGCACGGTGGGCTTCTACAACACGTTCACCGCGCGCTGCTCGGACGCGGACGCCGCCCGGCTGGCCGCCGAGGGCGTCGAGGTCTCGCGCGACCCGCTGACCGGCGACGTCCACGCGCTGCGCGGCCCCGGCTTCGCCGGCCTGCAGTTCCACCCGGAGTCGGTGCTCACCCGCGACGGTGTGGACATCGTCGCCGGGCTGCTCCGGGAGGCCGCCGCCGTCCGCGGCTGAGGTTCCCCGCAGGTCCCCGAGCGGTGCGCCGCCCGTGCGGCCCACCGCTCAGATCTCGTCGTCCAGGCCCTGCTCTATCGCGTACCGGACCAGCTCGACGCGGTTGTGCAGCTGGAGCTTGCCGAGGGTGTTCTGGACGTGGTTCTGCACCGTGCGGTGGGAGAGCACCAGCCGGTCGGCGATCTGCCGGTACGACAGCCCCTTGGCGACCAGCCGCAGGACCTCGGTCTCCCGGGCCGTCAGCTGCGGGACGGCGGGGGCGGTCGGCGCGGCGGGCTCGGCGGCCAGCCGGCGGAACTCGCCGAGCACCAGGCCGGCCAGGCCCGGGGTGAAGACCGCGTCGCCGACGGCGGTACGGCGCACCGCGTCCAGCAGCTCGTCCCGGCCGGCCGACTTCACCAGGTAGCCGGTCGCGCCGGACTTCACCGCCTCCAGCACGTCCGCGTGCTCACCGCTCGCGGAGAGCACCAGGACGCGCACCGACGGGTCCTGGGCCACCACCTGGCGGCAGGCCTCGGCGCCGGAGAGGCCGGGCAGGTTGAGGTCCAGCACCACCACCTGCGGGGCGCAGGCGCGGGCCCGGCGGACGGCCTCCTCGCCGTCACCGGCGGTGGCCACCACGTCCAGCCCGGCTTCGGCGAGGTCCCGCGAGACGGCGTCGCGCCACATCGGGTGGTCGTCCACGACCATGACCCGCACCGGCCGGTCGGCCATCGGCAGGTCGGTCGTCGGCCGGTCAGTCGTCGGCCGGTCAGTCGGCTGGTCGGTCATCAGAGCCCTTCCTCGGGACGCGGAGTTCGACCTCGACGCCCTCCCCGGGCACCGAGTACAGCTCGGCCGTGCCGCCGAGGTCCAGCAGCCGGCCGCGGATCGACTGGGAGACACCGAGCCGGCCGGCCTGCTCCGCCTCGCCGAGCCGCCCGGGGGCGAAGCCCGGGCCGTCGTCGCGGATGCTGACCGTGACGGCCTCCGGCTCGTCCTCGACCAGGATCCAGGCGCGGGCTCCGGAGCCGGCGTGCTTGCGGACGTTGTCCACGGCGGCGCCGACGGCCGCGGCCAGCTCACCGGCGGCCGGAGCGGGCAGCAGCACCGGGGTGCCGGGGGCGGAGAGCGTGATCCGCTCGTCCGCGTACGCGCCGAGCAGCGTGCGGAGGTCCCGCGGCTCCAGCGGTGCGCGCTGGGCCGGCAGCGGGCCGCCGCTCATCAGTGCCCGCAGCGCGCGCTCCTGCTCTCCGGCCAGCCGGCCCAGCTCGGCGAAGTCGGCGTTCCGGCCGTCACCCTGCTCACCGCCCTTGCGCTGGACCAGCGCGAGCACCTGGAGCACGCCGTCGTGGATGTCCCGGGAGAGCCGCTCGCGCTCCCGGTTGGCGGCCTCCACCTGGAGCGCGCGGGTGAGCGTCGCCTCGCTGGCCCGGGCCAGTTCGATCACGTAGCCGATCGCACAGCCGGCCACCATCAGCAGCACGATGTTGTGGATGTTGTCGCCGGTCGGACCGCCGTGGCCGAGGATGTTGGCCACCCCGATCACCGAACCGGCCGCCGCCGCCCAGCGCCAGCCGCCCCGGCCGGCGAAGCCGAGCACGGTGCCCGCCGCCCAGATGGTCGGCAGGGTGGGCGCGCCGTGGCTGATCCGGGCCGGGTCGTCGGTCAGACCGCTCATCACGATGCCGGTGACGGCGAGCGTGAGGTCGGTGCCGAGCACGTACCAGGTGCAGCGCTGCGGCCCGGCGAAGGCACGGGTGCTGGCCAGCGTCCAGAGCGTCAGCGCGCCGAGGTAGATCCAGCCGGCGACGGGGTGCAGGAACTCCAGGTACGAGTTGAAGAAACGCAGCACCGCGTAGCAGAGCGCCAGGACCCGGAAGAAGGAAATGGCCCGCCAGAGCGGCAGTTCGACGGACATGCCGCCGGCCGCGACCGCCCCGCCGACCGCAGCCGTTCTGCCGCCGTCCGTCATCGTCCCCGCCCCTCCCTCGGCGGCCGGGGGCGCGTCCGCCCGTCCCCGTCGCGCGCCGGGGCGGGAACCGTCGGACACGCCCTCAGGCCGGGCCGCTCCTGCTGGTCCTACTCGGCGGCCTTCTGGTCCTGCTCGGCGGCCTTCTGCGCCTTCTCCGCCTCGGCCTTCTCGGCCTTGGCGGCGGCCTGCTCGGCCTTCTGGACCGCCTTGCGCTCGGCGTCCGCGCGCTTCTTGTCGTCGGCGATCTGCCGCTTGGCGGCCGTCGCGTAGATGTCCACGTACTCCTGGCCGGAGAGCCGCATGATCTCGTACATCACCTCGTCCGTCACCGAACGGAGGATGAAGCGGTCGTTCTCCATGCCGTGGTAGCGGGAGAAGTCCAGCGGCCGGCCGATCCGGATGCCCGGGCGGATGCCGAAGTTGGGGACCACCTGGCCGGGCGGCTGCACCTTCTCGGTGTCGATCATCGCGACCGGGATCACCGGCGCGCCGGTGGCCAGCGCGACGCGGGCCAGGCCGCCGACCTTGCCGCGGTACAGCTTGCCGTCGGGCGACCGGGTGCCCTCCGGGTAGACGCCGAACAGCTCGCCGCGGTCCAGTACCGCGATCGCGGAGCGGATCGCCGCCTCGCCGGCGCCGCGCACGCCCGAACGGTCGACCGGCAGCTGGCCGACGCCCTTGAAGAAGGCGGCCGTCAGCTTGCCCTTCACACCGGGCGTGTTGAAGTACTCGGCCTTCGCGATGAAGGTCACCCGGCGCTTGATCAGCGCGGGGAAGAAGAAGGAGTCCGAGAAGGACAGGTGGTTGCTCGCGATGATCGCGGCACCCTCGGTGGGGATGTTCTCCTCACCCTCGATCCACGGCCGGAAGAAGATCCGAAGCAGTGGCGCGACGATCATCTTCATCAGTCGGTAGAACAACCCGGGCCTCCTGTTATGCGGACCGGTCGATCCTAATGCCCCGCGGCGGCCGCCCGCGCCCCGCCCCGCCCCGGCGGGGCGTCCGGAGGGGGTGTACGGCGGGGGTGTACGGCGTGGGCGGGCACATGGGACGATGCGGTTTCCGCAGCCTGCCGTTGCCGTACCGCCCTTTCCCGCGTCCTCTTCTCAGCGTCCCCGCCCGCGAAGGAGCCCGCCATGCCGCTGCTGCCCGGTGCCGAACCGTACCGCCACCGGGGCGGACCGGTGGGCGTGCTGCTCTGCCACGGCTTCACCGGCTCGCCGCAGTCGCTGCGCCCGTGGGCCGAGGAGCTGGCCGCGGCCGGGTACACCGTCGCACTGCCGCTGCTGCCCGGGCACGGCACCCGCTGGCAGGACATGCAGGTGACCCGCTGGGAGGACTGGTACGCCGAGGTCGAGCGGGAGTTGCTGGCGCTGTCCGCCGAGTGCGAGCAGGTCTTCGTCTTCGCCCTGTCGATGGGCTCCTCGCTGGCGCTGCGGCTGGCCGCCGTGCACGGGCCGGCCGTCTCGGGGCTGGTGCTGGTCAACCCGTCGGTGCGTTCCGACAACCCCGCAAGTGTGCTGCTTCCGGTGCTGCGTCACCTGGTGCCCAGCCTGCCCGGGATCGCCAACGACATCGCCCGCCCGGGCTCGGCCGAGCTCGGCTACGACCGGACACCGCTGCACGCGGCCTGGTCGCTGACCAGGCTCTGGAAGGACGTCCAGGGCCGGCTGCCGCAGGTGACCCAGCCGGTGCTGCTCTTCCACAGTCCGCAGGACCACGTCGTCTCGCCGGCCAACTCGGAACTGGTGCTGGCCCGGATATCCTCGACCGACGTGACGGAGCGGCTGTGCCAGCGCAGCTACCACGTCGCGACGCTGGACCACGACGCGGCGGAAATATTCACGGCCAGCCGGGACTTCATCCGACGGCTGGCTCCCGCACACGCGGCGGGCGTCACCCGGGTCGAATCCGACGATCACCAAGGCTGAAGGGCCGGAAGTGCACGAGAGCAGCACGGCGGGCGGCGAGGACGAGGCGCCCCGCGAGGACGCGGAGAACGAGAAGGCCGACGCCGCCGAGGGCGCCGACGGCGGTAAGGACACCGGCGCGAACCGTGGCCCCGGCACCGGTGCGGACGCCGGCAAGGGCGCCACCGGCGCCGCCGAGCCGCCCCGGGTGCGGCGCGCGCCCGAACGCAGCCAGGCCGAACAGGACGAGATCTTCGCCGCGCTGGTCGCCCAGTTCGACGACCCCGTCGACCTCAACAACCCGAACTGGCCGGAGATCGAGGACCTCAGGGCGCGCGGCGAGCTGAAGGGCGGTTTCAAGGACGCCACCGACCGCCGCACCGACCCGGACGACCTCTCCGACCTGGCGCCGCAACCCCGCCCCCGCTCCACCAAGCCCGTGATGCCGGCCGCCGCCTCCGGCCCGCGCGACTTCGAGCTGGACGAGGAGACGGACGAGGGCCACTTCGTCCCGCCGGAGCCGCCGCCGCTGCCCGCCGCGGACGTCACCGCCAAGTTCGCGTGGCTGGCCGTGCTCGGCGGCCCGGCGCTGCTGCTGTTCGACGCGGTGGTCTGGCGCGAGGTCTCCGGCTGGCCGGCCTGGGTCGGGGTGACGGCCTTCCTGGGCGGCTTCGTCACCCTGGTGGTCCGGATGAAGGAGCGCGACGAGGACGAGCCCGAGGACCCGCACGGCGGTGCGGTCGTCTGACTCCCGGCCGGCCCCGCCCGCCGTTCAGCCGACCGGCAGCTCCAGGACGGCGAGCACCGGGAGATGGTCGGTGGCGGCCCGCAGGTCGGCCTCGGTGACGCCGGGCAGGCCGTGCGGGACGCCGCAGGCGAGAACGCGTACGCCGGGGGTGGCGAAGACGGCGTCGATCCGCTGGTAGGGGTTCTCCGGGACGGACGTGAACTCGCCGCCCCAGGGCGCGACCACATGGCCGTCCTGGAGCCGCCCGGCCAGCAGCCGCCAGCCGGGGCCGTCCGGGTGTTCGTTGAAGTCGCCTGCCACCACGCCGAGTTCGGTGAGCCTCAGCTGGTCGAGCAGCAGCTCGAACTGCCCGTACCGCTCCGCCCGGTCCAGGCTCAGATGGCAGGCGGTGACGGAGAACGGCACCGAGCCGGCCACCCTGACGACCGCGCTGGCGAAGCCGCGGGCGTGCAGGCCGCGGGTCTTGGGCAGCAGCCGGTCGTGGACGCCGAGCACGTCCACCCCCAGCCGGCCGAGCAGCAGCGGTCCGGCGGCGGTCCGGCCGCCGCCGGACAGGACGACCGTGCCGGTCTGCCGGGCGAGCCACGCCGCCTGGCCCTCCGGCCGCCAGTAGCGCGGCGACTCCTGGACGCAGACCACGTCCGGTTCGCAGGCCCGGATCACCCGGACCAGGGCGTGCCGGTCGTCGCGCAGCGAGCGGACGTTGTAGCTGAGCAGCCGCAGCCGCCCCGGCCCGGGCGGCGGCAGCCCGGCCGGGCCGGCGCTCGTCGGTTCACTCGTCATGGCGGTCCTCCCCTGGCGTCCGGTGGTGATCCGTTGACGACCGTACGGCAGCGGGAGGGCCCGGCGGCGGGAGAACACGAAGGCGGGGGAACGCGGGGACAGGGCACCGGGGAACGCGAGGGCGGGGGATCACGCGCCGGCGGCGGCACGGCCGTGGCCCGGAGGCCGTGGCCGCGCCGCCGCCGGCGTGCGCGTTGGTGGGGTCAGACGGTGCGGGCCAGGTCGGCCGCGCCGGAGATGCCGGCGGCCGACCCCATCGAGGCGAGCACCACCTCGGCGCGCGGGCGGTGCACCCCGCCGGTCAGGTAGTACTCGAAGGCCTTGGCGACCGGGTCGAGCAGCAGCCGGCCGGAGTCGGAGACACCGCCGCCGAGCACGAAGACGCCCGGGTCGAAGAGCGCGGCGAGGTCGGCCATGCCCCGGCCCAGCCAGTCGGCCAGCTCGGCGTAGCACTCCAGGGCGAGCGGGTCGCCCTCCTCGGCGGCCTGGGTGATGTGGATGCCGCGGATGGTCTCGGCGACGCCGTCGTTGAGCTCCAGCATCCGCTTGCCGTGGATCGGGTCGGCGGCGGCCTTCTCGCGGCCGTAGCGGCGCAGCGCCCGGCCCGAGCCGTACTGCTCCCAGCAGCCCCTGCCGCCGCAGCCGCAGGCCAGGCCGTCGGGAACCATGTTGAGGTGGCCGATCTCGCCGGCCACGCCGAACCGGCCGCGGTGCATCCGGCCGTCCAGGACGAGGCCGCCGCCGATGCCGGTGCCGACGGTGATCAGCACCATGTCGTCGTGCCCGGCGGCCGCGCCGAAGCGGTACTCGGCCCAGGCGGCGCAGTTGGCGTCGTTCTCGACCACGGTGTCCAGGCCGGTGAGCTCCTCGATCCGGGTGCGCAGCGGCTCGTCCTCCCAGTCGATGTTGGGGGCGAAGATCACCGTCGAGCGGCCGCGGTCGACGAAGCCGGGGGCACCGACGCCGGCCGCGACCACGTCGGGGTACTGCTCCTTGAGCTCGCGCACGGCCTGCGCGATGGCGTCGACCGCCCACTGCGGGTCGGCCGGGGTGGGCACCCTGGTCCGGGCCAGGATCTCGCCCGCCTCGTTGACCACGCCTGCCGCGATCTTGGTCCCGCCGACGTCGACGCCGATGGTCAGAGCCATGTGTCCCTCAGCTATTCACTCGTTCCCGCTGGACGGAACGGTACCGCCCAACCCTGCCCCCGTATACACCGTCGCATACATTAACCGAAGACAATCGACGTCCAAGCTCGCCGATCCCCTTCAAAAGTCGTACATTCTTACCCGCACCGTCGCAGCACGCAGCCGCTTGGTGACTCTTTCGGGATCAGGGCTTCACAGCTTGTCGGACGGCCCGTCAGGCGTGTCGAGATCGATCCGCTCGCTGCGGGCGCCCTCGCCGGCGGTCCAGCGGTGCTCGTGACCGGCCACGGCGGCCCGGTAGGCGGCCAGCAGCTCGCCGCCGGCCGCGGCCAGCCCGCTGCCCGCGGCGGCCAGGTGCTCGTACACGTCGGGCTGCTTCTCGCGCAGGCGGTCGGCGAGGCCGGCCAGCGAGATCAGGGTCTCGGCGCCGGCCTCCTGGGCCTTCTGACCGACGGCGCCGGCGAACCGGCGGACCTCGTCCACCAGCGGGCCCAGCTCCGGGCCGAAGGGGTGCTCGGCGGCCTGCTCGGTGCGGTCGTCGGCGGTGGTCATCGCGGGCGTCTCCTCGGCTCCGGCCGCGCCTGCGGCCACTGGCCCCGACGCTACCGGACCGGGCCCGCACCCCCGGGGCCGCTCGGAAGCCCCTGGCCACCCGGGAGTCTCAGCCGCGCGGCCAGAGCGCTGGGTCCGGCGCGAAGCGGACGGCGAGCGCCCCGTCGTGCAGGCCGGCGCCCGCGACGGTGCAACGGCGCAGCGCCGAGGGCAGGGTGAGGACGCGCCGGTGGGCGCCGAGGCCGACCACCAGCTCGTCGCCGCGTCGCACCAGGTCCAGATCGGCCCGGTCGGCGCCGGGCAGGGCGAGGTGCCAGACCAGCAGGCCGTCCTCGGCCAGCCGGTCCTCGACCGACCACGGCTCGGGGGCGAGCGGCGCCGGGCCGGGCCCGGCCCCGTAGAGACGGTCGGCGACAGCCTCCAGGGTGACCTCGGCAAGGCCGGTGACCAGCACCGGCACGTCGCCGGCGGCGGCCAGGGCGGCCAGCTCCTCCTGCCTGCGGCGGGCCAGCCCGGCCAGCCACGGGTCGGGCGAGTCGGCGGCGCCGTCCGGCAGTGCGCCGTGCACCACGACGGCGTCCGGCCGGTGCCCGTGCAGGGCCAGCCCGGCGCGGATCCGGCGCAGTTCCTCGTACGGGTGTCCGTCCGCGGCGGTGACCAGGCGGACGCTGGTGCCGGGCGCGGTGATCGCGGCGCGGGCCTCGGCGAGCGCGGCGGCCGCCTTGGTCCGGGTCTCGTACAGCCAGTCGGCGGGCATCGGGACCCCGGCGAGGCCGGCCAGCAGCGGGCGCAGCGCCCGGGCGGCCTGGCGCTGCTCGGGGACGAGCCGGGCCAGGTAGCGCTCCAGTTGCTCGGGCAGGGCGAGCGTGCCGATCAGTTCGGCGGGCGGCGGGGCGAGCACCACCAGGACGTCCGCGTCGGCGGCGGGCAGGGCGCGCAGCAGCGCGAGGCGGGCGGTGCCGGGGAGCGCGGTGAGCTCCTCGGGGTCGAGCGGCTCGGCGCCGAGCAGGTCGAGGGCGGGCTTGAGCCGGCCGCCGATCTCGCCGAGGGCGTGCCGGAAGGCGGCCTGCTCGTCGGCCCGGGCCACGGTCAGCCCGGGCGCGTAGGCGGCGGGTTCGGCCTCCAGCCGGGTCCCGAGGACGGTGTCCAGGGCGCGGTGCGGGTCGTCGGCGGCCAGCAGCAGGGTGCGGTGACCCTGCCGGGCGGCGTGCAGGGCGGTGGCGGCGGCCACCATGGGCGCCGCAGCGTCGCCGCTGACCAGGATGGTGCGTGTGGCCGTCATGCCGTGCTGCCCCGCTTTCCGGGCGTCAGCCCTCGACGCGCTTCTTCAGGCCGGCCAGCGCCCGGTCGATGATGACCTTCTCGGCCTTGCGCTTGATCATGCCGAGCATCGGGATCTTGACGTCGACGGCGAGCTGGTAGGTGACCTCGGTCCGGCCGCCGTCGAGCGGGGCGAGCGCGTAGGAGCCGTCCAGCGAGCGGAGCATCTGGCTGCGCACCAGCGTCCAGCTGACCTCGCGGTCGTCGTCCCAGGTGTAGGCGAGGACGTGCTCGTCGCGGATGGCGCCGGCGTCGAGCAGCAGGCGCACCTGGGCGGCGCGGCCGTTCTCGGCGTTCTCCAGTACCTCGATCTCCTTGACCTCGCCGGTCCAGGCCGGGTAGGCGGCGAAGTCGGCGATCACGGCCATGACCGCTGCCGGGGTCGCGTCGATGGTGATGCTCGACCTGGTGTGCTCCGCCATGGAATGGCCCTCCGCGTCGTCCCTTGCTGCCGGCCCGGCCGAGCCTGCTCGGTCGGGTGCGCCCGGAGCAGGCTATCGCGCCCGGGGGTGCCCTCCGGTCCAGGGCCCGGTGGCCTGCCACGCCGCCGGGGCCCGGGCTCCGGGGGCGTGGCAGGCTACCGGTCGGTCACCCCGGGGCTGCCGTAGGGTGCCATTCGAACGACCCGGTCACGGCCTGGTCGGACCGGGTAAAGGTGTGACACTTCGAACACCGGAGCCGACCCCCCTGGTCGAAGCTGCCTACCGGGCAGTAACGTCCTGCCGTCCCGCAGCGTCGCGAACGAGGAGCAGTCTTGCTCGACTTCAGCCTTCCGGCCCTCTACCAGGTACCGAGCGGCGGTAACCTCTCCGACCTCGTGCACCAGAACGCCGAGCGGCACCCGAACGTCGCGGTGCTCAGTCGTAAGGTGGACGGCCAGTGGCAGGAGTTGACCGCCACCCAGTTCCTGGTCGAGGTGCACGCCGCGGCCAAGGGCCTGGTCGCGGCGGGCATCGAGCCCGGCGACCGGGTGGGCATCATGTCCCGCACCCGGTACGAGTGGACGCTGCTGGACTTCGCGATCTGGTCGGCCGGCGCGATCACCGTGCCGGTGTACGAGACGTCCTCCGCCGAGCAGGTCGAGTGGATCCTCGGCGACTCCGGCGCGGTGGCCGTCCTCACCGAGACCGACCGGCACGCCGAGGTGGTCGAGCAGGTCCGCGAGCGCCTGCCGGAGCTGAAGCACACCTGGCAGATCGAGGCCGGCGCCCTGGCCGCGCTGGCCGAGGCCGGGCAGCACGTCTCCGACACCACCCTCGACGAGCGCCGCTCGGTGGCGACCTCCGACTCGGTCGCGACCATCGTCTACACCTCGGGCACCACCGGCCGCCCCAAGGGCTGTCAGCTGACCCACGGCAACTTCCTGGCCGAGCTCGGCAACGTGACGGCCCGCATGGAGTCGCTGTTCCGGACCGGCGAGGGCTCCGTCCTGCTGTTCCTCCCCCTCGCGCACGTGCTCGGCCGGATCGCCGAGATCGCCGCCGCGATCGCCCCCATCAAGCTCGGCCACGTCTCGGACATCAAGGACGTCACGGCCGAGCTCGCGTCGTTCCGCCCGACGCTGATCCTGGGCGTGCCCAGAGTCTTCGAGAAGGTCTACAACACCGCCCGTGCCAAGGCCCAGGCCGACGGCAAGGGCAAGATCTTCGACAGGGCCGCCGACACCGCGATCGCGTACAGCCGGGCGCTCGACGGCGGGGGTGCGGGCCTGGGCCTGCGGATCAAGCACGCCGTCTTCGACAAGCTGGTCTACAGCAAGCTGCGCGCCGCCCTCGGCGGCCGGGCCACCCACGCGATCTCCGGCGGCGCCCCGCTCGGCGAGCGCCTCGGCCACTTCTACCGGGGCATCGGCTTCACCGTCCTGGAGGGCTACGGCCTGACCGAGACCTGCGCGGCCACCGCCTTCAACCCGCACGACAAGCCGAAGATCGGCACCGTCGGCCAGCCTCTGCCCGGCTCGGCCGTGCGGATCGCCGAGGACGGCGAGGTGCTGCTGAAGGGCCCGCAGATCTTCACCGGCTACTGGAACAACCCGCAGGCCACCGCGGACGCCCTGCAGGACGGCTGGTTCGCCACCGGCGACATCGGCTCGCTGGACGACGAGGGCTACCTGACCATCACCGGCCGGAAGAAGGAGATCATCGTCACCGCGGGCGGCAAGAACGTCGCCCCTGCGGTGATCGAGGACCGCATCCGGGCGCACGCGCTGATCGGCGAGGTGATGGTGGTCGGCGACCGCAAGCCGTTCATCGGCTGCCTGGTCACCGTCGACGAGGACTTCTTCCCCAAGTGGAAGGAGCTGAACGGCAAGCCGGCCACCGCCACCGTCGCCGAGCTGCGCGAGGACGCTGACCTGCTGGCCGCCCTCCAGGCCGCGGTGGACGACGGCAACGCGGCCGTGTCGCACGCCGAGGCGGTCAAGAAGTTCCGCCTGCTGGACACCGTCTTCTCCGAGGAGAGCGGGCACCTGACGCCCTCCCTCAAGCTCAAGCGCAACGTCGTGCTGAAGGACTTCGCGGCCGACGTCGAGGCCATTTACCAGCGCTGAGGCCACACGCGAAGGGCCCCCGCCTCGGCGGGGGCCCTTGGGCGTGCGCTCAGCCCGCCAGCAGCGAGGTGAGCCGGCCGGCCAGCAGGTCCCACCGCCAGGACCGGTCCACCCAGCGCCGGCCGGCCTCGCCGAGGCGTCGGCGCAGCTCCTCGTCGTTCAGCAGCCGGACGATCCGCTCGGCCGCCGCGGCCGGCGAGCCGCCCGGCACCACGTAGCCGGTCTCGCCCTCCAGCACCGCGTCCGGCGCACCGCCGGAGTCCCCGGCCACCACCGGCAGGCCGGTCGCCGAGGCCTCCAGGTAGACGATGCCCAGGCCCTCGACGTCCAGCCCGCCCCGGCGGGTGCGGCAGGGCATCGCGAAGACGTCCCCGGCGCCGTAGTGCGCGGGCAGCTCCTCCCACGGCACCGACCCGGTGAAGCGCACCGAGGCGCGGACGCCCCGGGCGTCGGCGAGCTTCTCGAGATCCGCCCGGTACGGGCCGCCGCCGACGATCAGCAGCACGGCGTCCGGCACGTCCGCGAGGATCTGCGGCATCGCCTCGATCAGGGTGTCCTGGCCCTTGCGCGGCACCAGCCGGGACACGCAGACCACCACCGGCCGGTCCGCCAGGCCGAGCCGGCGGCGCAGCTCGGCGCCGCCCGACTCCGGGTGGAAGGTCTGCTCGTCCACGCCCGGCGGCAGCTGCACCATCCGCGCGGCCGCCTCCGGGCCGACCGCGCCGGCGATCCGGGAGCGGGTGTACTCGCCGAGGTAGGTCAGGGTGTCGGTGCCCGCGCCGATCCGGCGCAGCAGCTGCCGCGCCGCCGGGAGCTGGGCCCAGGCGGCCTCGTGCCCGTGCGTCATGCCGAGCAGCCGGCCGGCCCCGGCACGGCGCAGCGCGGGCGCCATCAGCCCGAGCGGGGCGGCCGCGCCGAACCAGACGGAGTCGCACTTCTCGGCCCGGAGGATCTCGGCGGCCCGCCGGGTGACCCGCGGTGTGGGAACCATCACCTTCGTCCGGTCGCGGATCACCGGGAACGGCTGCTCGGCGTCGAACCGGGCGACCTCGCTGCCGTCGCGCCAGGTCGAGGCGTACACCACGATGCTCCCGGCGGGCTGACGGACAGCCATGTTGTGGACGAAGGCCTGGATACCGCCGGGTCGCGGCGGGAAGTCGTTGGTGACGATCAAGGTCTTGTGCATCAGGCCACGGCTCGCTCGGTCGGGGGGTGCTCGGTGTACCGCTGGGTGATCCGTACGATAGGTCAACACCATGACCCGCCGGGAACGGAACCGTGCACGGCAACCGTTTCACCCCCGGGTCTGTCCTAGTACCTAGGCAGCCGGTGGGGCCCGCCCGGACGACGGCGCAGTGCCCGACACCGACCGCCCGGGCGTCCGTCTCGCGACGCCTCCGGTGGGACGTCCGAGACGAACGAGGGAGCGCAGTGGAGTTGGCCCCGGCCACCGAGTCCGGTAACCCCAGCGGCGCCGACGGCCCCGGCACGGCCCTGGCCGTCCGCCGGGAGCCCGTCCAGGCCCCCGCCCGCCCCGCCGGGCGTGCCGGGGCGCTCTGCGCGCTCGGCGGAAGCTGGCTGGCCACCCGGGCACTGCTGCTCCTGCTGGTGACCGGCGTGCTGCGGATGCCCGGCGGGGACGTCACCACCGACGTCTGGCTGATCTACCACGGCTGGTACGGCGTCCTGCAGACCGGCACCTTCCCGCTGGACGACGTCACCTGGCAGTACCCGCCCGGCGCCGCTCTGGTGATCATGCTGCCGGGGCTGCTGCCCTGGTCGTACCTGGTCTCCTTCTGGGTGATCTGCGGGATCGCGGACGCCGCCGCGATGGCCCTGCTGGTGCGGACCGGGCTGCGCAAGGGCCGGGCGCTGACCGGCGCCTGGGTCTGGGTGGCCGGCGTCCCGCTGCTCGGCCCGATGATCTACAACCGGTACGACGTCATCGTCACCGCGGTCGCGGTGGCCGGCCTGCTGGCGCTGATCCGCCGCCCGGCGATCGGCGGACTGCTGCTGGGCCTGGGCGGGATCATCAAGATCTGGCCGCTGATCGGCCTGATCGGCACCCCGTCCGGCCGGCGCACCCGCCGCGCCTGGACGGCCGCTGCGGCCACCGCCGTCTCGGTGGGCTTCCTGCTCGCGGCCGGGATGAACGGCGCGTTCGAGTTCCTGACGTTCCAGAAGGACCGTGGCGTCGAGGTGGAGTCGGTGGGCGCGCTTCCGCTGCACTTCGCCCGGATCGCCGGGGCCTGGGACGGCAAGGTGATGATGAACTACGGCTCGGTGGAGATGCTCGGGCCGTGGGTCAACGTGGTCGGCAAGGTGATGATGGCCGGCACCCTGCTGGGCTTCGCCTGGCTGCTGCTCTGGCGCTTCACCGCCAAGCGCCGCAACGCCGCCACCATGTACGACGCGGCGCTGACCGCGCTGCTGATCTTCACCGTGACCAGCCGGGTGATCAGCCCGCAGTACCTGGTCTGGCTGGTCGGCGTGGCGGCGGTCTGCCTGACCGTACGCGGCAGCAGCCAGCGGCCGGTGGCGCTGCTGATCCTGGCCGCGACGCCGCTGACCCTGGTGGAGTTCCCGCTGATGTTCAGCGAGGTGGTCGGCAGCGAGCCGTGGGCGATCACCTGGCTCACCCTGCGCAACCTGCTGCTGGTGGCCGCCACCGTGCTCTCCTGCATCCGGCTCTGGCGCTCCACCCGAGGCCCCGAGCAGCTGCCGCCCACCGTGGTGCTGGCCCGCCCGGAGCCCGCCTCCGCCTACCCGGTGCGGCCGGGTATCGCGTACGAGCAGGACCTGCTGGACGGCATCGACCGGCCGACGGCCGGCGAGCGGCGCTAGGTCCCTCCGGCGGCGGACGGATCCTCGCTCCTGCCCGCGGCGGACGGGCCCGCGGTACCGTCCGGTCGATCGCGCGCCCGGCGAGACCGGCCGGACGACGCCTACCCCTTGAGCCGCCGGACCTCGGCGAGCCAGAGGTCGGTGAACTCGGCGAGCCCGAGGCCGAGTTCGGCCCGGAGCACGCGGTCCAGCCACTGTTCCCGGCCGTCCCCCCGGCCCGCCGCGCCGACCGCACGGTAGAGGGCGACCAGCCGCTCGGGCCCGTGACGGCGGGCGATCAGCTCACAGGCCAGCCAGGACTGCTCGTAGGCCTGGGCGATGCCGGCGGAGCCGGCGGTGAAGTCCTGGTCGGCGGGCAACGCCGTGGGCAGCCTCCCGGCGGCGACGTCGCGGGCCAGCTCGGGGGCGATCTGCTGCGGGGAGCGGCCCGAGCCCCGGTAGCCCGTCCAGTCGGCGACGCCCTCGGAGAGCCAGAGCGGCGTCCAGGAGCGGGTGTCGGACCTGGTCGCCACGTGCGTGGCCTCGTGGGTGATCACCACCTGACGGCCGAAGTCGCTGAGCCCGCCGTACGCCTCGGGGTTGACCAGCACCCGGTCGGCCGGGGTGTGCCAGGGCGCGCCGGGCGCCGCGGTGGTGACGGCCGCCATGCCGGTCCAGGCGGCCGGGTCGGCCTCCAGCAGCCGGGCGAACTGTGCCTCGGTGGCGGGCAGCTCCAGCAGTAGCCGGCCCGCCCAGCCGGTGCCCCAGAGCGCGCCGACGGCCGGGACGGCGCGGTCGGCCACGGCGGCGAGCCCGGCCGCGTCCGGTCCGCCCGCCAGGCCGAGCACCAGGGTGTGCTCACCGCGGGCGGGCGCGACGGTGCCGAGGTCCCAGAACGGCGGCGGGCCCCCGGCGCTCTCCTCCCGCTCGACCCGCCAGCCGCCGGGGGTGCGCAGCAGCGCGAGCCGGCGCGGGTACACCACGGGGTACTCGTCGTACCCGGCCACCCGGACGGCCAGCTCGGCGGTGGCGCTCAGCCGGTCCGGCGCGCCGGCCGGGCCGAGTACGAGGTTGCGGTAGCCCGCCTCGGCCAGCGGCAGCGCGGACGGCCCGGCGGCCAGGGCCCGGGCGCGCTCGGCCAGCAGTGCCGTCACCTCGGCCTGCTGGTCCGCCACCGCCCGCGCGGGCGCCGCCGGGGCGGCCCCGGGCAGCGAGAGCTGGGCCAGCCCGCCGGCGGCGAGCAGCAGGGCACCGCGCCGGGACAGCGTGCAGCGGCGTGCCCCGGCGGCGGTGGAGGAAGGTCTCGGCCCGGACCGGCTCAGAGCCGGATCACCCCCGCGACGGGCATCGCGTTGACACTCTCGTACCGGACCTTGGCACCCGGGTACGGGGCATGCACGATCACCCCGCCGCCGGCGTACATGCCGACGTGGTGCATGTCCCGGTAGAAGATCACCAGGTCTCCCGGTCGCGCGTCGGAGATGCTGACCCGCTGACCGGCGTACGCCTGGGCCTGCGAGGTGCGCGGCAGGGTCACTCCGGCCTGCCGCCAGCTCCAGTACATCAGACCGGAACAGTCGAACGCGCGGGGCCCGGTGGATCCGTACACATAGGGCGAGCCGATCATCTTCACGGCGGCGGCCAGCGCGGCGGCGCCGCGTTCGGAGGCGGGCGGGGCGGTGCCCAGGTCGAGCCGGTCGGTGCCGCGGGTGGCGCGCTGCTCGGCCTCGCGGGCGTCCTGGGCGGCCATCCGGGCCCGTTCGCCGGCGCCCAGGCTGTTGAGCAGCTTCTGCGCCTCGGCCAGCCGCTGCTGGATCTGCTGTTTGCTGTCGGCCAGGATGCGGCGGGTCTGGTCCAGCTCGGAGAGCCTGGCGGAGGCCTCGGCACGGCGCTGGTCGAGCCGGCGCTGACGGGCCACCACCTCGTGCAGCGTCTCGTTCTGCCGCTCGGCGGCCTGGTCCAGACTGCGGGCCCGGGAGAGGTAGCCCTCGGGGTCGGTGGAGAGCATCAGCTGGACGGTCTGCGTCATGCCTCCGCCGCGGTACTCGGCGCCGGCCACGGTGGCGAGGTCGCCGCGCAGCTGGTTGAGCTCGTCCTGGGCGACGGCGACCTGCTGCTGGAGGGTGCCGGTCTCGTGCTGGAGCCGCTGCTGGGCGTCGAGCGCCGCGTTGTGCTTCTCCGAGGCCTGCTCGGCCTCGTCGTAGAGCTGCTCGACCTGCGCCTTGACGTCCTTGCGGCTGGAGGGCGTGTCCGGCGAGCCCGGCGCGGCCTGGGCGGTGCCGCCACCGGCCATACCGAGCACGGTGGTGGCCGCCGCTGTCAGCACCAGCGCACGGGCGAGCGCGTGCGCTCCTGACAGCGGGGAACGGCGGTGCACGGCCATGCGACGGTGGCTCCAATCCTGCGGCCCGGCCCCGCCGCCGCACCGGGGGTGGGCGGCTCGTGAGCGGGAGTCCGGTGGCAGACGTTAGCGAGTCCGGGCGATCGAGTCCAAACCCCTCCCAACCCGAATATTTGACCCTCAATCGGACATCTGCCCGAGCCGCCGGAAAAGCCGCAGGCCCGGCCTCCCACGAGGGGAGGCCGGGCCTGTCGGGGCCGATGCGGATCAGACGCGCACGATGGCGGAGATCGGCAGCATGGTGGCGGTCTCGTACCGGACCACCGCACCGGGCTTCGGCGCGTGGATGACCTGCCCGCCGCCCACGTACAGGGCGACGTGGCTGGCGTCGGCACGGTAGATGATCAGGTCGCCGGGCTGGGCGTTGGCGATGTTGGTGCCGACGTTGGTCCCGTAACCGGCCTGCTGCTGCGAGGTGCGCGGCAGCGAGACGCCCGCCTGCGCATAGGCCCAGCCGGTGAGGCCGGAGCAGTCGAAGGAGCTCGGGCCGGTGGCGCCGTAGACGTACGGCGAACCGAGCTTGCTCTCGGCGGCGGCGATCGCGGCGGCGGCGCGCGAGCCGTTGGCGGCCGGCGCGGCGGGCTTGGCGGCGGCCGGCGCCGAGGACGACGCACCGAGGTCGGTGCGGCTGTTGTCGCGGGAGGCGCGGTCGGCGTCGGCCTTGGCCTTCGCCTCGGCCTTGGCGGCGTCCGCCTTGGCCTTCGCCTCGGCGGCGGCCTTCTCCTCGGCCGCGCGCAGCGCCTGGCGCTCCTGCTCGGTCAGCGTGTTGAGCAGGTCCTGGGCCTTGGCCAGCTTGCCCTGGACCTCCTCCTTGGAGGCCTTCAGCTGCTGGGTGGTGGTCTCCAGCTCGCCGAGCTTGGCCTGGGCCTCGTTGCGGTCCTGGTCGAGCTTGCGCTGCTGCTCCTGGAGGTCCTTCAGCGCACCGGACTGGGTGCTGCTGGCCTGGGTCAGCGCACCGGCCTGGTTCAGGAAGTTGTCCGGGCTGGACGAGAGCATCAGCTGGACGGTCGACGATATGCCGCCGTTGCGGTACTGCTCGCCGGCGATCTCGGCGAGGCCGCCCTGGGCCTCGGTCACCGAGGCCTGCTGACGGGCCACCTGGTCCTGGAGCTCGCCGACCTGCTTCTGCAGCTCCTGCTGCTTGGCCTGGGCACCGTTGTACTTCTCGGTCGCCTGCTCGGCCTGCTCGTTGAGCTGGTCGACCTGCTCCTTGACCTGGTCCTTGGTCGGCGTCGGGTCGGCGTGGGCGCCGGACTGCGCGGAGAGGGCGACGGCAGCGGCGGCGACACCGGTCAGGATCGAGACCCGGGCGCGGCCGGCAGGCTTGGGACGACGATGGGACGCCACGAAGGCGGACTCCTTCTTCCAACGCCCGCCTACCGGGTGAGCTGACGGGTTCGGGCCGGAAGCGTGCCCTACGACGCCTCACCGGCCGTTCCAGCGGCCGACCTGGCGCCGATTCACCCCGGAGGAACATTGGTTCCCCGGCTCCGCTCCACAGCGCCCCCGACTGCTGGGCTCCCCGTCGGACCGGTCTGCGACCCGTCCCGCTGCTTCACGAACTCGGCGGTAAACCCCCGCCGCCACCCAGGCTGGGTGATCGACTGTGCGGTGGTTCGAGGCACGACCCTAGTAACAGAACCGTGATCCGTTCAAATCCTTGTCAGAAAAAAGACGGAAGAATACCCAAGTTCATTTGTGAATATGACCGGGTGTGACGGGCGCCGTACGCGGAGCTGATCATTTCTCACATACGGCCGGGAACACCGACGCCACCCCCGCTCGGAGGTGGCGCGGATCACAGGGCCGGATCCCGGCCCCTGGGCGTGTCGGTCCGTCAGACCCGGCGGATGGTGTTGATCTTCATCGCGTCGGCCTTCATCACCTTCACCACATCGCCGGTGTGCGGCGCGTGCACCACCATGCCGTTGCCGATGTACATCGCGACGTGGCTGCGGTCGTCGCGGTAGATGATCAGGTCGCCCGGCTGGGCCTCGGCGAGCGAGGGCACCCGGGTGCCGACGTTGCCCTGTGCCTGCGAGGTGCGCGGCAGCGAGACGCCGGCCTTCCCGTACGCCCAGACCATCAGGCCGGAGCAGTCGAAGGTGCTCGGGCCGGTGGCGCCCCAGATGTACGGCGAGCCCTGCTTGCTCATCGCGTTGGAGACGGCCGCCCCGGCGAGACCGGAGGCCTGCGGCAGGCTGCCGAGGTCGGCACGCTCGCTACCGCGCGAGGCCCGGTCGTCCTGCTGCTGGGCGGCCTTCAGCGCGGCCCGGTCCGCCGCACTCAGCGAGTTCAGCAGGTCCTGGGCCTCCTTCAGCTTCTTGTTGACCTCGGCCTTGGACTGGTTCAGGTCCTTGGTCGTGGTGTCCAGCGAGGCGAGGATCGCGGCGGCCTCGGTCTTCTGCTGGTCCAGCCGGCGCTGCTGGTCCTGGAGGCCCTTGAGCGCGTCGGCCTGGCTGGAGCTGGCCTGCTGCACGCTGGAGGCCTTGTCCAGGTAGCCGGACGGGTCGGAGGAGAGCATCAGCTGCACGGACGGGTCGATGCCACCGGTGCGGTACTGCTCGCCGGCCACCGCGGCCAGCCCGCCCTGAAGCTGGGTCATCTGGTCCTGGCCGCGTGCCACCTGGTCCTGGAGCTGGTCGGCCTGCTTGCGGAGCTGGTCGGCCCGCTCCTTGGCGCCGTTGTACTTCTCGGTCGCCTGCTCGGCCTCCTCCTGGAGCTGGTCGATCTGCGCCTTCACGTCCTCCTTCTTGGGGGACGGGGTCGGCGCGGCGTGGGCGGCGACCTGGGCGGAGAGGGCGACCGCGGTCGCCGCGGCAGCGGTGAGCACGGAGACCCGCGCGCGGCTCGGCTGCTTGGGACGGCGGTGGGAGGCCAAGTGACCGGCTCCTTCCTTTTACGGACTCACCCAATCGAGTGAGAATCCGGAAAATAGGTTTGACGCCAGACCCTAGTGAAGATCCAGGCTTTGCGCCACTCCCCCGTTGGCGTGAACTCCGCCCCGCCGCCATGACTTCACGAGATCGCCACAGCACCGCAAGCCCCGCGCTGACCAGGCGTCACCCCGTCCGGCGGGGCCCGGGACAGCCTACGGCCGGGCCAGCCGGTTCAGCAGCAGCACCGAGGCGACAGGGCGCGCACCCGCCTTGCGCACGCCCTCCGCGACCTCCCGGTCGGTGGAGACCACGACCACCGGCCGGCCCTGGGGCTCGGCCCGCACCAGGCGCCTGATCAGCTCGTCCGCCGTCTCCCCGGTCCGGCTGAACCGCACCCGGACCCCGCGCGGCGGCGCCATGATCACCGGTACGTCCAGGTCCTGGCCGTCGAACACACAGGTGACCTCCGCCTGGGTGCGCTGCGCCAGCATCGCCAGCCCGCCCAGCAGCCGGATCCGCTGCTGCTCCAGCGGCAGTGCCGGATAGCCGGTCTTGGTCACGTTGTAGCCGTCCACCACCAGATGGACCTGCGGGATCGCCAGTAGCTGGTCCAGCAGCGCCGGATCGTCCTCGGCCAGCCCGCGCCGGGCCACGTCGTGCGGCGAGGCCGCACCCGGGACCACCGCCTCCACGAGGTCGGCCGGCCGGATCTGGGAGACCGGCAGGGCCAGCTCCCGCTGGAGGCCCTGCGCCGACTGCAGCACGGTGTCCAGCAGCAACCGCAGCCGCATGTCCTCGACGCTGCGCCCCTCACGGGCCGACCGGCGGCCCTGCTCGGCGGCGTTCTCCAGCTCGGAGATCCGGTGCCGCAGCCGGCGCGCCTCGTTCTCGGCCGCGCTGCGCTCGGCTCCCGACTGCGTCTTCAGCGCCTCCAGTTCGGCGCTGAGCCGGCGGGTCTCGGCCTGGGCCCTGCGGGTGTCGCTCTCCAGCGACCGCACCTTCCGGCGCAGCGAGTCGGCCTCCTTGCGGACGTCCTCCGACTCGGTCCGCTGCCGGTCCAGATCGGAGCGCGCCGCGGACCGCACCTCGGCCAGCTCCGCCTGCAGCTTCTCCACCAGCCGGGCCGCCTCGGCGGCCGCGCCCTCGGCGCCGGCCCGCTCCGCCTCCTCGCCGGCCTCGGACACCAGCCGGCTCCAGCCCGCCGAACGCACCAGGTAGGCGGCGGCCGCGACGTCCATCGGATCGGCGGCCCCGGGCACGCTGCCGGACTCCAGCGCCTTGACCAGATCGGGCTGGCCCAGCCGCAGCCGCTCCGCTATCCGCACCCGGAAGGCCGGCTCGGACTCCAGCGCGGCAGCCAGCGCGGTGGCCGCGTACTTGGCCCGCCGGGCCGGGGTGAACTTGGCGTACTGGCGCAGCGTCTGCGGCAGCTCGCCCGGCGGCAGCCCGCCGAGCGCGTCCGCGGCGAGGCCGACCACCCGGCGGCGCACGCCCTCGGGCAGCGGTCGGTCGAGCTTCTCCGACGCCCGCTCCGCGGCCTTCTCGGCAGCCGCCGCCGTCCCGTCGGCGTGCTCTGCCGCCGGCTCGTCACCGCCGGACTCCTCGGCGCCGGCCGTCCCGTCCGACAGCGGGTCTCCGGCCGGGGCGGGCGCGGACGGGGCTGCCTCGGCCGCGTCCGGCGCCTGCGCGTCCACAGCGGGCTGCCGCCCCTGCGGCCCCGCGGGCTCCTTCGCTGCGTCCACCACGTCCTAGGCTCCGATCCTGTTCCAGCGGCACGGCCAACGGCGGCCGCCCTCGTCCTCACGCTCCGTGCGCTCTGTCTGTATTGTCCCGTGCGGCGGGCGGCCGTGCCCCGCACCGCCGCCCTCCGCACGGGCCGGGCATCAACCCTGCTCGGCGGCCTCGGCAGCCTCGGCGTCCTCGGCCCCGGGGCGGGCCACGAGCTCGACCTGGTCCACCGCGTTGCACCAGCGGCAGCGCACCGACTCGATGGTCTCGCTGAGCACCTCGGTCTCCTCCACCTTGGACTCGCCGGCCAGGTCGAAGTGGAGGAACTCGGTGACCCGGGCGGAACGGGTCACGTCGAAACGGGTCAGGTTGCCGCACAGGGTGCAGCGCCAACGCGTCTCGGCAGTCAGGGCGGGGACGGTCATCGGGGGTCCTCTCGGGTGGTCCCTGGGTGGGCTCAGGCGCTCCCCCCGGAGCCCCGGCATCGGCGGCGGGAGGCGGGAATGCCCGCCCCAAGCCTATTGCCTGAGGCAACCGTCCCGACCACCGGTCACAGCGATCGGGCGGCCCGGACACGCCCCCGGGGCAGGTCCGCGAACTCCCGCTCGCGGGCGACCCCAGGAGTCCGCGGACAACCCCTCGACCGGACAGGACGTAGCCCACCTGCCGTAAGCCCGGTGCCGCCCGTGCCGGGCGGAGGGATGCTTGGCCGCATGGCGATCCCGGTCCTCGACCACACCGGTGCGCGGGCCGGCCGCCCGGCAACTCCCGTCCCGGCCGTCAGCTACGCGCTGATCGCGCTCAACACCCTGGTCTTCCTGCTCGGCCCGGCCGCCGGGCTCAACCCGCTGTACGGGCGCGGCCAGGACCGGGTCTGCGCGGAGCAGCGGTACGAGCAGCGCTGGGGCGCCGTCCCGGCCGAGCTGCTGGCCGGGCGCCCGCTGACCGCCGAACAGCTCGCCGAGGCCCCCGACCCGGTGCCCGGCTGCCCGGCCCGGCCGACCCCCGGCAAGCATCCGGCGCTCGCGGTGCTCAGCGCGCTCTTCCTGCACGCCGGCTGGCTGCACCTGCTGGGCAACCTGCTCTTCCTCTATGTCTTCGGCCCCACCGTCGAGGAACGGCTCGGCCGGGCCCGCTTCGCCCTCTTCTACCTGGCCGCCGGCTCGCTCGCCACGTACGGCTTCGCGCTGGCCGAGGCGCACTCGCCGGACTCCACCCGGGTGCTGATCGGCGCCTCGGGGGCGATCTCGGCCGTCCTCGGCGCCTACCTGAGGCTGCATCCGCACGCCCGCGTCACCACGCTCGTACCACTCCTGCTCTTCCTCCCGCTGCGGTTCCCGGCCTGGCTGGTGCTCGGTCTCTGGTTCGCCCTGCAGTGGTGGTCGGTGCACTCGGCCGGGCCCGGGGTGGCCTACCTCGTCCACGTGATCGGCTTCTCGGCCGGCTTCCTGTACGCCTGCACGGTGGCCACCCGCCCCCCGCGACGGTCGGGCTGACGCCCGATACCCTGGCCGCACCTCACAAAGGAGCCCGAACAGTGATCACCGCCATCGTCCTGATCAAGACCAGCGTCGACCGCATCCCGGAGATCGCCGAGGCGATCGCGGCCATCGAGGGCGTCAGCGAGGTCTACTCGGTCACGGGCGGCTACGACCTGGTCGCGATGGTCCGGGTGCGCCGGCACGACGACCTGGCCGAGGTGATCCCCGGCCGGCTGAACAAGGTCCCGGGCGTGGCCCACACCGAGACCCAGATCGCCTTCCGCACCTACTCCCAGCACGACCTCGAGGCCGCCTTCGCGCTCGGCCTCGACGAGTAGGGCTCAGCCCTCCCGCCGCGTGTCCACGACGCAGCGGCCGCCCTCGTTGCGGTAGTTCCAGGCCGCGCCGTCCGTGACCAGCTCGCGGACGGCGGTCAGGAAGCGCTCGATGTGCTCGTCCGGGGTGCCGGCGCCGAAGCTGACCCGGATCGCGTTCAGGCTCCGCTCACCCGGCAGCGACGGCTCCGGCGCGCCGCACTCGGACGGTGCCACCTCCTCGTCGCCGAGCAGCGTGCGCAGCAGCGGGTGCGCGCAGAACAGGCCGTCGCGCACCCCGATGCCGTACTCGGCGGAGAGCGCGGCCGAGAAGTGCGAGCTGTTCCAGCCCTGGACGACGAAGGAGAGCACTCCCACCCGGGCCGAGTCGGCGCCGAACAGGTTGAGCACCTTGACCTGCGGAACCTCCGCCAGACCGGCCTTCAGCCGGGCGACCAGCTGCTGCTCACGGGCCTCGAGCGCGTCGAAGCCGGCGTCGGTCAGCGCCCGGCAGGCCGAGGCGACGGCGTAGGCGCCGATCACGTTCGGCGAGCCGGCCTCGTGCCGGGCCGGGCCGGTGTGCCACTGGACGGCCACCGAGCCGTCGGTCTCCCGGGCCACCGTACGGGTGGCGCCGCCGCCGGCCAGGTACGGCTCGGCCGCGTCCAGCCAGTCGGCCCGGCCGGCCAGCACGCCGGCGCCGAACGGCGCGTAGATCTTGTGCCCGGAGAAGGCGATCCAGTCCACGTCCAGCTCGCGCACCGAGACCCGGTGGTGCGGGGCGAGCTGCGCGGCGTCCAGCACCACCCGGGCGCCGTACCGGTGCGCGGTCGCGGTCAGCTCGGCGACCGGCCAGAGCTCGCCGGTGACGTTGGAGGCGCCGGTGACGCAGAGCAGCTTGGGGCCCTCGGGGGCCGCGGCCAGTGCGGCGTCCAGGGCGGCGACCGCCTCGGCCCTCGAGCGCGGAGCGCGCAGGTAGGTGACGTCCAGTCCGGCGTGCGCCCAGGGCAGCAGCGAGGCGTGGTGCTCGGTCTCGAACGCGAAGACCCGGGTGCCGGCCGGGACGGCACCGGCCAGCAGGTTCAGCGAGTCGGTGGTGGCCCGGGTGAAGACCACCTGGTCGCCCTCGCGCAGGCCGAGGAACTCGGCGACGGTACGGCGGCTCTGCTCGAACAGGTCGGTGGAGAGCTGCGACAGGTAGCCGGCGCCGCGGTGCACGCTGCCGTAGTAGGGGGCGTAGGCGGCGACGTCGTCCCAGACCCGCTGGAGCGCCGGGGAGCTGGCCGCGTAGTCGAGCGCCGCGTAGGTGACCTTCTCGCCGCTGGCCAGCGGGACCAGGACGTCGTGGCCGAGGACGGGGAGCGGGGCGCAGAGTTCGGTGGCGACGGACATGGGGATGCACTCCTCCTGGGTGAAGGACCCCGGGGAGTGCGTGTCGCCGGCGTCCGCGCTTGTCACGCGGACGGATTGCCGCGGGACCCGGTCCTCACCCAGGGCACCCCGCCACGGACGGAGGGTTGCCGGACAGCAAGCTGGGGCTTGGCGCTGTCACTCATGACCTGCCGAAGACTCTAGGTCGCGTCCGCCGGGTGGTCAAACACAGGTCCACCATCCGGACGGGGCTCGCGCTCCCGCCTGCGGGCCGCCCGGGCCCGGCGCGCTCATGCGGCGGGGCCCGCCCGGGGTCACTCCCCCGCGCGAGCCCCAACTACCGCCTCACGCCTTGCTGGTGGCCTCCGACCAGCGCTTCAGCAGGTCCAGTGCGGCGCCCGAGTCGATGGCGGCCGCGGCCCGCTCCATGCCCGCCGCCAGCTGCCCGGTGAGCGGCGCGTCGGTGAGGTCCAGCGCCACCAGCGCCGCCGCCGTGTTCAGCAGGACGGCGTCCCGCACCGGCCCGCGCTCCCCGGCCAGCAGCCGACGGGCGACGTCCGCGTTGTACGCCGGGTCCGCGCCGCGCAGCGCCTCGATGCCGACCGGCTCGATACCGACCTCGCGCGGGTCGAAGGTGGTCTCGCGGACCTCGCCGCCCCGCACGATCCAGACCCGCGAGGTGGTGGTGATGGTCAGCTCGTCCAGACCGTCGTCGCCGCGGAAGACCAGCGCACTGGAGCCGCGCCGGGCCAGCACCCCGGCGATCAGCCCGGCCAGCCGCGTGTCGAAGCAGCCGATCGCGTGGGCCGTCACCTTGGCCGGGTTGGTCAGCGGGCCCAGGATGTTGAACGCCGTCGGCACCCCGAGGTCGCGCCGGGCCGTGGCGGCGTGCCGCATCGACGGGTGGAACATGGCGGCGGAGCAGAAGGTGAGCCCGATCTCCTCGGCCACCTCGGCGACCCTCCGGGCGGAGAGGTCGAGGGCGATGCCCAGCTTCTCCAGCACGTCCGAGGAGCCGCTCGCCGAGGAGGCGGCCCGGTTGCCGTGCTTGACCACCTTGGCGCCGGCCGCCGCCGCGACGATCGCCGACATGGTCGAGATGTTGACGGTCTTGGCGCGGTCGCCGCCGGTGCCGACGACGTCCACCGCCGGGCCGGGGATGGAGAGCGGTTCGGCGTGCGCGTACATCGCGTCCACCAGGCCGGCGATCTCCCCGACCGTCTCGCCCTTGGCCCGCAGCGCCACCATGAAGCCGGCCACCTGGGCCGGGGAGGCCTCGCCGCTCATGATCCGGTCCATCGCCCACGTGGTGTCCGCCTGGCCGAGGTCCTCGCCCCGCAGCAGCACCGACAGGATGTCCGGCCAGGTGCGGACCACCTGCACGGGGTCCTTGCCGCCGTTCGCAGGGTTCACGTTCACCATGGCTGACTCCAGCTCTCGTCGGTTCCCGGAAAGGGATCTCCGTAGGGTTGGAGTCAGCCTATCGAGCGGCGGGACGCCACCGTCCCGCCGCGACCCTTCTTCTCTCCTGGTGAGATGCGCTCCCTCTTACCGGGCCACCGGTGTCCGCCTTCTACCGGGTGGCCGGTGTCCGCTTCGCCAGCCGGGCCCGGAGAAGGGTGGCGGCGGCCTCGGCCAGCGCCACCGGGTCCACCGGCTGGGAGATCGCCGCGTCGGCCCGGCTCCAGGCGGCCAGCCAGGAGTCCTGCGGCCGGCCGATCAGCACCAGTACGGGCGGGCAGCCGTAGATCTCGTCCTTCAGCTGCCGCCCGAGCCCCAGCCCTCCGGCCGGCACCGCCTCGCCGTCCAACACGCAGAGGTCCACGCCCCCCTTCTCCAGTGCCTTCAGCACCGCGGGGGTCGTCGCGCACTCCAGGTAGGACAGCTCCGGCAGGTCCGCGGACGGCCGGCGGCCGAGCGCCGTCAGCACCTGCTCGCGGGTGTTGCGGTCGTGGCTGTAGACGAGAACGGTCAGCGTCTCGTCGGTCGTGTACGCCATGGGCCCTGCTCCCTCGAAGTGTGATCCGGACCACGTTCGCCTCAATCCGGATGCTACTCCCGATCACCGGCCGCCGAGCCCCTCCCGCGAGATCCATCTCAAGCCGCCGCGCCCACGACTCACCCGCCCGGAGGACGGCGCGTCACCCTCAGCGGTGCGGTCCACCCGTACGGCCGACAGAACCGCCCTCTCCTTACTCCCCGCGGGCCGCACGGGCGTGCAGCGACACGCAGGGCAAGAGGGTCGAAGAGGCCTTCGAAGAACCATCAGAAAAGGGACACGCCGCTGCTCAGCCGCCGTCCGGACGCTCCGTCGGGTCCCACTGGGGCATACCGCACGCACCGGACACTCCGAGGGACACCCCCCGGCGTGAAGACGGAATAAGGGACCGACATAATGTCCGTCGTGGCGACAGCAACAGCAGTAGAAACCGGGCACGCGCACGGATCGGTCAACCGGCCGAACATGGTCAGCGTCGGAACGATCGTCTGGCTCAGTTCCGAGTTGATGTTCTTCGCGGCCCTCTTCGCGATGTACTTCACGCTCCGCTCCGTCAAGGGAGCCGAGTTCTGGAGCGAGAAGGCGCACGCCCTCAACGTGCCCTTCTCCTCGGTCAACACCACGATCCTGGTGCTCTCCTCGCTCACCTGCCAGCTCGGCGTGTTCGCTGCCGAGCGCGGGGACGTGAAGAAGCTCCGGTCGTGGTTCGTCATCACCTTCGTGATGGGCGCGATCTTCATCGGCGGCCAGATCTTCGAGTACACCGAGCTGGTCAAGAAGGACGGCCTCTCGCTGTCCTCCGACCCGTACGGCACGGTGTTCTACCTCACCACCGGTTTCCACGGTATGCACGTGACGGGTGGTCTGATCGCCTTCCTGCTGGTCCTGGGACGGACGTACGCAGCCAAGCGCTTCACGCACGAGCAGGCCACCGCCGCGATCGTGGTGTCGTACTACTGGCACTTCGTCGACGTCGTGTGGATCGGCCTGTTCGCGACCATCTACCTGATCAAGTAACCAGCTGATCAGGTCGCTGGCCACCGGCCTCGGGCCCCCGCCCTCACCGGCGACGGGCCTCTTTGCCGGTGCCGACGCTCCCACCGACCGACCGCGCGCGCAGCCCTAGACAGGCAGCCTCGTGCCGGCCAGACCGGCCGCCGGGTGCACCCACCAGTCGACCAGATCCTGACACCGGGGTTATTCCGTGAAAAAGCTCTCCGCACGACGGCGCCACCCATTGGCGGCGCTGGTCGTCCTACTTCTCGCCCTGGCGGCAACCGGGGGGCTGTACGCCGCGTTCGCGCCCGCCGACAAGGCGCAGGCCGACGTCGCCGCGCAGTCGCTCGCGATCGATGAGGGCAAGAAGCTCTTCGCCGTGGGCTGCTCCTCCTGCCACGGCCTGAACGGCCAGGGCAGCAGCGATGGTCCCAGCCTGGTCGGCGTCGGCTCCGCCGCGGTCGACTTCCAGGTCGGCACCGGCCGCATGCCGGCCCAGCAGCCCGGCGCCCAGGTGCCGAGCAAGAAGAACATCTACTCGCAGGCGGAGATCGACCAGCTCGCCGCGTTCGTGGCCTCGCTCGGCCCCGGCCCGGTGACTCCGAGGGAGGAGCAGTACACCTCGACCAACCCCGAGGACATCTCCAAGGGCGGCGAGCTGTTCCGCACCAACTGCGCCCAGTGCCACAACTTCGCCGGCCAGGGCGGTGCCCTGACCCAGGGCAAGTACGCCCCGTCGCTGGAGGGTGTGGACGCCAAGCACATCTACGAGGCCATGCAGACCGGCCCGCAGAACATGCCGTCGTTCCCGGACACCACCATGCCCGAGGAGCAGAAGAAGCAGATCGTGGCCTTCGTCCGCCACACCACCAACGATGAGCCGAACCCCGGTGGTCTCACGCTCGGCAGCCTCGGTCCGGTGACCGAGGGTCTGTTCGGCTGGATCTTCGGTCTCGGCGCACTCATCGCGGTCGCGATCTGGGTCGCCGCCCACACCACCAAGGCCAAGAAGTCATGAGCCAGGACATGCCAGAAGAGAAGCTCCCGGAGTCGCACGGCTCCGCCGGGCACCACGAGGTGGCCGCCCACGGCGATCCGTTCGCCGACCCGGGCCTGCCGGCCCACGAACCGCGTCGCACCGACATCGACGAGCGGGCCGCCAAGCGCGCGGAGCGCCAGGTCTCGCTGATGTTCGTGATCTCGATGCTCGCCACGGTGGGCTTCATCGCCTCCTACGTGGCCATCGACCCGGACAAGATCGTCTACGTCTTCCCGCTGGGCCACATCAGCGCGCTGAACTTCGCGCTGGGCCTGACCCTGGGTGTGGCGCTGTTCATGATCGGCGCGGGCGCGGTCCACTGGGCCCGCACGCTGATGTCGGACCACGAGATCCCGGCCGAGCGTCACCCGATCGAGGCCGACGACGAGGTCCGCAACGACGTCATCGAGCAGTTCAGGACCGGCGCCGCCGAGTCCGGCTTCGGCCGCCGCAAGATGATCCGCAACACCCTCATCGGCTCGATGGCCCTGGTGCCGCTCTCCGGTGTGGTGCTGCTGCGCGACCTCGGCCCGCTGCCCGAGGACAAGCTGGAGCACACCGGCTGGGACGAGGCCACCCCGGCCAAGCCCCTGGCGCTCATCAACATGAACACCAACCTGCCGATGAAGGCCGAGGACGTCATCCAGGGGTCGCTGACCTTCGCGATGCCGCAGGGTCTGCACACCCACGACGAGGACTTCCAGCAGCGCATCGCCAAGGACGCCCTGATGCTGGTGCGCATCGCGCCGGAGGACATCAAGGACAACGCGTCCCGGGAGCTGGGCTTCGAGGGCATCCTCGCCTACTCGAAGATCTGCACCCACGTCGGCTGCCCGATCAGCCTCTACGAGCAGCAGACCCACCACGCGCTCTGCCCCTGCCACCAGTCGACCTTCGACCTGGCGGACGGCGCGCGCGTCATCTTCGGCCCGGCCGGCCACCCGCTGCCGCAGCTGAAGATCACCACTGACGAGAAGGGCTTCCTGGTCGCCACCGGCGACTTCGACGAGCCCGTCGGCCCGAGCTACTGGGAGCGTGCTCGATGAGTAGCGCGAGCAGCACCACCTCCGGTGCCTCCAAGCCGGCCAGCACGCGCGCCAAGCCCGCCAACAAGTGGGAGCAGGCCGCTGACTGGACGGACGGCCGGCTGGGGATCTACTCCCTCGCCAAGGCCAACCTGCGGAAGATCTTCCCGGACCACTGGTCCTTCATGCTGGGCGAGATCTGCCTCTACACCTTCATCATCATCATCCTGACGGGCGTCTACCTGACGCTCTTCTTCAAGCCCTCGATGGGCGAGGTCATCTACGACGGGTCGTACGTCCCGCTCAAGGGCATCCCGATGTCCGAGGCGTACGCGTCGACGATGGACATCAGCTTCGAGGTCCGCGGCGGCCTGCTGGTCCGTCAGATCCACCACTGGGCCGCACTGGTCTTCGTGGCCGCGATGCTCGTGCACATGCTGCGAGTCTTCTTCACCGGCGCGTTCCGCAAGCCGCGTGAGATCAACTGGGTCTTCGGCTTCCTGCTGCTGGTCCTGGGCATGTTCGACGGCTTCTTCGGCTACTCGCTGCCCGACGACCTGCTCTCCGGCACCGGCATCCGGTTCATGGAGGGCGCCGTCCTGGCGACCCCGCTGATCGGCACCTACATCCAGATGTTCCTGTTCGGGGGCGAGTTCCCCGGCCACGACATCGTGCCGCGGTTCTTCACCATCCACGTCCTGCTGATCCCGGGCATCATGCTCGGCCTGCTGGTCGCGCACCTGATCCTGGTCTTCTACCACAAGCACACCCAGTGGGCGGGCCCGGGCAAGACCGAGAAGAACGTCGTCGGCATGCCGCTGATGCCGGTCTACATGGCCAAGGCCGGTGGCTTCTTCTTCCTGGTCTTCGGTCTGATCGCGGTCATCTCCGCGGTCGCCTCGATCAACCCGATCTGGGCGTACGGCCCGTACCGCCCCGACCAGGTGTCCACCGACGCCCAGCCGGACTGGTACATGGGCTTCTCCGAGGGCCTGATCCGCATCATGCCGGGCTGGGAGATCGGCCTCTGGGGCCACACCCTGAACCTGGGTGTCTTCATCCCGCTGATGGTGGTCTTCCCGCTGGTCCTGGTCTCCATCGCGGCCTACCCGTTCATCGAGGGCTGGGTCACCGGCGACAAGCGCGAGCACCACATCCTGGACCGCCCGCGCAACGCCCCGGTCCGCACCGCGCTCGGTGCCGCCTGGATCAGCCTGTACCTGGTGCTCCTGGTCGCCGGTGGCAACGACCTCTTCGCCACCCACCTGCACCTGTCGCTCAACGACGTCACGTACTTCGTCCGGGTCGGCTTCTTCGTGGTGCCGGTGCTCACCTTCATCATCACCAAGCGCTGGTGCCTCGGCCTCCAGCGCCGGGACAAGGAGAAGGTGCTGCACGGCCGCGAGACGGGCGTCATCAAGCGCCTGCCGCACGGCGAGTTCGTCGAGGTGCACGCGCAGCTGCCGCAGGGCGACCTGCACAAGCTCACCGCGCACGAGCAGCAGCAGCCGTTCGAGCTCCCGGCCCAGACGGACGAGAACGGCGTGGCCCTCAAGGCCGGCATCCTCACCCGCACCCGGGCGAAGATCTCCCGCGGCTACTTCGGCGAGGGCAGCCAGATTCCCAAGCCCACCGCCGAGGAGCACCACGAGATCACCAGCGGCCACGGCCACCACTGATCCCGTACGCACCCCGCGTCACCCCCGAGGGCCGCTGACCAGACTTCGCTCTGGTCGGCGGCCCTCGGGCTTTCCGTCGTCCCTCCCGCCCTCGCCCCACCCTCAGGAGCCCTCGTGGAGCTGTCCGTCGACCCCGCCTCCGCCACTCCCCCGTACGAGCAGGTCCGCGCCCAGATCGCCGAGCGGGCCCGCAGCGGCGAGCTGCCGACCGGGCTGCGGCTGCCCACCGTCCGGGCCCTGGCCGAGCAGCTCGGGCTGGCCGCGGGGACGGTCGCCAAGGCCTACCGGGAGCTGGAGACCGACGGGGTGGTGGAGACCCACGGCCGGCGCGGCACCCTGATCGCCGCGACCGGCGACACCGGCCACCGGCTGGCCGCCGCGGCCGCCACCGAGTACGCCGAGCGGGCCCGGCGCCTCGGGGTGCCGCGAGCGGACGCCCTGGCGGCCGTGGAGACCGCGCTGCGGCTGGCGTACGAGGTGCCGGGCCGGGAGGGCTGAAAGCCCCCGTGGCGGGCCCGTCAGACCTCCGGGCGGATGATCCCGGTGGCGGGGGCCCGGGAGGACGGCGGGGTGGTGCTGACGGACTGTCCGAGGGCGCTGTGCTTGACCCAGTCGGCCCAGGCGACGTTCCAGTCACCGAAGCCGTTGCCGAACGGCTCCATGGCGGCGCCGTGGCTGTTGACCACCGTCACCAGGTCGCCGACCCGGGTGTTGTCGTAGAACCACTTGGCGTTCTCGGTGCTCATGCCGGTACAGCCGTGGCTGACGTTCGCCACTCCCTGCGAGGCGACCGACCAGGGTGCGGCGTGCACGTACTCGCCGCTCCAGGTCACCCGGGTGGCCCACTCGACATTGAGGTCGTAGGACTCCGAGCTGCCCGCGGCTATGCCGATCGTCTCGCCGCTCATCCGCACCTGGCGCTCCTGGCCGAGCACCACCTTGACGCCGTTGCGGGTGTCGAAGCCGGGCTTGCCGGTGGTCACCGGGATCGTCCGGACGACCTCGCCGCCGCGCTTCAGGGTGAGCTCGTGGGCGGCGGCGTCCACCACCGACTCCACCCGCTCGCCGATCCGCAGGGCCAGAGCGGCGCGGTCGCCGCCGTAGAGGCCGTCCGAGATCCGGCTGCCGGTGTCGTCGAAGACCAGGCTGACGGTCGTCCCGGTCGGCCAGTACTCCTCCGGCCGGAAGTGCAGGTTCTTGTCGTCCACCCAGTACCAGCCGCCGGTGACGGCGGGCTGCGAGGTGACCGTCAGGGCGCGCTCGACCTCCTGGCGGGCCTGCGGGTCCTTCACCGCCTCGGAGAGCTGCACGGTGAGCGGCTGGCCGACGCCGTAGAGGCCGCTGCCGGAGGAGTCCGGGCCGAGTTTGGCCGTCAGCAGGCGCTGCCCGGCGAGGGTGGAGAAGCCCGCGGTGGTCTCGCCGCGGCCGCCGTTGCCGTCGGCGGCGGCGATCCTGACGGTGTAGGCGGTGGCCGCCTTGAGCCGCCCGGTGGTCTGCCAGCTGCGCTGGTCCTCCGAGAGCTTCCCGGCCACCACCCGGCCGTCCGGGCCGACCACGGTGACGTCGGTGAGCCGGCTGCCGGGGACGGCGGTCACCGTGACGGGCTTGGACGGGTCCACCGTGCCCTCGGCCGAGACGTGTACGAGCGGGGCCGCGTCGACCTTGTGGACGGCGCCGGTGACGTCGCCGTCCCCACCGGACGTGCAGGCCGCCAGCGGGGCCAGTACTGCGAGAGCCAGCGAGATGCTGCCTATACCTGCGATTCCGCGCCTGTCGGCCATGACCGCCTCCGAGGGGTCGCACGATTGATCAGATCGTAGGAACGGTCCACGGAAGAGCGACATCCGGGGGACCCGCCGTTGACCCACCGGAGTGAGCGCCTCACTCCGGGGACGCAAAAGGGCCGGGCATCCCGTGCGGGATGCCCGGCCCTGTGCGAGAGGGGGAGGACCTACTGGTTCTGGTTCTCGCCCCGGTAGAACTCGAAGACCCAGCCGAAGAGGCCGATCATGATGATCGGGATCGACCAGTACAGCAGCCACCAGCCGAAGATCACTCCCATGAAGGCGAGCGCACCGCCGATCGCGAGCGAGAGCGGCTGCCAGCTGTGCGGGGCGAAGAAGCCCAGCTCGCCGGCGTCGTCCGCGACCTCGGCCTCGGGGTTGTCACCGGCGCCGCTGTCCACCCGGCGGGCGGTGAAGGCGAGGTAGTACCCGATGAAGGCGCAGAGCGCGAAGGCGAGGAACAGCGCCGTCGTGCCCGCGGCCTCGATACCGAGGTCGGAGTTGTTGGTCCACAGGCCGTACGTGATCGCCATCGCGAGGATGAAGACCGCGAAGCCGAGGAAGATCTTGCCCTGTTCCTTCATCAGGCGTCGCCCTCCTTCTTGCCCTTGCCCAGCTGCGGAGCGTCGTACTTGGCCGGGGTCACACCGGCGAGGTGCTTGGCCGGCTCACCGTGGTTCTCCAGGTAGTCCAGCGCGGCGATCTCCGGGTAGTGGAGGTCGAAGGCCGGGGATTCGGAGCGGATCCGCGGCAGCGTGAGGAAGTTGTGCCGCGGCGGCGGGCAGGAGGTCGCCCACTCCAGCGAGCGGCCGTAGCCCCACGGGTCGTCGACCTCGACCTTCTCGCCGTACTTGGCGGTCTTCCAGACGTTGTAGAGGAACGGCAGGATCGACAGACCGAGCAGGAACGAGCCGATGGTCGAGACGGTGTTCAGGGTGGTGAAACCGTCCGAGGCCAGGTAGTCGGCGTAGCGACGGGGCATGCCCTCGGCGCCGAGCCAGTGCTGCACCAGGAAGGTGGCGTGGAAGCCGATGAACAGCGTCCAGAAGGTGATCCGGCCGAGGCGCTCGTCCAGCATCTTGCCGGTCATCTTCGGCCACCAGAAGTGGAAGCCGGCGAACATCGCGAAGACGACGGTGCCGAAGACCACGTAGTGGAAGTGGGCGACGACGAAGTACGAGTCCGAGACGTGGAAGTCGATCGGCGGGGAGGCCAGCAGGACACCGGTCAGACCACCGAAGAGGAAGGTGACCAGGAAGCCGACCGTCCAGAGCATCGGGGTCTCGAAGCTCAGCGAGCCCTTCCACATGGTGCCGACCCAGTTGAAGAACTTCACACCGGTCGGGACCGCGATCAGGAAGGTCATGAAGGAGAAGAACGGCAGCAGCACCTGGCCGGTGACGTACATGTGGTGGGCCCACACCGTCACGGACAGACCGGCGATCGCGATGGTGGCCGCGATCAGGCCGGAGTAGCCGAACATCGGCTTGCGGCTGAAGACCGGGATGATCTCCGACACGATGCCGAAGAACGGCAGCGCGATGATGTACACCTCGGGGTGGCCGAAGAACCAGAACAGGTGCTGCCAGAGCAGCGCCCCTCCGTTCGCCGGGTCGAAGACGTGCGCCCCGAATTTACGGTCCGCCTCCAGGGCGAACAGCGCGGCGGCCAGCACCGGGAAGGCCAGCAGGACCAGCACGGCGGTCAGCAGGACGTTCCAGACGAAGATCGACATCCGGAACATCGTCATGCCGGGCGCGCGCATGCAGATGATCGTGGTGATGAAGTTGACCGCACCGAGGATCGTGCCGAAGCCGGAGAAAGCCAGACCCATGATCCACATGTCGGCGCCGACACCCGGCGAACGGACCGCGTCCGACAGCGGGGAGTAGGCGAACCAGCCGAAGTCGGCCGCACCGTTCGGGGTGACGAAGCCGGCCACCGCGATGGTCGAACCGAAGAGGTACAGCCAGTACGCGAACATGTTCAGACGCGGGAAGGCCACGTCCGGGGCGCCGATCTGCAGCGGCATGATCCAGTTCGCGAAGCCGGCGAAGAGCGGCGTCGCGAACATCAGCAGCATGATCGTGCCGTGCATGGTGAACGCCTGGTTGAACTGCTCGTTCGACAGGATCTGGGTCCCGGGACGAGCCAGCTCGGCGCGCATGACCAGGGCGAGGATGCCACCGATCAGGAAGAAGGCGAACGACGTGCCCAGGTAGAGCGTGCCGATCGTCTTGTGGTCAGTGGTGGTCAGCCACTTGATGATGGTCGAACCCGGCTTGCGGGTCCGCTGCGCCCCGACCGTGACGGCCCCGGCGCCCCCGCCGGCCGCGGCGGGCTCGTTGAGGATGGTCACTTCTCTTCACTTCCCATGGTCGTGATGCCGGAGGGCAACGCGCCGGTCTGGCCCTTGGCCCGCAGGTCCGCCAGGTGCTTGTCGTAGTCCGCGCGGTCGACGACCTTGACCTTGAACAGCATGCGCGAGTGGTCCACGCCGCAGAGCTCGGCACACTTGCCGTCGTACTCGCCCTTGACGTTCGGGGTGACCTCGAACTTGTTCACCACACCCGGCACGACGTCCATCTTCATCAGGAAGTTGATGGGCCAGAAGTCGTGGATGACGTCACGCGAGGTCAGCCGGAACTCGACGGACTCGTTGACCGGGAGCCACAGCGTCGGCATCTCCGCAGGAGTGCCCACGTCGTACGCGGCGTCCTTGTTGGCCGGGTCCGGATTCTCGGTGTTCTCGTAGTTGAACGCCCAGCTCCACTGGAAGCCGACCACGTTGACCGTGTGCTGCGGCTTCTCGGAGACGGAGATCAGCTTCGACTCGTCGCGGGCGACGAAGTAGAAGAGAACCGAGACGATAATGATGGGGACCGCGGTGTAGAGCGCCTCGATGGGCACGTTGTACCGGGTCTGCGGGGGGATCTGCACACCGGTGCGGCTGCGCCGGTGGAAGATCACGCTCCAGAGGATCAGACCCCACATCAGTGCGCCCACTGCCAGAGCCGCAATCCAGGAGCCCTGCCACATGTGGAGGACCAGGGGTCCTTCCTCGGTGACGGGGCTCGGGAGGCCAAGCCTGGGGAGGTCGTTGGCCGAGCAGCCGGTAGCGGTCGCGATGACGAGGCCCAGTGCCAGCGCCTGAGGCAGCTTCCGCCGCATCGTGCGCCGCGGCGAGCGGTCGGAGCCGTTGGGACTCACGTAGCGCCTTCCCGAAGTCTCGCCCGCCTTCGCGTCGCCCCGCGGAGGATTGTGAGCCTCCCCGGCGACCCGTCCACGGGCACGGTTTGAATGCTTATGCGGGCCAAACCCTACTCCAGCCTTATGCGCTGCTGACGGGCAGGTCCCGGTAACGCGCCGCCCGGTCGCCCGATCAGGCCCCGCAAGGGCTGCGTCGCAGGTCATCGTAGGCATTCGAGGCCCGTACGCCCGATCGGGGGATGACCTCGGACAACGTGGGTGACGGTCCGTCGGACGCGGACGAATCGGACATTCGGGTTGATCGACTGACGGCCGGTGAGTCGTGGAAGGAGGCTGGAATACACCCGGGTGTGTCGTTAAATGTGACCGTGTACTTCGATGTGGCCTCCACCGCACCGCTCCACCCCGTCGCGCGGCAGGCGCTGACCGCCGCGCTGGACGAGGGTTGGGCCGACCCCGCCCGGCTCTACCGCTCCGGCCGGCAGGCCCGGATGCTGCTGGACGCCGCCCGCGAGACGGTGGCCGGGGTGCTCGGCGCCCGGCCGGACGAGATCGCGTTCACCGCGAGCGGGACACAGGCGGTGCAGCTGGGCATGCTCGGCGCGCTGGCCGGGAACCGGCGGCGGGGCGGGCACCTGGTGCACTCCGCCGTCGAGCACTCCAGCGTGCTGCACACCGCGGAGCGATGGGGGTCCCCCCGGCCGGAGGCTTGGGGAGGGACGGCGGGCGGCAGTGTCGCGGTCGTCCCGGTGGACCGGCACGGACGGGTGGACCCCGGGGAGTTCGCGGCGGCGCTGCGTCCCGACACCGCGCTCGCCGTCCTGCAGTCGGCCAACCACGAGGTGGGCACGGTGCAGCCGGTGGCCGAGGTGGCCGGGCTCTGCGGCGAGGTGCCGCTGCTGGTGGACGCCGCGCAGAGCGCCGGGCGGGTGGACGTCCCGGCGGGCTGGTCGCTGCTGACGGCCAGTGCGCACAAGTGGGGCGGACCGGCCGGTGTCGGGGTGCTGGCAGTGCGCAAGGGAGTCCGGTACGCCTCGCCGCTGCCGGCCGACGAGCGCGAGAACGGCCGGGTGCCGGGGTACGTCAACGTGCCGGCGATCGTGGCCGCGGCCGCCTCGCTGCGGGCGGTGCGGGCCGAGGCCGAGCGGGAGAACGCCCGGTTGCATGCCCTGGTCGAGCGGATCCGGACCCGGGTGCCGCAGCTGGTACCCGAGGTGGAGGTGGTCGGCGACCCGGTACGGCGGCTGCCGCACCTCGTCACCTTCTCCTGCCTGTACGTGGACGGCGAGGTGCTGCTGACCGAGCTGGACAGGGCCGGCTTCGCGGTCTCCTCCGGCTCGTCCTGCACCTCGTCGACCCTGACGCCGAGCCATGTGCTGGCGGCGATGGGCGTGCTCACCGAGGGGAACGTCCGGGTCTCGCTGCCGTTCGGAACGGCCGAGGAGGACGTCGAGCGGTTCCTCGCCGTACTGCCGGACGTGGTGGCCGGGGTCCGCGCCCCGCTCGGGCTGGACCTGCCGGCCCCGGCGGCGGCCGCGAGCGCCGGCGCCGGGTCCGAGCGCCCGGAGGCGAGCGGGCGAGTCACGGCCCCGCCAACGCCCCGAGCCGAAGGGCGCGCCGGTGCCGAAAGTGAGGAACGACAAGCGACCGACGAAGGAGGGCGCGCCGGAGAGAAGAGCGTCGGCGCCGGGTCCGAGCGCCCGGAGGCGAGCGGGCGAGTCACAGTGATCGACGCGCTCGGCAAGCGGTGCCCGCTGCCCGTCATCGAGTTGGCCAGGCGGATCGGCGAGGTGGCGCCGGGCGGGACGGTCGCCGTGCTGGCGGACGACGAGGCGGCCCGGCTGGACATCCCGGCCTGGTGCGGGATGCGGGAGCAGGAGTACCTGGGCGAGGCCCCGGCCGCCGACTACGGCGGCGACCGGGGCTCGGCCTACCTGGTGAGGCGAACGACCTGAGCCGGCAGGCTACTTGACCAGGTGCGCGCGGATCTCGGCGGCGGCCTCGGCGCCGTAGGCGTCCTCGAAGCGCTGCAGGAAGGCGCTCGGGCGCAGCTCGTACTCCTGGGTACCGACGGTCTCGATCACCAGGGTGGCGAGCATGCAGCCGAGCTGGGCCGAGCGCTCCAGGTCCAGCTCCCAGGAGAGACCGGCCAGGAAGCCGGCGCGGAAGGCGTCGCCGACGCCGGTCGGGTCGGCCTTGGTCTCCTCGGGTGCGCAGCCGACGACCACCGGGGGCTCGCCCTTGCGGTCGATCCGCACGCCCTTGTTGCCGAGGGTGGTGACCCGGGTGCCGACCCGGGTGAGGATCTCTTCCGCGTCCCAGCCCGTCTTGGTCTCGATCAGCGCGGCCTCGTACTCGTTGGTGAAGAGGTACGCGGCGCCGTCGACGATCTCCCGGATGTCCTCGCCGTCCAGGCGGGCCAGCTGCTGGGACGGGTCGGCCGCGAAGGCGTAGCCGCGGGTACGGCACTCCTGGGTGTGGCGGACCATGCCCTGTGGGTCGTCGGCACCGATCAGCACGAGGTCCAGGCCGCCGACGCGGTCGGCGATCGGCTTCAGCTCGATGTTGCGGGCCTCGGCCATCGCGCCGGTGTAGAACGAGGCGATCTGGTTGTGGTCCTCGTCCGTGGTGCACATGAAACGCGCGGTGTGCCGGGTCTCGGAGATGTGGACGGACTGGCAGTCCACGTTGTTGCGCTCCAGCCAGCTGCGGTACTCGGCGAAGTCCGCGCCGGCGGCGCCGACCAGGATCGGACGCAGGCCGAGCACACCCATGCCGAAGGCGATGTTCGGTGCGACACCGCCCCGACGGATGTCGAGGGTGTCGACCAGGAAGGACAGCGACACGGTGTGCAGCTGCTCGGCGACGAGCTGGTCGGCGAACCGGCCGGGGAACGTCATCAGGTGGTCGGTGGCGATCGAGCCGGCGACGGCGATACGCACGGGAGGTCTCCTCAGGACGGCGGCATGGCCACGGAAAGCAGGGGGCGAACCCACCCACGGTACCCGGCGGGGGGCGGGCGGCGGCAAGACCGCGGGAATTGGCACCGGCCACCGTCGAACGTGTACTACCCCCGGGTAGCTCTGGTGGGGGCCGGGTGGTCGGCCTAGGGTCGCTGCCAGGGGCCGGGTCCGGCCCCGACCGAGCCGTGGCAGTGCGGCCGCGGCACCGTGGATCGGAGCGATCACCGATGATGCCCAGTTACCACCCACTGCGTGTTCCGCCGGCCCTGCGGGGTGACGCGGACGCCGAGACCCTGGACGCGCTGGTGGACTCCTCCCGGCAGCTGCGGCGGTTCTGGCCGCTGCTGGCGACCGGCCCCGAGCCGGCCACCCCCGCCCGGGCCGGCTTCCGGGTCTCCTCCGGGGCGCAGCGGCTGGTCGCGGGAATGGCCGAATACGGCATGTGAGCCGTCCCGGGGGCGGCCCCGCGGCCGGCCCGGCGGAGGGGCCGCGCGGAGGGACGGGAACCGGATTGGTCCGGGGCACGTCACATCCGCGCGGTACGGCCGGGAAGGCGGTGCCGCTGAGCCCTCGGGAGGATGGACAGATGGATCTGTTGGATCTGGAGCCGATGCCCCGGCGCACCGGTGGTGTGCCTGCCCGCCGGTCGCGCGGGCGGCGGACGGTGGCGCTGGCGGGTCTGGTGCTGGCGGCGGCCGTCACGGTCGCCGGGTGCGACGGGGGCGGCAAGTCGGCCTCGGACGCGGCCCCCGGCTCGGCGCAGCCGGTGTCCGCGAGTGCGACGCCGTCGGCTACCGCGTCCCCCGGTGGCGCGTCCTCCGCGGCGGCGCCTTCGGCCGGGGCCACCACGCCGGTGACGCCCCCGCCGGCCGATCCGTCGGCGAGCACCCCCGACCCCCGGCCCTCGTCCACGGCGCAGCCGCCGGCGCCCCCGGCCGATCCCCCGGGCAACGGCATCGCTGTCGGCGAGCCGGCGCCGAACGGGCAGGGGGGCGGGGCGGCGGTCCGCCCCGCGGTCACCTACCGGGTGGATGGCAGCAAGCTGACGGTCTGGTTCTACGGCGGCGTCTGCGAGCGGTACGCGCTGAAGGCGGACGAGTCCAAGCCGGGCCGGGTGGACGTCAAGGTCACGCTGGCGGCGCCGGTTCCGGCCGGGCAGGTCTGCGCCGAGCTGGCCAAGCGGCAGACGGTGTCGGCCGAGCTGAAGCAGCCGCTGGCGGGCCGGGCGGTGACGGACCTCGCCACCGGGCAGCCGGTGCCGCTGGAGGCCGACCCGCACGTCGGTCCGGACCCGGCGACCCCGGACGTCTCCGGGAAGTAGGCGGCGGGCAGGCGGCACGGACGGTCCGCAGAAACGGCGAAGGCGGCCCCGGGAGGATCCGGGGCCGCCTTCGCCGTCTGCCGACTAGCTGAACGAGTCGCCACAGGCGCAGGAGCCGGTGGCGTTCGGGTTGTCGATCGTGAAGCCCTGCTTCTCGATGGTGTCCACGAAGTCGACGATGGCGCCGCCGAGGTACGGGGCGCTCATCCGGTCGGTGACGACCTTCACACCATCGAAGTCCTTGATCACGTCGCCGTCGAGCGAACGCTCGTCGAAGAACAGCTGGTAACGCAGGCCCGAGCAGCCACCGGGCTGGACGGCGACGCGCAGAGCGAGGTCTTCGCGGCCCTCCTGCTCCAGCAGGCCCTTGACCTTGGCCGCGGCGGCATCGGTAAGGAGGATGCCACTCTCGACGGTGGTCTCGTCCTGGACGGTCATCTGCTTTCTCCCGGTCTTGACGACGGTCTGCCGCCAGTGCCAACCGATGGCCGTCCGGATTCATTTCCCGGACGGTGGTGTATTTCGTCGGTGGTCTTCTGCGGCGGAATTTCCGTGGGCCGGGTGTACCACCCGCTCCCCTACGCTCCCCATGCTCGCACAACCGGCGGGGGTCGGGCACCGCCCGGCCTGCCGATCCGGACGAACCGGCCCCGTCCGGGCGTCCCGGCGGCCAGGATGGAAGGCATGATCCTGCGACAGATCCAGGACACCGCCGCCGACGCGGAGGCCGTCCAGTACATCGCCCGCGCCTCCTTCGCCTCGCTCCCCGACTCCCCCGGCGCCGGCGCCCCTGCCGACGCCCCGCCGCCGGTCCGCTCACTGGCCCGGACGAGACACCTGGTGCGGACCGACCCGCAGGGCTGCTGGCTGGCGGAGAGCGGCGGCCGGCCGGTCGGGTCGGTGCTGTCGCTGCGCCGCGAGGGCCTCTGGATCCTCGCGCTCTTCGCGGTGGTGCCCGAGGCCCAGGGCAAGGGTGTCGGGCGGCTGCTGCTGGAGCGGGCCGCGACGTACGGGCGGGGGTGCCTGCGCGGGATGCTCTGCGCCTCGCCGTCCCCGGCCGCGGCCAGGCGCTACCGGCTGGCCGGGTTCACGCTGTACCCGGCCATGCGGCTGGCCGGGCGGGTGGACCGGTCCGGGCTGCTCGATCCCGGGGACATCCCGGTGCACCCCGGCAACGCGACCCACCGGCACCTGCTGGACTCGGTGGACCGGCGGCTGCGCGGCGCCGCGCACGGGCCGGACCACGAGCTGATGCTGGCCCACTGCGAGGAGCTGCTGGTGGCGGACGCGCTGGCCGGCAGCGGCTACTGCTACCGGGACGGCGGCGAGGTGAAGCTGCTGGCCGCCACCTCGAAGCGGATCGCCGTGCGGCTGCTGCGCGAGGCGCTGGCCCGGGTGCCGGACGGGGTGGAGGCCCAGGTGGAGTACCTGACCGCCGAGCAGGAGTGGGCGCTGGACGTCGGTCTGGAGGTGGGGCTGGCCCCGCAGACCCGGGGCTATCTGGGCCTGCGCGGAATGCGGCCACCGACGCCGTACCTGCCGAACGGCGCGCTGCTGTAGCCGGTGCACCGGACGGCGCGGCGGGGGGGGACGGCGCAACCCCCGCCGGGCGCCCCGGCGGGGGTTGCGAAGGCCTGGTCAGACCATGGTGTCCAGGATCTCCCGGACCATGTCCATGGTGGTGCCCGGGTGCAGGAAGGCGAAGCGGGCGACCGTCTCGCCGTCCCAGCCGGTCGGGGTGACGAAGCCGATCTGGTCCGCGAGCAGCTGCTGCGACCAGCGGTAGTAGTCCTCGTTGGTCCAGCCGGTGCGCTTGAAGCAGACCGCGGAGAGCTGCGGGTCGAACAGCAGCTCCAGGTGCTCGGTGTCGCGGATCAGCTGCGCGGTGTCCCGGGCCAGCTGGAGGCCGGTCTCGATGGCGTCGGTGTACGCCTGGGTGCCGTGCACGGCCAGCGAGAACCAGAGCGGCAGGCCGCGGGCGCGCCGGGTCAGGTGGTAGGCGTAGTCGGTGGGGTTCCACTCGTCGCCCTCGGTGTGCAGCACGTCCAGGTAGGAGGCGTCCTGGGTGTGCACGGCGCGGGCCAGCTGCGGGTTGCGGTAGATCAGCGCGGCGCAGTCGAACGGGGCGAACAGCCACTTGTGCGGGTCCACCACGAACGAGTCGGCGTGCTCGATGCCGTTGTAGCGCTCGCGCACCGAGGGGGCGAAGAGGCCCGCGCCGCCGTAGGCACCGTCCACGTGGAACCACAGGCCGCGCTCGCGGGCGACCTCGGAGAGGCCCTGCAGGTCGTCGACGATGCCCTCGTTGGTGGTGCCGGCGGTGCCGACGACGGCGATCACCGTCTCCGGGTTCGGGTCGGCGGCCAGGGCGGCCCGCAGCGCCTCACCGGTGAAGCGGCGGTCGACGGTGGGGACCTTGAAGGCCTCGACGCCGATGATGTTGAAGGTGTTCTTGACCGAGGAGTGCACCTGGTCGGCGACGGCTATCCGCAGCCGGGCCTCGGGGCCGACGCCGAGCCTGCGCCGGGCGGTGTCGCGGGCGACCACCAGCGCGGAGAGGTTGCCGGCCGAGCCGCCGGAGACGAAGGTGCCGCCGGCCGTCTCGGGCATGCCGGCGCGGTCCGCGATCAGGCGCAGCACCTGGTTCTCGGCGGCGATGGCGCCGGCCGCCTCCAGCCAGGAGATGCCCTGGAGGGAGGCGCAGGAGACGACCATGTCGAAGAGCAGCGCGGCCTTGGTGGGGGCGCACGGGATGAACGACAGGTAGCGCGGGCTGTCGGCGGAGATCACCGCGCGGGAGAGCTCGTGGTCGTAGAGCTTGAGGACGTCGGCCGGGTTGTTGCCGTCCGGGTTGAGCAGGCCGGCCAGCTGGGCGCGCAGGTGCTCGCCGTCACCGGGGTGGTCGAGCGGGACGGGGTCGTACTGCAGCCGCTCCCGCATGTAGTCGAAAACCAGGTCGACCAGTTCGTTGTCGGGCCGGTGCATGCGGTCGGGGGCTGCGGACACGGGGGTCCCTCTCGGCTGTGGGGTGTCGGGGGAGGACCGGCGGCGCGGGGCTCGTCACCGCGTTGCCGGACGTCATCAGCCTAGGCAGCGGGGGGCCGGCGCCGCGCGTCGGAACGCGGCCGGCCGGGCAGGATTCGGGCGTCTTCGGGCCGGTCCGCGCAGGATTCCTGCGCCGGGGCCGGCCGGGGCCGTACTGGGCCCTTCGGGGGTCAGCCGATGAGCTGGGAGAGGACGACGGAGGAGCGGCTGCGCTGGACGCCGGGCTCCTTGCGGATCCGCTCGATCACCGCCTGGAGGTGGTGCATGTCGGTGGCGCGCAGGTGGACCAGGGCATCCGGGTCTCCGGTGACCGTCCAGGCGGCGACCACCTCGGGGAACTGCCGCAGGCTGGCCAGGATCTCCTCGGGGGCGGTCCGCTCGCGGCAGTAGACCTCGACGAAGGCCTCGGTCTGCCAGCCGAGGACGGACGGGTCGAGGACGACGGTGAAGCCGCGGACGACCCCGCGCGCCCGCAGCCGGTCGATCCGGCGGCGGACGGCGGTGGCGGAGAGGTTCACCTGGAGGCCGATCTCGGCGTAGGAGGCGCGGCCGTCTCCGGCCAGCCGGGCGAGCAGCAGCCGGTCGGTCTCGTCCAGGTCGGCCCCGACCGTCTCGTGCGCTCGGCTGCTGCTCATCGGTGCGGGGCTCCACAGGTCGTACGGGATCGGCGAGGGGCAGCTGGAGGCGGCGGCCGCCGAAACGGTTCTGCACCATTCTGGCGGATGACAGGACCGAGTCCACCGCTGGCAGATGACGACCGGTGGACGGTTGTCAGTCCACCAGCAGGACGATCTTGCCCCGGGTGCGGCCCTCGGCGCTCAGCGCCTGGGCGGAGGCGGCCTGGGAAAGCGGGAAGGTGGAGGCGACGGTGACGGTGAACCTGCCGGCGTCGGCCAGGGCGGCCAGCTCCGCCAGCCCGGCGGCGTCCGGGCGGACCCAGAGGTACCGGCCGCCGAGCGCCTTCACCCGGTAGTCGGCGACCGAGGCGATCCGGGCCGGATCGGCGACCAGGCCGGCGGAGAGCTCGGCGGCGCCGCCGCCGACCAGGTCGAGGGCGGCGTCCACACCGCCGGGGGCCAGCGCGCGGACCCGCCCGGCCAGGCCCTCGCCGTGTGCGACCGGCTCGGCCCCCAGCGCCCGCAGGTAGTCGTGGTTGCGCTCCCCCGCGGTACCGATCACCCGTGCGCCGAAGGCCCTGCCGAGCTGCACCGCGAGGTGGCCGACCCCGCCGGCCGCGGCGTGCACCAGCAGGGTGTCGCCTTCCCGGATCCCCAGCGCCTTGAGCCCCTGGAGCGCGGTCAGCCCGGCCAGCGGCAGGCCGCCGCTCTGCGCCCAGTCCAGCGCGGCCGGCCTGCGGGCCAGGGTGCGGACGGGCGCGGCGACCAGCTCGGCGTAGGTGCCGTGCTCGACCCAGTCCTTGCGGACGTACCCGAAGACCTCGTCCCCGGGGGCGAACTCGGTGACCCCGCCGCCGACCGCGCGGACCACCCCGGCCACGTCCCAGCCCATCACCAGCGGGAAGTGGGCGTCCAGCAGCCCGTCCAGGCGCCCCTCGCGGACCCGCCAGTCCACCGGGTTCACCCCCGCCGCCCTGACCTGTACCAGGACCGAGTCCGGCCCGACCTTCGGGTCCGGCAGCTCGGTGTACTCGACCACCTCGGGGCCGCCGTAGCGGCGGATCGCGATTGCCTTCATGGGCCAAGCCAACGCGATCCGGCCCGGATATCGATTCGGCCACGCCGGACCCCTGCCGTATCTTGCTCCCGGCTCCGCCGGAGGGCTCCGAACCGGCAAGCGGTTCTCGTCACATCGACAGGACGGCCATCGTCAGTCTGACGCTAACCGGTTATCATAGATAGCGTCAGATAGACGAGAAGGCTGCACCGACCGATCGGCCGCACAGAAGGGCACCCGCCCGTGACCACCACCATCACCGAGACCTACGGCGTCGACCCCACCCCGACGCCGCTCGCTCTGCTGCTGCTCGGCCGTGAGGCCGACCCGAACAGCGAGCGTGGCGTCGAGTGCCCCGGCGACCTCCCGGCCGCCTCCGACCCGGACCTCGTCGAGCGCGCGCGGGCGGCCAAGGCCGCACTCGGCGACCGCGTCTTCATCCTCGGCCACCACTACCAGCGCGACGAGGTGATCGAGTTCGCCGACGTCACCGGCGACTCCTTCAAGCTCGCCCGCGACGCCGCCGCCCGCCCGGAGGCCGAGTACATCGTCTTCTGCGGCGTGCACTTCATGGCCGAGTCGGCGGACATCCTCACCACCGACGCCCAGCAGGTCGTCCTCCCGGACCTCGCCGCCGGCTGTTCGATGGCCGACATGGCCACCGCCGAGCAGGTCGCCGAGTGCTGGGACGTGCTGACCGACGCCGGCATAGCCGACGTCACCGTGCCGGTCTCGTACATGAACTCCTCCGCCGACATCAAGGCCTTCACCGGCAAGCACGGCGGCACCATCTGCACCTCGTCCAACGCCAAGCGGGCGCTGGAGTGGGCCTTCGAGGAAGGGGCGGCGCGAAGCGCCTCGACCGAGGGTGACGGGGGCCGACGGGTGGGCGAGAAGGTGCTCTTCCTGCCGGACCAGCACCTGGGCCGCAACACCGCCGTGCGCGAGATGGGCTTCTCGCTGGACGACTGCGTGCTCTACAACCCGCACAAGCCGAACGGCGGCCTGACCGCCGAGGAGCTGCGGAACGCCAAGATGATCCTCTGGCGCGGCCACTGCTCGGTGCACGGCCGGTTCTCGCTGGACTCGGTGAACGACGTCCGCGCGCGCATCCCCGGCGTCACCGTGCTGGTGCACCCCGAGTGCAGGCACGAGGTCGTCGCGGCCGCCGACATGGTGGGCTCGACCGAGTACATCATCAAGGCGCTGGACGCCGCCGAGCCCGGCTCCAAGTGGGCCATCGGCACCGAGCTGAACCTCGTCCGCCGGCTGGCCAAGGCGCACCCCGACAAGGAGATCGTCTTCCTGGACCGGGCGGTCTGCTTCTGCTCCACCATGAACCGGATCGACCTGCCGCACCTGGTCTGGGCGCTGGAGTCGCTGGTCGAGGGCCGGGTGCCGAACGTGATCAGCGTCGACCCGGAGACGGAGAAGTACGCCAAGGCGGCGCTGGACCGGATGCTCGCCCTGCCGTAGCCCGGCGCCGTACGGACGCCGAAAGGGCGGGCCCCCTCCATCACGGAGGGGGCCCGCCCTTCATCGCGTCTGGCGTCCGGCGCGAGACGGCGGCTACTCGGGGATGCCGGGGATCAGGCCGTCACCCTCGGCCCGAAGCAGCTGCCGGACCTGGTCGATCGTCGCGTCGGCGTCCGGGAGGATCAGGTCGGACGGCTCCAGCGAGTCGTCCGCCAGCGGGGTACCGAACTTCTTGACGGCACTCAGCAGTTCACCGAGCGCCCGCCGGAAGTGTTCCTCGTCCCCCGACTCCAGTGCGGCGAGGAGCTCCTCGTCCAGCTCGTTGAGCCGGTTCAGATGGGTCTCGCCCACCTCGAACTGGCCCTCCCCCATGACCCTCATGATCATGCCGTGCGTCTCCCTGGTTGGTGGGGTGAAGCTCAGATCACTTGTTGTAGTTGATACGCGGGGTGTCCTGCTGCGACGCGTCCTGGGCCTTGCCCTGCTCGATGGCCTGCGGGCCGGAGGACGGCGAGCCGCCCGTCAGCTCGGCCTTCATCCGGGCCAGCTCCAGCTCGACGTCCGAGCCGCCGGCCACGCGCTCCAGCTCCGCCTCGATGTCGTCCTTGCGGCCGAGCCCGCTGGCGTCGTCGAGCGCACCGGAGGCCAGCAGCTCGTCGATCGCACCCGCGCGGGCCTGCATCTGGGCGGTCTTGTCCTCGGCCCGCTGGATCGCCAGACCGACGTCGCCCATCTCCTCCGAGATACCGGAGAACGACTCGGCGATCCGGGTCTGCGCCTGGGCCGCGGTGTAGGTGGCCTTGATGGTCTCCTTCTTGGTGCGGAAGGCGTCCACCTTGGCCTGCAGCCGCTGGGAGGCGAGCGTGAGCTTCTCCTCCTCGGCCTGGAGCTGCTGGTACTGCGTCTCCAGGTCGGTGATCTGGGACTGCATGTTCGCCTTGCGGGTCAGCGCCTCGCGCGCGAGGTCCTCCCGGCCGAGCGAGAGCGCCTTGCGGCCCTGGTCCTCGTACTTCGCGGACTGCTGCTGGAGCTGGGTCAGCTGGAGTTCCAGGCGCTTGCGCGAGGTGGCCACGTCCGCGACGCCACGACGTACCTTCTGGAGCAGCTCGAGCTGCTTCTGGTACGAATAGTCCAGCGTCTCTCGCGGATCCTCCGCCCGGTCCAAGGCCTTGTTCGCCTTGGAGCGGAAGATCAGCCCCATACGCTTCATGATTCCGTCGCTCATGGGCCTCGGGTGCCCCCTTCTCCGGCCTGCGGTCTCTATCTCGTTACCAGACACGACGAGTGTATGTGCAGCGAGCCCGTCGCCGCAGTGCACCTGCCTGCAACAAGACTGCTACAGCGACCCCCTCGACTGCCTCATCCCCGCGGTGGATCCGGCCCTCATCCCACCCACCGTCCTCCGGAGTGATCCCCTACGGGAAGGCCCCCGGAAACCCGGCACCGGGCCCGGCCGCACGCGATCGATATGCGTTTGGGTCCGAGGACACCCGAAGAAGCGGTCCCGCACCCCGTACGCTGGTGGTGTGTTCCGACGCCGTTCAGATGATGCCGCCGCCTCCGCCGCTGTGCTGGAGAAGCAGGACGAGACGACCCAGGCCCGCGACCCGCAGGCGAAGAAGGGCCGCCCCACGCCCAAGCGCAGTGAGGCCGAGGCCAACCGGCGTACCCGGGTGACCGTGCCCAAGGACCGCAAGGAGGCCTCCCGCCAGGCGCGCGAGCGCATGCGCGCCGAGCGTGAGAAGCAGCGCACCGCGCTGCTGGAGGGCGACGAGCGCCACCTGCCGGCCCGCGACAAGGGCCCGGTGCGCAAGTTCGCCCGCGACTACGTGGACGCCCGCTGGTCGCTCGCCGAGTTCTTCCTGCCCGCCGCGGTGGTCATCCTGGTCCTCAGCATCGTGAAGGTGCCGGCCCTCCAGCTGCTCTCCACCGTGCTGTTCCTGGCCTTCTTCGTCCTGGTGATCCTGGACTTCGTCCGCCTCGGCTTCGGTCTGCGCAAGCAGCTCGCCGAGCGCTTCGCCGGCCAGAACACCCGCGGCGCGGTCGCCTACGGCGTGATGCGCATCCTGCAGATGCGCCGGCTCCGGCTGCCCAAGCCGCAGGTGCGGCGCGGGGAGAAGCCCTGACCGCCGAACCGGTGGACTCCGGCTGGGCCCCTCCCGCCTGGGAGGGGCCCGGCCTGTACGCGCTGCCGGGCCAGGGGGACGGCGGCCACGACCGGATCGCCCAGGAGCGCCGGCTGCCCTCGCGCAGCGGCTCCTTCGCCGGCGGCACCGGCCCCTGGCTGGACCGGCTCGGCAGCCTGCGCAACCTCGTCCGGCAGGAGATGGTCGCCCGGCAGCTCGCCGAGCAGCTGACCGGCCGCGACGCGCAGCGCGTCCTCGACATCGGCTGCGGCCAGGGCACCCAGGCGCTGCGCCTGGCCCGGGCCGGCCACTACGTCACCGGGATCGACTCCGACCCGGTCGCGCTCGGCGTCGCCCAGGGGGCGCTGGCCGAGGAACCGGCGGAGGTGCGCGGCCGGCTCCAGCTGCTCAGCGGCGACGGCCACCAGTGCGGACGCTGGTTCGGGCCGCGCAGCTTCGACGTCGTGCTCTGCCACGGCGTCCTGACCTACCTGCCGGACCCGGACCCGATGATCGCCTCGCTGGCCCGGCTGCTGGCCCCCGGCGGGCTGCTCTCCCTGCTGGTCCGCAACCGCGACGCGCTGGCCCTGCGTCCCGCCGCCGCCGGCGACTGGCGGGCCGCCCTGCACGCCTTCGAGAGCGACCGGTACTACAACCGGCTCGGGCTGGCCGCCCGCGCCGACCGGCTCGCCGACCTCGCCGTCACCCTCTCCGAGGTGTCCGTGCCGCTGCGGCACTGGTACGGCGTCCGGGTCTTCACCGACAACACGCCCGACGACGCGGCGCCGCCGGTGGACGGGCGGCAGCTGGCCCAGCTGCTCGAAGCCGAGGAGCGGGCCGGCCGCACGGACCCGTACCGGCAGATCGCCGCGCTGCTGCACGTGTTCGGGGCCAAGTAGCCCGTCACTCGCCCTGACCTCCGGGGCGGGCGGCCCTCAGGCCTCGTGCAGGCTCATCGAGTAGATCTCCCGGCCGTCGTCGAGCAGGACCGCGGTGTCCACCCCGTCCTCGGCCAGCTGCTTCCAGGACTCCCCGATCCAGGTCTCGGCGTCCCCCTGGCCGGCGAACTCCTCCTCCTGGCCGCCGCCCGGGGCCACCACGGTGCCGTCCGCCTTCTCGTACCGCCACGTCCACACCATGCCCGGCTCCTCCTGTGTGCTGCCTGCCCTGTACGGCCCTGTGTGCTGCGCACCTTAGCCTGCCCGGTGGGATCTTCCGTATGCCTCGTCCGGCAGGATGAGCTGTATGGCAACTGCTCCCGCACTCCCCCGCACGCTGGTCCTCGGCGGTGCGCGCTCCGGCAAGTCCACCAAGGCCGAGCAGCTGCTCGGCCGGTACGAGGACGTGCTGTACGTGGCCACCAGCGGCACCCGGGACGACGACACCGACTGGGCGCAGCGGGTCGCCCTGCACCGCGAGCGGCGGCCGGCGAGCTGGCGCACCGCCGAGACCTGCGACCTGGAAGCCGTACTGGCCGACGACGCGGACCGGGCGCCGGTGCTGATCGACTGTCTGGCGCTCTGGCTGACCGCCGTGATGGACGAGTGCGGTGCCTGGGACGACGCCGTGTGGGCGGACGGCGGCGAAGCGGCGGTGCAGGCCCGGTGCGAGGCGCTCGCCGAGGCCTGGGCGGCGACCGGACGGCAGGTGGTCGCGGTCAGCAACGAGGTCGGCATGGGCGTCGTCCCGGCGACCGCCGCGGGCCGCCGGTTCCGGGACACCCTGGGCCGGCTGAACATGGCGGTGGCCGACGCCTCGGAGCGTGTGCTGCTCGTGGTGGCGGGGCAGGTTCTGACCGTCAAGCCCGCCGCAGGCTGACCACCTTCGGCGTGTAGCCTTCCGACCGATGGACACGACCGTGGATCTCGATACCTTCTCCTCGCTCGTCGAGCGCCCCGACGAGAGCGCCCGGCGAGCCGCCGAGGAGCGCTGGCAGACGCTGGACCGGCCGCGCGGCGGTCTGGGCCGGCTGGAGGAGCTCGGCAGCTGGCTGTCGTCCGTACAGGGGCGCTCCCCGGTGCGGCCGCTGTCGGCGCCCAAGGTGCTGCTGTTCGCCGCCGACCACGGGGTGGCGGCCCTCGGGGTGTCCCGGCTGCCCGCGCAGGGCGGCACCGCCGCCCGGGTCCGGGCGGTCCTGGACGGCACCGCGCCGGTGGCGCTGCTCGCCCGTCGGTTCGGCGCCGACGTACGGGTGGTGGACGTCGCGGTGGACGCGGAACCGTCCGACTTCCCCGACGCCGTGGTCGCGCACCGCGTGCGGCGTGGCTCCGGCCGGATCGACCGCGAGGACGCGCTGACGCCGGAGGAGACCGTCAAGGCCTTCCGGGCCGGGATGGCCGTCGCCGACGAGGAGGCCGACGCCGGGACGGACCTCGTGGTGCTGGGCGACCTCGGGGTCGGCTCGACCACGGTGGCGGCGGTGCTGGTCGGCGCGCTCTGCGGGACGGACGCGGCCGCGGTGACCGGGCGCGGCTCGGGCATCGACGACAAGGTGTGGATGGTCAAGTGCGCGGCCATCCGGGACTCGCTGCGGCGGGCCCGGCCGGTGCTCGGCGACCAGTTGGCACTGCTCGGCGCCACCGGCGGCGCCGACTTCGCCGCGATCACCGGTTTCCTGCTCCAGGCCGCGGTGCGGAAGCTGCCGGTCGTCCTGGACGGGGTGGTCTCGGCGGCCTGCGCGCTGGTCGCGCAGCGGATCGCGTTCCGGGCGCCCGAGTGGTGGCGGGCCGGGCAGTCCAGCGGCGAGCCGGCCCAGGCGAAGGCGTACGACCGGCTGACCCTGACGCCGCTCCAGGAGCAGGGGATCATCATGGGCGAGGGCATCGGTGCGCTGATGGCACTGCCGCTGCTCCAGGCCGCGGCGGACACCCTGGCCGAGCAGGCGCCCGTGCCCTTCGTGCCGTCGGCGCCGAAGGAGCAGCCGAAGCTGCCGTCGGCGGCGGAGCTGCTGGGGCGGGTGTAGCGGAGCCCTGCCCGTTGGGGCAGAGAGCGACGGCCACCGGCCGTCGGAGCTCCAGGACCGATGGCGGCCTTCCGCCGCGCACAGTTCCCGCCCCTCCCGGGCCGCGGTACTGGGCGGTGACCGACCGAGGAACGGGTTCGTGCAGAGCAGAGACGACCAGGCCGGCTGGGGGGACGGACTGCGGTTCGGGTTCGGGACGCTGTCGGTGCTGCGGGTGCGGGTCGAGCGGTGGGACCGGGCGGCGGCGGGGCGGGCGATGGCGTCCGCCCCAGTGGTCGGGGTGGTGCTCGGGGCGATGGCGGCGGGCGCGGGGGCGCTGGTCGCGTGGCGTGCGGGCGGGCTGCTCGGCGCGGTGGCGGCGGTCGGGATGCTGGCCGCACTGACCCGGGGGCTGCACCTGGACGGGCTGGCCGACGTCGCCGACGGTCTGGGCAGCGGCAAGCCGGCCGAGGATGCGCTGCGCATCATGAAGCAGTCGGACATCGGGCCGTTCGGCGTACTCACCCTGGTGCTCGTCCTGCTGGCCCAGATCGCCGCGCTGGCCGGGCAGTTCGACGCCTCGGTGCCGCGCGGAGCACTCGCCGTCCTCACCTCGGCCACGGCCGCGCGGTGCGCGCTCGCCTGGGGGTGCCTGCGCTCGGTGCCGGCCGCCCGGCCGGGCGGGCTCGGTGCGATGGTCGCGGGGACGGTTTCGCCGGCCGCCGCGATCACGGCCACCGCCGGGGCGATGCTGGCGGCGGCCGCCGCCGGCGTGGCCGACGGATGGTCAGTTCTCCGGCTTCCGCTGGCCGTTGCGGCCGGGCTCGGGTGCGCCTGGCTGCTGTTGCGGCGCTGCATACGGCGGTTGGACGGGATCACCGGGGACGTCCTCGGCGCGATGGCGGAGACCGCCGCGACCGGCACGCTCCTGGCGCTCGCGCTACTGGGCTGAGGCGCACCGGCGGGCACCGGCAACGGACGACCGGGCACCGGGCGGCGCGTGATCCCAGCATGCGGACTACCATGCGTGGAGCACCGCAGCCCTGCACCGTCGCAGGTCCTGCCCGGCCGACGCGCGTCGAGGAGCCGGGGCTTCTGGTGTGTGCGGCCGCCGCGACCGGCGGCCGCGCGCGCCAGGGGCCCCGGACCCGGCCCGCGCCACCGGGAGGCCCGCGGCGGCGGCTGGCTGCGCCGGTGCGGCAGCCGCGCCGCGACCGGTCGTGGACCGCGAAAGAACAGGACGCATTACGTGACTGCATTGTCTGTGAGCACCTCCTCCGCCGCCTCGCTGCGCGCGGACGCCCTGGTGATCGGTGTCGCGAAGGGCCCGAAGGGCATTGTGCTGGCCCCCGGTGCCGAGGCCGTGAGCGAGGCGTTCGAGGGCAAGCTGGCCGAGGTCCTCAGCACCCTGGGCGCGACCGGCGCCGAGGGCGAGACCGTCAAGGTGCCCTCCCCCGCCGGCCTGAAGGCCGCGCTCGTGCTCGCGGTCGGCCTCGGCGAGGCCGCCGACGGCGGCTACGGGCGGGAGGCGCTGCGCCGCGCCGCCGGTGTCGCCGCCCGCGCCCTGGCCGGCAGCAAGAAGGCCGCGCTGGCGCTGCCGGCCGAGTCGGCCGACGAGGTCGAGGCGGTCGCGCTGGGCGGCCTGCTCGGCTCCTACGCCTTCGGCACCTACAAGGGCAACGGCAACGGCAAGGAGCCGGTCGGCGAGCTCGTCCTCCTGGCCGCCCGCAAGGGCAGCAAGGACGCCAAGGCCGCCGTCGAGCGTGCCCTGGTCGTCGGCGAGGAGATGAACCGGGCCCGCGACCTGGTCAACACCGCCCCCAACGACCTGAACCCGAAGGGCTTCGCCGCGATCGCCCAGGCGGCCGGCAAGGAGCACGGCCTCAAGGTCGAGGTGCTGGACGAGAAGGCGCTGCTCAAGGGCGGCTTCGGCGGCCTGCTGGGCGTCGGCAACGGCTCGGTCAACCCGCCGCGACTGGTGAAGGTGGCCTACACCCACCCGAAGGCCAAGGCCAGCCTGGCGTTCGTCGGCAAGGGCATCACCTATGACTCGGGCGGCATCTCGCTGAAGCCGGCCGGCCACAACGAGACCATGAAGTGCGACATGGCCGGCGCCGCCGCCGTCTTCGCCGCCGTGGTCGCCGCCAAGCGGCTCGGCCTGGCCGTCAACGTCACCGCCTGGCTGGCGCTGGCGGAGAACATGCCGTCCGGCTCGGCCACCCGCCCGGGCGACGTGCTGAAGATGTACGGCGGCACGACCGTCGAGGTGCTGAACACCGACGCCGAGGGCCGTCTGGTGCTCGCCGACGCCATCGTGCGGGCCGGCGAGGAGAAGCCGGACGTGATCGTCGACGTCGCGACGCTGACCGGCGCGATGGTGCTGGCGCTGGGCCACCGCACCTTCGGCGTGATGGCCAACAACGACGAGCTGCGCGAGACGCTGCACACCGTCGCGGGCGAGGTCGGCGAGCAGTCCTGGCCGATGCCGCTGCCGGCCGAGCTGCGCAAGGGCATGACCGAGTCGACCATCGCCGACCTGGCCAACATGGGCGAGCGGATGGGCGGCGGCCTGGTGGCCGGTCTGTTCCTGAAGGAGTTCGTGGCCGAGGGCATCGACTGGGCCCACCTGGACATCGCCGGCCCGGCCTTCAACGAGGGCGCGCCGTTCGGCTACACCCCCAAGGGCGGCACCGCGAGCGCGGTGCGCACCCTGGTCCGCTTCGCCGAGCAGACCGCGGCGGGCAGCAAGGCCTGATCCGGAGGTTCGGAGCGGACGGGGTCCGGCGCGGGTGCGCCGGACCCCGTCCGGCTTTCCGGGCGCGTCCACCGGGCGTCCGGCCGCCCGCACCGCTGTTACCTGCGGGTAAGGAACGAAGCCCCGCCCCGCACCCTTGTTCGCTGCGGGCGAAACTTTGTTCCACTGTGCGGAACCGGCCCGCCGACAGACCGCCCGAAGCGCCGTTCACGCCGCTGTCAACCCCGCCCTGAGCTGCGATGATGCCCTTCCGTCGGGGGTATTCCCACCCCGGTGACCGCCCTGTGGGACACCCCCGGGGTGGACCCGGACATCAGCCGCCGTGAACAAGTGCGAAGATGTATTTCCGGCACGACTGGGCGCCTCACAAAGGCTTCCGACCCACCGGACCGCGACCGGCCCGGCGACCCACCCCATTGCATGGAGGACGTGACGTGGCGAACGACGCCAGCACCGTTTTCGACGTAGTCATTCTCGGAGGCGGAAGCGGCGGTTACGCCGCGGCGCTCCGCGCCGCTCAGCTGGGCCTGAGCGTCGCCCTGGTCGAGAAGGGTGAGCTGGGCGGCACCTGCCTGCACCGCGGCTGCATCCCGACCAAGGCGCTGCTGCACGCCGCCGAGATCGCGGACGAGACGAAGGAGGCCGCCGAGTTCGGCGTTCTGGCCACCTTCCAGGGCATCGACATCAACGGCGTCCACAAGTACAAGGACGACGTCATCGCCGGCCTGTACAAGGGCCTGCAGGGCCTGGTGGCCTCGCGCAAGGTGACCTTCATCCAGGGCGAGGGCAAGCTCTCCTCGCAGACCTCGGTGGACGTCAACGGCCAGCGCATCGAGGGCCGCCACATCGTCCTGGCCACCGGCTCCGTGCCGAAGTCGCTGCCGGGTCTGACCATCGACGGCGACCGCGTGATCTCCTCCGACCACGCGCTCAAGCTCGACCGCATCCCGAAGTCGGCCGTCATCCTCGGCGGCGGCGTGATCGGCGTCGAGTTCGCCTCGGTCTGGAAGTCCTTCGGCGTCGAGGTCACCATCGTCGAGGCGCTGCCGCACCTCGTCCCGCTGGAGGACGAGAACTCCTCCAAGCTGCTGGAGCGCGCGTTCCGCAAGCGCGGCATCAAGTTCGAGCTGAAGGCCCGCTTCTCCGGCGTCGAGTACACCGAGACCGGTGTGCGCGTCTCGACCGAGAACGGCAAGCAGATCGACGCCGACCTGCTGCTCGTCGCCATCGGCCGCGGCCCGGTCTCGGCCGGCCTCGGCTACGAGGAGAACGGCGTCGCGATGGACCGCGGCTACGTCCTCGTCGACGAGTACATGCGCACCAACGTGCCCACGATCTCCGCCGTCGGCGACCTCGCCCCGACCCTGCAGCTGGCCCACGTCGGCTTCGCCGAGGGCATCCTGGTGGCCGAGCGCCTGGCCGGCCTGAAGGCCGTGCCGATCGACTACGACGGTGTCCCGCGCGTGACCTACTCCAACCCCGAGGTCGCCTCCGTCGGCATCTCCGAGGCGAAGGCCGTCGAGCTGTACGGCAAGGAGAAGGTCGTCACCCTCAAGTACAACCTGGCCGGCAACGGCAAGAGCAAGATCCTGAAGACCGCCGGCGAGATCAAGCTCGTCCAGGTCAAGGACGGCGCCGTGGTCGGCGTCCACATGGTCGGCGCCCGCATGGGCGAGCAGGTCGGCGAAGCTCAGCTGATCTACAACTGGGAGGCGCTGCCGGCCGAGGTCGCGCAGCTCATCCACGCGCACCCGACCCAGTCCGAGGCCCTGGGCGAGGCGCACCTGGCGCTGGCCGGCAAGCCGCTGCACGCGCACGACTGATCGCGCCCCACCTTCCCCCATTCCAGTACGCAAGACTTGATAGGAGTCGCTGAAACCATGGCGGTCTCAGTAACACTGCCCGCGCTGGGCGAGAGCGTTTCCGAGGGCACCGTCACCCGTTGGCTGAAGGCCGAGGGTGAGCGCGTGGAGGTCGACGAGCCGCTGCTCGAGGTCTCGACCGACAAGGTCGACACCGAGATCCCGGCCCCGGCCTCGGGCATCCTGGCCTCGATCAAGGTCGGCGAGGACGAGACCGTCGAGGTGGGCGCCGAGCTGGCGGTCATCGACGACGGCTCCGGCGCCCCGGTCGCCGCTCCGGCCCCCGCCGCCGAGGCCGCCCCGGCTCCGGTCGCCGCTCCGGCCCCGGTCGTTGAGGCGCCCGCCGCCCCCGCCCCGGTCGCCGAGGCCCCGGCCGCGCCCGCCACCCCGGCCGCTCCGGCCGGCGACGCCACCCCGGTGCTGCTGCCCGCGCTGGGCGAGTCCGTCACCGAGGGCACCGTCACCCGCTGGCTGAAGGCCGAGGGTGACACCGTCGAGGTCGACGAGCCGCTGCTCGAGGTCTCCACCGACAAGGTCGACACCGAGATCCCGTCGCCGGTCGCCGGCACCCTGGTGAAGATCCTGGTCGGCGAGGACGAGAGCGCCGAGGTCGGCGCCCAGCTCGCGCTGATCGGCGCCGCCGGTGCCGTCGCCGCCGCCCCGGCCCCGGCTGCCGCTCCGGCTCCGGTTGCTGCCCCGGCCCCGGCCCCGGCCCCGGCTCCGGCCGCCCCGGCTCCGGCCCCCGTTGCCCCGGCTGCCCCGGTCGCCGCTCCGGCTCCGGCTCCGGTTGCCCCGGCCGCCCCGGTTGCCGCTCCGGCTCCGGTCGCCCCGGCCGCCCCCGCCCCCGTCGCCGCCCCGGCTCCGGTCGCGCCGGCCGCCCCGGTGGCCGACAGCGGTGACGCCTACGTCACCCCGCTGGTGCGCAAGCTCGCCGCCGAGCAGGGCGTCGCCCTGGCCTCCGTCACCGGCACCGGTGTCGGCGGCCGGATCCGCAAGCAGGACGTCATCGCCGCCGCCGAGGCCGCCAAGGCCGCTCCGGCCCCCGTCGCCGCCCCGGCCGCCGCGCCGAAGGCCGCCGCCGCTGCGTCCCCGCTGCGCGGCGAGACGGTCAAGATGACCCGCATGCGCAAGGTCATCGGCGACAACATGCTGAAGGCCCTGCACGAGCAGGCCCAGCTGACCAGCGTGGTCGAGGTGGACGTCACCAAGATCATGTCGCTGCGCGGCAAGGCCAAGGACGCCTTCCTCGCCCGCGAGGGCGTGAAGCTGTCCCCGATGCCGTTCTTCGTCAAGGCCGCCGCCCAGGCGCTGAAGACCAACCCGGTCGTCAACGCCCGGATCAACGAGGCCGAGGGCACCATCACCTACTTCGACACCGAGAACATCGGTATCGCGGTGGACTCCGAGAAGGGTCTGATGACCCCGGTCATCAAGGGTGCGGGCGACCTCAACATCGCCGGCATCTCCAAGAAGACCGCGGAGCTGGCCAGCAAGGTGCGCGGCAACAAGATCACCCCGGACGAGCTGTCCGGCGCCACCTTCACCATCAGCAACACCGGCTCGCGCGGTGCGCTGTTCGACACCGTCATCGTGCCGCCGAACCAGGTCGCCATCCTGGGCATCGGCGCGACCGTCAAGCGCCCGGTCGTCATCGAGGCCGAGGGCGGCACCGCCATCGGCATCCGCGACATGACCTACCTGTCGCTCTCCTACGACCACCGCCTGGTGGACGGCGCCGACGCCGCCCGCTACCTGGTGGCCGTCAAGGAGATCCTGGAGGCCGGCGAGTTCGAGGTCGAGCTCGGCCTGTAAGGCTCCTCCGTCGCACTCCGGCGGAACTCCGGAACCCCGCGTCGTCCCCGGACGGCGCGGGGTTCCGCGTTCCCGGAGCGGACGGAGGAGGCCGGGCATCGGACGAAAGGGGCCGGGCATCGGAAGAACGGGCGTTTCGCGGGCCCATCACATGCGCGGGCGCGGGCGAACGGGGATGCTGGAGCGGTGATGGACGAGACCGACTTCTGGCAGATCATCGACGACACCCGGGAGGCCGCCGAGGGCGACCCGGACGAGCAGGCGGAACGGCTGGTGGAACGGCTCGTCCAACTGACCCCGGACGACGTCATCGACTTCGCCCGGCTCTTCGAGGCGCGGTTCCAGCGCGCCTACCGCACCGACCTCTGGGCCGCGGCGTACCTGCTGCTGGACGGCGCCTCGGAGGACAGCTTCGACTACTTCCGCTGCTGGCTGATCGGCCAGGGCCGGGACGTGTTCGAGGGCGGGCTCCACGAGCCGGACGACCTGGCCGACCTGCTCCCGGACTTCGACGAGGAGGAGGACGGCGAGGCCGAGGACCTCGGCTACGCCGCCGACGAGGCGTACGAGCAGCTGACCGGGCTGCCGCTGCCCGAGGTGGGCGAGCGGCAGCCCGCGCGGCCGTCGGGTGCCTCCCTGGACTTCGACGACCCGGACGCGATGGCGAAACGGTTCCCCAAGCTCTGGGAGCGTTACGGGGACTGAGCCGCCGGCGCCGGGCCACGGGCAGGGCCGCGGGCACCGGACTGAGCCGCCGGCGCCGGGCCACGGGCAGGGCCGCGGGCACCGGACTGAGCCGCCGGCATCGGGCCACGGGCAGGGCCGCGGGCACCGCAGCCGACAACGCTGCGCGGCCCGGGCCGTGGCGGCGCCTCCGTCTCAGGCACCCGAGCCGGAGGCGGTGCCGTCCTGCTTGATGCCCTTGAGGATCTGGTCGAGGACGCCGGGGTCGGGCGCGCCCGCCGCGTCGTCCACGCCGCCCTCGAAGGCCACGTAGCCGCCGCCCTTGGCCGGGACGGCCACCATCAGCACGTAGCCCTTGGTGCCGTCCGAGGTGGTGATGTGCCAGCGCACCGCGTACCCGGAGACGCCCGCCACCGTGGTGTTGGAGGAGCCGGCGTCGGTGTGCGAGGTGATCCCGGTGAAGATCGCCCCCGCGTAGGTGGGCATCGCCGCCTCGGCGGCGGCCCGGGCGGACGTGCCGGAGATGGTGTCCTTCTCGACCGAGAACTGACCGCGGATGCAGGAGCCGCCGGTCGGACAGGTGTAGCGGCCGCTGCCCAGGAAGACCGTCGAGTGCGTGGTGTCGGTCTGCGCGTCCCAGCCCTGGAATATCGGCACGGTGATGGAGTGCTGGGTGTCGGCGGCGGTGTCCTTGATCACCGGCACCGGCGGCAGGCTCGGCGTGGGCGTCGGCGTCGGGGTGGGCGTGCGCTTGGTCGGGCTGGCGGTCGGGCTGTCCGTGACGGTGACCGTCGGCACCGGCGTCGGGTCCGCCCGCGGAGTGTCGCCACCGCTGTTGAGCGCGATCGCGACCACCACGCCGACCACGACCAGCACTCCGGCCACGATGCCGATCACCACGCCGGGTTTGGTCCGCCCGGGCTTCGGGGGCGGCGGGTAGCCGCCCTGCGGGTAGCCGTAGGCGGGCTGGTTCTGTGCCGGGTAGCCGTACCCGGGCGCGCCCTGCTGCGGGGCGCCGTAGCCGTACGCGGGCGGCTGGGCGGGGGCCGCCTGCTGGGGGGTCTGCCAGGAGACCTGTGTCGGGGCGTCGGCGAGCCCGCCGCCGCCCGCCTGGACGGGGCGGACGTCGCTGGTCCAGGCGGTGCCGTCCCACCAGCGCTCATGACCGGCTGTGCCGTCCGCACCCGGTACCGGGTACCACCCGGGAGGCGTCGAGTTGCTCACGGCCGTACGGTACCCGGCGTGGCGCTACTCCAGACAGGTTGGGTGTGTCACGACTCTGCTACCGGCCGGACACGAAATCCGACGGGTCGTCAGGGGGTCCGGCACCGGCGGGACGGAGGGTGCCGAGGGTGCGGGCGGCCCCGGGCGGGCCCGGGCGGGCGGTTCAGGCCACGAGCGGGCGGGCCCGGGCGGTTCAGGCCACGAGCGGGCGGGCCATCCAGATGTCGTCCACGTACCGGCCGTCGATCAGGAACTCCTCGGTGAGCGAGCCCTCGACGACGAAGCCGCAGGCCTCGTAGAGGCGCCGGGCCGGGGCGTTGTGCCCGAGCACGCGCAGGGTGATCCGGCGGGCACCCTGCTCCCGGGCGGCCGTGCAGGCGGCCTCGACCAGCGCCCGGCCGAGGCCCCGGCCGCGGGCCGAGGAGTCGACCGCCAGCCCCTGGATCTGGCGCACGTGCCGGTTGCTGGCCAGCGGGGTGGGCGGGACCACCCGGACGTAGCCGACGACCCGGCCGCCGAGCAGCGCCAGCAGGAACTGGTCCGGGGTGTGGCGCTCGTCGAACACCGCGTCCCCCTCGGGCGGCTGCGGGGCGACGTCACTCAGCCAGGACCAGGCTGCGCGGTTGAGCTCCGACAGCTCCTTCTCGTCCTCGGACCGAGCGGGGCGGATGATCAGATCTTCGTCGTGCATGCGCGTCATGCTAATCAGCGACCCCCGGCCTGTACACGGAGTTCCGGCCCCCGGAAACTGCGAGGATGACCCCATGCGAATCGCGGTCACAGGCTCCACGGGATTGATCGGCTCGGCACTCGTCCGCTCCCTGCTGGCGGACGGCCACGAGGTGGTCCGGCTGGTCCGGCACCGCTCCCGGACCGGCCCGCAACCGGACGGGACGACGGCGATCGGCTGGAACCCGCTGCTCGGGCAGGTCGACCGGGACGGGCTCGCCGGGGTCGAGGCGGTGGTCCACCTGGCGGGGTCCGGGGTCGGCGACCGCCGGTGGACGGACGCCTACAAGCGGGATATCCGGGAGAGCCGGGTGCTCGGCACCGAGACGCTGGCCGTCGCGCTGGCCGAGCTGAAGGAGCCTCCGCGGGTCTTCGTCAGCGCCTCGGCGGTCGGCCGGTACGGGCAGACCGGGGATGCGGTGATCGACGAGGACTCCCCCGCCGGGGACGACTTCCTGGCCGAGGTCTGCGTCGAGTGGGAGGCCGCGGCCCGGCCGGCCGAGCGCGCCGGGATCCGGGTGGTCCACCCGCGCACCGGGATGGTGCTCTCCGCCAAGGGCGGGGCCGGCGGGCGGCTCTTCCCGCTCTTCAAGCTGGGCCTCGGCGGGCGGCTCGGCGACGGCCGGCAGTACTGGAGCTTCATCTCGCTGGCGGACGAGGTCGCGGCGCTGCGGTTCCTGATCGACCGGGACGACCTGAGCGGCGCGTTCAACCTCAGCGCACCGGAGCCGGTGACCAACGGCGAGCTGACGGCGGCGCTGGGGCGGGCGCTGAAGCGGCCGACGGCGTTCCCGGTGCCGACGCCGGTGCTGAAGGCGGTGCTGGGCGAGCTGGCGATCGAGGTGGTGGGCAGCCACCGGGTGGTGCCGAAGCGGCTGCTGGAGGCGGGCTTCCGCTTCGAGCACCCGGACGTGGACTCGGCGGTGCGGGCGGCGCTGTAGCGCTCCTGCGGCGGGGCGCGTCGCGTGGCGCCGAGGGGGCGCGTCGCGTAGTGGCGGCGAGCCGCTTCCGGGGCGGGCCGCGTCGTGCCTGCGAGCCGCTTCCGGGGCGGGTCGCCGTCCGCGCGGGTGCCGCAGGCCCGCGTACGCCCGCTCCGGCGGCGACGCCGGCCAGGGGCATATGCCGAACGGGGGGCGGTCGGGGCTCCGGCTGGGGGCGCACGGGAGCACGAAGTGGGCGCGCCGCACGCCCCTGGTGACCGTGCGCGCCCGCAGACCCCCGAACCCGGCCCCTTGGGCCACAGTCCGTGACGGCACCCCCATCCCGTGCGGCCGAACCCTTCCCGGCGCCGGATACGGCCCGATGCGCTTGTCTGACGCTCACACTGACTGGGCATCACATCGTCGGACCGTGTCCCGGCACCCCGCTGCCTGCGTCGGCCGAAGCTCCGGGACCAGGGAGGGAGCACGCCAGTGCCCACGTACGACTTCACTCGCCGCGCCCGCCGACAGTCCGACCCGGACGTCGTCGTGGTGGGCGCCGGACTCGCGGGCCTGGCCGCCGCCCGCGTACTGACCGGCCACGGACTGACCGTCCACGTCCTGGAGACCACGGACCGCGTCGGCGGCCGGATGGCCACCCGCGAACTGGACGGTTTCCGGCTAGACCACGGCAGCCAACTGCTCAACACCGCCTACCCGGAGCTGCGCCGCGTCCTCGACCTGGACCGCCTCGAACTGCGCCCGCTCGCGCCCGGCGTACTCGTGCACGGCGGCGGCCGCCGCTACCGCGCCGGGGACCCGCAGCTGACCACCGCCCGGCAGGCCGCCACCCGGGCCCCGCTGGGCAATCCGCTGGACAAGGCCCGGCTGGGCAGCTGGCTCAGCCGGCTGGCCGCCACCCCGGCCGGCCGGCTCCAGGCCCGGCCGGAGACCACAGCCGCCCGTGCGCTCACCGAACGCGGCCTCGCCCCGCGCACCGTCGACGGCTTCCTGCGGCCGCTGCTCGCCGCCCTGCTCAGCGACCCGGCCCTGGGCACGTCCAGCCGGATCGCCGACCTGGTGCTGCGCAGCTACGCACGCGGCCGGCTCTGTCTGCCCGCCGGCGGCATAGCGGCGGTGCCGGCCCAGCTGGCCGCCGCGCTGCCCGCCGGGACGGTGCGCACCGGGGTGCAGGTCACCTCGATCGCGGCCGACGGCGTGGAGACCGCCGGGCACGGGCGGATCGGCGCGCAGGCCGTGGTGGTGGCGACCGGCGCGCGGTCCGCCGCCGGGCTGCTGCCGGGCCTGCGGCTGCCGGACTTCCACCCCGTCACGACCTTCTACCACGCGGCCGACCGGGCGCCGATCGGCGAGGCCGTCCTGCTGCTGGACGGCGACCGTCCGGGCGGGCGGCCGCCGCTGGTCTCGCACTCGGTGGTGCTGAGCGAGCTGCACCCCTCGTACGCCCCGGCCGGGCAGGCGCTGGTCGCCACCACGGTGCTCGGACGGCGCTCGTTCGACGCCGGCGGCCCGGCCGCGCTGGAACCGGCGGTGCGCGCGCGGCTGGCGGAGCTGTACGGCGCGCCCACCAAGGGGTGGCAGTTCCTGAGCGTGCGCCACGTCCCCGACGCGGTACCGGCCATGCCGCCGCCGCACCACCACCGGCGCCCGGTGCGGCTGCTGGCCGGGCTGTACGTCTGCGGGGACCACCGGGACACCAGCACCGCCCAGGGTGCGCTGGTCTCGGGCCGGCGGGCGGCGCAGGCCGTGGTGCGCGACCTGGGACTGCCGACCGGCGCCCGCGAGGCGGAGGCGGCGGCCTGACGCGGACCCGGCCGGGGGCGGGTCACGAGGACCGTCGGGGCCGGCCCCGTCGCGGCGGACGCCGGGCACCTGCCCTCGTCCACCGCGACGGCGCTGGTCGGCGCGGGCATGCTCCCGGTGCTGCCCGCCCCGCTCCCGGCGCTGCTCTTACCGCTGTGCCGGCGCTGGTCCTCCCGCTCCCGGCGCAGGGACCGCGCGGCGGCCGCCGAGGGCGACCGGCCGCGGGTGAGCGCCGGGAGCGGGTGGTCGAAGGTCAGATCACCCCCGCCTGGCGGGCCGTCTCCTCGAAGGCACGGGCCACCGGGCTGCCGCGGTACGGGGTGAGCCGGCGGTGGAAGTCCCGGACGTACTCCAGCGAGCGGGCCGAGCGCATCTCGCCGGCCGCGCGCAGGGCGTCGGTGGCCATGGTGCACGCCTCGTCGAGGTCGCCCATGCCGAGCCGGGCGGTGGCCAGCACCATCCGGCAGAAGATCCTGCTCCGGGCGTAGGCGGGCGAGCGCAGCCGCAGCGACTTCTCGGCGTGCTGGGCGGACGTCCGCCACTGCTGGAGGTCCCGGTAACAGTGGGCGAACTCGTCGGAGAGCTGGGCCTCGTCGAAGTACCGTGCCCAGGAGGGCAGTTCGTCGCCGGCCCGGGCCGCTGCCAGCGACCGCTCGGAGCGGACCAGCGCGGTGGTGCAGGCCCGGACGTCGCCGAGCAGGCCGTGCCCGCGCGCCTCGGCGGCGTGCAACAGCGCCTGCACGGTGGGCGGTACGGCGGTGCCGACGCCCTGCTGGGCGACCCGGGCCAGCTGGACGGCCTCCCGGCCGTGGCCGAGGTGCACCGCCTGCTGGCTCATCGTCACCAGGACGTAGCCTCCGAGCGCGCGGTCCCCCGCGGCCTGGGAGAGCCGCAGCGCCTGGACGAAGTAGCGCTGGGCCAGGCCGTGCGCGGCGATGTCGAAGGACGTCCAGCCTGCCAGCCTGGTCAGGTCGGCCACCGCGCCGAACAGCGCCCGGCCGATCTGCTCGCCGTACCGGCCGCGCAGCATCGGCTCGGCCTCGCTCTCCAGGTAGCGGACCAGCGCCTGGCGGGCGTGGCCGCCCCCGTAGGCGTGGTCCAGCGCGCGGAAGAGGTCCCCGACGGCGCGGATGGCGGCGATGTCGCCCCGGCCGACCCGCAGCGCCGGGCGCTGCTCACGGGCCGGGTCGGTGTACGGCGGCTCGACGGCGACGGGCGGGCGCCGGCTCTGGCTCGGCACCCGGCCGAGCGCGGTCGACGCCGCCTGCCCGGCGGCCGAGGGCGGGACGGAGGCCCGGGAGGAGGGCGCACCAGGGGCCGGGGCCGGGCCGCGCACCGGGGGTGCGGCGGGCGCACCGGGCGCGGCGGCGGACGGTGCGCCGGGGGCGTCCGGGCGGGGCAGGGTGGAGCCGTCCCGGGCGACGCGCTCGTCCGTCCGGCCGATCAGCCAGTCCCGGCTGGGGACGACCAGTCCGGCCGGGGTGAAGGCGATCCGGCGAAGCTCCGACTGCGGGCCGTTGTCCTTGCGCCACATGCTCGCCACGATGTCCACCGCCTCCTGCGGCGTCTCGGCGAACTCCAGGCCCGCGTAGACGGGGGCGCAGGCGTCCAGGCCGAGGTCCTGGGCGGTGAGGCGGCGGCCGAGCCGGCGGGTGAAGACCTCGGCGATCAGGGCCGGGGTGGCGCCGCGCGGCTGCTGGCCGCGGAGCCAGCGGGTGACGGAGGTCTTGTCGTACCGCAGGTCGAGGCCGTGCTCCAGGCCGAGCTGGTCGACCCGGCGGGCCAGGCCGGCGTGCGAGAACCCGGCCTCCTCGATCAGGGCGGCCAGCTGGCCGTTCTGCGGACCCGGGCCGGAGTGGCCGGCCGTGGGCGGGGGCGGTGCGGGTGCGGGCGCGGCAGAGTCGTCCGGGGCGGCGGCAGCGCCCTGGTGCCGTTCGGGCGTGACGGAAGTGATCTGCGCGGGCACTCGCAACTCGTCGGCGGTCGGGGCGTCGGGGGCGTCCGGAAGGGCCCGGCCGACCGGACCTCGGTGCTGGTCGAGCGGGTCGAGCGGTCCGTACGCCGGGCTGTCGGTTGCAGGCCGTTGGGGCATAGTCAGTCAACACCTCTCGGACGCCGCACCGGCTCCACCAGCACTTCGGCTGCCTGTGGCGGCGCCCCCTGTCGGGAATCGGCGCGAATGTAGCGAGCATTCGGGCGCTATGGGTGGTTCTGGCCGAGCAATCCTCCGAACGGGTGAAGCATCGGCGCCCATTGTGGGGAAGCCCGGACAGGATGGGTTTGGCTGCAGGTGGCCGAACCGCCGATCGATGGTCGTAGTGATGACCTCCATGGTTCACCGCAGTGCTGTAGGCCCCCACCACATAGGAGCCGGGCCGCAGGATTCCTACCGTTCTCGGCCATGGACACCACTTCAGCCCGCCCGCTCGACGGCCGTACGGCCCTGGTCACCGGGGCCGCCTCGGGCATCGGCCGGGCCTGCGCGGAGGCCTTCGCCGAGGCCGGCGCCCGGGTCTACGTCGTCGACCTCTCAGCCGCCGCGGCCCGGGAGCTCGCCGAGCGGATCGGCGGCGTCGCCCACGTCGCGGACCTCTCCGACCCGGAGGCGGTCGAGGGCCTGCCGGACGACGCCGACATCGTGGTCAACAACGCCGGCCTCCAGCACGTGGCGCCCCTGCACGAGTTCCCGCTGGAACGCTTCACCCTGATCCAGCGGGTGATGGTCGAGGCCCCGTTCCGCATCCTGCGCCGCACCCTGCCGCACATGTACGAGCGGGACTGGGGACGGGTGGTCAACATCTCCTCCGTCCACGGCCTGCGCGCCAGCGCCTTCAAGTCGGCCTACGTGACCGCCAAGCACGCGCTGGAGGGGCTGAGCAAGACGGTCGCCCTGGAGGGCGCGCCGTACGGCGTCACCAGCAACTGCATCAACCCCGGCTACGTCCGCACCCCGCTGGTGGAGCGCCAGATCGCCGGCCAGGCGCTGGCGCACGGCATCCGCGAGGACGAGGTGGTGGAGCAGATCATGCTCGACCGCACCGCCGTGAAGCGGCTCATCGAACCCGACGAGGTGGCCCAGCTCGCCCTCTGGCTCTGCTCCCCGCACGCCTCCTACATCACCGGTGCCAGCCTCCCCGTCGACGGCGGCTGGACCGCGCACTGATGCTCCCCGCCGCACCCCGCCCGTCCCCCTCCGAGAGGCTTGATCCCATGGCCAGTTCTCCCACCGTCGCGAGACCGGGCTCACCGCTCTGGAAGGTGGTCGGTGCCAGCCTGATCGGCACCACCATCGAGTGGTACGACTACTTCCTGTACGGCACCGCCGCGGCGCTGGTCTTCGGCAAGGTGTTCTTCCCGGCGAGCGATCCGCTGACCGGGACCCTGCTCTCCTTCCTCACCTACGCGATCGGGTTCGCCGCCCGGCCGCTCGGCGCGCTGGTCTTCGGGCACTTCGGCGACCGGATCGGCCGGAAGAAGCTGCTGGTGGTGAGCCTGCTGCTGATGGGCGGGTCCACCACACTGATCGGGCTGCTGCCGACGTACCACCAGGTCGGCGTGGCGGCACCGGTGCTGCTCACCCTGCTGCGGCTGGTGCAGGGCTTCGCGCTCGGCGGCGAGTGGGGCGGCGCGGTGCTGCTGGTGTCCGAGCACGGCGACGCCCGGCGGCGCGGGTTCTGGGCGTCCTGGCCGCAGGGCGGCGCACCGGCCGGGAACCTGCTGGCGGCGGGCGTGCTCTCGCTGCTGACCACCGTGCAGTCCGACGCCACCTTCCTCTCGTGGGGCTGGCGGGTGCCGTTCCTGCTGTCGGCGCTGCTGGTCGCGGTGGGGATGTGGATCCGGCTGGCGGTGGACGAGTCCCCGCTGTTCAAGGAGGCGCTGGCCCGCTCCGAGGCGCGCAAGGCCTCGCAGCGGCAGGCCGAGCAGCCGCCGCTGGTCGCCGTGATGCGGCACCACTGGCGGGAGGTGCTGGTGGCGATGGGCGCCCGGATGGCGGAGAACATCTCCTACTACGTGATGACCACGTTCGTCCTGGCCTACGCCGTGACCCGGGTGCACCTGCCCAAGCAGACCGCGCTGAACGCGGTGCTGATCGCCTCGGCGGTCCAGTTCGCGCTGATCCCGCTCTTCGGGGCGCTCTCCGACCGGGTCGGCCGCAAGCCGGTGTACCTGGTCGGCGCGGTGGGCGTCGGGATCTGGGCGTTCGTCTTCTTCGGGCTGGTGGACACGAAATCGTTCGGCTCGCTGGTGCTGGCGGTGACCGTCGGGCTGGTCTTCCACAGCGCCATGTACGCACCGCAGGCGGCCTTCTTCTCCGAGATGTTCGCGACCCGGATGCGGTACTCGGGTGCGTCGATCGGCGCCCAGTTCGCCTCGGTGGCGGCCGGCGCGCCCGCGCCGCTGATCGCGACCGCGCTGCTGAAGGACTACGGCAGTTCCACCCCGATCGCGGTGTACGTGGCGATCGCCGCCGCGGTCACCGTCCTCGCGGTGCTCTGCGGCCGGGAGACCCGCGGCAGCGACCTCACGGAGGTCGAGCCGGAGGCCGCTCCCGAGGCCGTGGCGCTCGCCAAGCCCGCGACCGCCTGACACCCCGTTCCACGGCCGGCGCTCATGACCGGATGGGCGCCGGCCCGCTACGGCCACCGGGGCTGAGCAGCTACGATCGCGCTTCCGTCCCCGGGGCCTGTCCTCGAAGCAGCGTCGTCCGCCCGGACGCCGCCGGGAAGGCGGGACTTCGACGACAGGGACCGAGGCCTGTGACCCACTGCCGATTGGCGGCCGTACCGTGAACGACCCCGTCCCCCACACCAGCTCGGCGCCCGCGCTGCGGCGGCTGCTCGACCTGCTCGCCTCCGGCGCCGCCACCGAGGACTTCGCCGACGTGCTGGCCGACGCGCGCCGTCAGGGGGCTCCGGGCGCCGTGCTGAGCGAGATCGACGACGCCACCTGGCAGGCGCTGCGGGTGCACCGGACGCTGCGTCAGCACCGCCGCCGCGAGGCCGAGCTGACCGCCCTTTTCGACACCGCCGGGGATCTCGCCGCCTCCCGGGACCTGGACACCGTGCTCCAGGCGATCGTCCGGCGGGCCCGGATGCTGCTCGGCACCGACACCGCCTACCTGACCCTCCCGGACGAGGCCGCCGGCGACACCTACATGCGGGTGACCGACGGCTCAGTCTCCGTGCTCTTCCAGACCCTGCGGCTCAGCCTCGGCGACGGCCTCGGCGGCCTGGTCGCCCAGACCGCCCGCCCGTACGCGACCCCCGACTACCGGACCGACGAACGCTTCCACCACACCGGCACCATCGACGCCGGGGTGCTGGACGAGGGCCTGGTCGCGATCATCGGGGTGCCGCTGCTGCTCGGCGGCCGGGTGATCGGGGTGCTCTTCGCCGCCGACCGCTCGCCGCGCGCCTTCTCCCCCGACGAGGTCGCGCTGCTCTGCACCCTGGCCGCACACGCCGCGATCGCCCTGGACACCGCCAAGTCGCTGGCCGACACCCGGGCCGCGCTCGCCGAGCTGAACAGCGCCAACGAGCTGATCCGGGCCCACTCCGCCGCCGTCCAGCGCGCCGAGCAGGGCCACGACCGGCTCACCGACCTGGTGCTGCGCGGCGCCGAGGTACCGGACGTCGCCGCCGCGGTGGCCGCGCTGCTGGGCGGCGAGATAGCCGTCCTGGACACCGGCGGCGAGCCGCTGGCCGGCCGGGCCGCACCCGCCGAGGGGCTGGCCGAGGCGGTCGCGGCGTCCCGGTCCGAGGGCCGGTCGGTGCGGCACGGCGACGCCTGGGTCTGCGCGGTGCTCGCCGGCCAGGAGCCGCTGGGCACCCTGGTGCTGCTCGGCCGGCCGGGCCTGGACGACGCCGACCGCCGGCTGTTCGAGCGGGCCGGTGTGGTCACCGCACTGCTCCTGCTGCTGCGCCGCTCGGTCGCCGAGACCGAGAACCGCGTCCGCGGCGAGCTGCTCGCCGACCTGCTCACCACACCCGACCGCGACCCGGCCGGCCTCACCGCGCGCGGCCGCCGGCTCGGGGTGGACCTCGGCCGCCCGCACCTGGTGCTGGTCGCCGAACCGGCCGGTGCCGCCGGCGCCGCGCTCAGTGCCGCCACAGCGGCCGCCGACCGCGGCCGGCTGGCGGGCGCCGCCGGGCGGTACCTGTTCGGCTCGCGCGGCATCAGCGCGGAGCACGGCGAGGCAGTCGTCCTGCTGCTCCCGGACGACGGCTCGGCGGGCGCCCCGCAGGAGGCGGCCGAGCAGGCTGCCGAGCGGCTCGCCCGGCTGGCAGGGTTCCCGGTCACCGTGGGCGCCGGCCGGCCCGCCGCAGGCCCGCTCGCGCTGGCCGCCTCGTACGCCGAGGGCCTGCGCTGCGTCCGGGCGCTGCGCGTGCTCGGCCGGGCCGGGGACGGAGCCTCGGCCCGGGCGCTGGGCTTCCTGGGGGTGCTGCTCGGGGACGGCCACGACGTGGACGGCTTCGTCGGCGCGACGCTCGGCCCGCTGCTGGACTACGACGCCCGGCGCGGCACCGAGCTGGTCCGCACGCTTCGCGCCTACTTCGACTGCGGCGGCAGCCTGACCCGGGCCAAGGACGAGCTGCACGTCCACGTGAACACGGTGGTGCAGCGGCTGGACCGGGTCGAGGTGCTGCTCGGCCGGGACTGGAACCACCCCGAACGCTCCCTGGAGCTGCAGCTGGCGCTGCGGCTCCAGCTGCTCGCCGGCAACTGACCGGACGGCCGGACCGGGGCTGCCCGCGGGCACCCGGACGGCCGATCGCGGCCGGGGCGTACAGTGGCGAGGTTGGTCTCGAACGCCTGGCAAGGAGCAGCAACGGTGAGCGAGCGTAGCGAGCAGACGGTCGGACGGTGCGCGTCGCGCGAAGTGACCGCCGAGTGCGGCGGGGTGCGCGCATGAGCGAGAACGTGCGGTTCGTGCGGATGGGCATGGGCGAGGGCGCGGTCCCCTACCAGGAGGCCTGGGAAGAGCAGCAGCGGCTGCACGCGCTGCGGGTCGCGGACGAGATCCCCGACACCGTGCTGCTGCTGGAGCACCCGCCCGTGTACACGATGGGCAGGCGCACCAACCCGGCCGACCTGCCGCTGGACGGCACGCCGGTGGTCGAGGTCAACCGGGGCGGCGAGATCACCTGGCACGGCCCCGGCCAGCTGGTCGGCTACCCGATCGTGAAGCTCCCCGAGCCGATGGACGTCGTCGCGTACGTGCGCCGGCTGGAGGAGGCCCTGATCCGGGCCTGCGGCGAGTTCGGTGTGGAGACCACCCGGGTCGAGGGCCGCAGCGGGGTCTGGGTGCTGGGCGAGGCCATCCCGGACGCGGTGGTGGACCCGTCGCAGGTGGTGGACCTCGGCAAGCTGACCCTGCGGATGGGCCTGCCGCTGGGCATCGACCCCCGCCTGGCCGGGCCGGAGTACGCGCCCTCCAACGCCGGGCAACGCGGCGACGACCGCAAGCTCGCCGCGATCGGCGTGCGGGTCTCGCGCGGGGTGACCATGCACGGCTTCGCGCTGAACTGCGATCCGGACATGACCTGGTTCGACCGGATCGTGCCCTGCGGCATCCGGGACGCGGGCGTCGCGTCGCTCTCCGGCGAGCTGGGCCGGGATTTCCCGGTCGGCGAGGCGCTGTCCGCGGTCGAGAAGCACCTGGCGGACGTGTTCGCCGAACTGCCGGAGCCGGCGCTCAGCCGCTGACCCGGGACGACCCGGCAGGTCCGGGAAATCGACCCGGCAAAGCCGGGAATCCGCCCGGAAGGTCCGGGGAATCTACCCGCCGGTAGCGATGTTGCCCTGCGATTGCGGGCCACCGGCCCGGCGAAGGCCGTACAAGCACAGGCGTACCCTGGGGGTACCCCGTCTAGTTCTAGGAGTCGCACGTGTCCGCTGTCGCACCCGACGGCAGGAAGCTGCTCCGCCTGGAGGTCCGCAACAGCGAGACCCCCATCGAGCGGAAGCCCGAGTGGATCAAGACCCGCGCGAAGATGGGCCCGGAGTACAACGCCCTCCAGTCGCTGGTGAAGAAGGAGGGGCTGCACACGGTCTGCCAGGAGGCCGGCTGCCCCAACATCTTCGAGTGCTGGGAGGACCGCGAGGCGACCTTCCTCATCGGCGGTGACCAGTGCACCCGCCGCTGCGACTTCTGTCAGATCGACACCGGCAAGCCCGCCGAGTTCGACCGCGACGAGCCGCGCCGCGTCGCCGAGTCCATCGTCACCATGGACCTCAACTACGCCACCATCACCGGCGTCGCCCGCGACGACCTGGAGGACGGCGGCGCCTGGCTGTACGCCGAGACGGTGCGGCAGGTGCACGCGATGACGGCCGGGCGCGAGGCCGGCCGCACCGGCGTCGAGCTGCTGATCCCCGACTTCAACGCGGTGCCCGAGCAGCTGGCCGAGGTCTTCTCGTCCCGCCCGGAGGTGCTGGCGCACAACGTCGAGACGGTCCCGCGGATCTTCAAGCGGATCCGGCCCGCGTTCCGCTACGAGCGCTCCCTGGACGTCATCACCCAGGCCCGCGCGGCCGGGCTGGTCACCAAGTCCAACCTGATCCTGGGCATGGGCGAGACCCGCGAGGAGGTCAGCCAGGCGCTGGCCGACCTGGTCGGGGCCGGCTGCGAGCTGATCACCATCACCCAGTACCTGCGCCCCTCGGTGCGCCACCACCCGGTGGAGCGCTGGGTGAAGCCGCACGAGTTCGTCGAGCTCCAGCAGGAGGCCGAGGAGCTGGGCTTCGCCGGCGTCATGTCCGGCCCGCTGGTGCGCTCCTCGTACCGCGCCGGACGGCTGTACCGGCAGGCGCTGGAGCGCCGCGAGCAGGCGTCGGTCTGACCGGCCGGAGACTTCTGGCCACCGAAGGGCGGAGCCTCGGCTCCGCCCTTCGGGTTCTTCGGGTTCATCAGGCTTTGACTGCCAGGTCACGGTCTGGTAACACGGGGTGGTGACAATGGGACCGTTCGAATCATTTCCGCCACGGACCCTGTCACCGGGTCCGTCACGAGGGGAGCTGTTCGACATGCAGGTCGGCATCCGGTCGGTGGGCACCGCGCTGCGACTGGCCGAGAGCGTGCTACTGGCGGGCGGCCAGCGACAGGCCCGCCGCAACGCCTGGGCGGCGGTCTGCGAGAACCGCCGGTACGCGGCGGACCGCGAGCGCGACGCGCGGCCCGGCGGCGCCGTCGCCGAGTCCGCGCACGGCTAGCGGGCTCCGCCCGGCGGCTGCGCACCGCCCCTCGGAACCCCCGCATTCGTACCCGTACGGAGTCGCGCGGGTTCACCCGAGTCACGGTTGGGGACGAACGGGTACCCGGGCTTGGATATCCCGTACCCACGGCACGTACCATGAGCGTTATGGCGAGGGAAACATCCGAAAACCCCGGGCGGCTGAAGCAGATCCGCCAGGCGTACACCATGACCAAGAAGGTCGACACCAAGATCGGCCTGATCATCGCCGGCGTCGGCCTGCTGACCTTCGGCGTGTTCCTCGCCATCGGCTTCGCAATCGACCACCCCATCTACCTGGGCATCCTGGGCTTCATCGTGGCCTTCCTGGCCATGGCGATCGTCTTCGGGCGCCGGGCCGAACGCGCCGCGTTCGGACAGATGGAGGGGCAGCCGGGGGCCGTGGCGGCCGTGCTGAACAACATCCGGCGAGGCTGGAGCGCCAGCTCCACCCCGGTCGCGGTGACCCGTAGCCAGGACGCGGTCTACCGCGCCGTGGGCCGGGCCGGCATCGCGCTGATCGGCGAGGGCAACCCGAACCGGGTGCGCCAGCTGCTGGCCTCGGAGAAGAAGAAGATGGCGCGGGTCGTCGGCGACGTGCCGGTGCACGACATCGTGGTGGGCAACGGCGAGGGCGAGATTCCGCTCAAGAAGCTGCAGATCCACCTGATGCGTCTGCCGCGCGCCATCACCCCGGCCCAGGTCACCGAGACCAACGACCGGCTGCGCGCCCTGGGCGACCTGCTCTCGAAGGCGCCGATCCCCAAGGGCCCGATGCCCAAGGGTGCCCGGATGCCCAAGGGCGGCCAGGCCCGCTGACCCACCCCTCCCCATTCGCACGAAACGGCCCCGCCGCGGAAGCTCCGCGGCGGGGCCGTTCGACGTTCTCGAGACCTGCTTCCGGGCACCTGCCCGATGTCCGGACACCGGCCCGGCCTCGGATCCGGGATTCGGGACTCGAACCTCGGCCCCGGGATCCGGGCCTCGGAACCGAGGCCCCAGGGCCGGACCTCAGATCCGCACCTCGGCGGTGCCGACCGCCTTGTCGTGCAGGCCGCGGGTGTCGCGGTCCCAGACCAGGGCCGGCACCAGCAGGCAGAGCAGCAGCGTGCGCAGCAGCACCTGGGGGATGGTGGCGCGGCTGCCGTCCAGGCGCACCACCCGCAGGCCGAACAGCCGCTTGCCGACGGTCGTCCCCGTGGTGGCGAGCAGCAGCGCGGTGACGGCGAAGAAGAGCGGGGTGGTCCACATGTTGGCCGAGCCCGGGGAGCCCTTGGCGATCAGCCCGTAGGCGACCAGGGAGACCAGCCAGCCGTCGACGAAGAGCGCGCCCAGCCGGCGGCCCGGACCGGCGATCGAGCCGGTGCCCTCCTTGGGGAGTCCGAGGCGCTCGCCGCGGTGGCCGAAGTCGGTGCCCATCTTCTCGGCGGCCGCCTTCGGGCCGTCGATCCACGATCCCAACGCTTCTCTGGTGTCCACGAATCCACACTAACCGGGCGGACGGTCCGGGCCTGCACCGGCTCCCCCGGAGGGTGAATCGCGTCTTCCGGCACTTCCCAACTGGTCCAGACCACTCAGGCGGCCCGACCAGGGCGGGCGAAGCGTTTTGCCCCGGAGCGTACGACTTTGCCGCCCGTTCAACGACGGCGGTTAACATTCAGGAAACGACCGGGTCACCGGTTGGAAACGGGCCATTCCTAGGGTGAGCCCCATTCGCACGCCGAGGAGGATGGATGTTCAACAACGCCGCCGAAGTGAAGCAGTTCATTCAGGACAACGATGTGAAGTTCATCGACGTCCGGTTCTGTGATCTCCCGGGCGTCATGCAGCACTTCTCCGTGCCTGCGGCGACCTTCGACCCGTCCGAGACCCTGATGTTCGACGGTTCGTCGATCCGCGGCTTCCAGGCCATCCACGAGTCCGACATGGCACTCGTCCCGGACCTGGCCACGGCCCGGCTCGACCCGTTCCGCAAGGAGAAGCACCTCAACATCAACTTCTTCATCCAGGACCCGGTCACCGGCGAGGCCTACAGCCGCGACCCGCGCAACGTCGCCAAGAAGGCGGAGGCCTACCTGGCCTCCTCCGGCATCGCCGACACCGCGTTCTTCGGTCCCGAGGCCGAGTTCTACGTCTTCGACTCGGTCCGCTTCGACACCAGCGCCAACGCGTCGTACTACCACATCGACTCCGAGGCCGGTGCCTGGAACACCGGCTCCGCCGAGGGCGACGCCCGCGGCTACAAGGTCAAGTACAAGGGCGGTTACTTCCCGATCCCGCCGGTCGACCACTTCGCCGACCTGCGCGCCGAGATGTCCCTGGAGCTGGCCTCGGCCGGCCTGGAGGTCGAGCGCCAGCACCACGAGGTGGGCACGGCCGGCCAGGCGGAGATCAACTACAAGTTCAACACCCTGCTGCACGCCGCCGACGACCTGATGCTGTTCAAGTACATCATCAAGAACGTCGCCTGGCGTAACGGCAAGACCGCCACCTTCATGCCGAAGCCGATCTTCGGCGACAACGGCTCGGGCATGCACGTCCACCAGTCGCTGTGGACGGAGGGCTCGCCGCTCTTCTACGACGAGCAGGGCTACGCCGGGCTCTCCGACACCGCCCGCTACTACATCGGCGGGCTGCTCAAGCACGCCCCGTCGCTGCTGGCGTTCACCAACCCGTCGGTGAACTCCTACCACCGCCTGGTCCCGGGCTTCGAGGCACCGGTCAACCTCGTCTACTCGCAGCGCAACCGCTCGGCCGCGATCCGCATCCCGATCACCGGCTCCAACGCCAAGGCCAAGCGCATCGAGTTCCGCGCACCGGACCCGTCGTCCAACCCGTACCTGGCCTTCGCCGCGATGCTGATGGCCGGCCTCGACGGCATCAAGAACAAGATCGAGCCGCTGGAGCCGGTCGACAAGGACCTCTACGAGCTGGCCCCCGAGGAGCACGCCAACGTACCCCAGGTGCCGTCCTCGCTCCCGGCCGTCCTGGAGGCCCTGGAGGCCGACCACGAGTACCTGCTCGCGGGCAACGTCTTCACGCCCGACCTGATCGAGACCTGGATCGACTTCAAGCGCACCAACGAGATCGCCCCGATCGCCCTGCGCCCGCACCCGCACGAGTTCGAGCTGTACTACGACCTGTAGGAGTGCCTCTGACCTGCGAAAACGCAGTGTGATCTCTCATCGTTTCCGCAGGTCAGACGCCCTTCCGACCTGCGGAAACGCTGTCTTCGAACCCGCCGTCGGCCGTCCGACGGCTCGCGATGTGAAATGGGGGTGAAACGGAGAACGAGCCCGCAGAGCGCCGAGCCCGACAGCTTCTCCCGCGCAGGGCCGACAGGCGGCCCTCGCCGGACGGTAAGTCGACGCCGAGGATCTTGTTGCGCACGCCGAGTTCGAGCTGTACCTCCCAAGCGGCAGCGCTACCACCGACGATCTTCTGCCGCAGAGCCCGAAGGGGCTGAGCGCAACGACGGCGGGAAGACGTCGAGCGGAACGTGCGCCTGCGGAGACCCCGGAACGGCGCCGGCGGCCCCGCCGGAACAGCGGGACGGGCCGCACGCAACCGGGTGGCCAACCGGAACGGACCAAGGCCACTAGGTATCCCGAGGCGACCGTCCGTGTCCCGAAGTCTCCAGTCTCCACCAACACAGCAGCCTCGCCCGATGGTCAGACCTGCCCCAGTCCCAGCAGCCCTCCCAGGACCAACCGACCGGATCAACCTCGGACCCTGGACTTCGAGCGAGTCGACTTGTGCGCCATCACGTGGCGCCAGCTGATGGATCGGCAGAAGAGGTTCACGGGTCGTCAGGTGCCGACGAGCGATAGCCAGGTGTAGGCCAGCGCCGACAGGGCCAGCGCGGCGGCGGGCAGGGCCCGCCGGGGCGGGTCGCCTCGACGCAGGTGCACCGACGCGGCCGCACCCATGAGCAGCGTCAGCCCGATCGAGGCGGTTACCCCGATCGGGGTGAAAGCCAGTCCGAGGAGCAGCCCGCTGGCTCCTGCCACCTCCAGGGTGCCGATGAGGCGGTAGAGGCCGGACGACAGGCCGAGGTGGGCTGCCGCTCGACGCAAGACAGGTGCCCCGGCGATCTTGGCCAGGCCGAGGGGCGGGAAGACCAGGCAGAGCCCAACGACGAGGATGATCTGCGCGGTCATCGTGACGGCCGGTTTCGGCGGGCGGCGCCCAGGCGGGCGTAGTGGTCGAGGAGGTCGGGGGCGTCCACGGCGGCGGGGTTGACGACCTGCTCGGCGGGGGCGCCTTGCAGGAGACGTTTGACGGGGACCTCGAGTTTCTTGCCGGTGCGGGTGTGCGGGATGCCCGGGACTTCGAGGATCTCGTCGGGGACGTGGCGCGGTGAGGCGCCGGTGCGGATCTCCTCCTTGATCTTCTCGCGCATCGCCTCGTCCAGCGTCACTCCTGGCGCCGGGACGACGAACAGCGGCATCCAGTAGCCGCCGTCGGCTTCCTCGGCGCCGATGACCAGGGCTTCTGTGATCTCCGGGAGGCGTTCGACGATGTCGTGGATGTCCGCGCTGCCCACGCGTACGCCGTTGCGGTTCAGGGTGCTGTCGGAGCGGCCGTGGACGATGACCGAGCCGTGGGAGGTGTGGGTGATCCAGTCGCCGTGGCGCCACACTCCGGGGTAGGTGGAGAAGTAGGCGTCGTGGTAGCGGCTGCCGTCGGGGTCGTTCCAGAAGTCGAGCGGCATGGACGGCATGGGCCGGGTGACGACCAGTTCGCCGACCTGGTCGATGACCGGGCAGCCGGTGGTGTCGTAAGCGGCCAGCGCGACACCCAACTGGGGTGCGGACAGTTCCCCGGCCCAGACGGGCGTGTTGGGCGCGCTGCCCGCGAAGCCGGACACCACGTCCGTGCCGCCGCTGATGGAGGCGAGCAGGACGTGGTCGCCGACGTGGTCGCGGACCCAGGGGTAGGCGGAGGCCTGCAGTGCGGAGCCGGTGCAGCCGACGACGCGGATCGACGACAGGTCGTGCGCCGAGGGGTCGATGCCGTACTTGGCCATGCCCAGCAGGTACTGGGGGCTGGTGCCGAAGACGGTGACCCGGTGGCGGGCGGCCAGCTCCCACAGGACGTCGAGCTTGGCGAAGGGGGCCGGGCTGCCGTCGTAGGTGCACGTGGTGGCGCCGGTCAGCAGTGTCGAGGCGACCAGGTTCCACATCATCCAGTGGGTGGTGGTGTACCACAGCAGGCGGTCGCCGGGGCCGAGGTCGGAGTGCAGGGCGAGGGTCTTGAGGTGTTCCAGCAGGACACCGCCGTGGCCGTGGACGATGCCCTTGGGCAGGCCGGTGGTGCCGGAGGAGAACACGACCCAGAGCGGGTGGTCGAAGGGCACCGGCGTGCAGGTGAGTTCCTCGGTGCGGGTGGCGGCGTCCTCCCAGGGGATGGTCAGGGATGGGTAGGCCTGGGGCGTCCAGGGCAGGCCCACGTGGTCCACCAGCACGGTGGCCTTCAACCCCGGCAGCGCGCGGCCGAGTTCGAGGGCGGCGTCGCGGCGGTCGTGGGTGGTGCCGTTGAACAGGTAGCCGTCCGCAGCGATCAGGACGGTGGGTTCGAGCTGGCCGAACCGGTCTGCGGCGGCCTTCGGGGCGTAGTCCTGCCCGCACACCGACCACACCGCGCCGAGGCTCGCGGCGGCGAGGAACGCGACGATGGCGTGCGGGGTGTTGGGCAGGTAGCCGACCACCCGGTCGCCCCGGCTGACGCCCAGGTCGCGCAGGGTGGCGGCGACCGAGGCGACCTGGGCGCGCAGCCGGCCCGCGGTCACTTCGTGCGCGGCCCCGGTCTCGTCGAGGGCGATGATCGCCACGTCGTCGTCTGCCGGGTGGCGCAGGGCGTGGTGGGCATAGTTGAGCGTGGCTCCGGGGAACCAGCGGGCCCCGGGCATCCGCTCCTCGGCCAGCACCTGCTCGTAGCTGGTTTCCGCGTCGACGCGGAAGTACTCCCACACGGCGCCCCAGAAGCCTTCCAGGTCGGTCACCGACCAGTGGTGCAGGGAGGCGTAGTCGGCTCCGTCGCGTCCGACGTGGCGGGCGAAGTCCATGATGCGGCTGCTCGCGACAGCGTGGGGGTCAGGCGTCGTGAAAGGCTCCGGCCGGGTCATCGTGCGGCGCTCCTCAGCAGGCTCTTCGTGGCGGACTGTTGCGGTTGCGGGGGTCGGGGGCTGCGCGTGGTGTGCAGGAGGTGGGCCCAGCCGGCGGTGTCGGTGAAGTCGTGGCCGCCGGCCGGGATCACGTCCATGACGACGCGGTCGGGGCGCAGCAGGACGGCGTCCGCCCGGCCGCCGCGCAGCCAGGCGGCGACGGTTCCGTCGTCGCCGAGGCCGGTCACGGGGATCACCTGGACGCCGAGCGCGTGGGCGAGGGCCTGCAGTGACGGCGAGGGGTCGGCGGCGGTCAGGATGGTGAAGGAGTCGCCGAGGTACTCGTCAAGGCGGACGCGGCGTCCGTCGACGCTGATCGACGGTTGGGGGCAGTGGCGGCCGGCCAGGCCCCCGCGCAGGCGGCGTCGTATCAGGGGCCCGGCGGTCAGGCGCGGGCTGAGGTCGCGTCCGAACGCTGTGGCCAGGCCCGGTATGCGGCAGGCCGTGGCCAGGACGTTTCGGCGCAGTGCGGCGGCGCCGTCCTGGCCGCCGGTCATGGCCCAGCCCATGAGGACGGCGAGCCGTATCAGGTGGCGGGCGTGCGGCTTGCGTTCGCTCTCGTAGGCGTCCAGCAGCCGCTCGTCGCCGCCCTGGCCGAGGACGCGGGCGAGCTTCCAGGTGAGGTTATAGGCGTCCCGGAGCCCCGCGCACAGGCCCTGGCCGATGAACGGCGGGGTGAGGTGGGCGGCGTCGCCGAGGAGGAAGATCCGTCCGCTGCGCCACCGGTCGGCGAGGCGTGCACGGAAGGTGTACTGCGCCTTGCGCAGGACCTCGAAGTCCCCGTCCCAGGACGGCGGCAGCCAGGGCGCGACCAGCTCGCGGACCGGCTCGTCGCTGTCCTGGAGCCGGAACTCCCAGCGGTAGCGGTCCTCGCCGATCCGCATGAACGTGGCCGGGCGGCGCGGGTCGCAGACCTGGTCGACGCCCTCCCAGCAGCGCACGTCGGCGCTCGTGCGGACGTCGACGACGGTCCAGTTCTCTTCGAAGTGGAGGTCCTCCCAGGCCGCGCCGATGGCGGCGCGGGTGAGGCTGTTGGCCCCGTCGCAGCCGAGGACCGCCTCGGCCCACAGGTGGTGCTCCCCGTCCTCGTCGCGGTAGTTCACGCGGACCGGGCCGGTCGGGTCCGCTTCGACGGCGGTGACCTCGACGCCGGCGCGCAGCTCGCACTGCGGGTTGCGGGCGAGGGCGTCGCGCAGCAGTCGTTCCAGCTCGGGCTGGTCGAACATGCTGGTCTGCGGGTAGCCGTGGTGGCCGTGCGGGGTGCGGGGGAACTCAGCCATCACCCGGTGCTGGGCGTCCAGCAGTCGCAGTCCGTTGGCGGGGCGTGCGATTGCGGAGAACTCCTCGCCGACGCCCGCGGCCTGGAGGATCCGGCAGATCTCGTCGTCGGTGGCGACGGCACGCGGGAGGGGGTAGCGGTCCCGGTGTCGTTCCAGGACGACGGTGGGTACTCCGTGCCGGGCGAGCAGCAGGGCTGCGGTGACGCCCACCGGTCCGGCCCCTACGATCACCACGGGCACGGTCGTCCCGTCGGCTTCGACGGTCATGTGCGGCTCACTTCGGTGTGTTAGTTCGCGTCCGTGACGGGAGTTCGCTGCTCGCCGAGGTCGATCCGGCCGTCCGGGGTCGCGATGGTCGCCGTGATCACGTCTCCCGCGTGCAGGTAGTGCGGGTTCTTCGTCTGGGACTTGAAGAACGCCTTCCACTTCACCGCGGGCGGCAGCAGCGCCCCGATCTTCTCCACCGGCTTCGGCGGAGCCTTCAGGGCCGTGCCGCCGGGTGTGCCGGTCAGCAGCAGGTCCCCGGGGTCGAGGGTCTGGAACCGGGCCAGCAGGGTCAGTGCCTGGGCGGGGCGGACGATCACGTCGGCCAGGGTGCGGTCCTGGCGCGGCTCGCCGTTGACGGACAGCCGTAGGCGCAGATCGAGGAGGTGGGCGAAGTCCTCCGGTTCCAGCAGGGCGAGGTGGGGACCGGTCGGGGTGAAGGTGGGGTACGACTTGCTCTCGTAGAACTGGGTCTTGGTCAGCTGGACGTCGCGGGCGCTGACGTCGTTGGTGATGACCAGTCCGGCGACGTAGGACGGCAGGTCGCGCTCCTCGACGACGGCGCCGAGGGGCAGGGGGGCGCCCATGACCAGCCCGAGTTCGATCTCGTAGTCGAGGAACTTCACGTGGGCGGGCCGCACGACGGCGTCGCCGGGGCCGCTGACCGACCCGGAGGCCTTGCGGAAGAAGGCGGGCGGGATCTCGCCGGTGAAGCCCGAATCGCGGGCGTGGCTACGGTAGTTGACCATCTGGGCGACCACCCGGCAGGGAGTGGTGACCGGCGAGAGGACGGCGAGATCCGCGACCGGCGTGCCCGGGTCGTCCGAGCCGGTCGCCTCCCGCACGGCGTCACGGTCGGCGATCAGCTCGGCCGTGGTGGCGGCCTCGGTCTCGACGGGGACGGCCCGATCGCCGCGGACGACCCACCATCCGTCGGCGGTGCGCAGGACATTGGTGCTCATGTCAGTACCTTCGTGAGGGGGTTGGGGCTCAGGACTTGGCGGCCTTGAGCAGGCCGAAAAGGCGTGCCGGGTCCATCTCGTTGTCGCCCCGCAGCGCCTGGATCACGTCGCGGACGCGTTGCGGGGAGGGACTGGCGCCGAGGAAGTCGCGGGTGGCCGCAGGCCCCCACTGGGCCAGGCCGCTGGTGGACATCGGAGCCCAGCCGGGCTCCACGTCGCAGGAGAACAGGTCACCGTCGGCGAAGTGCTCCAGCATGAAGCGGTCCGGGTCGCGCCAGTAGTCGAAGAGCTGGCTGCCCTGGATGTGCCGACCGATCCCCCAGCTGCGCTTGTAGCCGCGCTCGGCGAGGTACTCGCCGCCGGCCGCGATCGAGTCCAGGTCGGTGACCTGATAGGCGGAGTGGACGTAGCCGGTGCCCGGCCCCAGGTGCATCGCCAGGGTGTGGTGGTCGGCCGGCACGCTGCCGAGGTCGCACCGGACGAACGCCATCGTGGGTCCGCGGCCGCGCTGCCCGTCCAGGAACAGGAAGTCGGAGACGATCATCCCGAGCGCGTCCAGGTACCAGTCCAGGGCCCGGCCGAACACCCGTGTCTCCAGGACCACGTGCCCCAGACGCTGGATGCGGGAGGGTTCACGCGGCGGGCGCTGGGTGACGTTCGTGCGACGGTGATCGGTGCCGAAGTTGAGCAGGAGCGGCTGCTGCTCGGGCAGCGCCGGCAGTTCCTCCCCGCAGTGCACGACCCGGACCGGGAAGCCGGAGGGGTCGAGCAGGTCGACCACCTTGCCGCCGCCGGGCACGTCCGCGTCCCGTACGGAGGTGCCCGTGGCGCGGGCCAGCCGGTCCAGGTCGGCCCGCTCGGCGGCGCGGAACGCCGGGCCGATGAAACGGGAGGTCCGGCCGCGCCGGATCACCATGCAGGGCGAGCCGGCGAAGGTGCCCCGCAGCCACAGCTCGCTCTTGCTCCGGGCGGCGATACCGAAGCCGAAGTCGCGGGCGAAGACCCCGGCCCGGTCCAGGTCCGGCTTCTCGAACTCCAGCCAGGCCAGATCGGCGACCTTGATCACGGGATTGCGGGAGCGGCCCGGGTGTTCGCCGCGCAGGGCGCCGTGCTCGCTGTGAAGGTCCTGGTGCGCCGTCTTGACATCGGGCTCGTGGACGCGGGTTTCAGACATGGTGCCCTCCGAGCAACATCGCCGTAATGAGGGAATCATCAACCTTGACAGTATCTTCGTCAAGACGTTCCACGGAGGAAATGATGGATTCATCAGAGTTGTGGACCTCCACGCGCCCAGGCGATCCGAGTCACTATTTGCCCACCCGTGAGCAATCAACTAACCTGCACGTCAGTGGGCAACTAATGGCGCCTGTCGGTGCACAGGCCGACAGCAGCGCTCCTGCCGCTCACGCGATCCGCCACGTCCCGAAGCCCCGCTTCGTCTCCCGTCCGAGGAGCTCCCGATGCCGCCCTTTGCGAAGACCCCTGCCGAGAAACTGACCGAGCCCTATCCGCGGCGCTGGTGGGCTCTGCTGGTGCTCTGCCTGAGCCTGCTGATCGTCGTCATGGCGAACACCTCACTTGTCGTCGCAGCACCGGCTCTGACGAAGGATCTGGGCCTGTCGAGCAGCGACCTTCAGTGGGTCATCGACGGCTACACCGTCCCTTACGCCGCGCTGATGCTGCTGCTCGGTGCGATCGGCGACAAGTACAGCCGCCGAGGCGCGCTGATCCTGGGGTTGCTGATCTTCGCCGGCGGTTCGGTGCTGGGCGGACTCGTCCACCAGACCGACCTGGTCATCACCGCTCGCGCGATCATGGGCGTCGGTGCTGCCGTGGTCATGCCCTCGACCCTCTCCTTGCTGGTCGCGATCTTCCCCCGGGCCGAACGGGCCAAGGCCATCACGGCCTGGAGCGCGACGTCCGGCCTCGCCATCGCCGCCGGACCGCTGGCCGCCGGGTGGCTGCTGCAGCACCACGCCTGGGGCTCCACCTTCTTGATGAACGTGCCCGTCGCGGTCCTCGGCGTCGTCGGCGCGGCACTCCTGGTCCCGGCCTCGAAGGCGGAACGAATGGGCGCCATCGACTACGTCGGCGGGCTTCTGTCGGTCGTCTCTGTCGGCAGCCTGGTCTACGCGACCATCGAGGGCCCGCACTTCGGTTGGGGTCCGGGCCCGATCGGTGCGGCCATCGCGGCCGGTGCGGGCCTGCTGGCCTTCGTCGTCTGGGAGCTGCACCACGCCAACCCCCTGCTGGACGTGCGCAAGTTCAAGGAGCGTCCCTTCAGCGGGTCGATGCTCGCGGTGCTCTTCTTCTTCTTCGGCACCTTCGGGTCGATCTACTACTCCACCCAGTTCCTGCAGTTCGTCCTTGGCTACGACGCGCTGGAGACCGGTGTCCGGCTGCTGCCGCTGGCGGGAGCCGTGTTCGTCGGCGCCGCGGTCACTGCCAAGCTCGCTCCCAGGCTGGGCGTGAAGCTGACGGTGGGCACCGGCATGATCGTCGGCACTGCGGGCGTCTTCCTCCTCACGAGGGTCGAGGCCGGCTCCACGTACCCCGACTTCCTGGCGCCTCTGCTGCTGCTCGGCTTCGCCATCGGCCTGAGCCTTGCTCCGGCCACGGACACCATCATGGGCTCGTTCCCCGAATCCGAGCTCGGCGTGGCCGGCGGGGCCAACGACACCGCCCTGGAGCTCGGCTGCTCACTCGGAATCGCGATCCTCGGCTCGCTGCTGGCCGCGTCCTACAAGGACAAGCTGACCGCCCTGGTCGGCGGCCAGCTTCCGCCCGCAGCGATGGACACCGCCAGGGACTCGGTGGGCGGCGGCGTCGCGGTCGCCGAGCACGCCGCGCAGATGCCCGAGGGCGGCACCCAGCAGGCTCAGGCCCTGCTCCAGGCCGTGCACGAGTCCTTCGCCCACGCCATCGCCCACACCAGTCTCATCGGCGGCGTCATCATGGCTGCCGGCGCCCTGATCGTCATCGCCGTTCTGCCCGGCCGCAGGAGCGCCTCGCAGCCTCCCCGCGATCTTCAGGTCACGACGCCGGAGGACGAGACCGTGGGCGCTGTCTGAGTCCTCGGCGCCAACGCGGCCGATACCGGACAAAGGTCGGCCTTCTCGACGGGGAGGACGCGGCCTGCGCGGGTGGCCAGGATGGACGGCGCTGGACTGGAGAACAGTCCAGCGCCGTCCTCTTGCCGTTCCGGCAGGCCCGCGCGGCCGGGCCCCGGTCCGGCTCCCGCACTGGCAGTCCGGGCTGCGGCTCAACCGTTGGCCGCGGCGTCCGGGGCCGTGGCCTCGGCGACCGTGACTCGGGCTTGTCCCTCCGGCACACCGGCCGCGATGAGCATGGTGACAGCCACCTTGGTGCCGTCGTCCTGAAGCGCGCCCATGTTGACCTGTTCCAGCAAGGCGACGGTCATCGCCTCCAGGGCGGCGCCGAGTACCGCGGGCGGAAGGTGGGGCTGGAAGACACCGTCGCGCTGGCCCCGTTCCACGATGGTCGTGATCCTGACGCGGGCGGGCCCGAGGATCTCGGTGACCCGTTCCACGCCCAGATCCCGTTGGGCGAGCGCGAGCAGCATCCTGTAGCGGTCACCCACGGGCCACATCGCCAACGAGAAACGGGCGAGCGCCCGGTCAGCCGGTTCCGGCGCCTCGGGCACGCCTGCCACGGCGCCCTGAATGGCCTCGGCGGCCTCCTCGGCCAGCGCTTCCAGGAGGGCCGCCCGGCCGGGAAAGTGCCCGAAGAGCGTGCGCCTGACGACTCCGGAGGCGCGGGCCAGGTCCTCCAGGGTGGTGTCGGGGTTGCGCCCCAGCTCCTGACGGGCCGTGGCCAGGATCCGCTCGCGGTTCGACCGTGCGTTGCGTCGTTGCGGCACACGGCCCACGGGCTGCGGCACTAAGGCACCTCTGGAAAGCCGGACGGGAAACGGACACCGTCATTCTGGCACGCGAGCCGCGGTACGGTCCGCGGCGAGAGCCGCGGACCGTACCGGGTGATCAGGCGGGAATCTCCTTGATGTCGGTCGGCTCCTGCGGCTCGACGCCGTTGAAGCGATGACGGAAGTCGCTGGAGGCGGGATAGGCGGCGCGACGCGACCGCATGATGGAGCCCAACGGCCGGTGTGCCTCCAGGGCATGCCACGGGCTGAAGGACAGGACGTCGTCGGCGTAGCGTCGGCGGGCGTCGCTGTAGGCGTCCTGAGCCGGCAGGTCCAGCACCGCAACGATCTCGTGGGGTGACAGTTCCTCCGGCCACAGGACCGACGCGTCCTCCACGGGCATTGCGTTCGACATCCGTGCACAGCTGGGCGCGGATCTCGTACAGGGCGTCGCCCCGCGCGAAGAAGTCGACGACGAGGTCGCGCAGCGCCGATTCGCCGGCCTTCCTCTCGATGTGACGGCCGGTGAGGGCCTTGACGTTGGCCGACCGGGGTGACGCGGAGATCTTCGCGACGTGGTCGCCGTAGCGCAGCGCCGCCATCGAATGGAAGGTCTCGCCGAGGATGTGGTCGTTGGCGGCGGCCAGGGTTTCGACAGCCGGCGGCAGCGGTCGTCCGGCGCGGGAGAGCGCCTTGGCCGCGGTCCGCGCGGCCAAGCCCGTGAGCTGCAGTTGCTGGTTGCTCTGGCGGGGCTGTTTCTCCAGCAGGCCTTGGAGTTTGGCGTACTCGGCGATGCTGCCGAACGGCAGCGTGGGATGGTTCACGAGCAGGAAGTCCTGTGTGGTGAAGCCGTCGTCCAGGGCACGGGGGCCGGGTGCCCCGATCACTTTGATCGCCATGCCGCGCTGCACCGGTACCTGGTCGGAGCGAAGGCCGCCCGGGGCTGAGGAGAAGCGCACGACCACCGGATAAGTGGCCGGCTCGGCGAACAGGCCCTGGGCAAGATGGGCGGGCAGGTCGGGCTGGACGCGCAGCTCGCCGACCAGGACACCGTGGCTCTTGGCGTGGGCGTCGCGCAGGCCGTGGCGGTGTTTGTCGGCGACCTGCTGGTTGGCCTTGCCCATGGCTTCGACGACCTGGCGGACGAGCTCCTCCTCGTCGGGGAGGAACTGCTCGACATCGGAGTGGTAGCGGACGTAGGAACGGGCTGTGGTCATCAATACCTCCGCGCGATGGTGAGTCAGATGCTGCCGAGCCACCGGATGGCGGAGAGGCTGGGCATGAAGAAGTACTCGCCGCCGAGCAGGGTGTTGAAGGACTGGATGTTCTGCACCCGGCGGGGCGGGGTGCCCGGCACGGTGAAATAGGCGCCCTTGTCCTGCAGTGAGATCATCGGGTCCTTCTCCTTGCCCAGACCCATGAAGTTGCCGGAGCCGACCCATTCGCTCTGCAGGAACTCGACGTTGTCGATGGCCCGGGCCCCAAGGGCGATGAAGTCCAGGCCGCGCGGCTTGCCGTCGTCCTTGAGGCGGTCCGGGGGCAGCGGGGTGCCGTAGGAGGTGCCGCGCCGGACGATCCGGCGGATGTTGACGTCGGTGAGGACCGTGAGCTTGGTGTCGCGCGGGTTCATCCGGCGGATGTGGGAGCCGAGAGGCGTGCGCAGTCCGCGTGGGTCGGCGGAGTAGTCGAAGTCGTTGATCCGGTTCGGGTCCTCGCCGATCGCGGGCGTGTCGTGTTCCGGGGTCAGTGCGAGGGGTGCGCCACTGCGCCAGCGGCCGACGAGCTTGGCGGCCAGCAGCTCACGTTCGGCCTCGGTGGAGGCGTTGTCGTGCAGCCACTTGTTGAAGGCGGCGACGTGGGAGTGGTACTTGCGAAAGACGACGTAGGTGCCGTTGCGACCCAGGACGTCCGGAGCCGGTACGGGCAGCGGCAGACCGGTCTCGCTCGGGTAGCCGAGGACGAACTCACCGGCCTTGATGGGTCGTCCGTCGCCCGGCAGCGGTTCGGCGCCACTGCCCTCGACCACCGGCTGGCTGAAGCCGTCCCGGTAGCCGAACACGTTGAACCCGTCCGCCGCGAAGTCCTGGTGCGACAGCAGCCGTACACCCGAGACCTCGCCCAACTCCTTCTCATAGGCGGCGACTTCGGCCCGCCAGTCGGCCTCGCTCGCGGCGTAAATTGTGACGGCGACGTGCACGCGCGGCGTGCCGAAGGGGAACTCCCAACGGTCCGGCGCGTTCACGCCCGTGTCCCGCAGCCGCTCGGCGCGGGCCGCCATCCCTGCACGGAAGTTGGCGGGGAAGGAGGCCAGTGAGGTCTCCGGCAGACCCAGCGCGACCAGTCCCTGGTAACTGAGCGCGAGGGCCAGCCAGGACGGCTGCGGTTCGTCCCAGCGTGCCGCCGAGGTCACCCGCGGAGCCAGTCTGCGCAGCAGTTCCCTGCCCGCGGCCGGTTCGGCGATCTCCAGGATCGCGTGGGTGCCGAAGTAGGGCTCGGGCCGGGCCCGTAGCAGGGTCGCCTGGATGTCGTCGAGGTCAAGGGTGGGCGGGCGGCGCAGCCGCCGGAACAGCGGGGACGGCATGGTGCGCCTGCCTTCAGTTGAGGTCCGACAGGAAACGCTGCACCGCGGCCTCCTGCCGCTTGAGCCGGTGGCCCTCCGCGACGGTGAGGTTGGGGTGGGCGACGAACCACGCCTCCGCCGGGACCTGGTACTTGACGATGAAGTCCTTCACGTCGGGCGAGGTAATGCCGGGCCAGCCCTCGACGTTGGTGAACAGGTAGTCCATGAACTCGGGGATCTTGGTCGCGAAGTCGTCGATGTAGGGGTCCCACTCGCCGTCGAAAGCGGTCGCGAACAGCAGCTTGGTGTCGTTCTCGAGGAACACGAAGCGCATGTTGTGCAGCGTGCCGACCTGGCCGGCGCCCGCCAGGTTCCCGCCGACCAGCTTGAAGAACTTCCGCAGGCGTTCGGCGCCGTTCGGCTTCAGCGGCAGGATCGTCGTCAGCTCGGACACCTCGCCGCTCTTGGCGCCGATCCGGCCGGCGGTGGTAACGGCGTGCTCGGCCATCTCCTCCTTGTCGGCCAGCACCTCGGCAACGCGGAGCTTGAGCGCGATCTTCGCGTCCGACAGCGCAGCGTCCACCTTCTCCCGGACGGCCTCCGGCAGCTTCTGGAACTTCGACTGCAGATCCTTCTCGCTCATGGCGTCTCTCCTTGGAGTCAGGCGCCCGCACCAACCCTGGCCGGCGCGCCGGGATCCTGATCTGGCCTCAAAATGTTCTTGGGGAGCTTTCGAGCGACGGCCGACGGCCTGCACGAGATGAAGCATATGCGCAGAAGTGATTAAACCATCAGAGTCACACCTGTGCCCGTCAACACAAGAGCCCGCCGCCGACGGCGTGTCGCCGGCCCCGCCGTGCCGCAGGCCGCGCGGCCCGCAGAGCCGGCCATCTTCTCGCGCCGCACCCGGCCGTCCGTCTTCTGCCTTCCGCCTTCTGCCTTCTGCCTTCTGACTTCTGACTTCTGACTGCACGAAGTCTCGGGGCGCGCAGGCGGCGACGGTCACCGCGAGGACGTGTCCCCGCAGCTGCTGATTTGATAGATTCATCAGATATGTGATCGTCATCGCTAGGGAGGGTAGACTCTGCGTATGCCTACCTCAGCTCCACCCAACAACCGGTTTGAGCGGCGCCGCGCCGAGACGCGCGGCGCGCTCATTCGCGCCGCCCGGCAGATACTCGCCGAGAGCGGGGATGCTGGCGCGAGCATCCAGGCGATCGCCGAGCGGGCGGATGTCGGCTTCGGCTCCTTCTACAACCACTTCGACTCGAAGGCCGAGCTGTTCGACGCCGCGGTGGTCGATGCCCTGGAGGAGTTCGGGCAGCAGAGCGACGAGCGGCTGACCGGGATCGAGGACCCGGCGGAACGTGTCGCCGCAGGCTTCCGCCTCAGCGCCCGGATGGCCGACTCCCACCCGGAACTAATGCAGGTGCTGCGTCGTCGAGGCCTCGGTTACATCCACTCCGACAACGGCCTGGCCCGGCGGGCACTACGCGATCTCGAAGCCGGCATGGCCTCCGGACGCTTCACGGTCACCGACCCCGCGGTCGCCCTGTCCGGGCTGGGCGGAACCCTACTGTCCCTGGTGGAACTGCGGTTCGCCCGCCCCGACCTCGAGGGCGACAAGGCCGCGGTGGACCTGGCGGAGATGGTCCTGCGGATGCTGGGCATGCCGCTGCAGGACGCCCACGAGGTCGCCCGGCGCCCCCTGCCCGAGGGCGCCTGAACGAACCCGTCACCTCCAGAAGCGGCGCCTGCGGTCACGGTTCCCCCAGGGGGACGCCGGAGTCGGTCACGGCTTCACTGTCGGCGGCGGCTGAACCGTGACCCACTTTGGGCGCTCGACGTGCCGCCCCGACACGTGGAGGCCCTGGGGGATGTTGTGCAGGGATCGGCTGGTCGTAGATCTTCGCGAGCAACTGCGTCCCGGCGCCGGGCAGAGCGCCGGACGCCGGGTGGAGGCAGCGTCTTCTTCCACGCCCCCGGACTGCACCAGCCCGGCACGGTCCGCCCGCTGCTCAGCTGGATCTACCAGCCCGCCTTCTGCGGCGTCCTGATCGCCCACGCGAACGACGACTACATCCTGATGACCGCCTACCTCCGCCCAGAACAGGGAATCGCCAGGGACAGCCGGCGCTACTGGGAACGGACACTCCCGCGGGTACTGGGCAGCACCGAGGTCACCATCCGGTCCACCGGCACGTGGACGATGACCTCCCAGACAGCCCGCGCCTTCCGGCAGGGGCGCCTGCTCCTCGCCGGCGACGCGGCGCACCGTTTCCCGCACACTGGCGGTTTCGGCCTCAACAGCGGCGTGCAGGACGCCCACAACCTCGCCTGGAAGATCGCCGCAGTGCTCCGCGGAGGGGCCGGAGACGCCCTGCTCGACACCTACGAGCCCGAGCGCAGGCCCGTCGTCGAACGCTTCGCCGAGCAGAGTGTCGCCAACCACTTCCGCCTCGACGAGGTGACCGCGCCCGTGGGGATCACCAACCGCGCCGTGCGGCAGACTACTGTCCTCGCACCCCTGGCCGGTGGCGCTGCGTAGCGATGTGAAATGAGAGTGAAACGGAGAACGGGCCCGCAGAGCCCCTGCATCCATCAGCTTCTCCTGGACGTGGCCGACAGGCGGCCCCCGCCGGACCGGAAGCCGGTCCGAGGATCTTGTGACACAGGCCAAGTTCGAGCTTTTCCCCCGAGCGGCAGTGCTGTCAGCAAGGCTCTGCTACTGCTGAGCTGCCGCTGAGCGGATCGGCGTTGGGGGCTCTTGGTGGGGGCACGGAACCGGCACCCGATGGCGACGACGAGGAGGAAGGCCGACAGTCCGCTGATGAACGCATCCTGGACGGCCTGCGCCAGGGCGGGCCCCTGGAGCCCGTCGTGATCGGGGTGGCCGGTCGGCGGTGAGGCGGCAGCCTCGATTTCCGTGGGCGCATCAACGTCGATGGAGGCGTGCGGTGATCTTCCCCCGGTCCGGCGTCCCCGCAGGTCAGGCACCCTCCTGACCTGCGGAAACGCCAGGCCGCCGACTCGCACCGAGCGCTGTCGGGCTCGCGATGCGGAAGGGGAGATCCGGGGGCACTCGGAGCGGGCGCGTGGCCTCAGTACCAGACGGAGAACGTGGCGTCGGCTCTGCCGGCAGCAGTGGAGATCGGGTCGATGCGCAGCTGGTAGGCGTAGTGGCGGATGTAGCGGTCAGGGAAGTTGTACGACTGGAACGACGACCAGGACGGGTCGGCGAGCCCGGCGGTCCTGTGGAATGTGGCGTCCTGGGCGAACCTCGTGGTGCCGTCATTGGCGTCCAGCCGCAGCTGGTAGTCGAAGTGCCGCAGATAGCGGGCCGGCTGCGTGAGGGACTGGAAGGAGACGCCGGAGGAGTCGGCCAGGCCCGGCACCAGCGTCCACTGCGAGTCGGTGTAGGGATCGAACGGGTACGGGTCGATGCGGCCGAGGGAATCGACCTGCCGCCAGTATCTGCCGGGGAAGTTGTAGGACTTCAGCCGGTTCCAGGCGGGCCTTCCCCACTTGGCGACCAGGTTGTCGTAGACGGTCTGGGGGATCGGCTTGATGTCGGCGTGCTTGGAGTTCAGCGGCTGGGTGTAGACGCGCCGGTCGGTGGCGGTCCAGGTTCCGGTGGAGAGGTCGCTGGTCTGCCAGGTGCAGAAGAGCGCGTTGGCGTCGCCCCACAGGTACCAGGTGCCGGAGGCCTCGGCGAGGATCGGGCCCTCGATGCCTCCCTGCGGCGCCAGGCCCGAGGTGAACTGGGTGAAGCTGCCGGGGGCGAGGGAGGTGGACCTCGCACCCGTGAGGCTGTTGTGGCCCTTGAAGTACAGGTAGTTGACGCCGTTCACGCCCCTGGCCAGGGTGCCGTCGATGACGTCGTAGCCGGGGTCGAAGAAGACCTGCGGTGCCGTCACCGTCTGGAAGTCCGTGGTGTAGCTGACCATGATCACGTTGTGGCCGCTGCTGTTGACGGCCGAGTAGATGATGGCGTACTGGCCGCGGGAAGGGTCCCAGAAGGCGTCGGGCGCCCAGGTGTGGGTGGCCATGTCGTGCAGTTTCAGGAGGCGGTAGTTGTCGAAGGAGCGCAGGTCGGCGGAGTCCCAGACGTGGATGTACGGGCTCTTCCTGGTCCAGTCGGTGCCCTTCAGGTTGGTCGCCATGACGACGTAGGTGCCGTCCTGCTTGGGCAGGATGACGGGGTCGCGCAGACCGCCGTCGCCCGCGGTCGGGGTGACGACGGGGTTGTTCTGGTTCAGCGGCATCCACTGCAGCGCGTCGGTGCTGACGGCGAGGTGCAGGCCGTAGTCCGTGCCGAGGTTCCTCGGTGACTGGGTGAAGTAGGCCATGACGAACGGGGAGGTCGTCGCGGCGCTCGCGGACCGGCTGCCGAGGGTCAGCACGCCGGTGGTGGACAGCGGCACGGCCGCGGCCATGCCGAGGAAGAGCCGGCGCGACGGGAGGGGTGTTGCGCTCATCTGGTGCCTCCGCGGCGTAGGAAGGTGCGGGCGGATGGAGAACCCGTGGGCGGCCCCGGCCCGGGGCCGCCCACGGGTTCGGTCCCTCGTCAGTTCCAGGGAGCCGCGGTGAGCCAGCTGGTGTCCTGGGCCCACGACTTGGTGTTGTCCCAGGCGTTGGCGCCACCGTTGCCGGCGATGTAGGCCGTGAAGTTGTAGTGGCGGAGGTACTTGGTCGGGAAGTTGGAGGACTGGAAGGAGGTGCCCGCTCCGCTGTTGCCCGCGGTGGGGCAGAAGGTGGCGTCCTGGGCGAACGAGCTGCCGCCGTTGTCCGTGTTCAGGTAGAGCTGGTAGTTGGAGTGGCGCAGGAACTGGCCGGGCTTGTCGGCGGACTCGAAGGACAGGCAGGAGGTGTTGGCCAGTCCGGCGCGGACGATCCAGGTGGCGTTGGCCTTGTCGGTGGCCGAGCTGGCGGAGTTGATGCCGGAGATCACGACCTTGGTGTCGGCGCTGTTGTGGCGCAGGTAGTGGGAGGTGCAGCAGGGTGCGGTGGTGGCCTGCAGGGAGATCCGGGAGCCGGGGGTGAGGGTTCCGGTGCTGGTCGAGCCACTGTTGTAACCTGCGGCGGTGATGTTGGCCTGGACGGCGTTCTCGGTGGCGTCCGAGGGGTAGCCCTGGGTCATCACGCCTTCGTAGAAGGTGCCTTGGCCGGTGTTGCTGTTGTCTCCGCCGATGCCGAGGATGATCGCGCCCTGCTTCTTCATCGGGTTGTAGCCGCCGGCCGTGGGGCGTATGCCGTCGTAGAAGGTGGACAGGCCGCCCGACTGGGCGTCGCCGCCGCGGATGGCCCAGTGGTTCGGGCCGCCCTTGACGATGGCGGTCGTGAACCGGTGGTTGATGGTCGGGTCGCCCGCGTTCACGCCGCGGTTGACCCCGGAGAACAGGCCGTTCTCCAGGTCGGCCATGATCCACGGGCCGGTGCCGCTGCCGGAGCCCCAGCCGGTGCTGGTGCCGAAGTAGATGGCCTCCATGGTGCCGTCGCCGTCGTCGTTGCCACTCGTCTCGGCGTTGCCGTAGTCGAAGCAGCAGCCGCCGTTGACGTGCGTGCCGTCGAAGATGGCGTATATGCCCTCGGGCTGGTCGCCGGTGGCGATGCCGTTGGTGTTGTTGTTGCGGTAGCCGGTGCCGGGGGCGACGTAGACGCCGTACGCCTTGTGCCCGCCGACCGTGACCGGCGCCTCGAAGGCGTTGGCCAGGTTGTCGTTCCCGTTCTCCGCCGGCCCGGGCCAGTACCCCTTGAGCGCCTGGGTGAGGTTGTTGCCCTTGGGCGACTGGTCGTAGATGACGGTGATGACACAGCTGGTATTCGCGCAGAAGGAGTCCTGCTGCGCGGCGTCGGCGTATCCGCCGGCGCTCAGCAGGCCGATGTCCTTGGTCGCGTTGTCGGAGGCGCGCCTGACCTGGTACAGCGCGCCGTTGTAGGTCCCGTACAGGGCGCGGGTGGTGCTGTGCGCGGCGACGCAGGGAGTATTGCCGGCCGCGTAGATGTCGCACGGCCCCTGGGTGGCGGCCTGGGCGCTACCCGTGCCGGTGAGCAGGCCGGCGGCGAGCGCCGCGGCGGCGCCCACCGCGAGGAGTGCGCGCCTGGGGGCGCGGATCCACTGTTCCTTGATCATGAAGAACTCCTACGCAGAATGGAGCGGGAGGTGAGTGGAGCTCCCGGGTGCCGCCGTCACGGCGGCAGCTCGGCCCGGCCGGTAGCTCCGGGCGGGTGCCGTCGCGGGAGTTTGTCGGGTCCGCCGCCGGAGCGGCGGACTCCGCAGAGCGCTCACGGTGAGGCCTCACCGTGAGACGGTCGGGTCAGCTCGTCACGCGGAAGGTGGCGTCGCTGCGTCCCGTCGCGGTGGTGATCGGGTCGAGCTTCAGGTAGTAGGCGTAGTGGCGGATGTAGCGGTCCGGGTGGTTGTACGACTGGAACGACGACCAGGTGGAGTCGGCGAGGCCGGCGACCTTGTTGAAGGTGGCGTCCGCGGCGAACTGGCTGCTGCCGTCGTAGAGGGCGAGCTGGAAGTCGTAGTTGGCGTGCCGCAGGAAGTAGCCGGGGTGGTTCACCGACTCGAAGGAGACGGTGCCGGTACCCGCCAGGCCGGGCCTGAGCCGGAACCGGGAGTCGTCCAGCGGGCTGACGTTCGGGTCGATCCGCACGTCGAAGTTGCTCTGACGGACGTACCGGTCCTGGTAGTTGAAGGACTGGAGCCGCTGGGCGGGGGTGTTGGGCCAGCGGGCGAGCACCCGGCTCTCCTCGGCCGCCGTCAGGGTCGTGATGGCACCGTGCCGCTTCGCGGTGCCGCCCACGTCGTAGGCGGTGGAGGGCTGGAGCCGGTAGGTGCTGACGTCGAACGGGTTGGCCGTCAGGATCGGCCGGTACGCGCGTACGCCCTGCGGGTTGTTGTAGTCGATGTAGAGGGCCCACTCGTCGCGATCCCTGAACTTCATCCAGACCGGGCCTTCGACCACGTTGCCGGTGAGGCCGATGCTGGAGAGGTTGCCGAGGTTGGTCCACGTCCCCAGGATCGAGTTGCTGCCCTCGACGTTGTTCTGGCCGTCGCCGGAGACCCTCAGGTAACGGTAGGGGCCGGTACCTGAGGGCACCTCGGTCATCTGGGTGTCGACGACCGGCGTGGTGCCGGGCGGGTCGATCCACACCTGCGGGGTGGTGATGGTGCGGAAGTCCGTGGTGCGGGCGGAGTAGATGCGGTACTTGAAGATGCCGTTCACGGTGGCGTTCGTCGCCCAGTACAGGACGTAGTCGTTGGTCTCGGGGTTCCAGATCGCCTCCGGCGCCCAGGCGTTCTTTCCACCGGGGATCAGTCCGGCGGCGCCGAGCAGCCACGGGTTCGACCACGTCACCAGGTCCGTCGACTCCCACACCACGAAGTTGGGGCTGCCGTTCTGGTAGGTCGAGCCGCAGCGGACGCACAGGTCGGTCGCGATGATCCAGTACCGGCTGCCGTCGGGAGAGCGCACCAGTGCGGGGTCGCGCACTCCCTTCGTGCCGATCATGGAGTTCAGGACCGGTGCCCCGCCGTTGAGGTCGTTCCAGTGCAGGCCGTCCGCACTGTGCGCGAGGTACAGCATCTGACCGGTCGCGGAGTCGCCGGTGAAGTGGACCATCAGGTAGCCGGGATCGGTGGCGGCGGCCCGCTGGGCTGCGGACAGGGCTTGGCCTGTGAAGAGGAGGCAGACGGCGAGCAGCATCACCGACAGCCGGGCGCGAAGCGCGGACATGGACGTCTCCTGATCGTTCTGTGCGTGCACCAGGGCGAAGGGAGGAACTGGGGTGGTGGGCGGGCTCGGTCTCGGCGGGGCGGGACACGGTCGGCCCCGCACGACGCAGCGGGAACAAGGCCGCCCGACTGGCCGTCTCTTTCCGAGTGCGGCACGTGTCGGCGTGGTGACGGCGGGAGTGCGCAGCCCGGAGTCGTGAGCGGTCGGGCAGCGCCGTTTCCAGGTCGCTCGTGTGAACCGGAAGTGACGTCGCTGTTTCGCTCCGGTGAGAGTGTTAACGCTAACAATTGGGTCGACAAGAGGAAGCACTCGCTGTTACCCAATCTTGACCCGCCTGGATCTACTCGACCGCCACCAACGCCTCACTGGGACCGTGCTCCTGACGGGCCGTCGGCGAGCGCCGCCGGGGAAGCGGGCGTGAGCTCACGCCCCGGCGCGCGGGACAGGCCCGCCGAGGGGCCGGGCGGCGAGTAGAGCGACTGCACGCGAGCGGCTTGGACGGCGGCGCACACGAGCCGGTTCGAAGTTCGGTAGCACTGCTTAGCGCCCTGCAGCGACCAGCCAATGCGATCCCTCGTCACTGCTCCGTATTTCTCGACTCATCTCATCCGGTTGCGGCCGCCGCGTGTGCACTGGTTGTGAAATGACCTTCCATGCGACCTCTGTTTCCACAGGTCAGAGGCGTGTTCGATCAGAACTGCGACCTGTAGGAGTGGTTCCGACCTGCGGAAACACAGTTTGATCTCTCAGCGTTTTCGCAGGTCAGACAACCCTTCTGACCTGCGGAAACGCTGTCTTCGAACCCGCCATCGACTGTCTGACGGCTCGCGATGTGAAATGAGAGTGAAATGGGGAACGGGCCCGTGGAGCACCCGAACCCATCAGCCTCTCATATGCGTGGCCGACAGGTGGCTCTCGCCCGGCGGGAAGCCGGTACCGAGGATCTTGTTGCGCACGCCGAGTTCGAGCTGTACCCCGAAGCGGCAGCGCTATCAGTAGCGATCTTCTACCGCGGAGCGTGCAGGGGCTGCGTGCCCCGCGATCTCGACGGGCAGGTGGAGGCGGCGCGGCCGTTCAAGCACGTCATCCTCGGCCGGATCCCCGTCCTGCACGCTCCGCCGGCAGCGCCAGGTAGCCCAGGAGCCGGATCAGCCGCCCCTCGTAGCCAAGCCCCCTGGAGGCGATCCCGGGCCGCGTCGGTCACTGCTCGCCTCGCTGGCCGAGGAGCGACCTGTCCGCCGGGCCGTTCGCCCCTTGGAGAAGCTTGCCCATGTCCACGGCATGACCAACAGAAGGCACCATGTCCGACGACATCGACAACAGCGGCGACTGCACCCCGCGCTGGGCCCCGGACCGAGGATGAGGAACCCCAGCCGATGTGCGGCTGGGGTTCCTCGTCGTGATCACCGTGGAGCAGGCGGCTCAGCGCTGTAGCGTGAGCAGGCCCGGCCGGTACGGCAGGTCCAGGTACTCGGTGCCCGCCGGGACGTTTTTGAGAAGGCCCTGGTAGAGGAACTGCAGGTTGCAGGGATCGATGGTCATGGTCTGGTCAGGATTGTCGCGGACCAGGTCACCGTGGCTGACGCCCTGGGCCCAGGTGGAGCCGCTGTTGGCCTGGCCCGCGAAGGGGCTGCTCTCGCTGCCGGCCTGGACTGTCCACGGACCGTTCAGGCTGGAGGCGGTGAACGAGCGGAAGTAGCGGTTCGTACCCTGCGCCTCAACGATCATGAGGTACTGATTCTGGCCCTTGACCTTGTAGACCTCCGGCGCCTCGAACAGAAGCTGCTCCGTGTCACTCATGACCGTCGTGTACGACGAGCCGAAGCTGCTGGGGAAGTTCCCGATCGGCATGCTCGCCCGGTAGATCTTGCCATTGTCACCGGCGAAGAACAGGTACATGTTCTGGTCGTCGGCGATCATGGTCGGATCGATCGGGGCGTCCCTCCGGGTCCCGGGGCCCTCTGGGAGGCTGCCGGTGAACAGCGGCTGTGCTGCGGACCAGCCGTTGGGGTTGGTGGGGTCGCTGGACGTGCGGTAGTAGAGCGGCCACTGACTCCACTGGGACACCATCACCCAGACGTTCTTGGGCGCGAAGTAGAACAGTTCGGGCGCCACCGCGGGCTGGCTCATCCCGGTCTGGGTGGCCGCTCCCATGTCCGACCAGTTCGCGAAGGGGCTGAACGCCGTCGAGCCCCACGACGTTCCGTTGGAGGTGGTCGCGTAGACCAGGTTCTTGCCGTTGTACTTCACGGTGGTGAAGTCCTTCAGCGCGAGCTGCCCGTTCGCCGGCTCCGCCAGCGGACCCGTCGATGTCCAGCGGTAGGTCGTCGGAAGAGCGCATGTGCCGGTGGAGACGTCGGCGACGGGGACGAGCTGCCACTGCTGGTTGCTGCCTCCCCAGTCGGCGTACTGGACGATCTTGCCGCCGTCGGCGGTGGAGGCGCCCTGGACCTCAAGGGCCTTGCTGCTGTGGCGGTTCAGGAGGCGGACGTAGCCGTCGGTGGAGTCGGCGAGGCGGAACTGCTGGTTGGTCGCGTTGAGGTCGCTCCACTGGACGACGTCGGTGCCGTCGGCCGAGGACCAGTTGTAGTTGTCCAGGACCTTGCCGGAGTTACGGTTCTGCAGGCGGTAGTAGCCGCTCCCGGAGTCCAGGAAGCGCCATTGCTGGGCTTCGTTGCTGGTCCGGGTCCACTGGACGACGGGCGAACCGTTGGCGGTGGCGAAGTTGTAGTCGTCCAGCGCCTTGCCGCTGTTGCGGTTGACCAGCACGTACCACTTGCCGGTGTCGACCGAAGCCGCCGAGGCGGACGACGGGTTCACCATGGCCAGGAAGCCGGCCACGAAGACCATCGAGAGTATGGCGGCCATCCGAGGCCGCCATCCTCGCCGTGTCGAGCTTCGCCGAGCTGTACCGAGAGCGTTCATCTGCACCCTCCTAGGGGCGACTTGGGCAGGGATCGGTCCTTCTCGGTGCGTGCGGACCAGGCACGGCACGTCTGAGGCGGCGGCAAGGCGTGACCCCTGCGGGGTGGGGGGCACCGGGTCTCCGACGGATTGTTAGCGCTAACAACTTGAAAGTCGAACATCCGGCGTGCTGCAGGGAGGAAACCATGGGGCATGAGAGGTCGTCAAGCACTACGCCGCAACCTGACTGTTACTGAGCTGTCATCAGAATCCCGTCCTGTCAGAGGTGTTGACGGGGCAGATGTGAGCGCTCATGCGCTTCGATTGGGAGCAGTGGTTCTCCCCTCTCGTCGACCGGGCCCAGACCATCGGATCGGGATGGCTCTACCACGGCAACCCCGATGACTGCGTCGAACTCGTCACCCGCGCCCTGAGGGCGTTCGCCGCTCCCTCCCTCAAAGGCACCACGCGCTTTCAGATGCAGATGGCCACCGAAGCGGTGGCCACGGGCTTCGTCGAACAGCGGATCCTCTCCGCCGCACCCGTGCTGGAGAACCTGGCCTGGACGAAACTGGTCCTGGGGAATCTGATGACGAGGGAGGATTTCAAGAGCTGCCACGCCGAGGACAAACTGCGCTATCTGCTGACCTCCGCCGGCGAGCCGACCTCGATCGACCCAATTGCCCTCCCCGCTCTAGCCAAGTACGCAACAGACCGCCGAATCGATGGCGCCACAGCCGTCACCCGTATCCGGAACCGGCTGGTCCACCCCAAGATTCTCGCCGACGACCTCTACGCACACGAAGGACTGGCGGCCGGTAGAGGCCCGCCACCCGCAGGCCGCCGGCCCGCTCGGGGACGGGGCGCAGGACGGTCCGCTGCAGGGTCGCGGCCACCGTGCGGGTGCGCAGCAGGGTGCGGCTCTGCCGGATCCGCTGCCAGGAGAGGGCGGTGCCCATCACGCCGGCGAGCAGGGTGGAGATGTAGACCCAGACGTGGTGCTGCTCGTCGAGGTGCCCGGCACGCAGGGCCAGCAGGAGCTGGAGGACGAGGGTGCCGGCCGTGGCGCCGGCGGTGATCGCCGGGCCGTAGCTGAACGCCACCACCACCGGCAGCGCGGTCAGCAGGAAGCCGGCTGCGACGGCGTCCGGGACGACCGCCTCGGCCGCCAGGTCGAGCACCAGCAGCACCAGCGGGAGCCAGGCCACCCAGCGCGGCGGTCTCGGCTCCTCGGCCACCGGCTGCGGTGGGCGGGGCGCTGTGGGCACGGCGGAGACCTCCTGGCCGGCCGGTGGGGGCGCCGGTCCGGGGCGAACCGGTCCGGGGCGGCCGGTTCGTCCTTCCATGCTCCCCCACCTGCGGCGCACCGGCCCCTTGCTTTGGTCCCGGCCGCCCGGGCCGAACGCCCCTGGCCCCGGGAGCCGCAGTTCAGCGGACCGTGACCGGCAGCGTCTCGTAGCCGCGCAGGACGAGGCGGTCCCGGCGGGTGGAGACGCCGCCGGGAGCCAGCCTGGGGAAGCGGTCGAGCAGGGCCGGTACGGCGACCTCGGCCTCCATCCGGGCCAGCCGGGAGCCCAGGCAGAAGTGCGGGCCGCCGCCGAAGCTGAGCGGCTGGCTGTCGGTGCGGCCGGGGTCGAACAGCTCCGGACGGTGATAGCGGGCCGGATCGCGGTTGGCCGCGCCCAGCAGGACCAGCACCACACTGCCGGCCGGCGCCGGCACCCCGGCCACGGCGAGCCCCTCGGCGGCCGCGACCCGGGTGGTGAGCTGGACCGGGGAGTCGTGGCGGAGCACCTCGTCGGTGAGCAGCTCGGGCGCCACCGCGCCGGTGCGGAGCCCGTCCATCGCCTCCGGGTGGCGGAAGAGCAGGGCGAGACCGTTGCCCAGCAGGTTGGTGGTGGTCTCGAAGCCGGCCACCAGCAGCAGCACCAGGTTGGCCAGCAGCTCGGCGCCGGATATCCGGTCGGGGGCCTTGGCGGCGATCCGGGCCAGATCGCTGACCAGGTCGTCCTGCGGGCGGGCCAGGCGCTCGGCGACCAGCGCGGTGAAGTAGCCGGACAACTCCTCGGCGGCCTCGTCGGCGACGGTGAGCTCGTCGAGGTCCTGGATCAGCTCCAGCGCGATGGTGAGGTCGCCCGCGAGGCCCCGGAAGCGGTGGCGGTCCGGCCCGGGGACGCCGAGCAGCTCGCAGATCACCTCGACCGGCAGCCGGAAGGCGAAGGCGTCCATGAAGTCGACGGGCGAACCGTCGGCGCCGCGCTGTGCCATGCCGTCCAGCAGCCGCCCGACCGTCGCCGCCACGGCCGGCCGCAGCGCGGCCACCCGGCGGGCGTTGAACGCCGAGGCGATCAGCGAGCGGACCCGGCCGTGGTCGGGCGCGTTCCGCTGGAGGATCGAACGGCCGAGCAGGGTGACGGAGGAGTGCCGGGCGACGGCGGCGTCCGACAGGGCCAGTTCCCCGGTGTCCTCCAGTGCGAAGGCCGGGTTTCGCAGCACCTGGTTGGCGGCGGCGTGCCCGATCGCCAGTACGGTGCCCGGCCCGGCGGGGGCGGCCGCGCCCAGCTCGTGCGCCCGCGCGTACAGCGGGTACGGATCCGCCCGGCCCTCGCTGGTCATCAGCTGTCCAATGATCGACGCGCCGTCCATCCGGTGCTCCCCTCCCGAGACCCGACCCCTGGCCTCTCAACCCTCCGTGGGCGGAAGGAAGTTCCCGTCCGGCGCAGACCCTGCGCCGGGCGGCCCGCGCCCGGTTCACCCGCGCCGGACCGGGCGGTCGGTACGCTGGCCGCATGGAGATCTGGATCAACCCGCGCTGCGGGAAGTGCCGAACGGCGCTCGGCGAGCTGGAGGCCGTGGGCGCCGAGTACACCGTGCGGCGCTACCTGGAGGACCCGCCGACCGCCGCCGAACTGGAGAAGGTGCTGGAGCGGCTGGGGCTGGAGCCGTGGGACATCACCAGGCTCGACGAGCAGTCCGCCAAGGACCTCGGGATGAAGAAGTGGACCAGGGAGCCGGGTGACCGGGCGCGCTGGATCGCGGCGATGGCCTCGCACCCGATCCTGATCCAGCGCCCGATCATCACCGCGGACGACGGCCACGCCGTCGTGGCCCGCACGCCCGAGGTGCTCAAGTCCGTACTGCCGAAGAAGGGCTGACCCGCGCGGGAGCCGCTCCCGGTGCTGGTGCGGCCACCGGCACCACGGTGGGTGCCGCGGCCGGTACCGCCGTCAGTGCCGCTGGATGCGCTGCACCGGCTCACCCGGGCGCCAGGACGTGATCCAGAGGTGGTCCTCGCCCACCGTGGTGTGCACCACCTGCTCCAGCTCCAGCCGGAACGCGTGGAACGGGCCGGGCGGCGGCTCTGGCAGATCGGCCTCGTAGGCGGCCAGCTCGGCCTCGTCGGTGATCTCGACGGCGCGGCCCGAGATCTTGGAGTCCCCGCCCTCCATCGTCTCGTCGCCCGGGTGGGCGTGCAGGGCGAAGCGGCCGTCCCGCTGGAGATCGCGGGCCTTCACCGCCCCGTACATCGACCCGAGGGTGAGGTCGGCACCGATGAAGTCCACCTCGATGCCGCTCACCCGGGGTGAGCCGTCCTTGCGCAGCGTCGCCAGGACGTGGTGTTTGTTGGCCTCGAAGCGGGCCCGCACGGCGGGGGCCAGATCCGGTGCCTCGTGCTCGAAATCCTGCCAGGTAGCCATGGCGTCAGTGTGGCACCGACCGGTGACGATCCCGGTGAACCGGGGCGTTGTCGGTCCCCGGTGCCAGACTGGCCGGATGACCACCACGACCACGTACATCGCCTTCCTGCGGGCCGTCAACGTCGGCGGCCGGACGGTGAAGATGGAGCGGCTGCGGGCCCTCTTCGCCGAGCTGGGCCTCGGCGACGTGCGCTCGTACATCCAGAGCGGCAACATCTTCTTCACCACGGACGAACCGGACCGAGCCGCGCTCACCCGGCGCATCGAACAGCACCTGACCGAGGCGCTCGGCTACCCCGTCCCGGTGATGCTGCGCACCGTCGAGGAGGTCGAGGCGGTGCTCGCCGCCGAGCCGTTCGCGGGCGTCGAGGCCACGCCGGACCTCCGGCTGATGATCAACTTCCTCTCCGAGCCGCTGCCGGCGGACTTCCCGGTCCCGTACACCTCGCCGAAGGGCGACTACGAGGTGATCGGCGCCGACCCGGCCACCGCCTACGTGGTGGTCCACCTCCAGGACGGCCGGCTGAAGAGCACCGGCAACCTCTTCGGCAAGTCCTACCGGGGCTCGGCCACCGCCCGGTTCCTGCACACCACCGTCAAGATCCTGGCCGCCGCGAGGAAGAGCTGACCCCGCCTCAACGCGCCCGGGAGCCCGGTCCGCGCCGCCGGCGCCGCCCCCTGGGGCCCGGCCGCAATCTGGACAGGTGGGGGCGGCTGAGCCGACAATCGGGCCATGACGTCTCCTGAGATCCGGACGCACGTGGTCCGGCCGTCCGAGGTCGAGCGCGAGCAGGCGCTCGGAGTGCTGCGGGAGGGCGCGGGCAGCGGCCGGATCTCGCACGACACCTTCCTCGGCCGGATGGAGCTCGTGCTGCACGCGAGCAGCCGGGCCGAGCTGGACGAGGCGATGGCGGGCCTGCCGGCCGGCAACCCCGTCGGGCGGTTCCTGCTGCGGACGGTGGGCCAGGTCTCGGCGTTCGGCGTGCGGCTGCGCGGGGCGTGGCGGATCGAGCGGCTCCCCGGACTGAGCCTGCCGCAGGGCGGGGAACGTCAGCTGACGATCGGACGGGTCCCCGGCTCGGGGCTGCGGCTGCACGACATCTCGGTCTCGCGCCACCACGCCGAGCTGCGGCGGGAGGGCGACAGCTGGGTGCTGTACGACCTCGGCTCGACCAACGGCACCCATGTGAACGGCCTCCGGATCGCGGGCGGGGTCCGGGTCCGCCCGGGCGACCAGGTCCGCTTCGGCAACCTGGAGTTCCGGCTCGCCTCGGGCTGAGCGGCGACCGGCCGGAACGACACGTCGCGGAACTCCTCGGCGACCGTGCCGATCCGACGTGGCATCACGGTGCACCCGATCGGCTCCAGACAGCGGCGACCGGCCGCCACCGGTGCAGCCGGCGGCCGGGTGGTGCACCCGCTTTGCCGGCCGCGCACAGGGCGGGCGGCCGGCGGCAGGCCCGCGTACACGCCGGCGCCGGCGGTCAGGCTGCGGTCGGCACCTGGCCGACGGGTGATCAGGGAGCAGTCGGAGACCGGAGAACACCGGCGGACGGCAGCCCCGGGCCCGGCGGCGGGAGTGTCGGTGGGCGGTGCGAGGATTCGGGCATGAACCAGGAGACCGAGCTCACCTTCGATGTACGGCGCGAGGCCGAGGAGCGTGCCCGCGAGTTGATCCGGTGCGGCTTCCAGGAGTCCGACGAGATAGCCGAGTCCCTGGTCGACGAGTTCGAGGACCAGGGGCTGGAGGAGGAGGACGCCGAGGAGATCGTCGCCCCGCTCTGGCGGGAGCGGCTGGCCGAGCAGGCGTCCTGGCCGGAGACGACGGACGTGGACCGGCTGGAGGAGGCGTTCGACGCCCTGGAGGATCAGGGCATCGTCGCGGCCATGGACTTCACCTGCTGCGCGAGCTGCGGCTACGAGGAGATCGGCGGCGAGGCCGAGGAGGACTCCCGCGGCTTCGTCTTCTTCCACCAGCAGGACACCGAGGGCGCCGCCGCCGGGCGCGGGCTGATGCTGCGGTACGGCGGGTTCCGCGCCGAGGGCGAGTCGAAGGATTCGGCGGAGCGGCGGACGGTGGAGATCGGCCGCGAGGTGGTCGCGGCGCTGGAGGCGGCGGGCCTGCCGGTGGAGTGGGACGGCTCGCCGGGCAAGGCGATCGCCGTCACTCCGCTGACCTGGCTCAACCGCCTGCCGGAGTAGGCGCCCGTCGTCCGCTCGGGCGGTCAGCGGCCGACGAAGCGTGCCGGGCATGCGCCACGCGCGTAGATCACCGGCCCGGAAAATCGGCCGCCGGTCACTCGGCGGCGCCGTCCCGGACGTCGGGCGCGCCCCAGAGCGGGGCGGTGCAGCGCTGGTAGGTGGACTGCCAGTGCGGCCAGCTGCGGGCCACGTCGTCATCGCAGTCCGCGATCAGCCGCTCGACCTGCGCCGGCTCGACGCCGTCCAGCAGCCAGGCGAGCGCGTCCGCCGTGCCCGGGCCGTCGGCGGAGCGCAGCAGGTCCAGCAGCTCGGGCAGGCCGCCGACCCGGGAGGTGGTCTTGAACACCAGCTCCATCCGGGGCAGCAGCTGCCGCTCCTCGATCCGCAGGTGGGTCTCCAGCCGGGCCGCGAGGTCCTCCATGGCGTAGGCGACCGGCCAGGCGCTGCCCGCGTCCCGGCTGGCGATCCGGACCAGGGTGCCGACCCGGGTGAAGGAGTGGTCGAGGTTGTGGTGGTCCTCCTCCAGCCAGTTGAGCAGCAGCCGCAGCTCGGGCGCGAAGCGGCGGACGATCGGCCAGACCCGGCCGTCCTGCTGCTCGTGGTGGCAGGTCAGCATCGCGTTGACGAAGTGCCAGTGCCGCAGCAGTGCGGCGCCCTTCTCGTCCTCGCCGGGCTGGAGCAGCCGCAGCGCGTTGGGCAGCCGCGCCAGGTCGCGGCGGAGCGCCGCGTGCACCAGCCGCAGCCCGGCGAACCGGACGGCCTGCGGCTCCTCGTCGGCGGCCTGCACACGGTCGGAGCCCCGCTGGGCGGGGGCTGCGGGCGGGGACGCTACGGGCAGCAGATGGCTCGGCATGACACTCTCTTCACGACTTGGCACGGCTGGTGGACGGCGGTTCCACCAAAGTGCTCACAGTCGATCAGAGCCGAATCAATGTCCGATTGACGTGCAGGTCAGCGGGCCGGCCGGGGCTGCCCACCTCGCCGGAAAGGCGTCGGCGCCGGGGGCCATGGAGGCACTCCCGGCGCCGGCGGCGCGGCACGGACCGGGTCAGTCGCTCGCCGGGCCCGCCAGGTTCTTGCTGAGCCACTGCAGGGTGTCCGGGATCATCTTCTTGAAGTCGCTGGTGAGGTGCTTGCCGCCGGGCTGCTCGTAGTACTCGACGGAGAGCGGCGGCGCGGCCTTGGCGACCCACGCCTTGACCAGCTTGGTCTCGTAGCCGTTGGCACCGCCGGCGGTGGCCAGCATCTTCACGTCGGCCTTGCCCTGGGCGACCATCACGTCGGGGCTGTTGGCCTGCCGCTCGGCCTCGTGGCCCTTCCAGAACCCGGAGTCCGGGTTGAAGTAGCCGTCGATCGGGACGGCGGCCTTGAACTTGTCCGGGTACTGGAGAGCGAGCTTCGCGCTGCAGAAGGCGCCGGTGGAGGCACCCATCAGGCCCCAGCCGTCACGGCCCTTCACGGTGCGGAAGTTGGCGCGGACGAAGTCCGGGATGTCCTCGGCCATCCAGGTGCCCATCTTGGGCTGGCCGGGGATGTCGGAGCAGTCCAGGGCGTTCTTCTCGTCGGAGGTGAAGTTCTGCACCGGCATGATCATGATGAACGGGTGTGCCTTGCCGGCCTTCGACAGTTCGGCGTCCTGCTGCTGGATCGGCAGCTGGTCGTCGGTCCAGGTGTTGTAGCCGTTGCTCTGGCCGCCCGCGTAGAGGGTGAGCACGGGGAAGCCCGACTTGGCGAACTTCGGGTCGTTGTACTCGGGCGGCAGCCAGACCCAGACCTTGCCGGAGACCCCCGACTTGGGACCGGCCAACGTGGTCACGAAGATCTGGCCGACGGGGGTGTCCCGGGCCTTGGCGAGGGCGGCGGTCGGACCGGTGGGCATCAGGACCTTGCCCGAGGCGGTCGGGGCGGCGCCGGCGGGCGTGGCGGAGGTGCTGCCCCCGGCCGTCGGGCTGCCCGGGGCGCTGCTGCCGCTCGTGCTCGGCGTACCGGCGGCCTTGGCGGAGTCCCCCTTCTTCCCGCCGCCGCTCTCCGTACTGCCGCAGGCCGCCAGCGAGGCGGCCAGGGTGAGGGCGGCGACGCCGGTCAGGACGGCGCGAATACGGGTGGGCTGCGGCTGCACGGTGAGGACTCTCCGACCGGTGTCGCGCCCGCTCCGTCGGGAGTCGGGCGGTGGCCCCCGGGTGGGGCCGGACAGGCCCGGGGCGCGACGACGTCCGTGACCCCCCGGGAGTCGGCGCGCCCTCCCTCGCGGCGGCGCGCCGTCCTGCGATCTTATGACGTGGGCCGGGGCGGGCCGGTTGCGGTACGACCGACGTCGGTCCAACGTTTGATCCTGATCCGGTAAAGACTTCCGGCACCCCTGCCGACCGGCGGGGAGGCGCCCCCGCCGGACGGCGGGGAGCACAGTCGCGCAGGTGCCGCGCCCGCCGCGTTTTGGGCCCTCGTACCAGTGACTCCGGGAGCCGGATCGGGGACGATCGGCTCGCCCGTACCACCGTCCGAGGAGTCCGCCATGCCCCAGCAGATCGCCGTCGTCACCGGAGCCGGGAGCGGGGTGGGCCGCGCCGTGGCCGTGGAGCTGGCCGCCGCCGGCTGGCGGCCGGTGCTCGCCGGACGGCGGGAGGCGCCGCTGCGCGAGACGGCCGGGCTCTGTGACGCGGCCGCACCGGGAGCGGCGGCCGGGACGGACGACGGCGGGGCCGTCGTGGTACCGACCGACGTCACCGACCCGGCGGCGGTGGACGCGCTCTTCGCGGCGGCCGCCGAGCGGTTCGGCCGCGTCGACCTGCTGTTCAACAACGCCGGGACGTTCGGCGCGCCGACCCCGGTGGACGAGCTGGACGTCGCCGAGTGGCGGGCCGTGGTCGACCTCAACCTGACCGGGGCCTTCCTCTGCGCACGGGCCGCGTTCCGGCAGATGAAGGCCCAGGACCCGCAGGGCGGCCGGATCATCAACAACGGCTCGATCTCGGCCCACGTGCCGCGCCCGCAGTCGATCGCGTACACGGCGACCAAGCACGCCGTGACCGGGCTCACCAAGTCGCTCTCGCTGGACGGCCGCCCGTACCGGATCGCCTGCGGGCAGATCGACATCGGCAACGCCGCGACCGACATGACCGCGGTGATGAGCGTCGGCGTCCGGCAGGCTGACGGGCGGGTCGCGGTGGAGCCGACCATGGACGTCGCCGACGTGGCCCGCACCGTTCGGCACATGGCCGGGCTGCCGCTGGAGGCCAATGTGCAGTTCGCCACCGTGATGGCGACGGCCATGCCCTACATCGGGCGCGGCTGAGCGCAGTCCCCGGCGGCCGCGAGGCCGGCCTTACTCGTCGTGGGAGTACCGGTTAGCGCCACCGGGCGCCGTGCTCGTCGAGCCGGTAGACGCTGGTGGTCGGCCAGTACTCGCCGGCCTCGGTGACGGGCAGTTCGGCGCGGAGCACCATCCGCAGCGAGGGCGGCGGGGCGGTGGCGTTGACGCGCTTGCGGTGGCCGTCCCAGCGGCCGCCGCAGAGTTCGACGTCGAGGACGACGGGGAGGGCTCTCATTTCCGTGATGCTGGCAGCGTTCACCCGATACGGGAGGTTTGACCCGGCGACGCCACCCGCAAGGGGGAACCGTCGAACGACAGGCTGACGGCCGCCCCTTCCCCGCCGGGAAGGAGCGGCCGTCAGCACGCGTCACGGACGCCAGGTGTCGTTCAGCGTCACCGCGCCCGAGGTGGGCACCGTCGCGGTCCGGTTGGCGCCGGACTCCCAAGTGACGTTCCCGGCGGCGTCCTTGCGGATGTACTTGTACTCGAACGCCGTCCCCGCGGACATCGCCACGTCCAGCTTCCAGACCGGGTAGGCCGCCGAGGAGAGCAGCAGCGCCTTACCGGTGTCCCAGCCGCCGAGCGCCGCGGTGCTGCCGGCCACGTAGATGTTCTGGCCCGGGACGGTGGTGGCGTTGACCGCGAAGGAGGCGCCGCCGCTCACCGGGTTGCCGCCGCCGGAGCCGCCCGGGGCGCCCACGTACAGCGCCACCGCGTCGCCCGCGCCGACGGTCGCGGTGAACCGGCCGTCCGAACCGACGGTGTACGACGGCCCGGTGCAGCCGCCCGCGGCCGGGTCGCCGTGCTGGACGTCGCAGTACGAGCCCGCCGGCAGCGACGTCTGGAAGGTCTGGGTGACCGGTCCGGACTCGCGGTTGACCGCCACGAAGCCCTTGTTGCCGCGCCCGAAGGCGATCGCGTTGTTGCCGTTGGACCACCAGTTGGTGACCCCGGTGCCCGCCACCGCGTTGCGGAAGCCGACCATGTTGGCCACCTGCCGCCACGCGTGCGTGCAGTTCCAGCCGTCGCTGTAGCAGGCGTTGACGGTGCCGCCGTTCGGCGGGCCGTCGTCGTGGCCGGTGAAGGCGTAGCCGGAGTAGACGTTGGGCGCGCCGTACGGGTACGCCAGCATGAAGACGTTGGCCAGAGTGTAGGCGGAGCCGTCCTTGTAGGTCAGGGTGGAGCCGTTGCGCTCGGTGTCCCAGTTGTCGACGAAGGTGCGGGCCTTGTCGCTCGACAGCAGGCCGGAGCCCCAGTTCGCCAGGTCGGCGATCCGGCCGCCCTGGAAGGCGCTCTTCAGCCAGGTGCCAGAGCGGAACTCGTCCACGTCGCCGGTACCGGTGTACTCGGAGGGCTGGATCGGCTCGCCCGCGCCGTAGATGACCTCCTGGACCCAGTAAGCGTTGGGGTTGGCCGTCTTCGCCTTGATCGCGGCGAGGTCGGCGGCGGCGATGTGCTTGGCCGCGTCGATCCGGTAGCCGTCGACGCCGAGCGAGGCCAGGTCGTTGAGGTAGCCGGCGATGGTCTGCTGGACGTAGGCGCTGCCGGTGTTGAGGTCGGAGAGGTTGACCAGCTCGCAGTTCTGCACGTTGGAGCGGTCGCCGTAATTACTGATCGCGGCGCGGCAGGAGTGGAAGTCCTGGTCCTGGTAGTACCCGGGGTAGTTGTACTTGGTGTAGTTCGTCCCGCCGGTGCCGGTGCCGGAGCCGGCCGACATGTGGTTGATCACCGAGTCGGCGACCACCTTGACGCCGGCCGCGTGGCAGGCGTCGACCATGCTCTTGAAGGACGCGCGGTCGCCGAGGCGCCCGGCTATCTTGTAGCTGACCGGCTGGTAGGAGGTCCACCACTGGCTGCCCTGGATGTGCTCCTGGGGCGGCGAGACCTCGACGAAGCCGTAGCCCTTCGGGCCGAGTGTGTCGGTGCAGGCCTTGGCAACGGAGTCGAAGCGCCACTCGAAGAGCGTCGCCGTGACGTCCTTGCCGTTGCCGGGCGGGGAGGCCTGGGCGGGGGCGGCGCCGAACGCCGCGGTGAGCGAGAGGGCGAGCGCCGCCGAGGCGGTGAGCGCGCCGGCCGTCCGGGCAGGCCGGCGGGTGGGGGCGGTGGTGACCACGATGTCTCCTGGGGGCTGGGGTGGGGGCAGCCTGGGGTACCGCTCGTGAAAGATTGCTGAAACTTTCTGGAAACTTGCAGCGCTGAACCTAGAGTCGTGGCCAGAGCCCGTCAAGGCCTTGGAAGCAACGTTTCTGCAGCTCCGGAAAGCTCGTATGCGACGCTCCCGCCTCCACCGCGTGGACGGCCGCGGGTCGGCGGCATGGACGGCCGGGGATCCCCCTGGACGATCGTGGACGAACAGCCACGTCGGACGAGCGGCCACGCCGGATGAGCGGCGGACGGGGGCGGAACCGGGCGGGGGCGGAACGGGCGGGGCCGGGAGTCCGAGCAGTACGCGGCCGACGGGGCCCGGGGCTCACCCTGGTCGCCGCGCCCGCGCACGCTGCCGCCCGTGGGGCCCTGGACGCGCTACGACGGCGGGCAGGGCGGCCGGCGCGGCCCCGGTATGCGCAGGGGCTCTCACGGGCCGTCACGCCGCCCTGCGCCGCCCGCGGCGAGTCCGCCGGGCGGCCGGGTACAGCTGCTCCACCGGCGGCACCGGCACCGCCCGCAGGCGGTCGGGCTCCCGGGCGGCGCCCCGGGAGCGGCCCTACACCGCGTCCGGCCCGCGTTCGCCGGTGCGGACCCGGATGATCGACTCCACCGGCACGGCCCAGACCTTGCCGTCACCGATCTTGCCGGTACGGGCGGCGCGGACGATCTCCTCCATCACCCGCTCGGCGTCCTCGTCCTCCACCACCACCTCGATCCGGGCCTTGGGCACCAGGTCGATCCGGTACTCGGCGCCCCGGTAGACCTCGGTGTGGCCGTGCTGCCGGCCGTACCCGCTGGCCTCGGTGACGGTCAGTCCGTGCACACCGACGGCCTGCAGCGCGTTCTTGACCTCGTCCAGCTTGAACGGCTTGACGATCGCGGTGATCAGCTTCATGCGGAGGAGGCCCTGTCGGACGGGTGCGTGAGCACGGTGGTGGTGGCGTGGGCGGTCGTGCCGTGCCCCAGGACGCCGTGATCGTACGCGGTCTCGGCGTGCACGGCGAGGTCCAGGCCGGTGAGTTCGTGCTCCTCGCTGGCGCGGAAGCCCATCACCCGGTCGACGGCCCGCCCGATCCCGTACGTCGCGGCGAAGGCGTACGCCGCGACGGCGAGGATCGCCACCAGCTGCTTGCCGAGCTGCCCGAGGCCGCCGCCGTGCAGCAGGCCGGCCGGGCCGCCGGTCATCGCGGCGGTGGCGAACAGGCCGATCAGACCGGTGCCGATGACGCCGGCCACGAAGTGCACGCCCACCACGTCCAGCGAGTCGTCGAAGCCGAACCGGAACTTCCAGCTGACCGCGTACGAGCAGACCACACCGGCCGCGAGCCCGATGAGCAGCGCGCCGAGCAGGTCGACGCTGCCGCACGACGGGGTGATCGCCACCAGGCCGGCCACCGCGCCCGAGGCGGCGCCCAGCGTGGTGGCGTGACCGTCCCGGCGCTTCTCCACCAGCAGCCAGCCGAGCAGCCCGGTGCAGCCCGCCGCCTGGGTGTTGAGCAGAGCGGACGCGGCCAGACCGTTGGCGCCGAGCGCCGAGCCCGCGTTGAAGCCGAACCAGCCGAACCAGAGCAGGCCCGCGCCGAGCAGTACCAGCGGCAGGCTGTGCGGGCGCATCGCCTCCTTCCGGAACCCGATCCGCGGGCCGAGCAGCAGCGCCAGAGCCAGGCCGCTGGCCCCGCAGTTGACCTCGACGACGGTGCCGCCGGCGAAGTCCAGCGCGCCGAGCTTCGACAGGATCCAGCCGTCGGGGGCGAACACCCAGTGCGCCACCGGGACGTAGACCAGCAGCGTCCAGACGGCGGTGAAGGCCACCCAGGAGCCGAACTTCGCCCGGTCCGCGATGGCGCCGCTGATCAGCGCGGCGGTGATGATCGCGAACGTCAGCTGGAAGGTGGCGAACAGCACGGTGGGCACGTGGCCGGTGAGCGAGGCGGGGGTGATCCCGGCCATCCCGAGGTGGTCCGGGGCGCCGATCAGGCCCCAGCCGCCGGCGTCCCGGCCGAACGCGAGCGAGTAGCCGGCCAGCAGCCAGACCACGGTGACCACGGCGATCGAGACGAAGCTCATCATGATCATGTTGAGCACGCTCTTGGTGCGGACCATGCCGCCGTAGAAGAGCGCCAGCCCGGGGGTCATCAGCAGGACGAGCGCGGTGCTGGCGAGCAGCCAGGCGGTGTCACCGGTGTCGAGGCCGGGCGACGAGTCAGCCAGGAACATAGGGGGTGCCTTCCCAAAGGCCTGCGTCAGGGTGGGGTTCGCAGGTCGCGGTTGGGAGAGTGTCGCGAGGACGGATTTCCGGTCGCGGACGGACACGTTTCACCGGTGTTTCGTGTTGCCCGGCGGTTGCTCCGCAGTTGCCGGGCGGTTTCCGAAAACTCACCTGCCCGGCCCACGGCACCGGCCCGGCCCGGCCCACTACACGGCACCGGCACCGGCACCGGCACCGGCCCACGACACAGGGCCCGGCAGCAGTCGCTGCCGGGCCCCGCACCTGTCTTACCTGGTTCCGCCGGCGCTACCGGCCCGGGTTCAGCTGGTCTGGATCGAGGTGTCGTCGATCACGAAGCTGGTCTGCAGCGAGGAGTCCTCGGTGCCGGCGAACTTCAGGGTGACCGTCTGGCCCGCGTAGGACGAGAGGTCGAAGGTCCGCAGCTGGTAGCCGGCGGCCGCGTCCACGTTGGAGTAGGTCTTCAGCGCGGTGCCGTTGACCGTGACGGTCAGCTTGTCGTACACCGTCGAGCCGGTCTCGGCCGTGTCGACGTGCAGGTAGAAGCTGAGCGACGCCTTGCAGCCGGCCGGGATGGTGACCGTCTGCGAGAGGTTGTCCGAGTGGGTCGAGCCGTAGCCGTTCAGCCAGGACTTCCAGGAGCCGGAGTGCGCGGCCTGCGAGGCGCTGTTGTCCACGACACCGCTGGTGGCGGTCCACGGGGCGGCGCTGCCGGTCTCGAAGCCGGCGTTGCCGAGCAGCTGGGCCGGGGTGCAGGTGCCGCCACCGCCGCCGGAGACGGTCCAGGTGAAGCTGGCGGAGCCGGTCTTGTTGGCGGAGTCCTTCGCGGTGACGGTCACGTTGTACGTGCCCGCGGCCGTCGCGGTGCCGGTGATCTTGCCGCTGGAGCTGATCGACAGGCCGGTCGGCAGACCGGTGGCCGAGAAGGTCAGCGGGGCGGTGCCGCCGGTGGCGGCGATCTGCAGGTTGACCGCGCCGTTCAGCGCGGTGCTCTGGTTGCCCGGGCTGGTGACGGTGACGCCACCCGGGTTCGGCACGGTGCCCACGTTGACGCCCGCCCAGGCGGTGCTGACCGCGTTGAGCTCGGCGCTGCCCGCGCCGTACAGGTCGGTGGCCGCCTTCTCCGTCGCGATGCGCGCCGCGGCGTAGTTGGTGGTGGAGGTCATGTAGGTGGTCAGCGCGCGGTACCAGACCGCGGCCGCCTTGTCCCGGCCGATGCCGGTGACGGTGATGTTGCCCTGGGTCGGCGAGTTGTAGCTGACGCCGTTGATGACCTTCGCGCCGCTGCCCTCGGACAGCAGGTAGAAGAAGTGGTTGGCGACACCGGACGAGTAGTGGACGTCCTTGTTGCCGACGGTGGAGGACCAGTAGTCGGCCGAGCCGCCGTCCTTGGACGGCTTGTCCATGTAGCGCAGCGGGGTGCCGTCCCCGTTGATGTTGATCAGCTCCCCGATGAGGTAGTCGGGGTTGTCGGTCGGGATGTTGGCGTAGAACTCGACCATGGTGCCGAAGATGTCCGAGGTGGCCTCGTTGAGGCCGCCGGACTCACCCGAGTAGTTCAGGTTGGCGGTGGCCGCGGTCACGCCGTGGCTCATCTCGTGGCCCGCGACGTCGAGCTCGGTCAGCGGGTGGGTGTTGCTGTCACCGTCGCCGTACGTCATGCAGAAGCACGAGTCGTCCCAGAAGGCGTTCACGTAGTTGTTGCCGTAGTGGACGCGGCTGTAGGCGCCGACCCCGTCGTTGCGGATGCCGTTGCGGCCGAAGGTGTTCTTGTAGTAGTCCCACGTGGCCGCGACACCGAAGTGGGCGTCGACCGCGGCGGACTCGCTGTTGGCGACGGTGCCGTCACCCCAGCTGTCGCTGGACTTGCTGTACAGGGTGCCGGTGCCCGAGGTCCCGTGGTTCAGGTTGGTGGTGTACATCCCACCGCGGGCGCCGTCCTTCATCTGGTACGACGAACCCGACTGGGTGGTACCGATGGTGACGTTGCCGACGAAGACGCCCTTGCCGGTGCCGGTCTGGATGCCCTCGAACTTCTGGATGACCTGACCGGAGGTGGCGTCGGTGACCACGTGCAGCTTGCTCGGGGTGCCGTCGGCCTCGGTGGAGGTGACGACCGTCTCCCAGGCGAGGCGCGGGTTGTTGTCGGCGGCCCAGACCACCAGGCGCGGCGCGGCGTCCAGCGAGGAGCCCGAGGCGGCGGCCAGCGCGGCGGACTGCGCGGCCGGCGCGGCCAGCTTCGGCGTGGTGCTCACACCGGTCAGCGCGGCGGTGCTGGCGCGGTCCACACCCTTGGTCGCACCCGTGGCGGACTGGTGGACCACCAGGTCGCCGCCGAGGACGGGAAGGCCGTTGAGGGTGCGCTCGTACCGCAGGTGGCGGGTACCGTCCGCGTCCTGGGACACGTCCTTGGTGACCAGCTTCTCCTCGCTGCCCAGGCCCAGGGTCTGGGCGAGGGAGGTGGACTGCTGGCTCGCGGAGGCGATCAGCTGGGCGCGGCTCGCCTGCTGGGCGGCAACGGCTGCCGGAGCGTCCGGAGTGGCCGCCTGCGCAATGACCGGAATGCCGGTCACCAGCAGCGCGGTGGAGGCGGCCATGACAACCGCTGCCTTCCGGGCCTGGGTGTAACGGGACATGCGGACTCCTTTTCCGACCGGCGCGGGTTCGCGAACGGTGGAGAGAACCTGGCCGCAGGGTTGCGGCGCAGTGGGGGCCCCCGCCGCCGGGTTCGCGGCGCGGGTGCGGTTGCGGAGCAGTTGCCGAGCGAGTTCTTGGCAGGGGGACGCGCTGTTCGTGACCTGGGACAGCTGCACCGGGGGGTGGGGCCCCCTCGTCTGCAGCCGGAGGAATCGTGGCAGCAAACGAGTCGTTAATGACAGATGCATGCCACGGATTGGCCGATTAGCTACCGGACCCGTTCATCCGTCAGGCGGGCATTCGTGTTACAGGCACACAAACTCTCGAAGACGGTTTTCATTACCACAGGAAAGGTTCGATCACCCTCGGCGGCCACTGACCAGCACTCAGGGCACCTCGGACGTCCGGATGGTGGACGGCAGCGCCGCACGGGTGCGGCACGTCACCATTCAGGCCGTGCCAGGGTCGGATTTCGGCCATACCCGTCGGCATCCGGTCCGGAACGCACCGGGCCCCGCTCCGCCGGCGGCGGAGCGGGGCCCTGCCGGGCGGGCCGTCAGTGCTGGACGAACACCGCCACGGTGCGGCCGGGCACGGTGAAGGTGCCGGTCGCGGCGTCGAATCCGGCCTGTCGGACCACCTGGTCCGCGCCGCCCGCCTGGACGGGGTGCAGCGCCTGCGCCGTCCCCTTCAGCGCGGCCACGGTCTGCCCCTGCGTGGCGGGCGTGGCGTTGAACACCACGGTGACGCCCTTCTCCGCGCCCGCCAGCCCGGTGCCGTCCAGGTGCAGCGTGATCACCCCGGGCGTCTCGCCGGCCGTGCCGGAGAGCGGGTAGGAGAGCCGCTGCTGCACGGCGGCGAGGGTGGGCAGCGAGAACAGCGGCGAGCCCTGCTTGATCTGCAGGAACTGCTGGTACTGCGCACTGGCCGCCCGGATGTCGGCGGCGCCCACCGTCAGCTTCGGGTCGGCCAGCAGGGACTTGGCGGCCGGCCACATCTCCTTGTTGTCCGCGGCCGGCGGCAGACCCCGGCCCCAGCCGTTGCCCTGCGCCGGGTCCCAGTGGATGGCGTTGAACCAGTCCCCGGAGTCGTAGGAGTTGGCATCCAGCGACTTGGAGCGCAGCAGGTCGCTGCCGGCCTGGGCGAAGCCCGGACCCTGGGTCAGCGCGGTCAGCGAGAGCGCCAGTGCCTGCATCCGGGCCCGGTCGGCGGGCGCGGTGCCGGCCGGCAGCTTGTACGCCAGCGCGTCGAACAGGTCGGCGTTGTCGTGCGCGTCCACGTACTCGACGGCCTCGCCGGGCTTGGCCGCGTAGCCGGTCGGGGCGCCGTTGTAGTCGACGCCCGCGCCGGTGACGGACTTCCCGGAGCTGTCGGTGAAGCGGTAGCCGGCCAGGTTGCCGGTGAGCGCCACCTTCAGCTGGTCCATCTGCTTGAGCAGCCGGGCCTTCTGCTCCTCCGGGCTGCCGTTGGCGGGCGAGCCGTTCGGGTCGGTGAACAGCCCCGAGGCGAAGCCCTGCTGCGGGGCCGAGGAGAGCTGGAAGTTGCCGCCGCGCGCCGCGTCCCGGATCCGGTCGTCGAAGGTGGCGATGCCGGTGCCGGCCATGTTGAGCTGGGTGGCCTGCTCGAACCGGGCGTTGTCCGCGACGACACCGAAGTTCCAGCCCTCGCCGTAGAGGAAGACGTTCTTCCCGTCGACGCCGTCCGAGTCCGGGGTCATCTTCCGCAGCGCGGCCTGCACGTCCAGCATGGTGGACTTCGGGTCGAGGCCCATCAGGTCGAAGCGGAAGCCGTCCACCTTGTACTCGCGGGCCCAGGTGGTGACCGAGTCGACCACCAGGCGGTTCATCATGGCGTGCTCGGGCGCGGTGTCCGAGCAGCAACTGTCGGTCGTCACCTTGCCGTTGGCGTCGAGGCGCTGGTAGTAGCCGGGGACGACCCGGTCCAGCACCGAGTGCTCGGCCTGGCCGCTGGCCGCGGTGTGGTTGTAGACCACGTCCAGGACCACCCTCAGCCCGGCCGCGTGGATCGCCTGCACCATCTGCCGGAACTGCACGGTCCGCGCGGTGCCCCCGGGGTCGGTGGCGTACGAGCCCTCCGGCACGTTGTAGTGCAGCGGGTCGTAGCCCCAGTTGTAGGCGTCCTCGGCGGCCACGGCCGCCACGCACTCCTGCTGCTTCTCGCTGTCCGCCGCAAGGGACTTGAGGTCGCAGGCGGGCAGCTTCTGCTCGGCCCGGTTCTCCCGGATGGTGGCGATGTCGAAGGTCGGCAGCAGGTGGACGGTGGTCACGCCCGCCTTGGCCAGCTCGCGCAGGTGCTGCATGCCCGCCGACTGGGACTCGGTGAAGGCCAGGTAGGTACCGCGCTCGGCGGCCGGCACGGTGGTGTCCTCGACCGAGAAGTCCCGGACGTGCAGTTCCTGGATCTGCTGCTGCGCGGGCGGCACGGCCTTCGGGACGGTGTGGTTCTCCCATCCCTGCGGCTTGAGCCCCTCGGCGGCGAGGTCGGCGACCAGGCTGCGCCTCGAGTCGGCGGAGAGGGCGACCGAGTACGGGTCGGTGACGGTGTTGACCACCAGCTTCTGGACGCTCGGCGCCCAGACCTTGACCTGGTACAGGTAGTACTTGCCGTCCAACTCGGCCTTGTCCCGGACGAGTTCCCAGACGCCGGTCTCGTCGTCCAGCTTCAGCGGCACCGTCTTCGGAGTACCGCCGGCCGGGCCGTCGAAGAGCTGGACGGAGACCTCCTGCGCGGTCGGCGCCCAGACCGAGAGCGCCACCTTGCCGTTGTAGTACGCCGGGCCGAAGTCCACCCGGCCGGTGCGGCGCGCGTACAGGTCGTCGAGCACGCCCGGGGTCTGCACCCCGGTGGCGGCCAGGGCGGCACCGCTGGGCAGGTGCTCGGTGAAGAGCAACTGGCTACGGAGGGCCTGGGCGACCCGGCCGGTGTCCCGCGGGTCCACCGTGAAGGCGCGGTAGCCGGCCAGGTGCGGGAACTTGGCCTTCTGCGCGTCGGTGAGCCCGCCGGGGGCGGGCGTCAGCCGGATCCACTGGCCGGGCCTGCTCAGCACGCCCTTGTCGGCCGTGATGGCACCCTCGGGGTCGTACACCAGCTGGGCGCTGGTCCCCCCGGCCAGGGCGGCGTCGGCCGCGCCGTAGGCGGCCGGGACGACCACCGTCCGGGCGTCGATCCACTGGGCCTTGGCCGAGCCGAGGTCCAGCTGCGAGGAGGCCGCGGCGTTCTGCGGCAGCAGGTAGCCCTCGCGGCCGCCGAGGATCCAGACCTCGCGGCCGTTGACGGCGAAGTCCAGCGACTGGTCGCCCGGCAGGTCCTTGTCGTTGCCCCTGTGCAGGATGTAGCTGAGGCTGGTCGCGCCGGGGGCCAGCGGCACCTCGAAGACGGCGCCGAAGGCGTCGCGGCGCACCGGCTGCAGCGGGTTGCCCCAGTCGGTGGGGTTGGCGGCGCCGGTCCAGTCGTGCAGGCCCCAGCCGTCGTAGTCGCCGTCGGCCCGGTTGTAGTGGATCACCGCGGTGGCGGCGGGCTGGGTGTTCACCGGTCCGGGGTTGGCCGTCCGGACGGCCTGGTCCCCCTCCTTGAGCCAGATCTCACCGCCTGCGCCGACATCGAGATGGCGGTCGGCGTCCACGTCCTTGACGCCGTCCTTCTCCACGATGAAGCCCACGTCGGAGGCGCCCGGCTTCAGCTTCACATAGGCGAAGGCGCCGTACGCGTCCCGGCCGGTGAAGCCGTGCCCGGCCGGCCAGGGGGTCGCCTCGCCGTCCGCGAGGTCGCCCCAGGCGTAGAGGTTCCAGCCGTCGTAGTCGCCGTTCCTGCGCTGGTAGTGCACGACGGCGTACGGGCGGGCGGTGGCGCTGGGCACCGGCTTGGGTGCGGGGGCGCCGGTGGTGAAGCTGCCGGTGGCGGAGCGCAGGTGGCCGGACGAGTCCTGCACCACGGCCTTGTACCGGACCACCGTGCCGGGGGCGACGGTGCTCAGGTCCTGGGTGACCTGGAAGAGCCTGTGGCCGTCCGGGCCGGACCTGCCCGTGTCGGAGGTGCCGAGCACCTGCCAGGGCGCGTCGCCGACCTGCGCGGCGAAGGAGACCCGGTTGAAGCCGCCGCCGTCGACGTCGGCGCCGATGGTGACGGCGCCGGACGAACCGTCGGCCGGGGCCTTCACCCCGATCGCCGGCGCGGCCGCGACGGGGGCCGGCCGGCCGGCCGCCTTGAGGACGACGGACGACAGCGCCGGCACGGTGACGGTGACCTTGCGGTCCGCGCCGCTGGTCAGCCGCTCCCCCGCCGCCGGGTAGATCCGGTCGAAGCCCTGGCCCGCGGAGAAGGTGTCCAGGGTGACGGTCTTCGCCTCGGTCGCGTTGTTGACCGCGACCAGGTACTCGATCTGCTGCCCGGCGTCGATCCGGGAGAAGGCGTACACGCCCGCGCCGTCCGCGGCGTACCGCTCGATCTGGGCGCCGTCGGCGAGCGCCGGGTGGTCGCGCCGCAGCTTGGCCAGCCCGGCGATGCCCTGGTAGAGCTCGCCGCCCTGTCCGTAGCGGTCGGCGGGGCCGGCGGTGCCGCCGAGCACCCGGTCGCTGTTGTAGGAGGGGGTCTGCGAGGCGAAGAGGTCCTGCCGGGCGTCCTTGTCGCCGCCCGCGCCGGTGAAGCCCTGCTCGTCGCCGTAGTAGACGACGGGCTGGCCGCGGGTGAGGAACTGCAGTTCGTTGCCGAGGCGGTCCTTCTTCAGCAGGGTGGCCTCGTCCGCGCCCTGGTTGTCGCTGAGCAGGAAGGAGCCGAAGCGGCCCATGTCGTGGTTGCCGAGGAAGGTGGGCAGCTCGTAGGCGTCGGTGTCGGCGGTGGTGTAGCGGTAGTCCTGCCCGTACACGTCGGCGAGGCCTGAGGCCGGGCCGCCCTGCGAGACGTAGGAGCGGGCGGCGTTCTGGAACGGGAAGTCCAGCGTGGCCTGGAGCCTGCCCTTGGTGACGTACGGCGAGGTGACCGCCGGGTCGCCGGAGTAGACCTCGCCGAACATGAAGAACTTCTTGTTGCCCTGCTTGGCCGCGAAGTCCTTGAGCGCGGGCGCCCACTGCTGCCAGAAGGCCATGTTGACGTGCTTGACGGTGTCGATCCGGAAGCCGTCCACACCGGCGTCCTTGACCCACTGCTGGTAGACCTTCTCGAAGCCCTGCACCACCTTGGGGTTCTGGGTGTCGAGGTCGTCCAGGCCGGAGAAGTCACCCTCGGTGGCGGACTCGCCGACGAAGGTCGAGTCGCCCCGGTTGTGGTAGAGCGCGGGGTCGTTGAGCCAGGCCGGGATCTTGGCGGTGGCGTCGGCCGGCTTGCGGAAGACCGGGCTGTACGGGAACGAGTCCTTGGTCAGCTTCGGCCAGGCGGCGCCGGCGTCGGCCACCGCGGTCTCGTCGACCGGCCGGCCGTCGGCGTCCAGCACCGGGTAGGCGCCGGCGGAGCGGTAGCCGTACTGCTGCTGCTGGTAGTCGATGACGTCGGCGGTGTGGTTGGTGATGACGTCGAAGAAGACCTTGATGCCCCGCTGGTGCGCCTTGGCTATCAGCTCCTTGAGCTGCTCGTTGGTGCCGAAGTGCGGGTCGACCTGGGTGAAGTCGGTGATCCAGTAGCCGTGGTAGCCGGCCGAGGCGTTCTCGCCCGTGCCCTGCACCGGCTTGTTCTTGAAGATCGGCGCCATCCAGATGGCGGTGGTGCCGAGGTTCTGGATGTAGTCGAGCCGCTGGATCAGGCCGGCGAGGTCGCCGCCGTGGTAGAAGCCCTTGTCGGCGGGGTCGAGGCCGTGGTCCAGCCGGCTGCCGACGATCCCACCGGTGTCGTTGGCGTGGTCCCCGTCGGCGAACCGGTCCGGCAGGACGAAGTAGAACTGCTCACGGGTGAGGTCGTGGCGGCCGGCGGTGGCGGCGAGCGCGGCGTCCGACGGCGGGGCGGGCGGGGCGGCGGCGAACACGGCCGGGGCGGTGCCGAGGGTGGCGGCGGTCAGCGAGGCGGCGAGCAGCACGGCCGTCCGGCCGGGTCTGCGGGTGGTGCCGCGGCGGCGCCGGGGCGGGACATCGGCCACTGAGGGCTCCCTGCGGGGGAAGGGGTGATCGAGTTGCCAGGACGCTAGCGGGCTGCAATATGTTTCAGCAAGATGCAGAAACCGTTTCGCTCGGGGAAAATCCGCTCGTCGTACCGCACCCCGACCCCCCGATTGCGCCGGTCGATCCACCCGGCGTGACAATGGGACGTATGCCCGTCCCACCGGTTAGCACCAGACCCAGCCTCACCCCCTACCCCGGTGGGAGAAACCCCCTAACCCTCAAGGGGGACAGCCGGTGAAGAATCCACTTCCAGAGGATGAGCAGACGGCTACGGGACGTCTGGCAGACTTCTCGGTCATGGGGGAACCAACCGAGATCGAGCAGCCCGGCGCCGAGCACGCCGACGCGGCCCACGGCGGCGGTTCCGAACCGGCCCCGGCCGTGCTCGGCCAGATGCCCGACGGAGCCACCCGCGCGGCCCAGACCCGCTCGGCGGCGCTGCGCAACCGCGTCCGCGAGCAGCGCCGCTCGCCGGCCAGGCCGCGGATCTGGTTCGAGCTGGCGCTGATCGGGATCAGCTACTGGGTCTACTCCCTCGTGCGCAACGCGGTGCCCGAGCAGGAGGCCACGGCCCAGAAGCACGCGAGCCTCATCTGGGACTTCGAGCAGAGCCTCGGCGTCGCGATCGAGCGCTCGGTGAACCACGCGGTCGACAAGGTCTCGTGGCTGATCGTCGGGATGAACTACTACTACGCGACGCTGCACTTCATCGTGACCATCGGCGTCCTGGTCTGGCTCTACCGCCGGCACCCGGGGCGCTACGTCGCGGCCCGCACGGTGCTGTTCGTCACCACCGGCATCGCGCTGGTGGGCTTCTACTTCTTCCCGCTGGCGCCGCCCCGGCTGATGACCGACGGCGGGTTCATCGACACCCTGAAGGTCCACAACACCTGGGGTTCGATGGCCTCCGGGCCGGCCACGCACGTCTCCAACCAGTACGCGGCGATGCCCTCGATGCACATCGGCTGGTCGATGTGGTGCGGTCTGGCGATCTTCTTCCTGGCCCGCCGGACATGGGTACGGGTGCTCGGCCTGCTCTACCCGGCGGCCACCCTGCTGGTGATCATCTCCACCGCCAACCACTTCTGGATGGACGCGGTCGGCGGTGAGCTCTGCCTGCTGGTGGGCTTCCTCGCGGCCCGCTGGCTCTACTACGTCTGGCCGTACAAGCTGCCGAGGGTCCCGGCCCGGGAGACGGCGCAGGAGCCGATCACCGTCCCCGAGCAGTGGAGCTCCCCCGAGGTGAGCGCCGGGCGTCGCTGACCCCGAACCCCGCGTACGCGTCCCGTACGCCTCTCGCACGCCCCTCATACCGACGGAAGGGCCCGGTGAGCGATCACCGGGCCCTTCCGCGTCCCACCGAGCGGCGGTCACCCGTAGCCCGTGGCGAGCCGCCTCACCCGTAGAACAGCCGCTCCACCACCGCCCGGGCCCGCCGGGTGGTGCGCCGGTAGTCGTCCACCAGCTCGCCGCTGTGCCCTGCGCCGTAGCCCAGGTAGCGGGCCACCCCGGCCAGCTCCCGGGCGTCCGCGGGGAAGCTGTCCCCCGGCCGCCCGCGCACCAGCATCACCGCGGACCGCACCCGCGACGCCAGCACCCAGGCGGCGTCCAGCACCGCCGCGTCCTCCCCACCGACCAGCCCGGCCTCGGCGGCGGCCGCCAGCGCGGCCCTGGTCCGCGTCGTCCGCAGGGCCGGCAGCTCGTGCCCGTGCTGGAGCTGGAGCAGCTGGACGGTCCACTCGACATCGGCCAGCCCGCCCCGCCCGATCTTGGTGTGGGTGGTCGGGTCGGCCCCGCGCGGCAGCCGCTCGGCCTCGATCCGGGCCTTGATCCGGCGGATCTCCACCACGTCCCGCTCCGGCACACCGGCCCCCGGGTACCGCAGCGGGTCGATCAGCTGCCGGAACCGCGTGCCCAGCTCCTCGTCCCCGGCCACCGGCTCGGCCCGCAGCAGCGCCTGGCTCTCCCAGGCGTGCGACCAGCGCCGGTAGTACGCCGCGTACGAGGCCAGGGTGCGCACCAGCGGGCCGTTGCGGCCCTCCGGGCGCAGGTCGGCGTCGACCTCCAGCGGCGGCTCGGTGGACGGCGCCGCCAGCAGCGCGCGCAGCTCGTGGCAGACCGCCTGGGCGGCCTTCGCGGCGTCGTGCTCCAGCGAGCCGAGCAGCGGCTCGTGGACGAAGAGCACGTCCGCGTCGGAGCCGTAGCCGAGCTCGTGCCCGCCGAACCGGCCCATGGCGATCACCGCGATCCGGGTCGGCAGGCCGCCGTTCCGGGCCTCCCAGCCGGCGATGCAGGCCCGCAGCGCGCCCTGCATGGTGGCCGCGTTGAGCGCGGTGAGCGCCTCCCCGGCGGCCTCCAGGGCCTCGGCGGGATCGTCGCCGAGCCGGCCGAGCACGTCGGCGGCGGCCGTGCGGAACAGCTCGCGGCGCCGCACCGAGCGGGCCGCGGCGACCGCCGCGCCGGTGGTGTCGGCCCGGCCGACGGCAGCCAGTATCTCCTGCTCCAGCCCGGCCCGGCCGCGCGGCACCAGGCCCTGCGGGTCACCCAGCATGGCCACCGCCTCGGGGGCGCGCAGCAGCAGGTCGGGGGCGAGCCGCCCGGCCGAGAGGACGCGGGCGAGCTGTTCGGCGGCGGCGCTCTCGTCGCGCAGCAGCCGCAGGTACCAGGGGGTGCGGCCGAGCGCGTCGGAGACCTGGCGGAAGTTGAGCAGCCCGGCGTCCGGGTCGGCGGAGTCGGCGAACCAGCCGAGCAGCACCGGCAGCAGCGTCCGCTGGATGGCGGCCTTGCGGCTGACGCCGGAGGCCAGCGCGGAGAGGTGGCGCAGCGCTGCGGCCGGGTCGGCGTAGCCGAGTGCCTCCAGCCGGGCCCGGGCTGCGTCCGGGGTGAGGCCGGCCGCACCGGCCGGCAACTCGGCGACGGCGTCCAGCAGCGGCCGGTAGAACAGCTTCTCGTGCAGCCGGCGCACCTCGACGGCGTGCCGCTTCCACTCCCGCTGGAGGGCGGCGACCGGGTCGGCCCGGGTGTCGTCGTTGATCAGCGGGGCGAGCGAGCGGGCCAGCCGGCGCAGGTCCTCCGCGCCCTTGGGCATCAGGTGGGTGCGGCGGAGCCGGTGCAGCTGGATGCGGTGCTCCAGCGAGCGCAGGAAGCGGTAGGCGGTGTCGAGCGAGGCGGCGTCGGCCCGGCCGACGTAGCCGCCCCGGGAGAGCGCGGCGAGCGCCTCCAGGGTGTTGCCGCTGCGCAGCGCCGGGTCGGTGCGGCCGTGCACCAGCTGGAGCAGCTGGACGGAGAACTCGACGTCGCGCAGCCCGCCGGGGCCCAGCTTGAGCTGGCGGTCCAGCTCGGTGGCCGGGATGGAGTCGATCACCCGGCGGCGCATCTGCTGGACGTCGGCGACGAAGTTCTCACGGGCGGCGGCCTGCCAGACCATCGGTTCCAGCGCGGCCAGGTAGTCGGCGCCCAGCTCGGCGTCGCCGGCCACCGGGCGGGCCTTGAGCAGGGCCTGGAACTCCCAGGTCTTGGCCCACCGCTGGTAGTACGCCTGGTGGCTGGCCAGGGTGCGGACCAGCGGGCCGTTGCGGCCTTCCGGGCGCAGGTTGGCGTCCACCGGCCAGATGGTGCCCTCGCCGGTGGTGTCGCCGCAGAGCCGGGTGATCGCGGCGGCGAGCCGGGTGGCGGCCTTGAGCGCCTCGTGCTCGTCGACGCCCTCCTGCGGCTCGGCGACGAAGATCACGTCCACGTCGGAGACGTAGTTGAGCTCGCGCCCGCCGCACTTGCCCATGCCGATGACGGCGAGGCGGCAGGCCCGGGCGGCGTCCGGATCCTGCTGGGCGGCGATGTCCAGGGCGGTCTGCAGGGTGGCGCCGGCCAGGTCGGCGAGCTCGGCGGCGGTCTGCGCGAGGTCGGTGGTGCCGGTGAGGTCGCGGGCGGCGACGGCCAGCAGGCAGCGGCGGTAGGCGACCCGCAGCGCGTCCGCCCGGGCGGCGCCGTCGTCCCGGACGGCGTCGTCCCGGACGCCCTGCTGGAGGGCGCGCCGGAAGTCGTCCGGGCCGGGGTGCATGTCGCGCAGCTCGAACGTCACCAGGGCGTGCCAGTCGTGCGGGTGGCGGGCCAGGTGGTCGGCGAGCGCGGTGGACGCCCCGAGAACGCCCAGCAGCCGGTCGCGCAGCGGCTTCGAGGTGGTCAGGGTGTCGCGCAGGGTGTGCCGGTCCGGCGCGTCGGCGGCCTCCAGCAGGCGGGCCAGGCCGAGCAGGGCGAGGTCCGGGTCGGCGGTGGCGCCCAGCGCGTCCAGCAGCACCGGATCGTCGGCCAGCCCCTCCAGGCCGGGCCCGGCGAGCAGCCGGACGGCCTGCGCCGGATCGGTGAACCCGCGCCGGACCAGCCTGATCTCCGGCCGGCTGATCCGGCTCCCGGCCCGCTGCTCCTCCACCGCCATGGCCCCTCCATCCGCCCGCTCAGCAGGTTACGCGCCCCCGCGGCTCCGCGCCGGACGTGACCGCGGACCGGACCCACCCGGCCGCCGGCGGACCGACCGGAGGGCCCGGCCGCCGGCGGGGCGTGTCGGCTCGCCTGCCCGTTCGCAGCCGGCCCGGCCAAGCGACCGGGACGGCTGCCCGCCGGACAGTCACGCGGTGCGACCGCGCACGCTACCCGGAACCCCGAGGGACGGGCCCGGTCATGCCCGCCGTCGGCCGAGCCGCATCGCCGCCGCACCCGCCGCGACGAACGCGGCCGCCAGGCCGAGCAGGATCGGCGTGCTCTGGGTACCCGTCTCGGCCAGCTCGCCGTGGTGGTGCCCGGCCGAGCTCTGCTCGTCCGCCGCACCCTGGTGACCGGCCGCGTGCTCCCCACCCCCACCGTGCTGCCCGGCCTTCCCTCCGTGCTCGCCACCGCCGTGGTGGGCCGTCTTGCTCGGCGTCCGCTCCTTCGCGACGAGGTCGACCTTGTTCACGTTCAGGTTGTGCGAGGCCTGGTGGTTGGACTGGTTCTGCTTGTTGGACAGGTCGTTGTCCTGACTCTGGTGGTTGGACAGGTTGTTGGCCTGCGAGGCCGACTGGTTGTTCTGCGCCGAGTTCTGCGCGCTGTTCTGCGCGGAGTTGTTCGAGTTGCTGGCGGCGCTGTTGTTCGCGCTGTTGTTGAGGTTGTTCGTGACCACGTTCTGCACGTTGACGGTCACGTTGACGTGCTGGTCCTGGCCCTGGTTCTGCGAGCCGCTCTGGCTCTGGCCCTGGGCCTGGTCCTGAGCCTGGTCCTGAGCCTGGTCCTGGCCCTGAGCCTGACCCTGCTGGCCGCTCTGACCCTGCCCCTGGTCTTGACCGCCATGACCACCGTGGCCCTCGTGGCCGCCGTGGTCGCCGTGACCCTCGTGACCGCCATGGTCACCGTGGTCACCATGGCCCTCGTGACCGCCGTGGTCACCGTGACCCTCGTGACCGCCATGGTCACCGTGGTCGCCATGGCCCTCGTGACCGCCGTGGTCACCGTGGTCACCATGGCCCTCGTGACCGCCGTGATCGCCGTGGTCACCATGGCCCTCGTGACCGCCGTGATCGCCGTGGTCACCGGGGGGGCAGACGCAGTCGGAGGAACCGTGATCGCCGGGGTGGCCGTGCCCGCCCTCGTCGCAGTGCTCGCCGGTACCGGCCGACGAACCCTCGGGGACCACGAGCTCCGGCGGCTGAGCCATCGGCCGGCCGCGCTCGGGGCTGCCCTCGCCCGGCTGAACCGAGTCCTCCTGCTCGGCGGCGTCGGCGGCGTCCGCGGCGTCCGGCTCCGCGAGGTCCGGCGCCGGGCTGTCGGCCGCGGCGTCGCCGGTCTCGGTGTCGCCGTCGGCCCGGTGGGCCGGGCGGACCACCGGCGCGGAGTAGACGGTGCTGCGACCGGTCAAGGTCCAGGCGCCGGCGGCCGAGCCGGTGCCCTCCTCCGCCAGGCGCAGGAGGCTGTCGACCCATTCGCCCTTGGCCCCGGCCGTTTCGGAGGCGGCGCCGTGGTCGACGAGGGGCGAAGCGTAGGCCGTGCCGCCGGCGCCCCACGCGAGGGCGGCCGAGGCGATTCCGGACAGAACCAGGGTGGTGATTCGAGTACGCATGACACTCCAGGATGATCCGCAAAACGGATCTTCTGAATACGCTCCCCCGTCACCCGGTCGCGGTTCGCACCGCTGCAGAGTAAGCACAATGGCTCAAGGAATTAGCGTGCGCGGGGGACGCGGTCCGGGCAGCCCGCCCCACCTCGCGGCGCACACCCGTCGGCAGCAGCCCCCGGCTGCTCCGGGCCGGCGCCGGCGCGGGAACCGGGCCCCCGCCGAAGCAGAGTGGGCCTGCTCCGATCGGAGCAGGCCCACTCGACAGTTGATGAAGCGTCACAGCACCTGGAGGTTCTTCCGCAGCTCGAACGGGGTCACCTCGGAGCGGTACTCCTCCCACTCCTGGCGCTTGTTGCGGAGGAAGAAGTCGAACACGTGCTCGCCGAGGGTCTCGGCGACCAGCTCGCTGCGCTGCATCAGGTCGATGGCCTCGCCGAGGTTCTGCGGCATCGGCTGGATGCCGAGGGCGCGGCGCTCGGAGTCGGTGAGCGCCCAGACGTCGTCGTCGGCGCCGGGCGGGAGTTCGAGGCCCTCCTCGATGCCCTTGAGGCCGGCGGCGAGGGTGACGGCGTAGGCGAGGTAGGGGTTGCAGCCGGTGTCGAGGGAGCGGACCTCGATCCGGGTGGAGCCCTGCTTGCCCGGCTTGTACATCGGGACGCGGATCAGCGCGGAGCGGTTGTTGTGGCCCCAGCAGATGTAGGACGGGGCCTCGCCGCCGGCGCCGGCGGTGCGCTGGGAGCCGCCCCAGATCCGCTTGTAGGAGTTCACCCACTGGTTGGTGACGGCGGCGGTCTCCGCGGCGTACTTCAGCAGGCCGGCGATGAAGGAGCGGCCCACCTTGGAGAGCTGGTACTCGGCGCCGGACTCGTGGAAGGCGTTGCGGTCGCCCTCGAAGAGCGAGAGGTGGGTGTGCATCCCGGAGCCGGGGTGGTCGGAGAACGGCTTCGGCATGAAGGTCGCGTGCACGCCCTGCTCCAGCGCGACCTCCTTCATGACCAGGCGGAAGGTCATGATGTTGTCGGCGGTCGAGAGCGCGTCGGCGTAGCGCAGGTCGATCTCCTGCTGGCCGGGGGCGCCCTCGTGGTGGGAGAACTCCACCGAGATGCCCATCGACTCCAGCATGGTGATCGCCTGGCGGCGGAAGTCGTGGCCGACCCCGCGCGGGGTGTGGTCGAAGTAGCCGGACTGGTCGGCGGGGATCGGCGGGGTGCCGTCGCCGGGCAGGTTCTTCAGCAGGAAGAACTCGATCTCGGGGTGGGTGTAGAAGGTGAAGCCCAGGTCCGACGCCTTCTCCAGGGTGCGCTTCAGCACGAACCGCGGGTCGGCGAAGGAGGGCGAGCCGTCGGGCATCAGGATGTCGCAGAACATCCGGGCCGTGCCGGGCGTCTCCGAGCGCCACGGCAGGATCTGGAAGGTGGTCGGGTCCGGCTTGGCGATCATGTCGGACTCGTAGACCCGGGCGAAGCCCTCGATCGCCGAGCCGTCGAAGCCGATGCCCTCCTCGAAGGCCTGCTCCAGCTCCGCCGGTGCCACCGCCACCGACTTCAGGAACCCGAGCACGTCGGTGAACCACAGCCGGACGAAACGGATGTCACGCTCTTCGAGCGTCCGAAGCACGAACTCCTGCTGCTTGCCCATGGGGACAGTCTCACCTCTGCTCTTTACGTTCGTGTTACGCCCGGAAACCACCCGAAAGCGACTGACCCCATCATGGCGGATCTCCGGCTCCGAGGGCAGTGGCGACCCCCGCCCGAGACATTGCGTCAGATAGACGATTACACTCCGAAGCATGCCCAATCTGCGTCTCGCCCTGAGCCAGACCGACCCGTGGGTCGGTGACATCGCACGCAACGGCGATGAGGTGGTGCACTGGACCAAGCGGGCCGCCGAGGCCGGCGCCCAGCTGGTCGCGTTCCCCGAGATGGCCCTGACCGGGTACCCGGTCGAGGACCTCGCCCTGCGCCGTTCGTTCGTCGAGGCATCCCGGTCCGCGCTGGTCGAGCTCGCCGCCCGGCTGGCCGCCGAGGGGCTGGGCGAGCTGCCGGTGGTGGTCGGCTACCTCGGCCGCTCCGAGCACGCCTCGCCGCGGTTCGGCCGCCCGGCCGGGTCGCCGCAGAACTGCGCGGCCGTGCTCCACCGGGGCGAGGTGGTCACCCGGTTCGCCAAGCACCACCTGCCCAACTACGGCGTGTTCGACGAGTTCCGCTGGTTCGTCCCCGGCGACCAGCTGCCGGTGCTGCGGCTGCACGGGGTGGACGTCGCGCTGGCGATCTGCGAGGACATCTGGCAGGACGGCGGCCGGGTGACCGCCGCCCGCGAGGCCGAGGCCGGCCTGCTGCTGGTGATCAACGGCTCGCCGTACGAGCGCAACAAGGACGACGTCCGGCTGGAGCTGGTGCGGCGCCGCGCCGCCGAGGCGGGCTGCCCGCTGGCGTATGTCAACATGGTCGGCGCCCAGGACGAGCTGGTCTTCGACGGCGACTCGATCGTGGTCGGCGCCGACGGCGAGGTGCTGGGCCGCTCCCCGCAGTTCGAGGAGCACCTGCTCGTCCTCGACCTGGAGCTTCCGGCCGCGAGCAGCGACCACACCGACGGCCTGCTGCTCAGCGACGGCCTGCACCTGGTCCGCACGGAGCTGGACGGCGAGCCGCTGCCGGCGCCCGCCGTCGGGGCATCCGCGGCCGAAGGCCCGGGGACGGTACGGGCCGAGGTCGCCCCCCGCCTCTCGGACGAGGCCGAGATCTGGGCCGCGCTCGTCTCCGGCACCCAGGCGTACGTGCGCAAGAACGGCTTCCGCTCGGTGCTGATCGGCCTCTCCGGCGGCATCGACTCGGCACTCGTGGCGGCCGTCGCGGTGGACGCGATCGGCGCCGAGAACGTGTACTGCGTCTCGATGCCGAGCCGGTACTCCTCGGAGCACTCGAAGGACGACGCGGCCGAGCTGGCACGCCGTACCGGGCTGCACTTCCGGACGGTTTCGATCGCGCCGATGTTCGACGCCTACCTGGCGGCCACCGAGCTGACCGGCCTGGCCGAGGAGAACCTGCAGTCCCGGCTGCGCGGCACGCTGCTGATGGCGATCTCCAACCAGGAGGGGCACATCGTGCTCGCGCCCGGCAACAAGAGCGAGCTGGCGGTCGGCTACTCCACCCTGTACGGCGACTCGGTCGGCGCGTTCGGGCCGATCAAGGACGTCTACAAGTCGCTGATCTTCCGCCTCGCCCGCTGGCGCAACGAAGAGGCCGAGCGGCGCGGCGAGGTCCCGCCGATCCCCGAGAACACGATCAGCAAGCCGCCGTCCGCCGAGCTGCGGCCGGACCAGAAGGACACCGACTCGCTGCCCGACTACGACCTGCTGGACACCGTGCTCGACCTCTACGTCGAGGGTGACCAGGGCCGGGACGCGATCGTGGCGGCCGGCTTCGACCCGGCCGTGGTGGACCGGGTGGTCCGGCTGGTCGACACCGCCGAGTACAAGCGGCGGCAGTACCCGCCGGGCCCGAAGATCTCGGCCAAGGGCTTCGGCCGGGACCGCCGCCTCCCGATCACCAACCGCTGGCGCCGGGGCTGAGCGACCCCTAGTACCTGTAGGTGGCGGCCACCGCGAGGTGGTCGCTGCCGTCCCGGCCCAGGGTGCGGGAGTCGGTGGGCTGCAGGCCGCCCTTGCTCATGATCTGGTCGATCCGGGCCATCGGGAAGGACGCCGGCCAGCTGAAGCCGAAGCCGTCGCCGGCCGCGCCCTGGGCCGAGCGCATCTGCGAGGTGACCGGCGCCAGGCTTCGGTCGTTCATGGTGCCGTTGAGGTCGCCGAGCAGCAGCACCTTCTTCAGCTGCTCGGCCTGGATGGCGTCGCCGAGGGCCTGCGCGCTGGCGTCCCGCTGGTTGACGGTGAAGCCGCCCTCGGCCTTCAGCCGGACGGAGGGCAGGTGCGCGACGTACACCGCGACCGGGCCCTGCGGGGTGGCGACCTGGGCGCGGAAGGCCCGCGTCCAGCCCATCTTGATGTCCACCACCGAGACCCCGCTGATCGGGTACTTGGACCAGAGGCCGACGGTCCCCTCCACTGCGTGGTACGGGTAAGCGTCGGCCAGCCCGGTCTCGTAGCTGCGCAGCGCCCTGCCGGCCAGCTCCTGGAGGGCGACGACCTGCGCGCCGGACTCCTTCAGCAGCTTCACCGTGGCCTGCGGGTCGGCGTTGGCGGCGGCCACGTTGTGGCTGACCACCGTCCAGTCGCCGGTGCCGCCGCTCTTGTCGCTGAGCAGACCGCCGAACATGTTGAACCAGATCACCACCGGCAGCAGCAGCGCGACCAATGCCGTCGCGGAACGGCGCAGCAGGGCGGGCACCAGCAGCACCGGGACGGCGAGGCCGAGCCAGGGCAGGAAGGTCTCCAGCAGGCTGCCGAGGTTGCCGGCTCCGTTGGGCACCTCGGAGTGGAAGGCCAGCAGGGCCGCGGTGAACAAGCCGAGGGCGGCGACGACCAGGCCGCGCCGCCAGGTGGTGCTGCCCCGGCCGTCCCGGCCCCAGCCGCGCAGGCCCAGGAAGCCCGCGCCGGTGGGGCCCGAGCCGCCGGAGCTCCCGGAGCCGGCGCCGACCGGGCCGCTGGGGCTGTCGGGGTAGTCGCCGGCGCCGACCGGGCCACCGGGGCCGTCAGGGCGGTCGCCGGCGCCGTCGGCGGTGGCCGGGCCGCTGCCCTCCGCCGCCGGTGCCCCCGTCCGGTCAGCCCTGTCCGCCTGCGCCATGCCGTGGCTCCCGTCGTTCGTCCCGCCTGCCGGTCCGGCACCCGAAGCCGCCGGTGGGCGGGCACGGTGCCGGACTGGTGCCGGTTTGATCGGATTCCCGGCTCAGCCTATGCCGGGACAGACGCGGGGCCGGTGGAGCGGGGTTCCGGCGCGGCCCGGTTTGGTGAGCCAGGCCACGCCGGGGGCCGCAAAGGGGGCCGCGAGCATCCGGACCGGACAGTTCCGGAACGAAGGGCTCCGGATTTGCCCGGTCCGGGACGCGGAGCTCCGGGACGAAGGGCTCCCGGACGAAGGACTCCGGGATCTGCCGGTCAGCCCCGGTCAGCCCCGGGCCGCCGGGCCGGCCAGGCCCTGGAGCAGGGCGTCGACCATCCGGGGGGCCAGTTCGGGGTCCTCCAGGTCGGAGTCGTCCCAGAGGATGCTGCGGTAGAGGATCGGGCCCAGCAGCAGGTCACCGAGCAGCTCCTCGTCGAGGTCGGAGCGGAGCTCGCCCTCGTCGATGCCGCGTTGGATCACCTCCCGCGCCAGCTGGCGCCGCGGCATGATCACCCGCTCGCGGTACGCGCTGTGCAGCTCCGGAAGGCCCTGCATCTGGCTGAGCGCGGCTTTGAGCACCCAGCGCGTGCGCTTGGCCAGGCCGCGCAACCGCATGTACTCGATCATCGAGACCAGGTCGTCCCGCGCGCTGCCGCCGGTGGGCTCGGGCACCGGGGTCTCCAGCCGGCTGACCATGTCGACCAGCAGGGCCTCCTTGTTGGGCCAGCGGCGGTAGATGGTGGCCTTGCCGACGCCGGCGGCGGTGGCGATGCCCTCGATGGTCAGCTCGGACAGGCTGGTGCCGGCCGCCATCAGCTCCTCCACCCCGGCGAAGATCGCCTGCTCGGCCGCCTCACTGCGCGGGCGGCCCCGCCGCGGGTTGGTGCAGTCCGGCTCGGCCGTGGTGTCCGTCTTCATCCCCGCTCTTCTCCCTGGGTCTTGCGGGCGCGAGGCGCCGTTCCCACTCCCGATTGTCGTCCGCCGGCCGGGCCGGTGGGGCCTGGGTGCGGACGACGGCCCTGCCCGTCCGGACGCGGCCGGGCAGGGCCCCCATTGTCGCGCAGCCCGGTCGCGACTCGGTCGCGCCCAGCCGCAGGTCAGGCACCGGCGGCCGGGTCGGGCACCGTGGCCGGGTCAGGCGCCCGCGGCCTCGGTCTCGCGCGCCGGGCCGGCCGCCTTCTCCGGGGAGGGCGCGCCGCCCGGCGCACCGCCGGGGCCGCCCGCCGGGATCCGGCCGGGGAGCAGGAACCAGGCGAACAGGGCGCCCACCACGGTGATGCCGGCGGAGAGACCGGCCACCACGTGCATGGCGTTGATGAAGGAGTCGTTGGCCGGTCCGATCAGCGCGGCGCCCTGCGGGCCGAGCCGGTCGGCGACGGCCAGGGTGGCCTCCAGGGACTCCCCCGCCTTCTCGCGCAGCGCCTCGGTCGGCAGCTGGTCCAGCTTGTCGGCCATGCCGTCGCGGTAGACGGTGGAGAGCACCGCGCCGAGCACGGCGACCCCGAGCGAGCCGCCGACCTGCCGGAAGGTGTTGTTGACCGCCGAGCCCGCGCCGGCCTTCTCGCGCGGCAGGGAGCCCATGATCGCGACGGTCACCGGCGGCATGACGTGTGCCATACCGGCGCCCATCAGGAAACCGAGCACCACCAGGATCCAGATCGGGGTGGTCGCGTCCAGCATCAGGTAGCCGAGGAAGCCGACCGCGATCAGTGCCATGCCGCCGGCACAGGTGGCGCTGACACCGAAGCGGTCGACGACCAGCCGGGCCCGGGGCGCGAACATCAGCTGGGCGACGGCCAGCGGCAGCATCAGCAGGCCGGCCTGGAGCGCGCTGTAGCCGCGCACGCTCTGCGTGTAGAAGACGCCGAAGAAGGAGACGCCCATCAGCGCGAAGAAGACCACGCCGACGACGACCACGGAGGCGCTGAACACCTTGTTGCGGAACCAGCTGACGTCCAGCGCGGGGTGCGCGGTACGGCGCTCGAACCAGACGAAGGCGGCCAGTGCGGCCACGCCGACCAGGATCGGCACCCAGGCGCCGGGAGCGGTGAAGTCGGCCAGCTCGCCGCCCTTGATGATGCCGTAGATCAGCGCGACCAGGCCGATGATCGAGAGCAGCACGCCGACGGGGTCGAGCCGGCCCGGGTTCGGGTCCTTGGACTCGGGCACCAGCAGCACCATCGCGATCACCGAGACGATCACGATCGGGACGTTGACCAGGAAGACCGAGCCCCACCAGAAGTGCTCGATCAGCAGGCCGCCGGTGATCGGGCCGATGGCGATGGCCAGACCGACCGCGCCGGCCCAGATGCCGATCGCCTTGGGCTGCTCGGAGCGCTCGAAGACGTTCATGATGATGGCCAGCGTCGCGGGCATCGCCAGCGCGCCGCCGACGCCCATCAGGGCGCGGTAGCCGATGAGTTCACCGGGCGAGGCGGCCATCGCGGAGAGCAGCGAGGCTATGCCGAAGACGACCATGCCGGCCAGCAGGGAGCGCTTGCGGCCGAAGCGGTCGCCGAACAGGCCCGCCGTGAACAGCAGCCCGGCGAAGACCAGGGTGTACGAGTTGATCGACCATTCCAGGTCGCTCTGGCTGGCGCCGAGGCCGGTGGGCGCCGGGGAGGCGATGGTCTTCATCGCGACGTTGAGGATCGAGTTGTCGAGGACGACGACGAGCAGGGCGAGCACGAGGGTGCCCAGGATCGCCCAGCGCCGGCGGTGGATGGCTTCCGGCACGCGAGGTGGCGCGACTGCGGTGGTCATTGCGGTTCCCGTCCGTGGTGGCGTGACACTGGCGGGCAATTCCGAGCCGCAAGCGTCTCGTAACCCCCCTGGGTCAGCGTAGCGCTATTTTCGATACGAGACGAGCCCGTTTCGTAAATTGTGGGCAAAGGCCTCCTCCAGGGGCCGGGGCGCCGTACGCCAGGGCCGGTGTGCCGTAGATCGCACCGCACCCGCGGCACGCCTCTTTGCGGCTGTGCCGGGGCGTGCAAGCATGGAGGTGATCCGGGGACGCCACACGGCGCCACGAGACGACAACCCTTCAGGAGCCTGTTCGATGAACGCTTCTTCGCCTTCGCCTGCCCAGAACCAGGCGTCGACCGCCACGCTCTACGGCGGGGTCACCAACCGCCGCGTCACCGTCCGCGACCTCGCCGCCGCCAAGCAGCGCGGGGAGAAGTGGTCGATGCTGACCGCCTACGACGCCCTCACCGCGGGCGTCTTCGACGAGGCCGGCACCCCCGTCCTGCTGGTCGGCGACTCGGCGGGCAACTGCCACCTCGGCTACGAGACCACCGTCCCGGTGACCATGGATCAGATGGTGATGCTCTCCGCCGCCGTCGTCCGCGGCACCAAGCGGGCCATGATCGTGGCCGACCTGCCGTTCGGCTCCTACCAGGAGTCCCCCGCGCAGGCCATGCACAACGCCGCCCGGCTGATGAAGGAGGCCGGGGTCGGCGCGGTCAAGCTGGAGGGCGGCGAGCGCAGCGCCCGCTCGATCGAGCTGCTGGTCGAGGCCGGCATCCCGGTGATGGCGCACATCGGCCTCACCCCGCAGTCCGTGCACGCCTTCGGCGGCTACCCCGTCCAGGGCCGCGGCGACGAGGCGGCGCACCAGCTGCTGCGCGACGCCAAGGCCGTCCAGCAGGCCGGCGCGTTCTCCGTCGTCCTGGAGGCCGTGCCCGCCGAGCTGGCCGCGCAGGTCACCGAGCAGCTGTCGATCCCGACCGTCGGCATCGGCGCGGGCGTGGACACCGACGCCCAGGTCCTGGTCTGGACGGACATGGCCGGCATGACGGCCGGCCGGGTGCCGAAGTTCGTCAAGCAGTACGCCAACCTGCGGGCCGTCCTCGGCGAGGCCGCCCGCGCGTTCGCCGACGACGTACAGTCCGGGGCCTTCCCGGCCCCCGAGCACACCTTCCACTGACGGAAGGACAGGGCCCCGCTCTCCCCAGGTCCCCGGGGCCGGAGCGGGGCCCTTGGCCTGCCCCGCCCACTGCCTGCCCCGCCCACCGCCTGCCCCGCCCACCGCCGGCGGCGGCCGCTGTCGGCGGCGCGACAGCGGGATGACAGCGGGACGACACCGGGACGGCGGCGCCGGCCGGGCGGTGACAGCCCGCTGACAGCGGAGCCGGACAGCCTGGAGGCATGACAAGCATCGCCACCGCCCCGAACGACCGGGGGCCCGCCACGGGCAACGCCGTGGAGGTCCGCGGCATCGTCAAGCACTACGGCGCCACCAAGGCCCTCGACGGAGTCGACCTCACCGTCCGCGAGGGCACCGTGCTCGGCGTCCTCGGCCCCAACGGCGCCGGCAAGACGACCCTGGTCCGCGTCCTCTCCACCCTGATCAAGCCCGACGCAGGCACCGCCGTCGTCGGCGGCTACGACGTCCTGCGCCAGCCCAAGCAGCTGCGCCGCACCATCGGCCTCACCGGCCAGTACGCCTCCGTCGACGAGATGCTCTCCGGGTACGAGAACCTCTACCTGATCGGCCGGCTGCTCGACCTCTCCCGCAAGGACGCCAAGGCCCGCGCCGCCGAGCTGCTGGAGCGCTTCTCGCTCACCGAGGCCGCCAAGCGGGTCGCCAAGACCTACTCCGGCGGCATGCGCCGCCGCCTCGACCTGGCCGCCAGCATGATCGGCCGTCCCCGGGTGCTCTACCTGGACGAGCCCACCACCGGCCTGGACCCGCGCACCCGCAACGAGGTCTGGGACGAGGTGCAGCGGATGGTCGCCGAGGGCTCCACCGTGCTGCTCACCACCCAGTACATGGAGGAGGCCGAGCAGCTCGCCGACGAGCTGACCGTCATCGACAGGGGCCGGGTGATCGCCGCCGGAGGCGTGGCCGAACTCAAGGCCCAGGTCGGGGGGCAGACCCTGCAGGTCCGCGCGGCGCACCCGGCCGAACTGCCCGCGATGGCCCGCTGCCTCCAGGAGACCGGCAGGGCCGAGGCCACCTTCTCCGCCGACACCGGGCTGCTCTCGGTGCCGATCACCGGCGAGGACCAGCTCACCACCGTGATCGGGGTGCTCGGCACCCGGGGCTTCGCCATAGCCGGGATCGACACCGAGGTGCCCAGCCTGGACGAGGTCTTCCTCGCGATCACCGGCAAGCCCGCGACCGCCACGGCGCCCGCGGCGACCACCCCCAGCCTCGCCAAGGAGCCCGTCGCATGACCACCGCAACCGCCTCCCCCGCCCGGGTGGAGGACACCCGGATCGGCCTGGCCGGAAACCTGCGCCACGTCGGCGCGCTGACCCGCCGCAACCTGATGCGGATCAAGGCGGACCCGGAGTCGATGTTCGACGCCGTGCTGATGCCGATCATCTTCACCGTGCTCTTCGTCTACGTCTTCGGCGGCGCGATCGCCGGCGGCCAGGACGCCTACAAGCAGTACATGATCCCCGGCCTGCTCGGGCAGACCGGCCTCACCCTGGCGATGGCCGTCGGCACCGGGCTGAACAGCGACTTCCAGACCGGGGTGATGGACCGCTTCCGCACCCTGCCGATCGGCCGGTCCTCCGTCCTGCTCTCCAAGATCGCCGCGGAGACCTTCCGGGCGTTGGTCTCCTTCACCATCCTGATCGGCTTCGCGCTGATCCTCGGCTTCGAGGTGAAGACCGGACCGCTGGAGCTGCTGGCCGCAATCGGTCTCTCCCTGGTGTTCGGCATGTCGATCGTCTGGATCTCGATGCTGCTCGGCATGGCGATGAAGAGCGCCCAGGCCGTCCAGGGGGTCTCCATGCTCGTCCTGATGCCGATGCAGTTCGGCAGCTCGATCTTCGCCGAGCCCAGCACCATGCCGGGCTGGCTGCAGTCCTTCACCAAGGTGAACCCGCTCTCGGCGCTGGCCGACGCCTGCCGGGCGCTGCTCAACGGTGAGGGTGCGGTGGCCCACCCGGTGCTCATCGTGCTGGGCTGGTCGGTGGGCGTCACCGCGGTCTTCGCGCCGCTCGCGGTGGCCCGGTTCCGCAAGCGGACCTGAGGCCGCGCGCCGTGGACGGGCCGGCCGTCCGGCCCCGGGGGGACGGGCCCCGGGACCGGACGGCCGGCCCTTCGGTTCACCCCGGGGGCCGGCCCTCAGCCCTCGTGAGGGCCGGCCGGCCCCCGTCAGCCGATCAGGTCGTCCAGCAGGAGCTTGGTCTGCTGCGAGGTCAGGCCCTCGCCCGCGGCCACGGCGCTCTCGTACGCGGCGTCACCCAACAGGCTCCGCAGGGCGGCGGCCGCGCGATCGCGTTCCATCCGGTCCAGGTAACCGCCCTTCGGGCCGTTCAACCCGGTGTGTGCGCCGAGCAGCCGGGCGGCCGCCCGGGCCCGCTCCAGGTCCCCGTCGCGCTCGGCGAACGCACGCAGCACCCCGGCCACGGCCGGGACCACCATGACCGTCATCTGCTCCGCGAACCCGGATGCCGCCTCCATCGCGCCGAGCAGCCGCCGGCCGTCGCGGAGCAGGACAAGCCCCTCGTCCGGCTCGCCGGCGCGGGCCAGGACCCAGCCCCGGGCGGTGGTCAGCAGCCCCCTGACCACCCCGGGGGCGAAGCCGCCGACCCTGCTGCTGTCGAGCTTGTCCAGTTCGGCCAGCGCCTGGTCGTACTCGCCCCGCTGGGCGTGGACGCCGCAGAGCGTCAGACGGCCGAACAGCAGCGCGCCGGTGGTGGCCTGGTTCGCCCCGGGAGCGTCGATCCCGGCGATCGCGTCCCGGACGATCCGCTCGCCCTCCGCCATGTCCCGCTCCAGCACCGCACCGCCGAGGCTCACCCGCAGGATCGGCACCTCCTGCGGCGCACCCAGCTCCTCGGCCAGCTCGATCGCCCGCTCGTACGCGGCGGCGGCCTCGTCGGCCATGCCCCGGTTGGCCAGCGACTCGCCGCGGGCCGCCAGCGCCTGGGAGATCCCCCAGAGGTTGCCGGCCTGGGTGTACAGCTCCAGGGACTTCTCTCCGTCCCGGGCACCCTGCTCCTCGCCACCGGGCCAGTCGTTCATCATCTTGGCCCGGATCTGCAGGATGAACGCCAGGTCGTTCGGCCCGCCGTGCTCCTCGCAGCCGCGGACCGCGTCGTCCACCAGGTCCTTCAGCAGATCCAGGCGGCCGGCCAGGAAGGCCCCGAACACCCGCATCAGCGCCGGGAAGCGGTAGGACTGCGGCAGGTCCGGGCTGTACGCGTCGAGCAGCCGCTGCGCGGTGGCGGTCGCCATCGGGTCGCCGAGGACCTCCAGGCTGCCCTCGAAGAGCCCGGCCAGGCGGTACAGGACGATCAGCCGGCGGGATTCCTCGATGACCCCCTCGGGCATCGGCAGGCCGTACGCGAGCACGTTCCGCTCCACCGGCACCGGTGCCGGTCCGTCCGGATCGAACGGGTCCGGGCCGAGCGCGGCCACCGCCTCGTACCAGTCGCGGGCCTCCAGGCTGAAGCCGCGCAGCGACCAGTACCAGCTCATGCCGAGGGACATCACGAGCGCCTGCTCCTCGTCCCGCAGGTCGACCGCGCGGCGCAGCGCCGCCCGGATGTTGTCCTGCTCGCGCGCCAGCACCCCCAGCCAGTGCAGCTGCTGCGGGCCGTGGACGCTCAGGTCGGCGGTGCTGACCAGCTCGCGGAAGTGCGCCAGGTGACGGCTCTCGGTGGCGCCGCGTTCGGCGGCCGACTCGGCCAGCCGCTCGGTCGCGTACTCGTGGATGGTCTCCAGCATCCGGTACCGCGGCAGCCCCTCGCCGTCGAGGTCGGCCACCAGCAGGGACTTGTCGACCAGCGACAGCAGCTGGTCGGCGACCTCCTCGCGGGGCACCTCCACGTCGTCCGCGCAGATCGCCTCGGCGTCCTCCAGCGTCCAGCCGCCGGCGAAGACCGAGAGCCGGCGCAGCACCGCCCGTTCGCGCTTGCCGAGGAGGTCCCAGCTCCAGTCGACCACCGCGCGCAGGGTCTGCTGGCGCGGCAGCAGGGTACGGCTGCCGCCGGTGAGCAGCGCGAACCGGCCGTCCAGGCGGTCCGCGATCTGGCGGGCGGTCATCACCCGCAGCCGGGCGGCGGCCAGTTCGATGGCGAGTGGCAGGCCGTCCAGGCGCCGGCAGATCTCGGCGCACGCCTCCGGGTCGTTCTGCGGGTCGAAGCCGGAGCGGGCGGCGGCGGCCCGCTCGGCGAGCAGGCGCAGCGCCACCGGGTCGGGCAGCGGCTCGACCGGCAGGACGGTCTCGCCGGGCACGCCGAGCGGCTCGCGGCTGGTGGCGAGAACGGTGAGGCCGGGGCACTCGGCGAGCAGCCGGTCGACGAGATCGGCGGCGGCCTGGATCAGGTGCTCGCAGTTGTCCAGGACCAGCAGCATCTGGCGGTGGCCGCAGTGCTCGACCAGTCGGCGCACCGGGTCCTCGGCGCGCTTCTCCAGCACCTCGGCGACCATGCTGCCGGTGTGCAGCACGATCTCGCGCAGGCCGAGCGCGGAGACCACGGCGGCCGGGACGGCGGCCGGGCTCTCCAGCGGGGCGAGTTCGGCCAGCCAGACGCCGTCCGGCCAGCGCCCGGTGCCCTGTTCGGCGCGACCGGCCTCGACCGAGAGCCTGGTCTTGCCGGAGCCGCCGGGGCCGGTCAGGGTGACCAGCCGGCTACCGGTCAGGGCTCCGCGCAGGGCGGCCAGATCGCCCTCCCGGCCGACGAAGCTGGTCAGCCGGCCGCGCAGGTTGCCCGTACTTCGGGGCAGCGGGGCCGACGGCGGCGCCTGCTCGCGCACCGAAGGCCCGACCGGCTCCACGGGTGCCAGCAACTCGGCGTAGAGGGACTGGAGTTGGCGACCGGGGTCGACGCCCAGCTCGTCCGCCAGGACCCGTCTGGTCCGCTCGTAGTGGCGCAGCGCCTCGGCGGTGCGCCCGCTCTCGCGCAGCGCCTGGACCATCAGGTACTGCAACGGCTCGTCCAGCGGCTGCTGTTCGCAGAGCTCGGCGAGTTCGGCGACCAGCTCGGCGGCCCGGCCGAGGCCGAGGTCGGCGGTGATCCGGTGGCGGCGGGCCTCGTCCCGCTGGACCTCCAGCCGGGTGGCGGGGCCGCTGCGGTCGGGCAGGTCGGCGAGGGCCGGGCCGCGCCAGAGCGCCAGGGAGGCCCTCAACTTCTCGGCGGCCAGCGCGTGGTCGGCCTCCTCCAGCGCCCGGCGGCCCTCGCCGGCCAGCCGCTGGAACTCGCCGAGGTCGGTGCGCGGCTCGGTCAGCCAGTAGCCGGCCGGGCCGGAGCCGACCCGGTCGCGGCCGAGGGTGCGGCGCAGCCGGCCGACCAGGGTCTGCAGGGCGGCGGAGGAGTCCTGCGGCGGCTCGGTGTCCCACACCTCGTCCACCAGGAGGTCGGCCGGCACCGGCCGCCCCTGCCGCAGGACCAGCGCGGCGAGCAGCGCCCGCAGCCGGGCCCCGCCGAGCGGGACGGGGGTGCCGTCGTCGTGGTGGGCCGTGGTGGTTCCGAGGATGCCGTAGTGCACCCGCCCATTCTGGTCGATGGCCGCCGCCGGCACGCACAATTGTCCGGGCCGCCGCCGGTGGCCGGTGCGAGTGTCCGGTGCCGGGGGCTCCGCGGTCCGCCGTCGGGGCTCACTGTCCGGTGCCGGGGCTCGCCTGTCCGGCACGGGGGCTCCCCTGTCCGGCACCGGGGCGCGGAACCGGGACCGGGTCGTCGTACGTTCACCCGGGACGGCTTGTCCGCCGACGGACCCGCCCGGCATGATCGGTCCCTGCCCCATCCCGGACACCCACACCCGAGACACCCCCCAGACACCCGGAGCACCCACACCATGACCTTCGCCGCAACGCAGCGCTCGCGCAGCGAGGACCGCCGGATCAGCCCGGTGTTCTGGGTGCTGCTCGCGATACTCGCCACGTCCGGCTGGGCGGTGTACGCGGGGTACGGCAACGCCTCGTTCGGGGTGTTCCTGTTCGTGGTGGCGGGCTGGATGGTCTCGCTCTGCCTGCACGAGTACGCGCACGCGCGCACCGCGCTGCACGGCGGCGACCTCACCGTCGGCGCCAAGGGCTACCTGACGCTCAACCCGCTCAGGTACACCAACATCCTGCTCAGCTTCGTGCTGCCGGTCGTGTTCGTGATCCTCGGCGGCATCGGCCTGCCCGGCGGATCGGTCTGGATCGAGCGCCACCGGATCGAGGGCAGGCTCAAGCACAGCCTGATCTCGGCGGCCGGCCCGCTGGTCAACCTGGCCTGCGCGGCGCTGCTGCTGATCCCGATCGGCGCGGGCTGGCTGGACGACCCGTCGGTGCACGCCCAGTGGCACGGCTACGAGCTGACCGTCTCGCCGTTCTCCGGCGCGCTGGGCTTCCTCGGGCTGCTCCAGCTGAGCGCGGCCCTGCTGAACCTGCTGCCGGTGCCCGGCCTGGACGGCTACGGGATCATCGAGCCGTGGCTGTCGTACCGGACGAGGCGCGCGGTCGAGCCGTTCGCCCCGTACGGGATGCTGGCGGTCTTCGCACTGCTCTGGCAGCCCGAGGTGAACCGGTTCTTCTTCGACGCCGTGTACGGCCTGATGGGCCTGTTCGGCGCGGACGCGGACTACGCGACGCTCGGCCGGTACCTGTTCTCGTTCTGGAAGAACTAGGAGCCGGAAGGCCCGGAGGCCCGGAAAGGCTAGGCGTGCTGGCCGGCCCGCTCGGCGGCGGCCTTCGCGAGCTTCTCGCGGCGCAGGTTCAGCCAGAGGACGTTGCTGGCGACGCCCGCCATCGGGATCCAGATCAGGCCCCACCAGAAGCCCTGGGTCAGCGAGACCACACCGGCGGCCAGCGCGAGGACGACGACGATCGAGGCGAAGAGGGACGTGCGGGGCATGGCGGGGGCTCCTAGCGCGGACTGACGGTCGGCCCCCATTGTCGCCGACCTCACCCCCGGACCTGGTCCAGGGGTGAGACCGGCGGCCGGCACGTCCCGCGGCGACGACCCGGGTACCGGTCCGGGTGCCGGCTCCGGTACCGGTCCGGGTGCCGGCTCCGGTACCGGTCCGGGTGCCGGCTCCGGTACCGGTCCGGGTGCCGGCTCAGACGTCGGTGATCCGGAGGCCCGCGTGGGCCTTGTACCGCCGGTTGACCGAGATCAGGTTGGCGACCAGCGACTCCACCTGGTGGGCGTTGCGCAGCCGGCCCGCGAAGATGCCGCGCATCCCCGGGATCCGGCCGGCCAGCGCCTGCACGATGTCGGTGGCGGCGCGCTCCTCGCCGAGCACCATGACGTCGGTGTCGATCTGCTCGACGGTCTCGTCCTGGAGCAGCACCGCCGAAAGGTGGTGGAAGGCGGCGGTGACCCGCGAGTCCGGCAGCAGCGCGGCGGCCTGCTGGGCGGCACTGCCCTCCTCCGGCACCAGCGCGTACGCGCCCTGCTTGTCGAAGCCGAGCGGGTTGACGCAGTCCACCACGATCTTTCCGGCCAGCTCCTCGCGCAGGGCGGAGAGGGTGGCGGCGTGCCCGTCCCAGGGGACGGCGACGATCACGATGTCGCTCTCCCGCGCGGTGGTCGCGTTGTCGGCGCCGCGCACGCCGAGGCCGAGTCCGGCCGCCGAGGCCTCGGCGCGGGAGGCGTCGCGCGAGCCGATGATCACCTGCTGGCCGGCCTTGGCGAGCCGCAGGGCGAGCCCCCGCCCCTGGTCGCCGGTGCCGCCGAGGACACCGACCACCAGCTGCGAGACGTCCGGCAGCTCGTGGGCCGGGTTTGTCGCTGAATCGAGGGAAGTCATGGGCCGATCCTGCCAAATGCCGGGCCCGCCGCGACATTCTGTGCCGCATGGACGCGATGAGAGTTTCGGCACTCCGGGATCGGCTGGCCGGTACGGGCTGGCTGGAGGCGGTCGGTGGCTTCGCCGGCTCGTTGCGGCATGCGGTCGGCCGGCGCGGTGCGGACGGGCTGCTGCTGGTCGGCACCGAGGCGTACGAGCCCTGGCACCTGGCCGCGCACCTGGAGGACGAGGCCGCCTGGTCGGACGTCCCCCGGCTGGCACCGACCCTGCTTCGGCACCGCGTGCCCGCCGGGGCCCCGGCCCACCTGGCGCACGGCCTGCGGCGGCTGGCCGGGGCCGGGCGCGGGGCGACCGTGCTGGTGGTGGCCCCGGCGGCGGCCGGCGAGGGACTGCTGGAGCGGGTGCAGGACGCCCGCCGCGGCGGGGCGACGGTACTCGCCCTGGACGGCACCGCCGGGCCGGGCGGCCTGGCGGGCCTGGCCCACGAGCGGCTGACGGTCGGTACGGCCGAGGAGGAGCCGTTCGACCTCGCCCAGCACCTGGTCAGCGCGGCCGCCGGGGAGCCCTCGGCCCGCCGGTCGGTGCTCGGCCGCCTGGCCGATCTCGCCGGGCGGCTCACCGCGGGGCCGGCCGTCAACCGCTGGTAAGGGGCCCCCGCCCGCACCCCGGCCCGGCGCGCAGGCGGGCGGGCACGGGCAGGCACAGGCGGGCACGGAAAACCTGTTGCCGGGGCGCGAACGGCCCGCCGAGGATGGTCGTTCGTGAACGACTCCGAACCACCCCCGAGCAGCCGGCTGCGGACGCTGCTGCGATCGCTGCGCCCCGACCTGACGCCCTGGCACTCCTCGCGGGACTTCCGGCTGCTCTGGCTCTCGGGGTGCATCACCAGCCTCGGCAGCTTTCTCACCTACGTCGCCGTGCCGTTGCAGATCAAGGAGCTCACCGGATCGTCCTTCGCGGTCGGCCTGGTCGGCGCCTTCGAGCTGGTGCCGCTGATCGTCTTCGGCCTCTGGGGCGGAGCACTCGCCGACGCGCTGGACCGCCGCCGGCTGGTGCTGTTCTCGGAGGCGGGGCTCGGCCTGCTCACCGGCGTCCTGCTGCTGAACGCGCTGCTGCCGACGCCGGTGCTCTGGCCGGTCTACCTGGTGGCCGCACTGGTCGCCGCCGCCGACGGGCTCCAGCGCCCGGCGCTGGACTCGCTCACTCCGCGGATCGTCCCGCACGACCAGCTGACCGCCGCGTTCGCGCTCAACTCCCTCTACCGCAACGTCGGTTCGGTGGCCGGCCCGGCCCTGGCCGGGATCATCGTGGCATTCGCCGGGGTACAGACCGCGTACGCGCTGGACGTGCTCACCTTCGCCGCCTCGCTGCTGCTGCTCGCCCGGATCCGCGCGGTGCCACCGCCCACCGACGCCGAGAAGCCGTCGGTACGGGCCGTCCTGACCGGGGTGCGGTACGCCTGGAGCCGCAAGGACCTGCTGGGCACGTACGCCGTCGACCTGGTCGCGATGCTGTTCGCCTTCCCGGTGGCGATCTTCCCCTTCCTGGCCTCCGAGCTGCACGCCGACTGGGCGCTGGGACTGATGTACTCCGCCTCGGCGGTCGGCGCGCTGGCGGTCTCGGTGACCAGCGGCTGGGTCTCCCGGATCCACCGGCAGGGCCGGATGCTGGTGGCCGCCGCCCTCGGCTGGGGAGCGGCGATGGCCCTGGCCGGGTTCTCCGCCTCCGTCTGGCTCGTGCTGCTCTGCCTGGCGGTGGCCGGCGGCGCCGACCAGATCAGCGGCATCGCCCGCTCCACCATGTGGAACCAGTCCATCCCGGACGAGGTGCGCGGCCGGATGGCCGGCGTGGAGCTGCTCAGCTACTCGCTCGGCCCGCAGCTCGGCCAGGTCCGGGCCGGCGGCATGGCCGGGCTGGTCGGCGTCCGGGCGTCGGTCTGGGCCGGCGGCCTCGCCTGCGTCACCGGTGTGATCGCCCTGGTCGCGGCGCTGCCCAGCCTGCTCGCCTACGACGACCGCACCGACCCCCACGCGGCGGCCGTCCGCGCCGAGCACGAGAAGGCCGCGGTGGAGCGGGCGGCGGCCGAGCAAGCGGAGGCGGAGCGAGCTGAGGCGGCCGCAGCAGTGGGACAAACGGAGGCGATCACTCGAAGTAAGTAGCGCTTGGCCACTTGGCCTATTACTCTTTCCTTCATCGGATCGTCGGTCGGAGGGGTGGCCATGCTGGAGATCACGACGGAGAACGTCGTTCGCTGCTGGGTGGACGGGTGGGTCGTGTCGCGGCTCGCGGCGCCGCCCGTCGTCGAGCCGTGGGGGTACACCGTGGACGTCGGCGTCACCGGCCACGTCACCCGGCACGTCCTCGACGCCACCGGGGACGCCGTACGGGAGGCCGACGTCCGCAAGGTCGCCGGCGACGTCCGCGCCGAGGGGACGTGGCTCAAGATCTTCGCGGAGCCGGCCCTCGTCGCCCCCTGGCTCGGCCCCGACTGGTGGATCGACGACGAACCCGGCTACCTGATGACCGTCCCGCTGGCCCCGGCCCCCGCCCACCGGCTGACCGCCCCGGACGGCTACCGCCTGCGCACCTGGACCCGGGGCGGCGTGGTCCGCACCCTCGTCACCGACGCCAGCGGCGCGCTGGCGGCCCGCGGGCAGACCGTCCCGCTCGGCGCGACCGCCGTCGTCGACCAGGTCGAGACCTCCGTCGAACACCGCCGCCGGGGCCTCGGCAGCCTGGTGATGCGGACGCTCGCCACCGCGGCGTTCGACCAGGGCGCCCAGACCGGCATCCTCGCCGGCACCCCGGACGGCCACGCCCTCTACACCTCGCTCGGCTGGGAGCTCCTCGCCCCGCTCACCAGCGCGAAGTACCTCGGCCCCCAGGGCGGCTGACGACGACGCACCTCCGCCCCGAGGGCCGCTGACGACTACTCGGCCCGGCCGTCCGTCGGCCTGTCGCTCCAGCGCGGGTCGTTCTTCCACTCGCGGTTGCGCTCGTCGGCGAGCTGGAGCGCGTGCGCCGCCTCCTCGCGGCTCGCGTAGGGGCCGAGGCGGTCCTTGGCGGGGCACTCGGGGCCCTCCTCCACCTTGGCGTGCTTGATGCAGTAGAACCACTCGCCGGGCTTGCCGGTCGGCTTGCGGTGGAATCCCAGGGGCATGGCGGTCACTCCCGTTCGGGGGGGCAGGTCGGTACGGATCATTCCCAGGAGGGGGCCCCTCCGCACGCCCCCGGGCGGGTCAGGGGCGGCGGATAGACTCGCAGCCATGGCTCTCGTACCCGGCATCCAGTCCCCCACCCGCAAGGTCCCGGCGCACATCGCGCGCCCCGAGTACGTCGGGCGGCCGGCGCCGGCGCCGTACACCGGGCCCGAGGTGCAGAGCGCCGAGACGATCGAGAAGATGCGGATCGCGAGCCGGATCGCCGCGCAGGCGATGGAGGAGGCCGCGAAGCTGATCGCGCCCGGGGTCACCACGGACGCGCTGGACGCCGTCGCCCACACGTACATGTGCGACCACGGCGCCTACCCGTCCGACCTCGGCTACCGGGGCTTCCCGAAGTCGATCTGCACCTCGATCAACGAGGTGATCTGCCACGGCATCCCGGACTCGACCGTGCTGCAGGACGGGGACATCGTCAACATCGACGCCACCGCCTACATCCACGGGGTGCACGGCGACCTCAACGCCACCTACCTCTGCGGCGACGTGGACGAGGAGTCGCGGCTGCTGGTCGAGCGGACGCGCGAGTCGCTCAACCGGGCCATCAAGGCGGTCAAGCCCGGCCGCCAGATCAACGTGATCGGCCGGGTCATCGAGTCCTACGCGAAGCGCTTCGACTACGGCGTGGTGCGGGACTTCACCGGGCACGGCATCAACACGTCGTTCCACTCCGGCCTGATCATCCCGCACTACGACAGCGAGCGGGCCACCGAGGTGATCAAGCCGGGGATGACCTTCACCATCGAGCCGATGCTGACCCTGGGCACCTACGACTACGAGGTCTGGGCGGACGGCTGGACCGTCGTCACCAAGGACCGCAAGCGCACCGCGCAGTTCGAGCACACCCTGGTCGTCACGGCGGACGGCGCCGAGATCCTCACCCTGCCGTAACCACCCGGGGTGGGCGCGTCAGCCGATCAGCCACTGCTCCTCGGCGACCGCGCCCACCTCGGTGCAGGCGTCGGTCAGCACGTCCAGGACGCGCAGCGGGTCCGGCAGGGGCTGCTCGGGCCCGCGCAGCCAGCGCACCTCGGAGCCGTCCGGCAGCGCGGCCGGCGGCAGCAGGGTGTACGAGCCGCGGCAGTGCCAGCGCAGGCCGGGGTGCTCGGACATGGTGTCCGGGGTGGAGTCGAGGGCGCTCGGCCACCACTCGTCCTCGTCCACCGGGGTGCCCCGGGTGGCGGTGAAGAACAGGTAGCGGTCCTCGCCGACGGCGGCCACCGGGCCCTCGACGCCCAGCGCGGTGAGCCGCTCCAGGGCCAGCCGGCCGGCCTCGGCGGGCACGTCCAACACGTCGTGGGCGCGGCCGGTGGCGGTGATGAAGTTGGCCTGGGGATCCCGGGAGAGCCAGCGGCCGACCTGCTCCGGGTCGGTGGTCGCCTGGGTCTGCCAGGCGAAGGAGACCGGGTGCTGCGCGGGGGCCGGGCAGGCGACCCGGTCACAGGAACACCGGTAGCCGGCCGGATGCGCGGCGGGCGCGAGCGGGAATCCGGCGCGCACGGCGCCCAGCAGCTGGTCCAGTCTGGCGGCGGGGCCGTCCACGTCGCCCGGCCGCACCCGCTGACGGTCACGCTTCTGCCACCAGGTCGTCCACCTGCTGCCGGCTTCCATCGGGCCCCTCTCCGCGCACTGCCGTGCCTGGTGTGACACAGCATTCGACGTACCACTCCGACGCAACGCACAGCGCCCCCCGCTTGCTTCCCGGGGTGGTGCTCGGCCCTGCCGTCCACGCCCTGCCGGCCGGAGCCGGGGTTGCCGGACGGCCGACGCCCGGGTCACGGTACGGAGTCACGGCAGCACGGACGCTGCGGCTCGGCGGCCCGGCGGGCACACCGACGTGCGCCTTGCCCGGCCCGTACGGGGCCCGCTGACCCGGGTGAACCCCGAGGGCGTAACAGGAAGGATAAGGGTGCGCGGGGCCTCCGAATGACCGGGGGCGGTGCCTCTCCGGTCACACTCCCGGCACCTGCGCGTCACAAGCCCTCCCCCGGACCACCCCGGGCGGCCGTTCACCTGCGGGCCCCCGCGAAGCCGCCCGCCGGCCACCTGCGCCGGGGTGAGACCCTGGTGTGGTGAAGAGCGCGGACACCGAATTCGTCGGCGGACCCCTGGACGGCCGGATCCTGCCGATCCCGCTGGGGCCCATGTACGGCGTGCCCAAGACCTACAAGGTGCCGGTCCCCGCGCACGGCGAGACGCCCGCGCGCACACTGGTGTACATCCGGGCCAAGCAGCAGCGGGGCGCCCGCTGGTACTGGCGCTACGAGTACGACGAGGCGGCCAGCACCCGCGCCTCCGGGTGACGGCCGCTCCCCTCGGGAGCCCGACCCAGGGAGGACGGCGATGGCGAGGACCGTACGGCACCACCCCAGGACGAAGCCCCGCGCGGTGATGCACCACAACCGGCAGGTGGCCGCCGTCACCGCCGGACTGCTGGTGGTGGTCAGCGTCTACAGCGCGGCGATCGGACCGAACGGCTGGCTCTGGTTCGGCTGGGCGGTGCTGCTGCTCGCGTGCGTGGCACTGTTCGCCGTCCGCCCCTGAGCAGCAGCACCGTCCGCCCCCGGCCCCTGAGCCGTCACGCGTCCTCGGCGAGGATCAGGTACAGCTTCTTGCGGGCCTCGTTCAGCACCGCCAGGCCCTTGGCGCGCTGCGCCTCCGTGCCCGTCGTCATGACCTGCCGGATCGCGTGGTCGACCGCGCCGAGCGCCTGGCCGACCTCCTGGACGGCCTCCCAGTCGACCTCCCGGCCGGCCTCCGCCCACGGTTCGGCGGCCCCCGCCTCGGCCTCGGCCCGGCCCGCCTCGGTGAGCGAGACCAGCCGCTTGCCGCCGACCTCCTCCGCGGTGATCAGGCCCTCCTCCTCCAGCAGCTGGAGGTTGGGGTAGATCGAGCCCGGGCTCGGCCGCCAGGCCCCGCCCGTCCGCTCGGCGATCTCCGCGATCATCTCGTAGCCGTGCATCGGCCGCTCCTGGAGCAGCGCCAGCAGCGACGCCCGCACGTCCCCGCGCCGGGCCCGCCCGCCGCGCCGGCCGCGCGGACCGTGCCCGCGGCCCCCGTGCCCGCCGAAGCCGCCGAACGGCCCGCCCATCGGGCGTCCGGGCCCGAATGGCGGAGGACCGAAGGGGCCGAACGCACTCCGGCCCTCGAAGCCCTCCCCGGGCATCCCCCCGAACTCCGGGCCCGGCCCACGGCGCCGGCCGCCGAGCGGGCCCTCCTCACGAAATCGTCGTCCTGAGCGCATGGCGCCCACCTCCACATGATCGGTCTGTCGGTCGTTCGGACAGTCGAGTAACTGTCTCGATAACTCGACGATATATCGGTGACTGTCGCTCGTCAACGGTTTCCGACACGTCGGCCGACGACCCGTGCGGCGCAGGCCCAGCCGCTACGGTGGCGGGCATGGCCGGTGAACGAGACCTTGCGACCCTGCTGCGCGGGATGCACCCGCAGCTCAACCCGGGGCGGTACGTCTACTGCACGCTGCCCGCGAAGGTGCCCGCGGGGATGCGGCCGGTGGTGACGGTCGCCGAGCCCGAGGGGGTCACGGTGGTGGTGTCGCAGGAGGAGGCGGACGCGCTCGGCCTGCGCTACGACTACGTGGCGGCCTGGATCACGCTGCAGATCCACTCGGCACTGGAGGCCGTCGGCCTGACCGCCGCCGTGGCGGGGCGGCTGGCCGAGGAGGGGATCAGCTGCAACGTGGTGGCCGGCTTCCACCACGACCACCTGTTCGTCGGCATCGAGGACGCCGACCGGGCGGTCCGGGCGCTGGAGGAGCTGTCGGCCCGGCCCGCCTGAGCTCACCTGGGCCCGCCGCCGGCCCGGCCCCGGTACGTCCGGGCCTGCCGGGCCTGCCGGGCCTCCCGGGCCTCCCGGGCGGGTGCGGCCGAGTGGCCGCCCCCGGGGGCCGCTCCGACACTGGGAAGGGCTGAGCGCCCGACCGGCCGTTCAGCCCCCACCGGAAGGGAGACGGCCACCATGGCCATCTGCGTCACCTGCGGCAACGACTACTGGCTCGCCTTCGAGATCAAGACCATCACCGGCGACGTCTACACCTTCGACAGCTTCGAGTGCGCGATGGAGAAGCTCGCGCCGCGCTGCGAACAGTGCCAGGTCCGGATCGTGGGCCACGGCGTGGAGGTGGCGGGCCGGTTCTTCTGCTGCGCCAACTGCGCCCGCGTCAACGGCGGCCTCGGCGAGCAGATCCGCGACGCCGTCGGCGCCCACCCGGCCTGAACCGCGGGCGGACGGAGAAAGGCCCGCCGGCCCGCTGAGCGGACCGGCGGGCCTTCACCACGCCTGAGGACGGACGAGCAGGCCTGTACGCCGGGTTCTGTCTCCCGGGTTGCTTGCGCGGCCCGGGGAGGCGGCCATCCATCTAGGGCTGCCGTTGCCGACAGCCTCGTGCGGTCTACCCGCGGACTCGGGCGAGCAGCCCTCAGGCATCCGCGCACGGCGCCCGAGGGCGCCGATCTTGACCTTGCTCCAGGTGGGGTTTACCGAGCCGTCCGGGTCACCCCGGTCGCTGGTGGTCTCTTACACCACCGTTTCACCCTTACCCGCCGCCTTGCCACCCCTCGCGGGGCGCAGAGCGGCGGGCGGTCTGTTTTCTGTGGCACTGTCCCGCGGGTCACCCCGGGTGGGCGTTACCCACCACCCTGCTCTGTGGAGCCCGGACGTTCCTCGGCGGGCCCTGAGGACCCGTCGCGACCGCCCGGCCGGCTCGTCCGCCGTAGTGGTCATGGTAGCCGCTCGGGCGGGGCCTCCCGTACGCCGGGCCTGACGACGGGCGGTTCGCCGCCGAGGCGGGCCGCCACCCGGGCGGCGGTGCCGGTGGCCCAGGTGGTGGTGGTGACCAGGCCGAGGACGAGGATGGCGACGCCGAGGCCGGTCACGATCCACCAGCCGGCGTGGCTGGCCGGGGCGAAGCCGGTGGCGAGCGGGCCGATCACGGCCGAGGTGACCACGGTGCCGATCACCGCGACGCCGAGCGACTGGCCGACCTGCCGACTGGTCGAGGCCACCGCCGCCGCCACGCCCGCCTGGGCGCGCGGCATGCCGGAGACGGCGGCGTTGGTGATCGGAGCGTTCACCATGCCGAAGCCGAAGCCGAACAGCGCGTAGGCGACCAGCAGCAGGGACGCCGGGGAGCCCGCGGTCAGCCGGGTGAGCAGCACGCCGCTGGCGGCGAGCCCGAGGCCGGCCGCGACCAGCGGGCCACGCGGTCCCCGGCCTCCGACGATGCGGCCGGAGAGCGGCGCGCAGACCAGCATCATCCCGGCCATCGGCAGCGTCCACAGGCCCGCCTCGACCGGGCTGTAGTGGCGGACGTCCTGGAGGTAGAGGGTGTTGAGGAAGAGGAAGCCCCCGAGCGCGGCGAAGGCGCAGACGGCGGTGACGGTGGCGCCCGTGAAGGGCGCGCTGCGGAAGAACCGCGGGTCGACGAGCGGTTCGGGGACCCTCCGCTCCCAGAGCGGGAAAGCCACCAGCGCGGCGAGCGCGGTCGCGGCGAGGGCCAGGATCAGCGGGGACGTCCAGCCGTGCTCGGGGCCCTCGATGATCGCGGCGGTGCCGCAGCCGAGCAGCATCACCATCAGCAGCTGGCCGACCGGGTCCAGCCGGCGGGCCCGCGGCGCGCGCGACTCGGGGACGTACCGGGCGGTAAGCAGGCAGGCGAGCAGGCCGACCGGGACGTTGATCAGGAAGATCGACTGCCAGCCGGCGCCGTCCACCAGGAAGCCGCCGAGCAGGGGGCCGAGCGCCATCGAGATGCCGACCACACCGCCCCAGATGCCGATCGCCCGGGCCCGTTCCCTCGGTTCGGTGAAGGTGTTGGTGATGATCGACATCGCCACCGGGTTGAGCATCGAGCCGCCGACGGCCTGCACCGCGCGGAACACCACCAGCCAGGCCAGGCTCGGCGCCAGGCTGCAGAGCAGCGAACCGAGCACGAAGAGCAGCAGGCCGGTCTGGAACACCCGGCGCCGGCCGAAGCGGTCGGCCACCGAGCCGCACAGCATCAGCAGGGAGGCCAGCACCAGGGTGTAGGCGTCGATGATCCACTGCAGCCCGGAGGCAGGGGCGTCGAGGTCCTTCTGGATCGCCGGGAGGGCGATGTTCACCACGGTGTTGTCGAGCCCGACGATGAACAGGCTCAGACAGCAGATCGCCAGCACCAGCAGCCGACGGCGCCGGCCGGGAACGGCGGACGGCTGCTCGGCGGACCGCGGACGGGGGGAGGTCTGTTCGGTCACGGGACGATCCTCCCACCGGGCCGGGATCAGACGGCGGCGAAGCGGACCGTCCGGGTGGCCGGGTCGGCCACCGTCAGCCGGACCACGACCTGCTCGCCGAGCGGCAGGCCGCCGCCGGCGCCCGGCGCGCCGCCCGCGCCGTCGGGGCGGTCGCAGCGGGCCCGGACGGCCGGCTCGCGCAGCTGGACCGTGCCGCGGGTCGGCCGCTGCTCGTCCACGTCGATGACCAGCGCCGGGAAGTCCTCCCCCTCCCGGCCCGCCAGCAGTTCCGCCTCCACCAGGTCCACGCAGGCCCGCTCCACCTCGGCCGAGCGGCGGTCCCCGCCCGCCATCAGGGACGGGACGGCGGGCAGCGCCTCCCGGGCCCAGTCCGGCACCGTCTCACCGGCGGCGACGGCCGCGCAGATCTCCTGGGCGAACCGGTCGCCCAGCCGGCGCAGCGGCGCCGTGCAGTGCGCGTACGGCGCGGCCAGCGCGGCGTGCACCGGGTCGGCCGGGGCCGGCAGGCCCTGGGTGGCGTCGAAGGCCCGGTAGCCGGCTCCGCGCAGCAGGCCGGTGCACTCGTTGAGGAAGGCCGCGTCCAACGGGGCGTCCGGGTCGAGCGAGCGGATCAGTTCCGGGTACGGCAGGCCGTCCGGCCAGTCCACGTCCAGCGCGCGGGCGGTGCGGCGCAGCCGCGCGTACGCCTCGGGCGGGGCGGCGGGCAGGGTGCGCAGCAGGCCGACGCCGGCATCCAGCATCAGTTCGGCCGCGGCCATGCCGGTGAGCAGCGAGATCTGGGCGTTCCAGCCGTCGGCGGGGGTGGGTGCGCGGTAGCCGAGGACGTAGCCGTGCAGGGTCTCCTCGATCTCCTGCTCGGGGACGGGCAGGCTGATCCCGCCGCGGGTGCGCTCCTGCTCCTCGCGCAGCCGGCCGACGGTGGCGAGCAGGGCGAGCTGTTCGTCGGCGCCGCCCCCGTCGACGGCGCGCTGGACGGCGGCGTAGTCCAGCCTGCGGTGCGAGCGGACGAGGGCGCGGCGCAGGTCCGCGAGGACGACGGCGCCGTCGGCGTCCAGGTCGAGCTGCCAGAGCAGGGCCGGGCGGGTCTCCCCCGGCAGCAGGCTGGCCGCGTCCTCGGAGAGCCGGGCCGGGTGCAGCGGGACGCGGTGGTCCGGGAAGTAGAGGGTCTGGACGCGGCGGCGGGCCTCGGCGTCGATCAGCCCGCCGGGCCGGACGAAGGCCGCCACGTCGGCGATCGCGTAGTGCACCCGGTAGCCGCCGCCCGGGCGGTGGGTCAGGTGCATGGCCTGGTCGAGGTCCCGGGATCCGGGCGGGTCGACGGTGAACAGCGGCAGCTCGGTCGCGTCGTACTCCGGCAGCCGTGGCGTGCGGGCCGCCTCCTCCGCCTCGGCGAGGACGGGGTCGGGCCACTCGGTGTGGATCTCCAGACGGGCACGCAACTCGGCCAGTTCGGCGTTGATCCGGGCGGAGTCGGCGGCCTTGACGCGCAGTTTTCGGCGTGGCATGGAGGCAGCGTAGGGCGAATCGGGTGATTCCGGGCGGATCCGGGGGCGGGCGCGCCGGTACCCGGGCCTGCTTCCCAGGAGTGGTGTCAGCGGCCGGGCAGGGACGGGCCGGAACGGCCGCCGGGCGGGCGGGCACCCCCTGCGGCGGCCGCCGGGCGTTCGCAGGACGGACCGGGCGCCCGGTCCGGGGGCGGTTTTGCGTAGGGTGGCGGGGATCGTCCGCCACAAACTGTTGAGGAGTCCGCTGTGCTGGTGCTGTTGCCGCCCTCGGAGGGCAAGGCCGCGTCCGCCGACGGGGTGCCGGTGGCACTCGACGGCCTGTCGCTGCCCGGGCTGACGGCGGCGCGGGCGCAGGTGCTGGAGACCCTGGTCGGGCTCTGCCGGGGCGACGAGGACGCGGCCGCCGAGGTGCTCGGGCTGAGCCCGGGCCTGCGCGGCGAGATCGCGCGCAATGCCGCGCTGCCGACGGCGGGAGCGCTGCCGGCCGGCGAGGTGTACACCGGGGTGCTGTTCGACAACCTCGGGCTGGCCCGGCTGGACGAGGCCGCCTACGACCGGGCCGCGCGTTCGCTGCTGGTGTTCTCGGGGCTCTGGGGCGCGGTGCGGATCGGCGACCGGATCCCGCCCTACCGCTGCTCGATGGGCGTGAAACTCCCCGGCCTGGGGGCGCTCGGGGCGTACTGGCGGGGCACCATGGCGTCCGTGCTGCCGGAGGTGGCGGACGGCCTGGTGCTGGATCTGCGCAGCTCGGCGTACGCGGCGGCGTGGAAGCCGGCGGGCGAGGTGGCATCCCGGACGGCGACCGTGCGGGTGCTCCAGGAGCGCAACGGCAAGCGCACGGTGGTGAGCCACTTCAACAAGGCGACCAAGGGCCGGCTGGTGCGCGACCTGCTGGTGGCGGGCGCGGAGCCGAAGACGCCGGGCGAGCTGGTGGACGCCCTGCGGGGGCTGGACCACAAGGTGGAGGTCGCGGCCGAGGGCACCGCCCGCAAGCCGTGGCAGCTGGACGTGGTGGTCACCGAGATCCACTGATCCGCGGCGCGGTGGGGGCTCCCCCGGGGTATCAACGGGCATCCAAGGCGTTCAACGACGTAAACGACGTAACGTCATCGCTGGATGATCGATTGCTTCCTCGACGTCGAACCGCTCAACGCCATCCTCGCCGAGGCCGGCTTCGAGGTGCAGGCCCAGTACGGCGACCCCGGCCACGGGCCGATCGACGCGAACAGCCGCCAGATCATCACCATCGCCCGCCGCCGCAGCTGAGCCACACGTTGCCGGGTGCGTCCGGACCGTTCCGGACGCACCCGGATCCACAAGCCGCAGTCGGCTGATCGCAGCTGCGATCAGCCGCGATCAGCGCTCGGCCGCCAGCACCAGCGTGTCCCGGCGTACCTGCCGGGCGACCGGGTGCGGGGCTTCCACCAGGCGGCCGGGGCCGGCCGGAGCAGCCCCGGCAACGGTGAACTCGAAGTCCTGGTGCACCTTGCCGTCCACGGGCACCGGCAGTTGCACGCGCCCGGCCGCGACCAGGCGGCGTATCCCGCTGCGGCTGAGCCCGAGGCCGAGCATCAGCAGCCGCTCCAGCCGGACCGCTGCGGGCAGTTCGAAGGCCACCCCGACCGTGAGCGGACCCGGCCCGTCGAGCACCGGGCTGGGCATATTGGTCTCCAGCGCCCAGGTACCGGCCCAGTCCAGGCGGTAGCCGTTCTTCATGGCGAGCGACGCGCTCATCGCCAACTCACGGACCATCGCCGGTGAGTTGGCCTCGTACGCCTCCCGCCGGGCGGGCTTGAGCGCCGAGACGTGCACGCGCTCGTGGACCGGCGCCTTCGAGGTCCGGTCACAGCCGTCGCAGCTCAGCAGCAGCCAGACGTCGAGCAGCTTGCCGTTCGCGTTGACCCGGATCTTGCCGGAGGGGTGGTGCCGCACGCTGGAGCAGTCCGGGCAGCGGCGGACGATGGTGGGCAGGCCGGACTGGCGCACGGCCCACTGGGCCTTGCGGTCGATATGCATGATTACGGGTTGCTTTCATGGCTGAGCGGGAGCTCTCGCGACCCAGGGCCGCGGCTCCCAGCATCTGGAAAATGCACACGCGGGCGCGGTCGACCGTTACGGCAGCCGGGTACTCAGGCTCCGAGGTCGTACGCGCGACTCGTTCAGTTGTCGGTACGTGGCATCTCACAGGTCCATGCGGGCCATAGTGATCCAGCCCGCTGCCTGCGGCAACCGGTTTTTCCACCGGGCTAGATGATCTGGTGATTGTCGGCTTGACCGGAAATCGGACGGCGCAGGGCGGGATCATCAGCGGCGCGGGAGTCCCGGCAGCCCGACTCGATGCCCGCCGTCATGGGGGCAAGACCGACCCGGACGGCATGCCCGCCCGGATGGCGACCATGGCGTGGGGCGAGGTCCGCAGGCGAGCGAGACGGCTACTGCCCGGGAGTCACTTTCGCCGCCATCCGCTGTGGCGCTGTTCGCTTGTCTGGGACAAGCCCGCCGAAGAGATGAATCGGGTGGACCGACGACGTGTGGGTCGTTGACTCCACGCCGGTCGAATGCGGACGCTCCCGTGAAACCGTCAAACGCTCCGACCTGGCCGAGTGGGCGCAGTACGGGTACTGCGCCAGCCACTCGCGCTTCCTCTGGGGACTACGGCTGCACCTGGTGTGCACCGACAACAACCAGGGTGAGTGGGTGGGCAACCTCCGCGACCGCTTCCTGTTCGCCCTGCTCGCCGAAACCGGAATGCGGATCGGTGAAGCCCTCGGCATGCGCATCCACGAGTTCGACATGGGCCGAGGGGGAACCCCGATCATCTCGGTCGCCCCCGCGACGACAACCCCAACGGAGCTCGCGTCAAGATGCCTGGGCCGCGCCGGACTTATGCAAGCCCGACCTCAAGCGGCTCTACGCCGACCACCTCACCGATCTCGTGCGCCGGGCAGCCGGCCTCGGGCTCCCCACCGACCCGAGCGACTACCTGTTCGTCGACCTCTGGGTCACCGAGGGCGCCGACCTCCGCGCGCCGGCGAACCGGCAGCACCACACGGAAGGTTGGAAGGTCGTCACCGATGCGCTCTGATGCGGCCCTGCGGGTCATTCCTGCGTGCGGAGGCCGCGAGTTCGAGCTCTGACCAGGGGGGGGGGGGGGGGGGGGGGGGGGCGCCCCCCCCCCCCCCCCCCCCCCCCCCCCCCCCCCCCCCCCCCCCCCCGGCGCCCCCCCCCCCCCCCCCCCCCCGCGGGGGGGGGGGGGGGGGGGGGGGGGGGGGGGGGGGGGGGGGGGGGCGGGGGGGGGGCGGGGGGGGGGGGGGGGGGGGGGGGGGGGGGGGGGGGGCGGCGGGGGGGGGGGGGGGGGGGGGGGGGGGGGCGCCCCCCCCCCCCCCCCCCCCCCTACGTCCTACTTCTCCTCCGGCTCCCAGGCGCGGAGCAGGTCGAGCAGCCCTGCATCTCCGTCAACGTGCAAGGAATCGGCCTGAATACGGTCGTACAAGTAGAGGACCAGCTCACTGGCCGTGCCATGAATGGAGGCGCCGGCTGCGTCCGAGTCCTCGCCGGTCGCGGCAGTGGGCGCGGGGATGCGGGCGGAGCGTGCGCCGTCGCCGTCGACCGTGAGGCGCCAGGAGCGGCCCTCGGCGGCGTGGAAGTCGAAGGCCGTGGGCTTGTGCGGCCAAGCACTCGGCGTTCCGCAGACGGTGAACAGGAACTCCTCCACACCGTCGAGTACCACCTCGACCGGCAGCGGCTGCGGGGCGCCCGAGGCGAGCTGGGCGTCGTACGTGTGCACCGCGGTCTCCTGGACCCGGTGCCGGGCGACACCGCCGGAGGTTGGCGGTGACTGCGACGCAGGCCACCACGTCCAGCAACCGCTCTCCGGTCCGGCCTCGCGCAGGGCGCTCAGCAGAAGCTGCGTCGACGCGGCCAGCCAGGCCAGCAGGGCCTCACGCTCCCGCGGCACTACCAGAGCGGCGCGCGCAGCGGCGGCCTCGGCCGGGGGAGCGTCGGCAGGCCCCGCGCCGACGATGGCGGCCCAGAAACGGTCTCCCCCACCCAGGTGCTTCACCAGATCGAACAGCGTCCACCCGGGGCAGGTCGGCACCTGTGCGTCGAGACTGGGCGCGGCGGCGACCACGGCGCGGAAGGCGGTCGACCGCTCATCGATCAGTCGCAGCAGGTCAGGGAACCCAAGATTCTTTTCCACGCCGATTGTCTATCACCGTGCCCCGGTGATCGGACAGCGATTTTTTCCACGGTCGCCGCCGGTTGGCCCTTGCGGACGTCGTCCTCGCCTCCCACCGCTCGGGGGACAAGCTGCGCACTGCTGCGAGGACGCTGGTGGTGGCGGTACGCCCGGCGTCGCGCCTGTGGGTGCCCTGGCCTCGCCGCGCGGCCGGGCACCTCGGCGACGTGACGTCCACCCCGGTGCGCGCGGTCATGCCGCCGCGCGATGTGATGGACGCGGAGGTCACCACGGCGGGGAGGACCGGTCGGGTCGGGAGTTCATGTCGCGCCAGGAGAACCGGCCGGGCCCGGTCCGGCGGATCCAGCGCCGCCTGGGCGCCGGCGGGGGCCGGGGACACCGGCCACCCGGCCACCCGGCCACCCGGCCACCCGGCCACCCGAGCTTCCACCGCAAGGCATCGCTGTTGCCATGGAACAAACGTCACGAACCGGGAAGACAGTCATTCCAGCCATGCGAACCGTTGATGGCCAGGGGAGCCCCCACCGGCGGTCAGCGCAGGTGCCCGGTGTCGTTGAGCAGCCGCAGCGAGGCGTTGCCGTCCGCGTAGTACTGGACGGCGCAGAGCGCGGCGGCGGACAGCTCCATCCGGTAGAGCGAGTCCGGCGGGGCGCCGAGCGCGAGCCGGACCAGCGTCTTGATCGGGCTGACGTGCGAGACGACCAGCACGGTCTTGCCCGGGTGGCGGGCCAGGATCTTGTCGCGGGCGACCCCGGCCCGGTGGGTGAGGGTGGTGAAGCTCTCGCTGCTGCCGGTCGGCTTGGCCTTGGGCGAGCCGAGCCAGGCGTTGAGGTCGTCCGGGTAGCGCTGCTGGACCTCGGCGAAGGTGAGTCCCTCCCAGTCGCCGAAGTCGACCTCGCGCAGCCCGTCCTCGTACCGGACGTCCAGGCCCAGGCGGGCGGCGACGATCTCCGCGGTCTCCCGGGTGCGGCGCATCGGGGAGCTGACCACGGCCTGGACGGAGCCGCGGGCGGCCAGCGCCTCCGCTGCCCGCTCGGCCTGCCAGCGGCCCTTCTCGGAGAGCTCCGGGTCGCTGCCGCCACTGCCGGAGAAACGCTTCTCCGGAGTGAGGTGGGTCTCGCCGTGGCGGAGCAGGACGAAGGTGGTCGGCGTGCCGAGGTCGGCGGCGGCCGCCCAGCCGGCCTTCGGCGCGGCCTTCTCCAGCGGCGGCTCGGCGGCCGGCTCCACGACGACGGGCGACGCGGACTTCAGCGGCCTGGGCTCCCACTGGCGGCCGGCCTTGCCCGCGTCCATCGCCTCGTTGGCGAGCCGGTCGGCGTCCTTGTTCCTCTCGCGCGGGATCCAGGTGTACTTGACCTGGCCGCGCGGGAGCACGCCGCGTGCCTCGGCGGCGAGCGGCTGCATGTCGGGGTGCTTGATCTTCCAGCGCCCGGACATCTGCTCGACCACCAGCTTGGAGTCCATCCGGACGTCCACCGAGGCGTCCGGGTCGATCTCCCTGGCCGCCTTCAGGCCGGCGATCAGGCCCTTGTACTCGGCCACGTTGTTGGTGGCGTGGCCGATGAACTCGGCGGCCTCGGCGATGATCCGGCCGGTGTCACCGTCCCGGACCACCGCGCCGTAGCCGGCCGGCCCCGGGTTGCCCCGGGAGCCGCCGTCCGCCTCGACGATGAACCTGCGCCCCGCCACCGGATCAGATGCCCGAGTCGGCGGTGCGCACCAGGATGCGGCCGCAGTTGTCGCAGCGGACGACCGCGTCCTTGGGCTCGGCCTTGATGGCGTTCAGGTCGGAGACGGCGAACTCGACCCGGCAGCCCTCGCAGCGGCGCTGGAAGAGGCGGGCCGCGCCGACGCCGCCCTGCTGCTCGCGCAGGCGGGTGTAGAGCTTCAGCAGGTCGGCCGGGACGACGGCGGCCACGGTCTCGCGCTCGCGCCGGACCTTGTCGGCCTCGCCGTCGATCTCGGCGAAGGAGGCGTCCCGGCGGCCCTCGGCCTCCTTGAGTACGACCGAGGAGTGCTCCAGGCGTGCGGTCAGCTCGATGACGCGGGTCTGGGCCGACTCCAGCCGCTCCATGATCTCCAGCACGACCTCTTCGAGGTCGCCCTGGCGCTTGGCCAGCGAGCCGATCTCGTGCTGGAGGTTCTCCAGGTCCTTCGGCGAGGTGATCGCGCCGGAGTCCAGGCGCTGCTGGTTGCGGGCGGCCCGGGCGCGGACCTGCTCGACGTCCTGCTCGGCCTTGGTCAGCTCGCGGGTGGTGTCGCCCTGCTGGGCCTGGGCGGCGACGACCAGGTCCTTCAGCGCGGTGTGGTCGGCGGTGGCCTTCTCGATCTCGGCGTGCTCGGGCAGGCTGCGACGCCGGTGGGCCAGCTGGTCGAGCTTCGAGTCGATGGCCTGGAGGTCGAGCAGGCGGATCTGGTCGGCGGGCGCGGCGTTCAAGCGGAGAGCTCCTGTGAATCGGGTCAGGCGGTGAAGGACATGGGGGCGTGCGCGGTCCACGGGTCGGTGACCTTGTCGGAGACCTTGGTCTCCACGGCCCAGCCCCGCTGCTCGGCGGCGCCGTGCAGCGCCCGCTCGGCCAGGGCGAGCCAGGGCCACTCGGTGGCCCAGTGTGCGGCGTCGAGCAGCGCGACCGGCGCCGCCTCGGCGGCCTCGGAGGCCGGGTGGTGGCGCAGGTCGGCGGTGAGGTAGGCGTCGACACCGGCCGCGCGCACCTCGGCGAGGAGGCCGTCGCCGGAGCCGCCGCACACCGCGACCCGGCTGACCAGCCGGTTCGGGTCCCCGGAGACCCTGACGCCGGCGGCGGTGGCCGGCAGGCCCTTGGCGACCTGGGCGGCGAAGGCGGAGAGCGTGAGCGGGGGCTCCAGCAGGCCGATCCGGCCGGTGCCGCGCCGGCCCAGCGGGTCGGTCGGGTCCGCCACCAGCGGGCCGGTGACGCGGAGGCCGACCGCCTCGGCCAGCGCGTCCGAGACGCCCGGGTCGGCGTGGTCGGCGTTGGTGTGCGCCACGTGCAGGGCGATGCCGCCCCGGATCAGCGTGTGCACGACCCGGCCCTTGAAGGTGGTGGCGGCGACGCTGGTGGTGCCGCGCAGATAGAGGGGGTGGTGGGTGACCACCAGGTCGGCACCCCACTCGACGGCCTCGTCGACCACCGCCTGCACGGGGTCGACGGCGAAGAGCACGCGGCGGACCTCGGCCTGAGGGTCCCCGCAGACCAGGCCGACGGCGTCCCAGGACTCCGCCCACTGGGGCGGGTAGACCTCTTCGAGCGCGGTGATGACGTCGGACAGTTTCGGCACCTGTCGAGACTACCGTGCGCGCGGGGGCGCCCGGGCCGCCCGGGCCCGGTGCGTTCCCGGGCCGGCGCGGGCCCGGCCGGCCGGCCCGCGCGGTGCCCGGTGTGGGGGACGGGGCGTACAGATGCGCGTCAATCCGCCGTCCGGTGCGTTCGGGCGGCGCACGGGCGGCGCCGGGAGACGGCGCACGGGCCGTTCGGGCGGCGCGCCTGCCGGGGCGCGCGGGGTTCACCGCTCACAGCGGGCGGCTCGCACACATTCGAAACAGCGCCCAGATCACCCTTACGAGTGAAGTGACTCGCTACGCGTTGAGCCCGCCCCGAAACCGAAAGTAACTTCACTTCTGCGAACGGGAGTTGCCCCGGCCAGGGGGTCGGGAAGGCGCTCCGCCGGAGCTCGGGCCCAGGTCAGACGGGCCCGCTCCGGGCTCCGGAAGGGGCCCGGTCCCGGCCGAGGTCCGCGGCGGACGCGGCCGGGGCAGCGCTCCCGTGTTTCCGAGAAACCGATCAGGCCGTGGCCGTGTGCCCGGGTGCCGGAGCAGTGGGCACCCACGGGCGCCGGCCGAGACGAAGGGATGTGAATGCGGATGGGGGCGGGCACATCGCTTCGTACGGCCGGGGGAAAGGGATCGGCGGGCCGCGGGCCGGAAGCGGCCGGCTCGTGGCCGGAGATCACGCGGGCGGCGCTGGCCGGCGCCGGGGGCCGGGGAGGCGACGGCGACTGGGAGGTCACCGTCGAGGGCTTCTGGTGCACGGCCAGGCCGTCCGCGGGTGAACTGGCCGGGGAGGGCTGGAAGATCCACGTCAGCGCGGCGTCGGCGGTCGGCGGCGCGGTGCTGGCCGCAGCCGCCGAGGTGCTGGCCGACGACCCCTGCGCGTTCAAGTTCGCCGCCGGACCGGCGCAGCTGCACGAGCTCAACTCGCGTAACAGCGAGCGGGGTTCGGCGGGCAAGTTCATCACGGTCTACCCGGACGGCGAGGAGCAGTTCCGGCGGCTGGCCGCCGCGCTGCACCGGGCCACCGACGGCCTGCCCGGGCCGGTCGTGCTCTCCGACCGGCCGTACCGGCCCGGCAGTCGCGTCCACTACCGGTACGGCGCCTTCGCGGCCCGCGCCGAGCTGGGCAACGACGGCGGGTACCGGTCGATGCTACGCGGACCGGGCGGCGAGCGGGTCGAGGACGTGCGCGGGGCTTCGTACCGGTGTCCGCCGTGGGCGCGCGACCCGCTGGCGCAGGGTCCGGGGGTCGAGGGGTGGGGCGTCGAGGAGCAGGGAGCGGGCGGGCGGGGGGCCGAGGGGCGGGGTGCCGTCCCCGGCCGCCGTGGGCCCGGGGCGGCCAAGCCGGCCGCGGCGCGGCGCGGGGCCGGCGGGGTGCTGCTGGCCGGGCGGTACGTGATCACCGGCGCGATCCGGCACGGCGCCAAGGGCGGGGTCTTCCTCGGCCGGGACACCGAGGGAGGCGCGGAGGTCGTGGTCAAGCAGGCCCGCGCACACATCGAGGTCGACCGCTCCGGGACGGACGCCCGGGCCGCGCTGCGGCACGAGGCCGCGCTGCTGACCCGGCTGGAGGGGCGGGGGCTGGCGCCGAGGCCGGTCGAGCTGATCGAGCAGGACGACTCGCTCTTCCTCGTGCAGGAACGAATCGCCGGGCAACCGCTGGGCAGCTGGGTCGCCGCCCGGCTGCGCCGCGACGGCAGCCCGGACGTCGACTGGGCCGAGGCCGGTCCCCTGGTGCACGCCCTGCTCGACCTCGTCGAGCGGGTGCACGAGCTGGGCCTGGTGCTCCGCGACCTCTCCCCCGGCAACGTCCTGGTGCAGCCCGACGGCACGCTGCGGCTGGTCGACCTGGAGCTGGCCGCCGAGGCCGGCCGCCGCGCCGGCTCGGCCGGCACCCCGGGCTACCGCGCCCCCGAGCAGGGGCCCGGGCGGCTCGCCCTGGTCGAGGACGGACCGGCGGGCCACGGCAGCTGTGCAGCCGAGCCGACGGCAGACCTGTACGCGCTCGGCGGCCTGTTCTTCCTGCTCGCCACCGGCCACGACCCGCTGCTGCCCGAGGACCTGCCGCACGCCCGCCCCGTCGCCGACCGCCTCGGCCGCTGGCTCGCGCTCGCCGCCCGCTCGGGCGACACCGCGCGGCGGCTCGCGCCGGTGGTGCTGGGGCTGCGCGCGGAGGAAGCCGAGCAGCGGTGGCCCCTTCACCGTGTCCGGGAGGCCCTGGCGGGCGGGCCCGGGGAGCCGGCGCCGGGTGGCGGCCGCACGGAGGCAGCCGGGCCGGCGCCCGCGGGCGCCTCGGCCGGCCGCCCCGCCGAGGACGGCGACACCGTCGTCGACCGGGTCCTGCACGACGGCCTGCGCCACCTCGCGGCAACCGCCACCCCGCTGCGGCGGGACCGGCTCTGGCCCACCGTGCCGGCCGGGCAGCGGTCCGACCCCTGCAACGTGCAGCACGGCGCCGCCGGGGTGCTGGCCCTGCTCGCCCGGGCCGCGGTGGCCCGCGGCCTGCCGGCCGGGGTGCGGGAGGAGGCCCGCCGGACGACGGAGACGGCCGTGGAGTGGATCGAGCGCCGGTGCGCCGCCGAGCCCGTCGTCCTGCCCGGGCTGCACTTCGGCCGCTCGGGCACCGCCTGGGCGCTGCTGGACGCCGCCGGTTCGCTGGGCGACCGGGCGCTCGCCGAACGCGCCGCCGGGCTGGCCCGTGGGATAGCCGTCGAATGGCCCAACCCGGACGTCTGTCACGGCGCCGCCGGTGCCGGCTTCCTCCAGCTTCGCCTCGCAGCCGATGCCCCGGGCACCGACGCCGCCCAGGAGTTCCTGGCCCGGGCCGCCCGCTGCGGCCACGGTCTGCTGGCCGCCGGAAAGGCCACCCCGTACGGCACGGTCTGGCCGGTCCCGAAGGACTTCGACTCGGCGCTCGCCGGGATCACCCACCTCGGGTTCGCCCACGGGGTGGCGGGCGTCGGCGCGTTCCTGCTCGCCGCCGCCGAGGCCACCGGCGACCGGGCGCTGCTCGAAGGCGCCGCCGAGGCCGGGCGGACGCTCGCGGCCACCGTGCGGTGGGAGTCCCGCGACGGGGCGCAGGAGAGCGCCTGGTGGCCGCAGGACGCCGGCGACCCCGACCACGTCAGGCTCGCCCACTGGTGCAGCGGCGCCTCGGGCGCGGGCACCTTCCTGCTCCGGCTCTGGCAGGTGACCGGCGACGCCACCGCCCGTGAACTCGCCCTCGCCGCCGGGCGCGCCGTCCTGGCCGGGCGCTGGCACTGCGGCGTCAGCGCCTGCCACGGGCTGGCCGGCAACGGCGAATACCTGATCGACCTCGCCGAGTTCACCGGTGACGCCGAATTCCGCTCCGGAGCCGATGAGCTGGCGCAGCTGATCACCGCCCGGCCGGCGCTGCGCGACGGACTGCTGGTGCTGCCCGACGAGACCGGCACCGGCTGCGCCGCCGCGTACGGCACCGGGACGGCCGGCGCGCTCGCCTTCCTGCTGCGGCTGCGGCACGGCGGCCCCCGGCTCTGGGTGGACCCGGTGCCGCCGGCGCCGCCGGGCGAACTCCCGCCCCCCGCAGGCGAGACGAGGGCGACATGACCGTGGCCACCAGGAGCGCGACGCAGGCCCTGCGCCGCCTCAGCTTCACCTTCGCCGCCGACGGCAGCCACGCCGCCTGCCTCGCCTCCGCCGCCGACGGCGGCTGGTACGCGGAGAGCTGGCACCTGCCGGCGACGGGACCGGCCGTGCCGACCTCACTGGCACTGCCCGGCAACCGGTCCGAGAACCTGCGCTCGCAGCTGATCGCACTGCCCGACGGCTCGGTCCTGGTCTGCCGGCACGACGGCGAGCGGCACGACCTGGTGGCGCTCAGCGCGGCCGAACCGGGCCGCGAACCGGCCACCACCGAACGTCAGTTGGCCACCCTGAGGCGGCCCGGCCTGCGACTGCTGCCGCTTCCGGCGGCTTCTACGGACGGCGCCCGCGCGCCGGAGGGCGCACCTACCCCGGAGAGCTCACCTGCGCCGGAGGGCCCACCTGCGCCGGACGGCCGGCGAACGCCGGACGACGCCCGTACGCTGGACGGCCCCAGCGCCCCGGTCGCCGTGGCGCTGGGAACCGACACCCGCCCGGCCACCACCGTCTGGCTGGTGCACGCCGACGGCAGCGAGCCCCGGCAGGTCGCCGAGATCCCCGGACTGCACGGCGGCGGTGTCTGGCTCGACCGCGCCGGCACGCTGCTGTCGCTCGACCGGGTCGACTCGGGCATCGTCCGCACCGTCGTCCTGGACCTGCGCAGCGGCGCCGTCACCCCGCTGCTGGAGATCGGCGAGCGCAGCAACGACCGGCTGGTGCTGTTCGATCCGGACAGCAGCTTCGCGATGGTGCGCAGCGACGCGCCCGGCACCGACCGGCTGGGCTGGGGCCTGCTGGGCGGCGGGGAGCCGCTGCGGTTCCCGGAGTGCCTGCACGTCTCGGGCATGTTCCTGCGCCCCGTGGCTCTGCGGCCCGCGCCGGAGGGGGCCCGGGTGGTGGTCCAGATCGACCACGGCGCGGGCTCGGCGCTGGCTTTGTGGCGGCCCTCCGCCGGGCGATTGGACCCGCTGCCGGTGCCACCCGGTCGGCTCGGCGCGGTAGGACACTGGTCGGACGCGGGGCTGCGGGTGCCGTACTCCTCGCCCGACCACCCGACGGCGCTGGCCACCCTGGACGTGGACGCGCTGCTGGCGCACGGTCCGGCACCCGTCGGGCCCGGACCGGTGCCGCTGCCCCTGCAGTTGGCGCCGCTCGGCTCCGGCCTGCCCGGGCCGTGGCGCGACACCGTCCTGCCCTGGCAGCCCGGCGGACCGCGCACCTCCCGTACCGCCTCGGCCGGTTGGCAACTCGACGGCTCCACCCCGCCCGGCGACGGCGGTCGCTGGCACCCGGCCCAGAGTCTCGAACTCGCCGGTCCGGCCGGGCCGTTGGAGGCCGTCGTGTACGGCGGCGACGCCTGGCTGAGCAGCCCGCACCTGGTGCTGGCCCTGCACGGCGGCCCGGCGGACGCCTGGCGGCTGGAGTTCGACCCCGCCCTGCAGCGCATGGCGGCCGAGGGGATCGCCGTGGTCGCGCCCAACCAACGCGGCTCCACCGGCTACGGGTTGGCGCACGCGATGGCCATCCGGGGCGCCTGGGGCGGGCCCGACCTCGACGACATCCTGTACCTGCTGGACGGCATCGCGGGCCAGCGCGCCGCACTCGGCCTGGAGCCGCCCGCCCTGTTCGGCGTCAGCTACGGCGCGTTCCTGGCCCTGCTGGCGGCCGCGCACGCGCCGGCCGAGCAGGTCGCGCGCTGCGCGGTGGTCGCGCCGTTCCTGTCCGGCGCCCGGCTTCTGGCCGAAGCCGCGCCCCCCGTCAGGGCGTTGACCACCCGGCTCGGCGGCGGGGACACGATCGCGGACGCCCGCGGCCCGCGCGATGTGCTCCAGCTGGCGCACCGGCTCAGCGCACCGCTGCTGGTCGTACACGGGGACCGGGACGAGGTCGTCCCGGTGGGCCAGTCCCGCTCGCTGCGGCACGAGTTGCTGCGGATCGGCCGCACCGAGGGCGCCGACTTCCGGTACGTCGAAGCGGCCGGCGCCGGGCACGAGGTGCTGGCCGAGGACGGCGCCGCCGTGCTGCACGAACTGCTGGCCGCCTTCCTGCGGACCGGCCGACCGGGGTAGCCCCCGGCCGACCGGACGGGGCGACCCGGTCCGCTCACAGACTCCCGGGCCCCGAAGGCCCGGGGTGGTACCCGCGGTGGTGGATGGAGGCCGCCGCGGGAGCAACACCCGACGCCCGTACCGCAGATCGCGGCGGGCGGAAACACAGGGGAGGAACCCGATCATGGAGAACATGGTGGACTTCGAGACCGACCTCGCGGCCCTGCAGGAGCTGCCCGAGACCGAGTCCGTCGAGCTGACCGGCCACGGCGGCGGCTGCCAGTACACCTGTCTCATCCTGACCTGCCTGATCTTCACGATCAGCTAGTCGTACGGCGGTCGGTCACCCGCTGATGCGGTGACCCACGGGCGCCGCTCCCGCCTGTCCGGACAGGCGGGAGCGGCGCCGTCCCGTTCCGCCCTTCGCTTCGCTCCCTTCCTTTCCCGCGCCCCCTTGCGCCTTCTTCCCCCTCGTTTCCCTTGCGCCCGCCTCCTTCCCCCTCGCCGTCCCCGCTCCTTCCTTCCTTACTCGCCCCGCCCCTTTGCCGACCCACGACCCACCCCGACGGGAGCCCGCCCATGCCCCGCCGCCCCACCTGCTGGACCCTCGCGCTGGCCGTCGCCCTGCCCGCCGAGGCCGCCACCACGCTCGCCCTGCCCCCGGCACTCGCCGGCGCGGTCGACGCCGCGCTCGACCGGGACGCCGGCGGCTCCGCGTTCGGGCTGCTGACCCTCGTCCTCGGCACGGCCGCCGCCGTCAACGCGCTCGCCGCCGCGGCCGGTCCCGCCTGCGCGGCCGAGGCCACCGCCGCCCTGCGCGGCCGGCTGGTGCGCCACCTGCTCGACCTCGGCCCCGGCGGCCGGCTCCGGCACGGCGGGCCGCCGCCCGGCGACCTGACCGCGCGATTGGTCGGCTCCGCCGCCGACGCGGGCGGCCGGCTTCCGGCCGTGCTCGGCGCGACCACCGCGCTGCTCACCTCGCTCGGCGCGATCGTCGGCCTCGGGGTGCTCTCGCCCTGGCTGGCGCTCGCCTTCTTCGGCGGCGTGGTGCCCGGGGTGGTGCTGATCCGGCTCTTCCTGCGGGAGGCCGGGCAGGTCTTCCTCCGCTACCAGGAGGTCCAGGCCGACCTCGCCGGCCGGCTCGCCGGCGCGCTCACCGGGCTGCGCAGCATCCACGCGGCCGGTGCGAGGCGGCGCGAGGCGGCGCGCGTGCTGGAGCCGCTCCCCGCTCTCTCGGAGGCCGGGCACGCGCTCTGGGCCGCCCAGCGGCGGACGGCGTGGCAGGCGACGCTGCTGATCGCCGTGGTCGAGGTCGCGGTGCTGGCCACCGCCGGCGCCCTGGTGGCGGCGGGCACGCTGGCGCCCGGCGCGCTCGCGGCGGCAGCCGGCTGGGCGGCGCTCGGGGCGGGGCTCTTCGAGCAGGTCGAGGCGCTGGTCGGGGTGGCGCACGCACGGGCCGGGCAGGCCCGGGTGAACGAACTGCTGGAGCTCGCACCGGCCGTCGGCGGCACGGCCGTCCTGCCGGAGGGCGGCGCGGGCGAACTCGCCTTCCGCGGTGTGGTGGTACGCGACGGCGACCGTGTGCTGCTCGGGCCGCTCGACCTCACCGTGCCGGGCGGGCACACCGTCGCCCTGGTCGGCCGATCCGGCTGCGGCAAGTCCCTGCTGGCCGCTCTGCCCGGCCGGCTGCGCGACCCCGACGAGGGCCGGGTGCTCGTCGACGGCGTCCCCGTCGACGAGTTGACCGCCCCCGAACTGCGCCGCGCCGTCGGCTACGCCTTCGAGCGCCCCGCGCTGACCGGCCGGACCGTCCGCGAGGCGCTGGACGGCGCCGGCCCCGAGGCCGCGGCCGCCGCTCGCGCGGACGGCTTCCTACGCCGTCTGCCCGCCGGCTGGGACACTCCGCTGGACGAGCTCCGGCTCTCCGGCGGCGAGCTGCAACGACTGGGGCTGGCAAGGCTGCTGGCCCGCCCCGTGCGGGTGGTGGTGCTGGACGACGCCACCTCGGGGCTCGACCTCGCCACCGAGTACCAGGTCACCGAGGCCCTGGAGCAGGCCACTCACGGACGCACCCGGCTGGTGGTCGCCCACCGCGAGGCGGCGGCCGCCCGCGCCGACCTGGTCGCCTGGCTCGACGCCGGCCGGCTCCGCGCCCTCGCCCCGCACACCGATCTCCTCGGCGACCCCGACTATCGCGCCACCCTCTCCGGCACCGCCCTCGAAGCGGCCACCGCCCTCGAAGCGGCCACCGCCCTCGAAACGGCCACCGCCTGATGGGCCGGCACAGCGCCGTCGGCGGCGTGCCGCGCGCAGGAAGTCGGCCCGGTCGACTTCCTGCGCGGCTCCCCGAGCCGTTCTCCGACCCCGAGGGTGCCTGCGCGGGCCCCGCCCCCACCGGGCCGGTGGGGGCGCCCCCGGCTCACACCAGAAGTCGGCCCCGCCGAGTTCTCGTGCAGCACCGCTCGCCCGGCTGGGTGCTGCTCGGGCGGCAACTCGCGAGCACGAGGGGGGCGTTGTGGCGGCTGCTCGGATGGTCCGGGCTCGAGGCTCTGCCGGCGCTGGTGTCGGGGCTGATGGTGTCGGCCGCCGTGGACCAGGGGTTCCTGGCCGGGCGGCCGGCGGTCGGGGTGGCCTGGCTGGCCGGTTTCGGGGCGGTGACCGCCGCCCGCGCGTACGCGGCGCGGGCCGGGTTCCCGCACCTCGCGGCCGTGGTCGAACCGCTGCGGGACGCTCTGGTGGAACGCGTCGTCCTGAGCGCGCTCGCCCGGCCGTACGCCGATCCGGCCGAGGTCGCCCGGCTCACCGAACAGGTCGAATCCGCGCGGCAGTTGACCGCCACCCTGCTGCGGACGCTGCGCGGTGCCGGGGTGACCCTGGCCGCGGCCCTGGTCGGTCTGACCCTGCTCGCGCCCGCCGCCCTGCCGCTCGTCCTCGTCCCCCTGTTCGCCGCCGGCCTGCTGTTCGCCCGGCTGCTGCGCCCGTTGGTGGACCGGCGCCGCGCCGTCGTGCTTGCCGAGGAGCGCCTCGCCGCCGAGGCCGGCCGCGCCTTCCACGGGTTGCGCGACATTCAGGCCACCGGCGCCCGGCAGCGCACGGCCGAGGCACTCGCCGCCGGCGCCGGGGACAGCGCCGCCGCCTCCCGCGCGCTCGGCCGGGCCGCCGCGGCCCGTTCGCTGGTGGTCGCGCTCGGCGGCCGGCTGCCCGTGCTGGCGGTGGTCGCGGCGGCGCCCTGGCTGCTCGGCGGCGGCGGCCTCACGCCCGGCGAACTGCTCGGCGTGGCCACCTATCTGCTCCAGCAACTCGACCCCGCGGTCAGGACCTTGGCCGGTACGGTCGGCGGCTGGCTGCTGAGCCTGGCCGTCGTCCTCGACCGCCTCGCCACCACCTCCGACGAACCGGAGCCGGAGACCGTACCCGAGCCGGAACCCGGACCCGAGCCGGATCGCGACCCTGGTCCGGGCCACGGCCCCGAGCCGGAACCCCCCACCCTCCGCCTCACCGCCCTCCGCTACGCCCACGGCCCGGCCGCCGAACCGGTCTTCGCCGGCCTCGACCTGACGACGGCCCCCGGCGAGCACCTGGCCGTCGTCGGCCCGAGCGGAACGGGGAAGTCCACCCTCGCCGCGCTGCTCGCCGGCCTGCTGGTGCCGCTCGACGGCGAGGTCACCGTGGACGGAGTCCGCCCGCACCTGCTCCCCGACGCCGGGCGCGCCCGCCTGGTGGCGCTGCTCCCGCAGGAGGCGTACGTGTTCCCCGGTACGGTCCGCGCCAATCTCTGCTGGCCCGACGCGCCCGCCGAGGCCCACCCCGCCAGGGCCCACCCCGACGACTCCCGACTCTCGCACGCCACAACCCTCCTGGGCGCCGACGCGCTCGTCGCCCGGCTAGGCGGCCCCGACGCCGTGCTCGCCGATCCGGGCACGCTCTCGGCCGGCGAACGCCAACTCCTGGCGCTGGTGAGGACGTACCTCTCCCCCGCCCCCGTCGTGGTGCTGGACGAGGCCACCTGCCACCTGGACGCCGCCGCCGAGGACCGGGTCGAGCGGGCCTTCGCGGCCCGGCCCGGGGTGCTCGTCGTGGTGGCGCACCGGATCGGTTCGGCACTCCGGGCCGACCGCGTCCTGCTGCTGGACGGCGGCCGCGGCGTGCTCGCACGGCACGGCGATCTCCAGGTGCTGTCGCCGCTGTACCGCCGGCTGGTGGGCCACTGGTTGGGTTCGGACGGGCCGCGCGGAGCCGTGCCGTTCGCGGACCACCCATCAGGATCTCGATAGGATCTCGCCCGTTCCGGCCGTTATGGTGGCCGGGGCACGGGCCGTGATCACCGGCTCTGGCGCGGCTGCTGCGCCCGATCATGCCGGTCACGCGCCCGACGCGCCCGCGGCGCCCGCCTGGCGCCGAAGCACCTGCCCCCTCGCACGGAAGACGATTCTGATGTCCGACACCCTCACCGACACCACCGGACCCGCGGCCAACGGGACCACGGCCGAGGACACCGCGTCGCACGGCCGCCACCGCGGCCGTTCCGCCGCCGACGACCGCCCGGAGGCCGACCCGCACGGGCGGCACCGGCTCGGCACCGGAGCCGACCAGGGCTGAGCCCGCTCCCGCAGTACGTGACAGGGCCCGCCGGGTGCACCGGCGGGCCCTGTCACGTCCGGCGACGGCTATCAGGCCAGCGTGACGACCGTCCGCAGCGCCTCGCCGCCCCGCATCTGCGCGATGGCCTCGTTGACGTCCGCCAGCCCGACCCGGTGCGTGATCATCCCCTCGAGGTCGATCCGCCCGGACCGCCAGAGGTCCACCACCAGCGCGATGGTGCGCGGCACGGACGCCCCGCCGTACAGCGACGGCAGCAGCCGCTTCTCGTTGAAGAACAGCTCGCCCATGGTGAACTGCGCGAGGTCGTCCTGCGCCCCGGCACCGATCACCACCACCGCTCCCCCGCGCCGCGCCGCGTCGTACCCGGCCCGGACGGTGGCCGCGCGGCCGACCGCCTCGAAGACGTAGTCGAACCCGCCGCCCGGCATGCCCTTCGCGACGGCCTTCAGCTCCTCGGGGGCGAACGCGTCGGTGGCACCGAACGCCAGCGCCCGCTCCCGCCGCGAGGTGACCGGGTCGACCACGACGATCCGGCCCGCGCCACAGACCCGGGCCCCCTGCACGGCCGCGACGCCCACCCCGCCGGCGCCGATCACCGCGACGGAGGCGCCCGGCTCGACCTGCGCGGTGTGGACGGCGGCACCGATGCCGGCGGTCACACCGCAGCCGATCAGGGCGGCAAGCTCGTACGGCAGGTCGGCCGGGACCTTGATCACGGCGTCACGCTCGACCACCACCTCCTCCGCGAACGAGCCGGTGCCGTAGAAGCCGGAGGCCTCGACCGGGACGCCGTCCTCGTCGAACCGGAACCCCGGGGCGCCGAGCCGGCGCAGGCTGGAGACACAGAGGTGTCCGCGCCCGCGCTCGCAGTGGGCGCAGCGGCCGCAGGGCGCCATCCAGCAGAGCACCACCCGGTCGCCGGCCTCGATGCCGGTCACGCCCTCGCCGACCTCCACCACGTCACCGGCGCCCTCGTGGCCGGGGACGAACGGCGCGGGCTGCGGCAGGACACCGCTCATCGCCGAGAGGTCGGAGTGGCAGAGGCTCGCCGCCCGCAGGCGGACTCTCACCTTGCCGGGGCCGAAGCCGACCGCCACCACGTCGTCGCGGACGTCGAGCGTGTCCTGGCCGGTCTTGTGCAGGATGGCTGCGCGCATGGGGCTGCTCCCGGGTTCCCCTCGGATCGGTGGTCGGGCCGATTCTGGCACGGTACGCCCGCCCGGAGTAGAACACGTTCCACTCAGCGGCCCCCGGGCAGCGCCGGCGGCCCCCGGGCAGCGGACGACGGGTGCCGGGCAGCGGACGACAGGTGCCGGACACGGACCACCAGTGGCATGATCATCCGCCGTGTCCTCACCCGCCGCTCCGGCCGCCCCTGCCACCCCGCCTGCCGACGCTCCCCCCGGCGCCACGCCCCACACCTGCCCCCAGTGCGCCGCGCCCCTGGACGCCGACCCGCGCTTCGCCGTCTGGTGCCCCGGCTGCGAATGGAACCTCGTACCGGAGCACGACGCCGCGACCGCTCCGACCGCCCCTGCCACCCCGCACGAGCGGGCGGTGGCCGCCCGGACCGAGCAGCTCTACCAGGACCTCGCCGCAGGCCGCACCACCTCCGCCGGACGACGCGACTGGCTCGCAGCGGCGGCCGTCGCGTCGCTCGTCCACCTCGTCACCACCGCACTCTTCGGCTGGGCACTCTGGCTGCTCGTCACCGGGAGCACCCCGCTCCGGTGCCTGGGTGCGGCCGCCCTCGCGGTCGTCGTCCTCCTGCGCCCGCGGATCGGCCGGGTGCCGCGCGGCGAGACCGTGCTGACCCGGAGCCAGGCGCCCGCCCTCTACGGCCTGGCGGACCGGGTCGCGGCCGAACTCGGAGCACGGCCGGTCGGGGTGATCCGCGTCGACGGCTCGTTCAACGCCGGCCTCGCCGTGGTCGGGCTGCGCCGGCACTCGGTGCTCACCCTGGGCCTGCCGCTCTGGGAGGCGCTCGACGGACAACAGCGGATCGCCCTGCTCGGCCACGAACTCGCCCACCAGGTCAACGGCGACCACCGGCGCGGCCTCTGGCTCAACGCCGCGATCGGCGCGCTCGCGCACTGGTACGACCTCGCCCGGCCGCGCAGGCGCGCGCAGTGGGCGGGATTCCGGCTCCTGTTCCACGTCGCCGACCTCATCAGCAACGCGGTGCTGTACTCCCTCGCCTGGCTGCTGCTGCGGACCCTGCTCCTCCTCGACCGGCTCACCGCCCGGGCCGGCCACCAGGCCGAGTACCACGCGGACACGCTCGCCGCGCAGGCCGCGTCCACCGAGGCCGCCCGCGGGATGCTGGAAGCACTGCTGCTCGACGGGGCCGCCGGCACGCTGGTCTCCCGCGTGCGCGCCGGCCACCAGAGCCGCCCCCGGACGACCCGCCGTGGCGCGGCCGACGCCCGGCCGGCCTCAGAGGCCTCACAGGCCTCGAAGGCCCCACAGGCCTCGAAGGCCGACACCCTCTGGGACCAGCTCCGCGACCACCTCGCGGGCGTCCCGCCGCTCGAACGCGAGCGCCTGCTCCGCCGCTCCGCCCGGGACCGGGCCGCCGTGGACTCCACCCACCCCCCGACCCACCTCCGCCTCGCCCTCCTCGCCCAGCGCCCGCCCCTCCCCGCCGCCGTCACCGCCTCCCCCGCCGAGTCCGCCGCCATCGCCACCGAACTCGCCCCCCACCGCCTCCGCATCGCCCGCTCCCTCCTCGCCCCCTGAGCTGACCGGGCGGACCGGGCGGACCGGACACGGAAAGCCGGCCGGGCCGCCCCGCTTCCGGCTCCGGCGCAGGTCGGGGTGGGGGGACGGTGGGGCGTACCGTCGAGTAGGGTCCGACGGCGAGTACGGAGTACCGACCACCCCCGGCAAGGAGCTGCCATGTCCGACCTCCTGGAGAACACGCGACCCGGGGCCGAGGTGCTGGCGGCCTTCGAGGGTGCGACCGGGTTCATGCCGGTGGACGAGGGGCTGGCGCTGTACGCGGCGGCGGTGACGGCCGCGCGGCGGACGGGGCTGCCGGTGCTGGAGATCGGCACGTACTGCGGGCGCTCGGCGATCCTGCTGGCGGCGGCGGCCAGGGAGGCGGGGACGGTGGCGCTGACCGTCGACCACCACCGTGGGTCCGAGGAGCAGCAGCCCGGCTGGGAGTACCACGACCCGACGCTGGTGGACCCGGAGGTCGGCCGGATGGACACGCTCCCGCGCTTTCGCCGCACGCTGCACGCGGCCGGGCTGGAGGAGCACGTGGTGGCGCTGGTCGGCCGTTCGCCGCAGATCGCCGCGCTCTGGGGCGGGCGGCTCGGCCTGGTCTTCATCGACGGCGGCCACACCGACGAGCACGCCACCGGCGACTACGAGGGCTGGGCGCCGCATCTGGCACCCGAGGGCCTGCTGGTGGTGCACGACGTCTTCCCCGATCCGGCGGACGGCGGCCAGGCCCCGTACCGGGTGTACCTGCGGGCGCTCGCCGAGGGGTTCGAGGAGATCTCGGTGACCGGTTCGCTGCGGGTGCTGCGCCGGACCGCCGCCTGATCCGTCCGCGCCGAGATCAGCGGACCCGCCCCAGGGCGATCACGGATGCTCTAACGTCGTGCCGGGGCTGTCGGGCGGGGGTTCGAACGGTACGGTGTCCGCGCGGCGCCGACGGATGCCGCGGGCGACGCACAGCGACAAAACGGCACAGCACCAGGCAGAGCATCCGGGCAGACGGTGGGGGCTAGAGCGCAATGACGGACCAGCAGAACACCGCTCCGGCGGTCTGGGACCCCACCGCGCGCGGCGGCGCCGGCGGCTGGGTCCGCGGCCCGCAGCAGCAGCCTGCCCCCGGCACCGCCCAGAACCCCGCCACGCCCCCGCCCGCGGCCGCTCCGCCCGCCGGGGCGCCTCAGCCGCCCGGGCCGGGTGCCGTCGGCGACCAGGGCCCGCCGCTGGGCGCGCGCCCGTACCTGTCGGCGACCCCCGGCTACGACGCCCCGACCGCGCCCGCCTTCCCGGCGGCAGCCCCGCAGCCGGCGGGCCCGCCGCCGGCCGCACCGCCCTCGGCCCCGCCCGCCGGCGGCTTCCCGGGCCACGCGACCCCGCAGCACCAGGGCCCGGCCCGCCCCGACGGCTACGGCTACCCGGCGGCCCCGCCGCAGCCCCCGTACCCGCAGCGGCCGGACTCCCAGCAGCCGTACCCGCCCCAGCAGTACCCCCAGCAGCAGCCGTACGGGCAGCCCGACCAGCGCACCGACTACGCCCCCGGCTACCCCGCCGACTACGCCACCGGCTACGACGACCTGGACGACGAGGACCGCCCCGGCAGCAAGCGTGCGCCGCTGCTGATCACCTTCGCCCTCCTCCTGGTGCTGGCGATCGGCGGCGGCATCCTCTGGGCGGTGAAGGGCACCGGCGACTCGGCCGACAAGGCCGCCCCCGCCCCGTCCCCCACCGGCGCACCCACGGACGCGGCGGCCTCCGGCAACCCGCAGCCCGCCCCGGTGCCCAGCGGTTCGGCCGACGCGCCGAGTCCGACCGCCTCCGACACCGCGTCCGCGAGCCCCACGGCCGGCGCGGCCGGCCCCAACGCGCAGGCCCAGGCCAAGACGCTGGACGAACTGCTGACCCAGGGCGAGAGCGCAAAGGCGCCGATCGGCAGCGCGGTCGCCAAGGTGTCCAGCTGCCCGTCCAAGGCCGACATCGACAGCGCGGCGCAGGTCTTCGACACCGGCGCCAAGCAGCGCGACCAGCTGCTCACCAAGCTCGCCGCCCTGGCCGTCACCGACCTGCCCGGCGGTGCGGACGCGGTGGCGTCGCTGAAGTCGGCCTGGCAGCTGTCCGCCGACATCGACCGCGCGTACGCGAGCTGGGCGCGCACGGTGTCCACGCAGGGATGCTCCGGTTCGGCGCCGAACACCGCCGACAAGAAGCACGCGGACGAGCTCAACCCGCAGGCCACCCAGGCGAAGAAGGACTTCGTGACGAAGTGGAAGACCATCGCGGACTTGTACGGCCTGACCGCGCGCACCCAGGACAGGATCTGAACCACCCGTGACCCGCACCACCGACGGCAGTACGCACGACGAACCGCCCCGCCGTTCCCGCCTGTTGCGCACCACCACGGTGGCCGGCGCAGTGGTGCCGCTCTGTCTGGCCGGCTGGCTGGGCTGGCAGGCCGTCGCCGACCACGGCCGGGCGGACGGTGCCGCACCGTCGGCCCACACGGCCGGGGCGGCCGCTCCGCCGGCGCCGTCCACCTCTCCGGAGCCGTCCACTCCGGAGCCGCCCACTCCGACGACCGCCGAGAGCGCCCCGGCCACCCCCGCCGGAGGGGAACCGACGGGCTCACCGTCGGCCTCTCCCGGGACCACGCCCACCACCGCGTCCGCTCCCGTGTCCACCGCCCTCGCCGGCCGGACCGTACTGCTCGACCCCGGCCACAACCCCGGCAACTTCGCCCACACCACCGAGATCAACCGCCTGGTCGACATCGGCAACGCCCGCAAGGAGTGCGACACCACCGGCACCTCCACCAACGCCGGCTACACCGAGGCCGAGTACACCCTGGACGTGTCCCGCCGGGCCCGCGCGATCCTGACCGCCCGCGGCGCCACGGTGGTGCTGGTCCAGGACGGCGACCGGCCCTGGGGCCCGTGCATCGACGAGCGCGCCCGCGCGGGCGCCGAGGCGCACGCCGACGCGGCGGTCTCGGTGCACGGCGACGGCGGTCCGGCCGGCGGCAGCGGGTTCCACGTGATCATGCCCGCCAAGGTGGTCGCGGGGAAGGCGGACAACTCCGCGATCGTCGCGCCCTCGCACCGGCTCGGCCTGCTGCTGCGCGACGGCTTCCACGCGGCGACCGGCGAGCCGTACGCCGACTACACGGCGAGTCAGGGGCTGGACACCCGCTCCGACCTCGGCGGGCTTAACCTCTCGACGGTGCCCAAGGTGTTCATCGAGTGCGGTAACATGCGCAACTCGACCGACGCCAGGCGGATGACGGACCCTCAGTGGCGCCAGCAGGCGGCGCAGGGGATCGCCGACGCGCTGACGACGTTTCTGACCACCCGGTAGGCGTCCGCGGCCGAGAGGGCCGGCTCGACCACCAGGTGGACGGCAGGAGTCGGACCCGCACAGTTTGCAACGACTTCGCCCCATTCCCGAGCCCGCTGTGCACCCGCGAGGCGGTTGGCCCTAGGCTTCTGGTCCGTTCGGAGTTTTCCGGGCCGGTCAAGCCGACCGCGCAAAAACCGCCGTCCACGACACACCAACGAGGGGAACGTTAGTGAATCTGCGCGCTCTCACCAGGGGAGACGCCGCCGTCGCAGGTGCGGCCGTCCTGCTCTTCATCGCCTCCTTCCTGCCGTACTGGACCGTGGACTGCAGTGGCAGGTACTGCGGTGACACGTCGCAGAACGCCTGGGACAGCGTCCTGTTCCCCGTCCTGCCCTCCGTCTTCCTGCTCGGCATCCTCGCCGCCGTGCTGATCCTGGTGCAGCGTTTCCAGGGTGCCGCGGCCGCCGACCGCCAGGTGCTCGGCCTGCGGCTGGACCAGTGGGGCATCGCCTTCGCCGTCGCCGCGCTCTGGACCTCGATCTGGTCCCTGGGCGGCGGCCCGAAGGGCCTGGACCACGGCTTCGGCGCCTGGCTCGCCGTCATCTCCCTGATCGTGCTCGCCGGTGCCGCCGCGGCCGCCCCGCTGGTGCCCGCGCTGAAGGCGCCGCTGGTGACCGACAAGCCGGCCGCCCCGCAGGGCTACCCGGGTGGCTACCCGGCCCCGCACGCCGGTCAGCCCGGCCAGCCCGGCCAGTACGGCTACCCGGCCCCCGGTCAGGACCCGCTCCAGGCGCAGCCGCCGGCCTTCGGTGGTCAGCCCGGCGGTTACGGCTACCCGGCCCCGCAGGCCGGCCAGCCGCAGGACGGTGCCGCCCAGCAGGCCGCTGCCCAGCAGCCTCCGGCCGCCCAGGCGCAGCCCGCCCCGGCGGCCCCGGCCGCCGACTTCGCGCCGTTCTGGTTCGCCGTCCCGGCGCCGCGTCAGCTGGCCGCGAAGGACAACCCGGCCGGTGGCCCGGTCGGCGAGCTGGTCCCGGGCACGTGGTACCTGGCGGTCGAGCAGCGCGGCGCCGCGCTGGTCGCCCAGCTCCAGGACGGCACCCAGGGCGTGCTGGCCGACACCTCGGGCATCCAGCGCGGCTGACGCCCGAGCGGCAACATCGAAGGGGCGGGACCGGAGGAATCCGGTCCCGCCCCTTCAGCGTTGCGGCGCCGAGCCGTCGAGCCCTGAGCCGCTCAGACGCCGAGGCACTGGGACGCCGAGTCCTCGGCGGCCCAGTGCCTCGCGGGGCCGCCTCAGCAGCAGTCCTGCACCACCAGTCCGGCGGGCAGCTGGTCGCCGCCGAAGACCGCGACCGTGGCCGGGTCGCCGCCGAGCGCGGCGACGGCCAGCAGCAGCGCGCCCGCCGTCCAGGTGGTGCGCTCCTCCGGCCAGATGGCGTCGTCCTCGAAGACGTAGCCGGTCCAGTACGAGCCGTCGGTGTGCCGCAGGTGCTTCTGGATCCAGCGCAGGATGTCCACCGCGCGGTCGGACTCGCCGACCGCCCAGAGCGCGAGGGCCAGTTCGGCGCTCTCACCGCCGGTCACCCAGGGCCGGTCACTGACGCAGCGCACACCGAGGCCGGGCACGACGAAGCGGTCCCAGTCCCGTTCGATCCGCTCCAGTGCGGCCGGGCCGCGCAGCGCGGTGCCGAGCACGGGGTAGTACCAGTCCATCGAGTAGCGGTCCTTGTCGAGGAACCGCTCGGGGTGGTGGGCGATGGCGTGCCGCAGCCGGCCGGCCGCCAGCTCCCAGTCGGGCTGCGGCTCCTCCAGGTAGTCGGCGATGGCCAGGCCGCAGCGGAGCGCGTGCAGGATGGAGGACGAGCCGGTGAGCAGCGCCTCGTCGGGCGCCGAGCCGTTCTCGTCGACCCGCCAGGAGATCGGCCCGTCGGGCAGCCGCAGGCCGACGATGAAGTCCAGGGCGCGCCTGACGACGGGCCAGATCCAGTCCAGGAACGGGTCGTCACCGGTGCTGAGGTGGTGGTGCCAGACGCCGACCGCGACGTACGCGCAGAAGTTGGTCTCCTTGGCGGAGTTGGAGACCTGGCCGTCCGTGCCGCCGCCCTGCCCGTAGCTGTAGGCCGCGTACCAGGAGCCGTCGGGGTTCTGGTTGGCGGCCAGCCAGCGGTAGGCGGCCTCGGCGGCGGCGTGCTCGCCGGCGGTGTCCAGGGCCATCGCGGCCTCGGTGTGGTCCCACGGGTCGAGGTGGTGGCCGGTGAACCAGGGTATGGCGCCGTCGCTCTGCTGCTCGGCGAGGATGCTGCGGACGGTGCGGGCGGCCTGCTCGGCGTCGAGCACCCCGTCCAGCAGCAGCACCTCGGGGACGGCGGCGGTCACTCGCCGGCCCTGGCGGTCTCGGCGCGGTTGGGCTTGGAGGCGTAGGCGACGAAGCTCTTGCCGATGACCGGGTTGAGCGCCTTCTCGGCGGCCTTGGTGAGGGTGCTGATCACCGGGGTGCCGACGATGTCCCAGACCAGCAGCTGGTGGTAGGCCTTGACCGGCAGCGCCTTGTCGTTGTCCACGCCGACCGCGCACTTGATCCACCAGTACGGCGAGTGCAGCGCGTGGGCGTGGTGGGTGCCGTACGGCTCCAGGCCGGCGTCCTTGAGCTTGCCGAGGAGTTCGTCGCCGCGGTAGATGCGGATGTGGCCGCCCTCGACCTCGTGGTACTCGTCGGAGAGCGCCCAGCAGATCTTCTCGGGCAGCCAGCGCGGCACCGTGACGGCGAGCAGGCCGCCGGGCTTGAGGACGCGGAACATCTCGTTGAGCACGCCCTTGTCGTCCGGGATGTGCTCCATCACCTCGGAGATGATGATCTTGTCGAAGTACTCGTCCTCGAACGGCAGGGCCAGCGCGTTGCCCTCCATGGCGACGGCCGACGCGCCCTCGGGCGCCTCACCGGCCTGCTCCATGGCCGCGAACCACTTCGTGACCTCGGCGATCTCCTCGGTGTTCTGGTCGAGGGCGATCACGTTGGCCCCGCGCCGGTAGCACTCGAACGCGTGCCGCCCCCCGCCGCAGCCCAGGTCGAGCACCCGGTCGCCGGGGGCGAGCGGGAAGCGCGAGAAATCAACGGTCAGCACTGCGGGGCTCCCATTCCTTTGGTACCAAACGCTTCCGACGCCACGTCAGACCGGGCGGGGGACAGAATGACTTGAAGAGAGGGTGACGTGGCGGCCGTCAGGCCACGTACCGCCAGCCCGGACCGGAGCGGGCGCGCTGCCCGACCCCGGTGGCGATCGCTGCCCGGTAGCCCTCGGCGGTCAGTTCGGCGGCCCGCTGCCAGGTGAACCGTTCGAGCACCCGCTCGCGCCCGGCCTCGCCGAGCGCCTCGCGCAGCTCCGGATCGTCCAGCAGTCGGCCGAGCGCCGCCGCCAGCGCGTCCGCGTTGCCCGGCGGGACGGCCAGGCAGGTCTCGCCGTCCGGCCCGGCCACCTCGGGGATCGCCCCTCCGGTGGTGGCGACCAGCGGCGTACCGGTGGCCATCGCCTCGGCGGCGGGCAGCGAGAAGCCCTCGTACAGCGACGGCACGCAGGCCACCTCGGCCGAGCGGTAGAGGTCGACCAGCTCCTGGTCCGTCAGGCCGCTGCGGAACTCGATGTGCCGTTCCAGGCCGAAGCGGCGCACCGCCTCGGTGACCGGCCCCTGCTCCTTCTGCGGCTTGCCGACCACGACCAGGTGCGCGTCCCGCTCGGTGCGGACCTTGGCCAGCGCCTCCACCAGGTACACCAGCCCCTTGAGCGGGACGTCCGCGCTGGAGGTGGTGACGATCCGGCCGGGCATCCGCCGCACCGTCTCCGACGGCGACCAGAGCCGGGTGTCGGCGCCGATCGGCACCACCGAGACCGCGCCGGGCGCGGCGCCCAGGTGCTCGACGATCTCCCGCTTCGAGCTGCCGGAGACGGTGATGATGTGCTCCAGCCGGGCGGCCACCCGGCGCTGCATCCGGGTGAAGGCGTACCAGCGGCGCAGCGACAGCCGCCGGAGTCTGGTGGGGGCCGCGTCCAGCTCCAGCTGCCGGTCCACGGTGATCGGGTGATGGATCGTGGTGACCAGCGGGAACCCGTGCCGCCCGAGGCCGAGCAGGCCGTAACCGAGGGTCTGGTTGTCGTGCACGACGTCGTAGCGGCCCTTGTGCAGGGCAAGGTACCGACGGGCGCGCAGCGAGAAGGTCAGCGGCTCGGGGAAGCCGCCGGTGTGCATCGTGGCGACCTCCAGCACGTCCACCGGGCCGCGGTACTCGGCGAGGTCCGGTGTGCGGAAGGGGTCGTCGGCGCGGTAGAGGTCCAGGCTGGGCAGCTCGACCAGCCGGACCGAGCCGGGGCCCTCGACCTCGTCCAGTACGGGGTACGGCTGGGCGCCGATCACGTCCACGTGGTGGCCCAGCCTGGCCAGTTCACGGGAGAGGTGCCGTACGTAGACGCCCTGGCCGCCGCAGAACGGGTCGCCGCGGTACGACAGGAGGGCAATCCGCAGCGGTCGCGCGGTCATCCTCGGCCCCCATCTCTGCTACTAGGTGTGCTGCCGGTCGGTAAAGTAGATCAGGTTTCAGTGTGAGGTGGAGTTCGCCACTGACCATGTGAACAATGAGAGACCTCGAAGATACCGGCCCGTAGCTTCTCGTCAGGAGCCAGGGCTGGTGATTCACGCCACGCCGGATCACCCGCCCGACCTGCCGGACCAGCTCCGCCGGACCGGCCGGACGGACCTGCTCCGGAACCGTTCCGGACATGCTCCGGCACTTCAGGAGCACCCCGCCACTCTCGCGCACCGGGAGCACCCTTGCCGTCGCCCGCCGCACCACACCCTGCGCCGCCCGCCGCGGCGCACCCCGCGCCGCGCTCCGCACCGACCCCCGCACCGCACCCCGACGGCCCGCCGCTGACCGCCCGGCAGGCCGAACGGCGGCGGCGGATCCTGCGCTCCGCGACCGCGCTGGCGGCCCGCGGCGGGTACGACGCGGTGCAGATGCGGGAGGTCGCGGAGGGCGGGCAGGTCGCGCTCGGCACCCTGTACCGGTACTTCCCGTCGAAGGTACATCTGCTGGTCGCGGTCATGCTGGAGCAGTTGCAGAGCCTCCAGGAGCACGTCCGGCGGCACCCTCCGGCCGAGCTCGAACCGGCCCCGCGGGTCGCCGAGACACTCACCCGCGCGTTCCACGCGCTCCAGCGCGAACCACTGCTGGCGGAGGCGATGGTCCGGGCGCTCTCCTTCGCGGACCGCTCGGTCAGCACCGAGGTGGACCTCGTGAGCACCGCCACCGGACAGCTGATCCTGGACGCGATCGGCCAGTCCGGTCCGCCCACCGAGAGCCAGCGTGCCGCCGTCCGGGTGATCGAGCACACCTGGCACTCGGCGCTGGTGTCCTGGCTCTCCGGCCGCTCCTCGATCGCCGAGGTCCGCGCCGACCTGCACACCGCCGCCCGGCTGCTCACCCTGCCGTGACGCCGGTCGGCCGCCTGCCGGCCGCCGGCTCACCGCTGCCGTGCGGCCGTTCGCCGGTGCTCGCCCCGATCGGTGGCGGTGCCCGCCGCCCAAGTGGAACCTGTTCTCGCCCGGGCCGGTTCGGCAGCCCCCGCGCGGCCGCTAGAGTCGAGCCGCAGGACAATTCCATCCCGCTTCTCCTCCGGGGAAAGCCGGTGCGAATCCGGCACTGACCCCGCAACCGTGAGCCCGGCGCTGGACGGCCGGGCGAGTCGGAATGCCCGGGGAGGGGCGAGCGGCCACACCGGGCACACCCGCGCCCGGCACCCGTCGAGGTCTACGGATCGGCCCACCCGGGCCACCACCGCTCACCGAAAGGCTCACCTCCACCATGCTCACCGCCGCCCGCCTGGGCGCCGCCGCCCTGACCGCCACGCTGCTCACCGGCGCCGCCGCCGTGCCGGCCCTCGCCGACAGCCCCTCACCCAGCGCCGCGGCCGTCCCCGAGGGCCTGTACGGCAAGGGCGACCCGACGTTCGACGGGGTGTGGCGGCAGTCGCTCGCCCTCACCGCACTGGCGGGCGCCAAGGTGACGCCCGCCGACTCCGCCGTCTCCTGGCTCACCGGCCAGCAGTGCGCGGACGGCGGCTGGCAGTCCTTCCGTGCGGACACCACGGCCGCCTGCGCCGCCGCGACCGGGGACAGCAACGCGACCGCCGTCGCCGTCCAGGCGCTGGTCGCACTCGGCGGGCACCAGGACGCCGTCGACAAGGGCGTCCAGTGGCTCAAGGCCAACCAGAACGCGGACGGCAGCTGGGCCTACAACCCCGGCAGCCCCGGCGACGCCGACTCCACCGGCCTCGCCGTCAACGCCCTGCTCGCCGCCAAGGTGGACCCGGCCGGCGTCGCCAAGGCCGGCAAGAGCGCCTTCGACGGGCTGGCGCTCTTCCAGCTCGGCTGCGCCGCCCCCGCCGACCAGCGCGGCGCCTTCGCCTACCAGCCCAAGCCGGACGGTGCGCTCGAACCGAACGCCCTCGCCACCGGCCAGGCCTCGCTGGCCGCCGTCGGCGGGAAGCTGCCGGTCACCAACACCAACCGGACCGACGCCGCGCCCAAGGCGCTCACCTGCGCGGACGGCTCCACCGGCGCGGCCGGCTCGGCGCCGACGGCCGTGCCGCGCGCCGACTCCGGCGAGGCCGCGGGCGCCTACCTCACCGCTCAGCTCGCCGCCGGCGGGCAGCACCTCACCCTCACCACCCCCGGCGCCGCCCCGACCCCCGACTACACCGCCACCGCCTGGGCCGCGCTCGGCCTGATCCAGGGCGGCCACCCGCAGCAGGCCGCCGGCGCGGTGGACTGGCTGGCCAAGGAGGGCACCACCTGGACCAAGGGCGGCACCGACGCCTCCGCCACCGCCACCCTGCTGCTCGTCGCCCAGGCCGCCCAGCGCGACCCGGCCTCGTTCGGCGGCGACCTCGTCGCCCAGCTGACCGCCCTCGGCCCGGTGCCCAAGGCGACCGCCTCCGCCACGGCCTCCGCGCCGGCGAAGGGGAAGAAGGACGGCAGCATCAGCCAGTGGTGGCCGATCGGCATCGGCCTGCTCATCGGCATCGGCGGCGGCGTGGTCCTGAGCATTCAGCGCAAGCGCGGCCCGAAGCCGTGACCAGCCCGACCACGCCGGCACCGGTGAGCCCGGCAGCAGCAGCCGCGGCACCGGGCCCCCCGGCAGCCGCCGCCCCAGCAGCAGCTGCTCCGGCAGGATCCACCGCGGCACCCGCTGCTCCCGGCCACTGCCGACGGGTGGCGCCCGCTCTCGTCCGGTTCGTCGCCGGGGTGGTGGCCGGGGTGCTGATCCTGCTGGTGCTCGCGGCCGCGCCGGCGCAGGCCGCCGGGTACCGGTACTGGTCGTTCTGGAAGTGGTCCGACGGCGGGTGGGCCTACCAGCAGCAGGGGCCCTCCGTGTACGTGCCGCCGGACGGTGGCGTGGACGGATGGCGCTTCGCCGTCAGCCCCGACGGCGGCCGGGACGCCGCCCGCCCCGGCACCGCCCCGGACTTCGCCACCGTCTGCGGCGGCACGCCCGCGCAGCAGGGGCGGAAACGCGTTGGCGTCGTCCTGGACTTCGGCACCGCCGCCGACGCCGGCGGCGAGACCCCGCCGGGGCCCCGTACCGCCTGCGCCGTCGTACCCGGCAACGCCAGCTCGGCCGAGGTGCTGGCCACCGTCGCCCCGCCGCTGCGGTACGACACCAGCGGGCTGCTCTGCGCCATCGCCGGCCACCCGAAGGCAGGCTGTGCCGACCAGCTCGGCGCAGCAGGCCGGCCCTCCGATCAGCCCTCCGACCGTTCCTCCGCCGACGCCATTACTGGCGCCGCGCGCAACGACGACTCGCCCGGCACCGGCGGCCCGAACCCCGGCATGATCGCCGGCGCCGCGCTCATCGCCGTCCTGGCCGCGGGCGCCGTCTGGCAAGCGCGTCGCCGCCGCTGAAGCGGGCGCCCGAATATGTCGACCGGTCCACATATACCGACCGGCCTATCTATATCGACCGGTCTACTTATGACGACCGGTCTACAGAAAATGACCGCCCGTACGACCAAGGCGGAGTAGGAAGCCGGCCCGTCCGACTTCCTACTCCGGGCGCCGCCCAACGCCCGCTGTCCGCCCCGGCACCATGCCGCCCCAACCCGCCCACCCCCGACCTGGACCCCCTCCCCCGTGACCACACCCCGCGCCGCCGGCCCGCCCCGCGCCCCCCGCGCCGCTCGCCGCCCGCCCATCGGCCCCCGCCAGCTGCACCCCGGGGCCTGGTGGCTGTGGGCGCTCGGTCTGGGCGCGGCGGCCACTCGGACCACCAACCCGATCCTCCTGCTGCTCCTCGTCGCCGTGGCCGGTTACGTGGTGGCCGCGCGGCGCGGCGATGCGCCGTGGTCGCGTTCCTACGGCGCGTTCCTTCGGCTGGGGCTGCTGGTGCTGGGCATCCGCCTGGTGTTCGCCGTGCTGCTCGGTTCGCCGGTCCCCGGCACGCATGTGCTCTTCACCCTCCCCGAAGTGCCGCTGCCCGCCTGGGCGCAGGGTGTGCGGATCGGCGGCCGGGTCACCGTCGAGGGCCTGCTCGCCGCGTTCTACGACGGACTCCGGCTGGCCACCCTGCTGGTCTGCGTCGGCGCCGCGAACGCCCTCGCCAGCCCGGCCCGTCTGCTGCGTGCGCTACCGGGTGCGCTCTACGAGGCGGGCGTGGCCGTCGTGGTGGCGATGACCTTCGCGCCGAACCTGGTCGCCGACGTCCAGCGGCTGCGCGCCGCGCGCCGGTTGCGTGGGCGTACCGACCGGGGCATCGCCGCCGTGCTGAGCGTCGGGATTCCCGTTCTGGAGGGCGCGTTGGAGCGTTCGGTGGCACTCGCCGCCGCCATGGACACCCGCGGCTTCGGCCGTACCGCCGACGTCCCGCCGCGTCTCGCCCGGACCACCGCCGTGCTCACTCTGGCCGGCCTGCTCGGCGTCTGCCTCGCCGCGTACGGACTGCTGACCGCCGGGGGCGCCGGCTGGGCCCTGCCCGTGCTGCTGCTCGGTCTGGCCGCCGCGTTCGCCGGGCTGCTGCTCGGCGGCCGGCGTTCCACCAGGAGTCGCTACCGGCCGGATCCGTGGGCGCTGCCCGAGTGGCTGACCGCCGGATCGGGCGCCGCCGGGGCCGGGTTGACGATCTGGCTCTCCGCCCGGGACCCGGCCGCCTTCGCCCCCACCGTCGTCCCGCCGACCGCCCCCACCCTGCCGCTGGCCGCCGTCGTCGCCGTCCTCGTCGGCCTGGTCCCGGCGTTCGCCGCCCCGCAGCCACCCCGGAGGGCCTCGTGACCGCCTCGCCCCAGGCCCCCGCCCGGGCCCGCACCCCGGCCCGCACCCTGGCCGAGGCCGCCGCACCGCCACCCGCCGCACCCGCCGCACCCGCCGCACCGCACCCGCCCCGGAGGGCCTCGTGATCACCTTCGAGCAGGTCTCCGTCCAGTACGCCGACGCCGGGGCCCCGGCCCTGAGCGGCGTCGACCTGACGATCCCCGAGGGCGAACTCTGCCTGCTGGTCGGCCCCTCGGGCTCCGGCAAGTCCACCCTGCTGGGCACCGTCAGCGGCCTCGTCCCGCACTTCACCGGCGGTGTGCTGCACGGCCGGGTCACCGTCGGCGGGCGCGACACCCGCGAGCACCGGCCGCGCGAACTCGCCGACCTGGTCGGCACGGTGGGCCAGGACCCGCTGGCGCACTTCGTCACCGACACGGTCGAGGACGAACTCGCCTACGGCATGGAGTCGTTGGGCCTGGCTCCGGACGTGATGCGGCGCCGGGTCGAGGAGACACTCGACCTGCTCGGCCTCGCCGACCTCCGCGACCGCGCCCTGGGCTCCCTCTCCGGCGGCCAGCAGCAGCGCGTCGCGATCGGTTCGGTGCTCACCGTCCATCCCCGCGTGCTGATCCTCGACGAGCCCACCTCCGCGCTCGACCCGGGCGCCGCCGAGGAGGTGCTGGCCGTGCTGCAGCGACTGGTCCACGACCTCGGCACCACCGTGCTGATGGCCGAGCACCGGCTGGAGCGGGTCGTCCAGTACGCCGACCAGGTCCTGCTGCTCAACCCCGGCGCGCCGCCCGTCCTCGGCGAGCCGGCCGAGGTGATGGCGCACTCGCCCGTCCACCCGCCCGTGGTCGGCCTCGGCCGGCTCGCCGGATGGGACCCGCTGCCGCTCTCCGTCCGCGACGCCCGCCGCAGGGCCGCCGCCCTGCGCACCCGGCTCGACGGCCTGCACCCGACGGCCGCCCCCTCCCCGACAGCCGCCCCCTCGGAGCCCCCCGCCACACCCACCACCACACCCGCCGCCGTCGCCGTCACCGACCGCCTCGCCGTCAAGCGCGGCCCCGTCCCCGCCCTGCGCGGAGTGGACCTCACCCTCCGCCCCGGCGAGATCACGGCGCTCATGGGCCGCAACGGCGCCGGCAAGTCCACCCTGCTCGGCACCCTGGTCGGCCTGCACGCGCCCGCCTCCGGCAGCGCCCGGGTCGGCGGGCTCACCCCGCACCGCACACGGCCCGCCGACCTGATCCGCCAGGTCGGCCTCGTCCCGCAGGACCCGCGCGACCTGCTCTACGGGGAGAGCGTCACCGCCGAGTGCGCCGCCGCCGACAGCGACGCGGGCGCCGCCCCCGGCACCTGCCGCGCCCTGGTGGAGCGGCTGCTGCCCGGCATCGCCGACGCCGCCCACCCGCGCGACCTCTCCGAAGGCCAACGACTCTCCCTGGCCCTGGCCGTCGTCCTCACCGCCCGGCCCCCGCTCCTGCTGCTGGACGAACCGACCCGTGGCCTCGACTACGCCGCCAAGGCCCGTCTGGTCGAGATCCTGCGCACGCTCGCCGCCGAGGGCCACGCCGTCCTGCTCGCCACCCACGACGTGGAGCTGGCCGCCGAGCTCGCCCACCGCACGGTGATCCTGGCCGAGGGCGAGATCGTCGCGGACGGTCCGACGGCCGAAGTGGTGGTCTCCTCGCCCGCGTTCGCCCCGCAGGTCGCCAAGATCCTCGCCCCCTCCCCCTGGATCACCGTCCACCAGGTCGAGCGGGCCCTCCACGCCGACAGCGGACCCGACGACAGCGCCGAACCCGACGCCGGCACCGGCCCCGACGGGAGCGCCGGATGAACCGCCCCGCCGCCCCTCGCCCCGCCGCCGCCCCTCGCCCCCTCACCCGCTCTGCCGTCCTCACCCGCCCCGTCCCCCTCGGCCGCCGCTCGATCGCGACCCTGCTCCTCACCTCCCTGGTCGGCGTGGCCGCCTTCGGCTGGCCGTTGCTCGCCGCCACCGACTCCGCGCTGGTCGGCCACTCCACCGACGCCCCCTGGCTGTTCGCCCTGCTCCTGCCGCTGCTGCTCGCCGTCGTGATCGCCCAGATCTCCGAGGGCCGCACGGCCGGCGGCGGCGCGCCCGGCCTGGACGCCAAGTCGGTCGCCCTGCTCGGCGTGCTGGCTGCCGCGGGCGCGGCCCTGCGCCCGCTCGGCGCAGGGACGGCCGGGCTGGAGCCGATGTTCTTCCTGATGGTGCTGGCCGGACGGGTGCTCGGCCCGGGCTTCGGCTTCGTGCTCGGCTCGCTCTCGATGTTCGCGTCTGCTCTGCTGACCGGCGGGGTCGGACCCTGGCTGCCGTTCCAGATGCTCTCCATGGGCTGGGTCTGCCTCGGCGCCGGCCTGCTGCCCGGCGCCGCCACCCTCCGCGGCCGCCGCGAACTCGCCCTGCTGGCCGGTTACGGGGCGCTGTCCTCCGTGCTCTACGGCACGATCATGAACCTCCAGGGCTGGCCCTACATCGCCGGTCTGGCGAGTTCGATCTCCTTCGTCCCCGGTGACCCGGTCGGCGCCAACCTGGTGCGTTTCGCCGCCTACTGCCTCACCACCTCCCTCGGCTGGGACCTCCCCCGCGCCACCCTCACCGTCGTCCTCTGCCTCACCCTCGGCACCCCCGTCCTGCGCGCCCTGCGCCGGGCGACCCGCCGAGCCGCCTTTGCCGCACCCGTGGAGTTCCGCCCGCCGCCAGGTGGCGGCGTCCCCGAGCGGGAACACACCTCTTCCAGGTGAATCCCGCGACGCGGGCGTGACCCACAGCCCCGAAGGGCCGGTTCGTCCACGAATATCTCGACCGCACCTGCCGTCCAGGAAATGGAGTCGAGTTCGTGAGTTCCCTCAACCGGGGCGTCGCCCGTGCGGCGACCGTGGCCCTGACGTCCCTGGCGCTCGCCGGCGCCTTCGCGTCACCCGCCGCCGCCGTGACCTTCATCGGCCGGGACGCCCCGACCACCGTGACGATCGCCCCGGGCCAGACCGCCGCGGTGCCGTGGACGTACCAGAACAACGGCGGGCCCGGCCTCCTTCCCCCCTCCGGCATGTCGGCCGTGTTCACCGCGCCGGGCAACACCACCTTCGCCCCGCAGTCCACCGTCCCCACCCAGTACAGCGGCGACGGCTCGTCCTGGACCGGCAACAATGTGGGCCTGCGAAACTGCACGCTCAGCAACGCCGGCCGAACGCTCGCCTGCGAGGGTTACGGACTCAACGGCGGCCGCAGCGGCTGGCCGTCCAACGGGTACTTCCGCTTCTCCCCGCAGGTCACCGTGGACGCCTCGGCACCGGCCAACACCACACTCCCGCGCGGCAACGGCAGCTTCCGCTACCGGGACCCGAACAACGGCACCGACTACACGATCACCGACGGCACCCTGAACGTCGCCACCCCGCCGCGCGTGCCGAAGGGCATGTGCCTGGACATCGGCAACACCCGGTTCAACGCCGACAACGCCCGGATCTGGCAGTGCCTCGACCACACCAACCAGCGGTTCGTCCTCGACGAAGGCCGGGTCAAGGTCGCCGACACCGTCGGCACCAACCCGGAGATGTGCCTCGACGCCGACAACACCGGCTTCAACGGAGACAACGTCCGCATCTGGGCCTGCGAGTACTCCGACGCGGCCACCGCCAACCAGTCCTGGCTGCTGCGCCGGGGCTCGTTCGTCCTGGAGTCGACCCTCGGCACCGCCCAGGAGATGTGCCTGGACGTCGGCGGTACGCGCAACAACAACGACAACGCCTTCATCTACCAGTGCGGGGCCGGCAACCCCAACCAGCAGTTCGTCGTAGAGGAGGGCTACATCAAGGTGAAGGACACCCTGTGAGGTGATCCGACGCGGGGCCCGCCCGCCCTTTCGCCGTAGCGCGACAAGGGCGGGCGGAACACGACCAACCCACTGGTCAGCCGATCAGTTGGTCCGGCTTGTCCTCGGGGTGGGGTGTGGCTCGGGCTGCTGCTGCGGCGGCGCCGGAGTCGTCATACTTGTGTCTCCTCACGCCGAGGTTCTCCCCAACGCTCGTTTGCGGTGGGGACGTTCAGTGATGTGGACCCGCTCCGACCGCCTGTTCGCCGCCAGGATCCGGCGGCCAGGGCGGGAGTTGGAGTAGCGCCTACGCGCCACCCGCACAGCAGAACGTCAGCAGCATCGCGGCGACCACCACGACGCCTGCCACGGAGACGGCAAACGCAGCGGTAAGCCGACGGGTGTCGAGCGTGCCTCCGCCGTCCAGCCCGTCGTCCGTCACTGGTGCGCACTCTCGTGGTGGCGGCGCATCAGCACACGTGCGTCCACGGTCCCGGAGTGGTCGAAGGCAGCCCGAGCGGAGGCCTCTCGCGCGTCCAACTCCGCACACTTCAGGCACCCTTCGACCATGGCAGGTTCGCCTGCGGTGATCGCCTGACGCAGAATTCGTGCTCGGTGCCGCTGCGGGGCACCGAGCACGGACAGCCACGGGTCCACCGGCTCCAGCTCGCCGGCACTCACGACGCCTCCACAGAGACGCAGTTAACGCACTCGCAGTGCGCGAGGACGGCGTCCCGGCTCAGGGCCTCGGCGGCGGCCGCGTGTCCCGCATTGCGCCTGGCGGCCCGACAGTCGTCCAAGGGGCTCCAGCCCCGAGACTGCTCCTGGGATCCCCCGCGCTTCGGAACCGGCTGCACGTCGTCGCCGGTCGCCCGCCTTGCCATAGCCGCTCCCTCACAGCGAAGAGCCCGTGACGTCACACGACGCTACGGGCCGATCACGGAGCGGCGGGGCAGGGTCTCTGCCCCTTGTTCTGTTTGCTCCTACGCCGCCATGCCGATGGACTCGGCGAGGCGCCTGCCTGCGGGCTGAACCGACGGCGAGCCATCGATCAACTGCCGAACAGGGGGCGCCATCGCAAAGCAGCGCGCCCGGACTGATCCGGGCGCGCCGCTCACCATGACAACCTCAGGCCTTCGGCCCGGTCGACTGGACGACCTCGAAGGACCACAGCGTGGAGCCCGAAGCAGCCGGCCTCTTCGGGGCCTCGCCCTCCGCGGCGGGCGGGCCCTGGCGGTGGGCGGCCTGCATGGGGCCCTCCATCCAGGCCTTGAAGTCGTCCTCGCTGCGCCAGCGGGTGTAGACGAGGTACTGATCGGTCCCCTCGACCGGGCGGAGCAGCTCGAACCACTCGAAGCCGTCCGAGTTCTCGACCGTCCCGGCCCGCGAGGCGAACCGCTTCTCCAGCACCTCGCGCTGCTCGACCGGAACAGTCAGCACGTTGATCTTCACCACGGACATGCCGCACCTCCTCGTCCACCGGGGCCCGTGTCGGGCTCCGGCCCTCGTCTGTGTCAGCTGCAGTCTCCTACACCTGACGCCTCGGCCGGGTGCGGGGCCGCGCGGCCTCCGCGGGCGAGCCGCGCCCCCGGAACACCGTGGGACGTCTCCATTCGGACGCTGTCGGCCGTCCCAAACCGCAGGTCCCGGCGGTGAGACGAAATGCGGTGCGTCCCACCGGAGTCCGGGGCGCGATCACCGTCCGGCGGCTCCCCTACGCTGGGCAAACGCCCGGCGCCGGGCCGGGTCGCCGCCTCCCGTGAGGTGCGCCGCGACCGCCCGCCTCCCAGGACCGCGCCCGGGCCGACAGACCCAGACCGGACCCGAGGAGCGATCCGCCATGCCGTTGCGCCGGAGTGAGAGGACAGGCTGCAGCCGTACTCCCCGCGAAGCGCACCCCGCCGGCCTCGGGGCGGGGCTGCTGGCCCTACTCGCACTGGTGAGCGGCTGCGCCACGGCAACGGCCACGTCCGCGGTGCCACCGATCGCCGCACCGCCCACCACTCCGGTGGCGCCGCCCACGGCGGGCGCGGGCATCGCCGGACTCCACCTGCCCATCGAGCAGTACATGCTGACGGCGGTCCAGTCGGTGCAGTTCGACTGGGTGCGCAAGGCCGCCACCGGCTCCTGCATGAAGCGGTACGGGCTGGACTACCCGGTGCCGGCGAAGCCAGGGCCGGACGGCCCGGGTGTGCACGCCTTCACGCTGATGAACCGCCGTTACGGCATCACCGATGCTGACAGCGCGGCCCGGTGGGGCTATCACCTGCCGCAGGCCGCGTCCGCTCCGGCCGCCCCCGAACAGCCGGTCGCGCTGGCCGCGATGCCCGCAGCCGCCCAGACCGTCCTGCTCGGCGTCGACCCGGCCCGCGGCTCCCGGGTGACCTCGTACCAGGGCAAGGCCCTGCCCGAGGGCGGCTGCTTCGCGGAGCTCGACCGTGTTCTGCCGGGTGCCGTCGGCGGCCCGCAGGGGCCCGGCAACGGGCCGCAGGGCGTGGTGACCGACATCAAGTCGGCGAGTTTCACCGAGTCGAGGTCCGTGCCGGAGGTCGTCGCGGCCATCACCGCCTGGGCGGACTGCATGAAGGGCCGCGGCTTCGACATCGCGGATCCGCTGAAGGCGCCGGCGACCGTCACGACGATGAAGGACCCGGCACCGGGCAACGCGGAGATCGCCCAGGCCGTGGCCGACGTCGACTGCAAGGGCCGGACCAACGTGACCGGGATCTGGTTCGCCTCCGAGTCCACCCTGCAGAACGCGGCGATCGCCAAGCATGCGAAGGACTTGGCCGGCGTCAAGGCGAGCCTCGACTCCGAGGTGGGAGCGCTGGGGCGGCTGCTGGACCACGACTGGTCGTCCCCCACGCCCGCCGCCCTCTGACCTCCCCCGCCCCTGGGACCACCCCGAACCACCCCGAACCATCCCTGGCCGATCCGACCCGCTCCCCGCCCTCACGTCGGGCGCGGACCGCGGGGCGGGCGGACGGGGCCGTGCCGTGACCGCCGCAGCAGGCGGTCCGGCAGCCGGACCGCGGACCGGTTCCGCCGACCCGGCAACCCTCCACCGAGTGAAGGAGCACCAACACCCATGAAGCTGAAGTCGACCGGCCGCCGTCTGGCCACCGGCGCGGCGGCGCTCGCCATCGCCGGTACCACCATGCTCACCGGCGCGGGCCCGGCCAACGCCGACAGCGTCACCACGATCAACGGCTGGAGCACCTGGAGCAACCCGGTGCGCTGCAAGGACAGCAACGGCGCCTACGTCACCCTGTGCATCTACTACTCGCCGGGCGCCGAGGGCGCGATGACGATGGAGTACACCGTCCAGGACGGCGAGATCGACGGGACCTTCTGGAAGCAGGACCAGTACGGCTCGGCCGGCTACGGCCAGAAGGTGCGCAACAACGCCGCCTCCGTCGAGAACGCCAGTAACTCGACCATCGGCGTCTGGGTGTACCCGTGGTTCTACGGTGACGCGAACTACGTCCCCGCTGGCCGCGGGGGCAGCCTGACCTCGAACCTGCGCAACAACGAGGCCTCCTGGGGCATGGTGGACCAGCTGGACCGCGGCGGCCACCTCCGCCTCGACTGACACCCCCTGGTGCTGACACCCGGCACCAGCACCCGACACTCCCGTACCGCGCTCACCGCGGTGCGGGAGTGTCCTGCTGCATCAGGCGATCCACGGCGGGACGACCCGCTGGTCGCCCCGCGGGGCCAGCCCGCAGGCGCCCTCCGGGGTGACGGCGTCCGGGTTGTAGGCGACGGACGGCGTGGGCGAGGCCACCACGGCGGTGAACCCGGACGAGGTCCGCAGCTGACGGGCGACGTCCGCCGGCAGGACGACGGTGTCACCCGCCGCGACCGCGACCTCCTCCCCGGCGAGGTCGATCACGACGTCCCCGGTCAGGAACGTCCAGACCTGCTCGGTGTCCATGGCGTGCAGCGGTCCCTGCCGGCCGGGCTTCATGTCGACGTGCCACACGGCCAGTGCGGCGCCGCCCTGGGTGGGCGAGGCGTAGGTGGTCATGACGGCGTTGGGCGTCTCGGTGCGGCGGGCTTCGGTGCTGCGGATGACTGACATCGGTAGGGCCCCCTAAGATGGACAATGTCGTTGTCTATATAGTCAATGAGGTTGTCCATCATGTCAAGCGAACCCCCGCCCCCCGGCTACGAACTGCCGCTGCGCCTCCTGCTCGCCTTCCGCGTGATCATCGACGAGCTGCACGAGCGCATCGCCCACGAGGGCCACCCCGACCTGCGCCCGATGCACGGCTTCGTCTTCCAGGCGATCGGCCCGCACGGCACCACCGCCGTCGAGCTCGGCCGCCGGCTCGGCGTTTCCAAGCAGGCCGCCGGCAAGACCGTCGAGCAGCTCGAACAGCTCGGCTACGTCGAGCGCGGCAGCGACCCGGCCGACGCCCGCCGCAAGGTGGTCCGGCTCACCGTGCGCGGCGTCGACTGCCTCGTCCGCTCCGCCCGGATCTTCGACGAACTGCGCGCGCAGTGGTCCGCCACGCTCGGCGAGGAGCGGCTGCGCGCCCTGGAGACGGACCTGCGCGCGCTCGCCCCCGGCGACCCGTTCCGTCTCGACACCCCGCGCTGGTTCGGCTCCCCCTGAGGGGCCTTCAGGACGAACGCCCCTCCCCCGGGTACGGGCGCTCCGGGCCGACCCGGTCCGGCCGGTCGCGCAGGTCGGCGCAGAGTCCGGACGACAGCCGGGTCAGCAGGTCGGCGAGGTCCGTGTACTGCTTCTCGTCCCAGTCGCCGAGGAGCTCGGCGAGCTGCTCCCGCCGCGCGGCCACCAGCCGCAGCGCCACCGCCTCGCCCGGTTCGGTGAGCCGCAGCGGGAGGCCGGCGGTGCGCGAGGCGAGCCCCCGGCCCTCGACCTCGCCAACGGCCTGCTCGACCACCGCGGTCGGGATGGTCCGGCGCTCGGCCAGCCCGGCGGGCTCGACCGAGCCGTGGTGGTACATCTGCAACAGCAGCCAGCTGGAGGCCGGCTTGAGGTCGAGTCCGGCCGACTCCGTGATCCTCCGGAACAGGTCGTGCCGGGCCTCCCTGCTGCTCAGTACCGAGAGGGCGCGGGCGATCTCGTCCAGCGAGGAGCGCTCGACCGGGTTGAGGCCGATCGACTCGCCGAGGTCGGGCGTGGTCACCGTCGCGCGGAGCTTCTGCTCGCGCAGGAAGAGCGAGAGCACGAAGGCGACCAGGGCGACCGGCACCGCGTACAGGAAGACCCGGGTGATCGACTCGGCGTACGCGTGGTGGATCCCGGCCTGCACGTCGGCGGGGAGCACGGTGATGACGCGAGGGTCGGAACTGACCGCCCCGGGGTTGAAGCCGGGCGGCAGCGGCACTCCGGCGAGGGCGTCCCGCAGCCGGTCGTTCAGCCCGGACGCGAAGAGCGCGCCGAAGATGGAGACGCCGAAGGACGCGCCGATGGAGCGGAAGAACGTGGCTCCGGCGGTGGCGACGCCGAGGTCCTGGTAGCCGACGGAGTTCTGCACGATCAGCACCAGCACCTGCATCACCAGGCCCAGACCCAGGCCGAAGACGAGGAAGTAGCAGCTCATCTCGAAGGTGCTGGTGTTCTCGTCCAGCCGGGAGAGCAGCAGCAGGCCCACGGTGGTGACGGCCGTTCCGGCGATCGGGAAGATCCGGTAGCGGCCGGTGCGGGCGACGATCTGGCCGGAGCCGATCGAGGTGAGCAGCATGCCGAGCACCATCGGCAGCATGTGGATGCCGGACATGGTCGGCGACACCTGCATGACCACCTGGAGGAAGGTCGGCAGGTAGGTGAGCGCGCCGAACATGGCGAAGCCGACCACGAAGGAGATGACGGCGACCAGGCTGAACGTCTGCGAACGGAACAGCCGCAGCGGCAGCACCGGTTCGTCGGCGGCCCGTTCGGCCGCGACGAAGGCGACCAGCAGGACGAGGCCCAACACGCCGAGGCCGACGATCTGCCAGGAGTTCCACGCCCACGTCGTGCCGCCGAGGGAGGTCATCAGCACCAGGCAGGTGGCCACCGAGGCGATCAGCACGGTGCCCAGGTAGTCGATCCGGTGCCGCCGCTTGACCTCCACCCCGTGCAGCACGGCGGCGATCACCACCAGGGCGACCACGCCGATCGGCAGGTTGATGTAGAAGACCCAGCGCCAGCTGAGGTTGTCCACGAAGAGCCCGCCGAGCAGCGGGCCCAGCACGCTGGTGACGCCGAAGACGGCGCCGAAGAGGCCCTGGTACTTGCCGCGGTCCCGGGGGGAGACGAGGTCGCCGACGATGGCCTGCGAAAGCACCATCAGCCCGCCGCCGCCGAGGCCCTGGAGGGCGCGGAAGGCGATCAGCCCGCCCATGTTCTGGGAGATGCCGCAGAGCACCGAACCCAAGAGGAAGATCACGATCGAGGCCTGGAAGAACCGCTTCCGGCCGTACATGTCGCCGAGCTTGCCCCAGAGCGGGGTGGCCGCGGTGGAGGCGAGCATGTACGCGGTGACCACCCAGGAGAGGTGCTCCAGGCCGCCGAGGTCGCTGACGATGGTGGGCAGTGCGGTGGAGACGATGGTCTGGTCCAGCGCGGCGAGCAGCATCGCCAGCAGCAGGGCGCCGATCGGGACCCAGAGGTTGGGGACGGTGACCTCCGGCGGGCCCGGCTCGCTAGCCGGGCTCCGGTCGGACGCGGCGATCGGATCCGTCATGGGGTCTCCGTAGGGGGTCGCGGGCCCGGGGCGGGGCGCGGGCCCGGGGTGGCGGGCCCCGGCCGGCCGGGGTCCATGCGGACGATCACTCCCGGTTCACCATGCTGTCAGAATCGCCCTGGTTTGCGCCGTCCAGTTGAGCCGAACGTAAGAACGGCGGCCATCCGGGTGACGGGCCGGGCTCGCCGACCGTTCTTCAACTCCCAACCACCACCAACCGGCACAACACCCCCAGAGCGGGCCGGACGCCCCTGTCCCCCCTCGGAGACGTCCTGCATAATCAGGCGCGTTCGCCCCCGGGAGCACACGTCCGGGCACGTGCCTCCGGGAGCACGTCCGAGCGGCCGTCCGGGAGCACCCGCCCGGGAACGCGTCGGGGGCACACGAGAACTGATCCGAGACCGAGGAGGACCGGCCGATGCCGGACCAGCGCTGCCCGACGTGCGGCACCGCACGATCCGCCGGGTGTGGGTGCCTCCCGGACCCGGGCCTGACCGAGACCGCCGTCCTGCCGCACCTCGAAGGCCCGCCGCTGGTGCGGCCGTACGTGCCGCAGGCCGTCGGACAGGTCGCGGACACCCCGTCGGGGGGCCTCCCGGTGGGCGGCATCGTGGCGGGCGGCGTCTCGGCGGACCCGTTCGCCACCACCGTGCTGCCGCCGGTCCAGCCTCCGACGGGCCCGCCCGCCGCACCCCCGACGACCGTACTGCCACCCGTCCCGCCGGCCGGCCCGGACGCCGACGCCTACGCGACCACCGTGCTGCCCCCCGTCATGCCGGCGCCCCGACAGGGCGGTTACCGGCAGGACGGGTACCACCAGGACGAGTACCACCAGGACGGGTACCAGCAGGACGAGTACCGGCAGCCCCCTGCCGACGGCGGCGAGATCGGCCTCTTCCCGTTCGAGCACTCCGCCCCCGCCGGACCCGCGAGCAGCACCGGCGGCCGGGCCGCCCGCCGCGCGGCGGAGCAGGCGGAGGGGAGCCCGACAGCCCGGCGCAGGGCGCTGCTGATCGCGGCCGGCGCAGGACTCCTGGCGCTCACCGTCGGCCTGGCGTACGCGGTGACGCCCTCCGCCGAGCCGGGCCACCAGGCGCAGCCGGCGCCCTCGACGACCCTGGCGCCCGCGCCGGTCGACCCCACCACCCCGCCGGTTCCGAGCCCGAGCGCGCCGCCGCCGTCGGCCGGCGACACGCCGAGCCCGACCGCGACCAGGACCGCCAAGCCGAGCCCGACCAGGACGGCAACCCCGACTGCCACGGCCGCGACGCCGCCGGCGGCGCCGGCTCCCCCGGCGCCGACCACCCCGCCGCCCGCGCCGAGCCCGACCCCCACCCCGACGCCGACCCCCACGGCGACGACGCCGACCCCCACCCCGACCCCGACGGTCCGGGTGCTCCAGCTGAACATGACCGGCCCGGACGTCAAGGACATGCAGCAGCGCCTGTGGGTCGCCGAATGCGGAATAGTCGACAAGTCGATCATCACCGGCACCTTCGACTACTGGACCCAGACCGTGCTGAGCGACTACCAGCACTACAACCGGATCAAGGGCGAGAACAACGTCTACGGGCCCAAGACCCGGGCCGCCCTGGAGGCCGACCCGGGCTGCTGACCGGGTGTCAGCCGGTGACCGCCTGGAAGATGCTGACGCCGGCCATCAGGACCATCACGCCGGCCGCCACCCGGATGATCACCTTCATCGGCACGTGCTTCAGCAGCTTCTGCCCGCCCACGATGGCGATCCCGGCGACGGCGCAGAGCGCCAGCCAGGCACCCAGGCCGACGGCGAGCGGGTCGGCGTACTTGGCGGCCAGGTTGGCGGTCATGATCTGGGTGAGATCGCCGAACTCGGCGATCGCGACGACCACGAAGCTGGCCCCGGCGACCTTCCAGAAGCTGTTGGCGGACGGCTCCTTGGCGGCGTGGCCGTCCTCGTCGTCGCCCCCGCCGTGGAAGAGCAGCATGGCGGCCCCGGCCAGGAACAGCACGCCGGTGACCCCCTCCACCCAGCGGTGCGGCAGCAGCGAGAGCAGGTGGCCGGCGACCAGGGCGATGCCGACCTGGAGGGCGAAGGCCGCGGCGATGCCGGCGAAGACGTGGCTCGCGCGGTACTTGGCGCCGAGCATCAGGCTGGCCAGGGCGGTCTTGTCCGGCAGCTCGGCCAGGAAGACGATGCCGAAGGTGATGGCGAGAACGGTCAGGCTCATGCGCCCGCCCCGCTTCGCCCGGCAGGGGCGTGCGCCCGTACGCGCCTTCTGGTGATTCGCTTGCTCATCGGGGGTTCGGTTTCCCTCGGTCGGGCTGCCCGGCCTCGGCAGCTCCGCTGGGGGACGCTTCGGCCCGACAGCACTGGACAGATTCACAGCACTGCGGCCGAAGGTCTCGCCGGCACGCCGAGAACGACGCGTGCCCCGGGCGCCGGGCCCGCGAGGGGCCAGTATGTCGACGGTCCGGTGGAGGGCTACTCCCCTTCAACGCCCACCAGCCTACCGGACGCCCCCGTGCACGGGCTCCGCCCCCACCAGCGCGCGGGCGACCAGCTCCAGCACCACCACGATCGCGACCGACTCCACCGCCAGCAGCGCGACCAGCACGAACAGCTGCACCGCACCCGCCTGCGCCGGGGTGGCACCGCCGAGCAGCATGCCGACGAAGGCGCCGGGCAGTGTGACCAGGCCCACCGTCCGGGTCTGGTCGAGGGCCGGGACGAGCGAGGTGGCGGCGGCGGTGCGGCAGATCTCCAGCCGCGCGTCCCGCGCCTCGAAGCCCAGCGCGAGCGCCGCCTCCACCTCACCGTGGCGCTGGCGCAGCTCGTCCAGGGCGCGGCGGCCGGCCAGCGAGGTGGCGGTGAGCGCGCCGCCGATCAGGATGCCGGCGACCGGGATGACCGAGAGGCCCTTCGGCGGCAGCAGTCCGACGCCCAGCAGCAGCGCGAGCACCGGGAGCACCCCGGCGCCGATCGGCGCGGCCGCCCACCTCCACTCCGGCCCGGGGGTCATCCGCCGGCCGGCCGTCCGCACCGCGACCGCGAACATCAGCAGCACGAACAGCGCCGACCACCAGAGCGAGCCGACCACCCAGGTGATCACCAGCGCGACGGCGGCCAGCTGCACCACCGCGCGCAGGCCGGCCCGGAGCACCGCGTGCCCGTGCCCGAGCAGGCCCCACCCCGCCACGGCCACGGCGGCGGCCAGCAGGACGGCGGTGACCACCCCGAGCACCGGGGTGACCGGCAGCAGCTGGCCGCTGCCCGCCGCCAGCACCGCCTCCGCCGGGGTCACGGGGGTCAGATCCAGCTGGTGAACCACATCCGGTCCTGCCAGGACGTCATCGGGATCACCTCCGCCGTGTAGAGCGGGTAGAAGAAGGCGAAGCAGCCGACGATGGCCAGCACGATCAGCCCGGCCCCGGCCGCGCCGATCCGCCGCCGTTCGGGCGAGCAGCCCTGCGGCCCGAGCACCGCGCCGAGCATCTGGGCGACGGCCAGGCAGAGGAACGGCACCAGCACGACCATGTAGAACGAGAAGACCGTCCGCTCCTGGTACTGGAACCACGGCAGGTAGACCCCGGCGACGCCGCAGAGCACCGCACCGGAGCGCCAGTCCCGGCGGAAGAACCAGCGCCAGAGCAGGTAGACCAGGGCGAAGCAGGCCGTCCACCAGAGCAGCGGGGTGCCGAGGCCGAGGATCTGCGCGGCGCAGCCGCCGGACGCGGTGCAGCCGTGCTGTCCGTTCGGCACCTGCTCCCAGTACATGGAGACCGGACGGCCCTGGACCAGCCAGCTGAACGGGTTGGACTGGTAGGTGTGCGGGGTGCTCAGCCCGGTGTTGAAGTCGTACATCTGCGAGTGGTAGTGCCAGAGGCTGCGCAGCGGTGCGGGCACCCAGCTCATCGGGACCTGCGGCAGCGGGACGCCGAGGACGCTGTCCGGGGAGAGGCCGGCCCGGCTGTCGGCCCAGTGCCGGTCGTACCCGCCGCCGGACTTGCCGCCGGCGGCGAGCCAGCCGGCCCAGGCGCCGACGTACACCACCAGGGCCGAGCCCACCATGGCGAGCAGGGCGGGCAGCGCGTCCCGGCGCAGCATCGAGCGCCAGGGGCGGCGGGCGCCGGCCCAGCGGCGGCCGGACTGGTCCCAGAGGACGGTGAGCAGGCCGAAGGCGGCGAGCACCGGGGCACCGTTCCACTTGACCGCGCAGGCGGCGCCGAGGAACACCCCGGCGGCGATCCGCCAGGGGCGCCGGCCGAGCCGGACGGTGTCGCCGCCGTAGGCGTCGCGGACGGCGGCCAGCCGCGCGCGGGTGCGGTCGCGGTCGACCAGCAGGCTGCCGAAGGCGGCGAGGACGAAGAACATCTGGACGCCGTCGAGCAGGCCGACCCGGCTCATCACCAGCTGGAGGCCGTCGACGGACATCAGGAGGGCGGCGGTGCAGCCGATCAGGGTGGAGCCGAAGAGCCGGCGGCCGATCCGGGCCAGCATCAGCACGGTGACGGTGCCGAGCAGCGCGGTCATGAACCGCCAGCCGAAGGGGTGCAGCCCGAAGGCCGCCTCGCCGATCGAGATCACCCACTTGCCGAGCGGCGGGTGGGCGATGAACTCGGGGGCGGCGGTGAGCGGGATGTGCTGCGGGACGGCCAGGATGTCGGCGTTGGCGCTGTCCGGCCACGTCCCCTCGTAGCCCTGGTGGAGCAGCGACCAGGCGTCCTTGGGGTAGTACGTCTCGTCGAAGACGAAGGCGTTGGGGTAGCCGAGGTTCCAGAACCGGAGGATCCCGGCGAAGAGCGCCACGCCGATCGGCCCGAGCCAGCCGGCCCGGTCGGCCGCCCAGCGCAGCAGCCCCCGCGGCGCCGGTGCGGGGGCTGCGGGGGCTGGTGGTGCGGGTGGGTGCGTGAGCGCCGCTTGCGTCATAGCCTCGCCGATTCGCCTGTCTCGCCTGTGCCGGCCGGGGCCGGGCGGTCAACAGCCACTGACACTATGTGCCGGTGGTCACGAATCCAAGCACGACGGGCGCCGTCCAGGTGACCCTGACGGCCCAGTCGCGACGCTGCTCAGGGCAGGTCACGCCGCGGTCTGCAGCTCCCGGACGGGCAGGGCGGTGCGGACCACGACCGGGGCCGCGTTGTCCTGGGCGGCGGTGAGGTACGGCCGCAGCTTCAGTGCCAGGGCGACGATCAGCAGGGTCGAGCCGGCCATCGCCGCGAGGTAGAACGGCCAGGTGCCGGAGCCGACCAGCAGCACGCCGACGGCCGGGCCGACCGCGATCGCGACCTGCTTCACCAGGGCGTACCCGGAGTTGTAGGTGCCGAGCAGCCGGGCCGGGGCGAGATCGGCGACGATCGGGCCCATGGTGGGGGCGAGCAGCGACTCGCCGACCCCGAAGAGGGCGTAGATCGAGACGATCGCGACCGTGGCGGCCATGGTCTCGGTCCGGATCAGGCCGGCGACCAGGGCCATCGCCCAGGCGCCCAGCCAGACCACGCCGGCCGCGGCCATCGCGGTGGTGCGCCGGCGGCGGGCGGTGATCCGCACCATGAACATCTGCAGCACCACGATGGTCAGCGCGTTGGCGCCGATGGCGATGCCCAGGGTGGAGGGCGCGGTACCGACGGTGTCGGTGGCGAAGGCCGCGACGCCGGACTCGAACTGGCCGTAGCAGGTGAAGAAGATCAGCCCGGCGAGCACGCAGAGCCGCAGCATCGCCTTGTCGGCGACCAGTGCACGCAGGCCCTGCGGGCCGCCCTTCTGGTCCTGGACGAGGACGGGGGCCGCATGCGGGATGCGGGCTGTGCCGGTGACGAGGGCCAGGCCCAGGAAGGTCGCCGCCTCGATGGTGAACAGCCGGGTCAGGCTGGCCGGGTCGGCGACGTCCACGATCTGGCCGCCGACCAGCGCGCCGATGCCCATCCCCAGGTTGATCAGGGTGAACTGCAGCGCGAAGGCGTGCGAGCGGGTCGCGGGGGTCGAGCAGCGGACGATCATCGTGGCGAGCGCCGGCTGGCAGGTGGTGACCCCCGCGCCGAACAGGAACGAGGAGACCAGCAGGGCCGGGGTCCCGGTGGCGTGGCCGAACGCGAACGCGCCGGTGGCGGCGAGCGCGGCGCCGGCCAGCAGCACCGGGCGCGGGCCGTACTTGTCGATGCCGCGGCCGGTGAACGGGAGGACGGCGAGCGCGGCCAGCGCGAAGACGGTGAACACCATCCCGGCGGCCAGCGAGCCCAGCCCCCGCACCTGGTCCACGTACACGAACATGTACGGCATCGTGAACCCGCTGCCGAACGCACTGAGCGCGTTGCCGATCTGGACGCGGCGCAGCGGGCCGCCCGCCCCATGACGCTGCTGCCTCTGCTGCTTCACCGTGCCGGTCACCGTGCACACCCCTTCGAGGTCGCTCCCGGCTCACCGAGCCGAGTTTCGCTGGATACTCTTAAGTCCGGAAGATTTAAGAGCTAAAGTCTGACGATATAAAGTCTTAGCACCGGAAGAGTCAGGAGTCAAAGGCTTAAGGGGTGCACCCCGCATGCGACACTGGTCCGCATGACTGCAGAGAAGCCCGCGCCGGCCACCGCCCGAGAGCTGGGCATCGCCGAGCAGGTGGCCGTCTACCAGCGGGAATTCCCCGATGTGGACCCCCAGGTGGAGACCATCGTGCAGACCCTCTCCCGGGTCGCCCGGCGGATGAGCGTCGCCTACGACCGGCAGCTGACTGTGCTCGGAATCACCTCCGCCGAGTGGGAGGTGCTCAAGGCCCTGGTGGTCGCCGGGAGCCCCTACCAGCTGGGCCCGGGCGAGCTGGCCAAGCGGCTCGGGCTCACCCCGGCCGCGATGACCCACCGGATCGACCGGATGGTCGCCGAGGACCTCGTCACCCGGGAGCGCGACGAGGCCAACCGGGTCCGGGTGATCATCGAGCTGACCGAGAACGGCCGCGACAAGTGGCTGGAGTCGATGCGGATGGCCGCCGTCTTCGAGGAGGTGCTGCTCCAGGACCTCGTCGGCGAGGAGCGCACCGTGCTCTCCGGCATGCTGGCCCGGATGCTGCGGCGGATCGAGGAGACCCAGCCCGACGCCCTCGGGCGCACCGACGACCTGGCCTGAGCGCCGGGAGACCGCGGACGGTCCGGCCCGCCGGGGGAGCTCCCCCGGCGGGCCGGACCGTCTGTGCTGCGGGTGGTTGGTGCGCGGGTCCGTCAGACCGTCATGCGCTCGGGCGTTCGGATGGTTCAGCAGGGGCCGTTGTCGGTCCAGACGCCCCACTGGCCGGTGGTGGTGGGGTCCTCGCCCTTGGTCCACCACTTGCTGGTGTAGTAGTGGCCCTTCCAGGAGACCTTGGTCGGGGTGGCGTAGGTGGCGGCCGGGTCCCAGGCCGGGGCGCCGGAGCAGCCGGCCGGGGTGGTCGGGGTGGCGGTCGCCGTCGGGGTCGCGGTGGCGGTCGGGGTGGCCGTCGCGGTGGGGGTCGGCGTGGGGGTCACCGTCGGGGTCGCGGTCGGGGTGGGCGTCGGCGCGGCCGGGCAGCCGGCGGCGGAGCCGTTGGTGGCCTCGACCATCTTGTCGAACAGCGCGGTCCTGGTGCCCAGGTCGTACAGCGAGAAGGCGAAGGAACCGCCGAGACCGTTGCAGTGGGCGTAGTCGACCTTGGCCTGGATCGAGCGGGCGTCCTCACCGGTCCAGAAGGTGGTGCCGTCATAGAAGTACGTGGTCTTCGCCGTGTCGTCCCAGAAGGTCTTGGCCGGGTTGTCGACGAAGCCCGCGAGCTCCTTGTACATCTGGATGCCGGGCACGTTGCCGGACATCGCCGCGCCGGCGGCCGGGCCGGTCGCGGGCTGGAAGAGGCCGTTCTTGCCGTTGTTCTGAACGCCGGTCCAGCCGCGGTAGTAGAACGGGATCCCCACGTTGATCTTCTTGGCGGGGAAGCCGCCGGGGATGCCGTAGTCGGTGTCGCCGGCGGTGTACGCCTTGATCGCGGCGTCGACCGAGTACTTGCCGTGGCCCGGCGTGGCCGGGGTCATCGGGTCGTCCGGGCCGGAGTAGAGCGGGGCCTGGTGGTTGGTCGGGCCCTTGGCGTCCCAGGCACCGTGCATGTCGTAGGTCATGATGTCCAGGAACGTGAGGTACTGGCCGATCTTGTCGGTCTCCACGTTCCGGATCTTGTCCTGGCCGGCGCCGACCGCCGCCGCGGTGGCGTAGGTCCTGCCGTCGGCCTTGCCCTGGGCGTCGAGCTGCTCGCGCAGCTCCTTCAGCAGCAGAGTGAAGTTCTGCTTGTCGTTCGGGCTGGAGATGTTGCCGGTGTGGCCGCCGCCGCCCGGGTACTCCCAGTCGATGTCGATGCCGTCGAAGATGCCGGCCGCCGAGCCCGGGCCGCCGTAGCCGGCGTCCGCCGGGAGGTTGCCCTTGATGAACATGTCGATGCAGGACGAGACCAGGTGCTTGCGCGAGGCGTCCGTGGCGGCCGCCGCCGAGAAGTACTTGGAGTAGGTCCAACCGCCCAGCGAGATCAGGATCTTGAGGTTGGGGTTCTTCGCCTTCAGCTTCTTCAGCTGGTTGAAGTTGCCCGCGATCGGCTGGCCCCAGGCGTCGCCGACACCGTCGACCGCCACGTCCGGGCCGTAGCTCTTCTGGTAGTCGGCGAACGCGTCGCCCGCACCGTCACCGGCGTTCGGGTTGTTGTCGTCCTGGCTGGCGGCCTTGGTGGCCTCGAAACAGCCGAGGTCGCTCGGGTGGATGTTGGCGAACGAGTAGATCAGGTAGTCCAGCTTCCCGGCCACGCCGGTGTCCTGGATCGTCTTCGGGTAGTACGCGTTCGCGTAGACCGACCACTGGTCGAAGTAGGCGACCTTGATGCCACCGCTGGTGGCCGGCGCGCCGGTGGAGTTGGTGACGGCCGCGTTGGCCGAGGCGCCGCCGGAGAGGGCGAGGCCCGCGCCGAGCAGCAGGGAGGCGGTCGTGCCGGCCGCGATGGCGGCCAGGCTCTTCGGGCGCCGGCGGCGGCCGCCCTCCTGAGCCGGGGTCCCGGCCCTTTCGATACGTGAACGGAGCATGGGTGCGTGACTCCTGGTTGTGGGGGATTCCGCCGCCCCGGCGGGTCCGTACGGGGTGGGGCCGCACGACCAGGGCATGACAGAACTGAGGAAGGGAATCGAGCGGGAACATGCCTGACGGACACCGGGATATGCCGAACCGGCGCCCGCGGCCTCGACCGCTGACGCCGGTTCAGGGGCTCCCTGCACCTGGGATTAAAATGGACTAGACCAACTCCCCCGTCAAGGGGTGATGTTGAGCCTTGAGCCGCCCTTAAGGTTCACCCGCTCCCGCCCGGCCCCCGCTGACCTGCGGCTCCGTACGGGCCTCGCAGATCGGCGACGGACGTCAGTAACGGACGGCGCTGGCCACCTCCGCCTTGACCGTGCCGCTGAGATCACGGTTGCTCTTCGCGGTGGCCTGGGCACTCTGCCCGGCCGCGACGTCCTCGACGGTCACCACCGTCGCGTCCAGCACGTTGCCGGAGCCGTCGGTGAAGTTGACCTGGATCACGTACCGGTCGGACTGCTGCCCGTGGTTGGTGACGGTGAGCGGCACCTCGGCCTTGCCGTCCGAGTCGATCTTCACCTCGCCCGTGGTGACATCACCCTTGGCGTCCAGCCCGCCCTTGATCCCCGCGATCGCCGAGGAGGCCGCCGCCTCCGCCGAGGAGGCCGCCGACGCGGCCGCCGAGGAGAGCCCGCCCGCGGCCGAGGCCACCGCCGAGGCGGCGGCGGAGGCGGCAGCGGAGGCAGCCGCCGAGATGCCGGACTCCACCGCGCCGGCGGCCGAGGAGGCGACGCTGCTCGCCTTGCTGCCCGAGGAGCAGCCGGCCAGGGCCGCCGCGCCGAGCACGGCCGCCGCCAGCACGCCGGCCAACGCACGACGGGGGCGGCGGACCACGGGGGCGTCCGGGTCCAGGGCGGTGGGCCGGTGGGGGGTTGTCGTCCGGCGGTCCGGCCGGTGCTGCGGCTGACGGTCCGGCCGGCGGTCCGGCTGACGGTCCGGCTGGCGATCCATCGGGGGTCCTCGATTCTGCCCGGCGCCGGGGTGCCCGGCACACCTCCCGCACCACCCTCCGAGGTGGTGGCCCCACCCGCCAGCAGGGCTGGTTCGTCCGGGTGAGGAGTGGCGTTCCCGGAGGACCGGTGCGCGGGAAGTCGGCCGGTCCGACTTCCCGCGCACGGGACGCCGCCGGACGGGAGCGAACGGGGGCGGTTTCCGGCGACCGGCGATCGGCGTTCAGGCCATCAGGCCTCGCGGCAGCGGGCAGGGATCAGGAGAGGCCCGAGCCCTCCTGGTCCTCCGCCTCCATGGCGGCCCGCTCCTCGCTCAGCCGCACCGCGTGCCGGCGGCGGGCCACCACGCCGTACGCGGAGGCCGCGCTGGCGGCGAAGGCGAGCATGCCCACCCACGGGCGGTCGAAGGCGTGGCCGGTCAGGTGGTCCAGCGAGTACCGCCCCGGGCCGGCCAGGCCCAGCGCCAGCCCGGTCGCGCCCAGGAACGCCGGGTACTCGTAGCCGCCGGACATCATGAAGAAGCCAGCCGGCGCATGCACCGCGACCGCCCCCGCCATGGTGCCGGCCACCACCGCACCGGCCGCCGGCGTGGCCAGCCCGGCCACCAGCATGGCGCCGCCGCCCGCCTCGCCGAGGCCGGCGGCCATGGCGCTCCGCCGCCCCGGGTGGAAGCCCATCTGCTCCATCGCCTGGGCAGTGCCCTCCAGGCCGCCGCCACCGAACCAGCCGAACAGCTTCTGGGTGCCGTGTGCGATCAGCACCCCGCCGACGGCGCCGCGCAGGGCCAGCAGGCCCAGGTCCTTACGGTTCAGACACATGTCGAGTCCTCGTTCCAGCGGAGGGTGATCCGGCTTCCATAGGAGCCGAAAGGGCGGGCCGGTTCGACCCGGGACCGCCATCCGGGCGAATATCGAGGAGGGAGGGAATACCCGGGCGAACGGGGGTGAGCAGGAATGGAGGACGGATGACCGTCACCCGGCCGGAACGGCCCACCTACGTGCTGGACGGCCGCGGGGTCACCGACCGCGCCGCGTTCTACACCGCCCTCGGCGCCGCCCTGAACGGGCCCGGGGGCTACTACGGTTCGAACCTCGACGCGCTGGCCGACTGCCTGCACGGCGGGTTCGGCCCCACTCCCCCGTTCACCCTGCTCTGGCAGGACGCCGGCACCGCCCGCCGGCACCTGACCGGCACGGTCTTCCTCGGCGAGCGGCGGCTCGACTACTTCGACGCGATCCTCGTCACGCTGCGCGCGGAGGGCGTGGCGGTCGAACTACGATGATCAGCACGGCCATGCTTGGCCCATGTTCGTCTTCAACCTGAGCACCGCCTTCATCGCCTTCTTCGCCGTCGTGGGCCCGCCGAAGGTCCTGCTGTCTTTCGCCCGGCTGGCCGGCAGCCGCACCACCGGCGAGCTGCGGCGGCTGGCGGCCTGGTCCACGGTGATCTCCGCCGTCATCGGGCTGGTGCTCGCCTACACCGCCGACGCCGTCACCTCGCTCTTCCACATCAGCGACCAGTCGCTGCAACTGGCGGGCGGGGCGATCTTCTTCATCTACGCCGTCGCCCTGGTCCTCGGCATCCACCTCGGCGCCAGCGACGACGAGGACGAACACCTGGCCAATCCGATGGTGGACGGCATCCGCGAGCTGCTCCTGCCGTACATCGCCAGCCCGCTGGCGGTCACCGCGGTACTGGTCGGCTCGCTCACCAAGGACGACTGGGGGTGGCGGACCACCGTCGCCGGGGCGTACATCGCCGTCGTGGTGATCAACTACCTCTGTGTGGCGGCCCTCGCCCCGCTGATGCAGCGCACCCACCGGACCTCGCTGGAGGTGCTCTCCCGGCTGCTCGGCCTGCTGCTGGCGGCGGTCGGGGTGGAACTGTTCCTGAACGGCCTGGCGGGGCTGGGCCTGCACCTGCCGGACGGGCACTGAGCCCGGCCGGCAGGGTCCGGGGTCCTTCGGCGGAGGGCCGGGGTCAGCCGGCCGCCAGGCGGGCCAGCACCTCGCCGATCCGGTCGCGGACCAGCGGGTCCGTGGCCAGCCCGTCCGGGCCGACGCCCGAGCGGTCCAGCGGGATCCGTGCGCAGGCCTCGTCCAGCACGGCGGCGCCGGTGTAGCCGAGTACGGTGCGCAGCGTCGCCTCGGCGCCCTGGCCCCGGCCGGGGGCGGCGGCGGTGATCCAGGCGGCCGGCTTGTCCGAGATCTCGGTGCCGCCGACCGTCCAGTCGAGCAGGTTCTTGAACGAGCCGGGCAGCGTGCCCGCGTACTCCGGGGTGCAGATCAGCAGGGCGTCGGCGGCCTCGATGGCGGCCCGCAGTTCGGTGACCGGCGCGGGCAGCGGGTCGGTGTCGTCGTCGGGGTTGAAGTGCGGCAGTCCGGCCAGGCCGGTGTAGAACGTGGCGGTGACGCCCTCGGTGGAGTGCGCGACCGCGGCGGCGGTGCGCAGCACCGTCTCGTTGGTGGAGCCGGCGCGCAGGCTGCCGGAGAGCAGCAGGATGTGACGGTCGTCGTTCGGCATGGCGAGGAACCTACCGCTCCGCCGGACCTGACGTTCCGTCGGGCCGCCGTGCGGGACCCGCCCGCTCAGGGGGCGACGACCGGGCGCCAGGGCACCGGGCTGGACAGGATCATCGAGCTGGCCGGCTGCCCGTAGGCGCCGAGGCGGTCGATCAGCGCCTCGAAGTCGGCCATCGCGGGCACGGCGACCAGCAGCACGCAGCAGGCGCCACCGGTCACCCGGTGCAGCTGGAGCACCTCCGGCCAGCGGGCCACCTCGGGGTCGCGCAGCACGCAGCGGGGGCCGTAGCACTGCAGCTGGACCAGCGCGGTGATCGGCAGCCCGGCCCGTGCGGGGTCGACGTGGGCGTGGTAGCCGCTGATCACCCCGTCGGCCTCCAGCCGGCGCACCCGTTCGGCGACGGCGGGTGCGGAGAGACTCACCCGGCGGGAGAGTTCGTTGTACGAGAGCCGGGCGTCGGCCTGGAGCTCGGCGAGCAGGCGGCGGTCGACGGCGTCCATGGCGGCTCCAGGAAGGTCGTGGTCGGCGGGCGTTGTGTGGCCGGATCCAGCCGTTTCGCGATCATAAAGCAGATCGGCGGAAAGACCTCTCGAACGACAAGTCCGAGTGCCGTTGGGGTGCCCGGAGCCCATTCAAGAGCGGGTGGTGGCCGCCGCACAATGGGGCCCCGCAACTGTGCGGGTCATCAGGAGGGATCGGGATGGGGCACGACGCGGTGGAGAAACCGAACCTGTCGTTCGGCCCGGGCGGCGAACCGGGTCACGGCACCCCGTACGCCCGGTACGTGCGGCTGGCCGAGCTGCACAGCCTGCAGAACCCGCGCAGCAAGGTGCCGGCCGAGATGTCGTTCATCGTCTCCACCCAGGTGATGGAGCTGCTTTTCGGCCTGCTGCGGCACGAATGGACGCTGGCCCAGCAGGCACTCCGCGAGGACGACCTGCCGGCCGCGCTGGCCGCGCTGCGCCGCGGCACCCACGTCCAGGACGTGCTGACGGAGTCCTGGGACCTGCTGGCGACCATGACACCGCAGGAGTTCAACGCGTTCCGCTCGGTGTTCGGCGAGGCCTCGGGCTTCCAGTCCTCGGCCTTCCTGCACCTGGAGTTCCTGCTCGGCAACAAGAACGCCGCCCTGCTGCGGATGTACGACGAGGTGCCGGAGACGCACGCCGAGCTGAGCGCGGCACTGCGCTCCCCCGGCCTGTACGACGACGCGCTGGCCCTGCTCGCCCGGCGCGGGCTGGCCGTGCCGCACGAGCCCTCCGAGCAGCGGCACCGCGCCGACCCGGCGGTGGAGGCGGCCTGGCGGCAGGTCTACACGGACCCCGGGTACGCGGCACTGCAGCCGCTCGCCGAGGCGCTGCTGGACGTCGCCGAGCGGGTGACCCGCTGGCGCCAGCGGCACCTGGCGGCGGTCAAGCGGGCGATGGGCGCCAAGCCGGGCTCGGGCGGGTCCAGCGGCCTGACCTGGCTGCGCAAGGCCGCCGAGCAGGACGTCTTCCCCGAGCTGTGGACCGTCCGGGACGAGCTGTGAACGGGCCGGACGCGACCGGGCGAGATGTGACCAGAGGAATGGACGACAGAGTGGGCGAGAGACCGGGCATGATCACGCGCGAGGACTGCGCGGCGCTGGACGCCGTCGACCCGCTGGCGGCGTTCCGCAAGGAGTTCGCGCTGCCGGAGGGGGTCGTCTACCTGGACGGGAACTCCCTCGGCGCGCTGCCGGCCCGCACCCCCGGGCGGGTGCGGCAGGTGGTCGAGGAGGAGTGGGGCCGGGAGCTGATCCGCAGCTGGAACGAGGCCGGCTGGTTCGAGCAGCCCTACCGGCTGGGCCGCCGGATCGCCCCGCTGGTCGGGGCCGGGCCGGCGGAGGTGGTGGTCTGCGACACCACCTCGGTCAACCTGTTCAAGGTGCTGACGGCCGCACTGCGGCTTCGCCCCGGCCGGCACACGGTGCTCGGCGACGGCGCGGCGTTCCCGACCGACCTCTACATCGCCGAGGGCGTGACCCGGCTGTTCGAGGGCGCGCGCAGCGTCCTGGTCACGCCGGAGGAGCTGGACCGGCACCTGGACGGGGACGTCGCCGCCGTCGTCCTCTCCCACGTGGACTACCGCACCGGCGAGCTGCTGGACATGCCCGGGATCACCGCCCGGGTGCAGGCCGCGGGCGCCCTGATGATCTGGGACGTCTGCCACTCGGTGGGTGCGCTGCCGGTCGGGCTCGGCGCGAGCGGCGCCGACTTCGCGGTCGGCTGCACCTACAAGTACCTGAACGGCGGCCCCGGTTCGCCGGCCTTCCTGTACGTGGCCGAGCGCCACCTCGCGGCCGGGCCGGAGCAGCCGCTGAGCGGCTGGTTCGGGCACGCCCGCCCGTTCGCCTTCGAGCCCGGGTACGACCCGAAGGCGGGCATCGGCCGCTTCCTGACCAGCTCGCCCTCGCTGCTCGGCCAGGCCGCGCTGGAGTCCTCGCTGGACGTCTGGGAGCGGGCCGACCTGGCCGCGGTGCGGGCGAAGAGCCTGGCGCTGACCGATCTGTTCATCAACCTGACGGAGGGCCTGGACGGGGTCGAGGTGGCGACCCCGCGCGAGCACGCCCGGCGCGGCAGCCAGGTCGCACTGCGGCACGCCGACGGCTACCCGGTGGTGCAGGCGCTGATCGCGCGCGGGGTCATCGGGGACTTCCGCGCCCCGGACCTCATGCGGTTCGGCTTCACCCCGCTCTACCTGTCGTACACGGACGTCTGGGATGCGGCACAGCAGCTGGCCGAGGTGCTGGAGAGCGGCGAGTGGCGGGAGGAACGCTTCTCCCGGCGCGGCGAGGTGACCTGACCCCCGACGACTCCTCCCCTGTCACCGGCGCCGAGCCCACCGTCGACGGCGACTGGACGGCCGGCCCGACCGTCGAGCAGGTCATGGGCCGGCGAGGTCGAGCAGATGAGTCGATCCGGTGGGCCGGGATCAGTGATCGCGGGCCAGGCGCCCCCTGGCCGGCGATCCGCGATCCACCCACACCCACAGCCCGCGTTGCCGTCACGGCGAGGTCAGCTCCTCGACCAGCCGCCGGTACACGTCGAAGGCCGGCTTGCGGGTGTAGTCGTCCCGCAGCAGGCCGAAACGGTCGAAGGCCCCGGAGCCCGCACTGTCCGCGTCCCGCAGACTGAAGAACGCATAGCCCTCGATGGTGAGTTCGGCGGCGAGACCGGCGACCGTCCGGACCACCTCCTCCACCACCTCGGCCTGCCGCCGCTCGCTCCGGTCCGGACCGGTGGGCCAGCCGTGCTCGCAGATCCGGACCGGCACCGACGGACCGATGCCGGCCTTGGCGAGGGAGTCCTGCCGGAAGCCGGTGAGCACCGCGGCGACCACCTCCGCCAGCCGCTCCGGCGGGACGGGCCGGAAGACGTCGGGGAAGAAGTCCAGGCCGACGTAGTCGAGCGCGCGGTGGAAACGCTCGTCGGCGAGGGCGCCGAGCTCCGGCCAGAAGGTGTCCGCCGGGTCGAAGTTCAGCGCCGCGTTGAAGCCGACGGCGAGGTCGTGACCGCAGGCCAGCGCCTCCTCCTTGGCCGCGATCACGCCCTGCACCAACGCCTGGCGGATATTGGGGGTGCTGCCGTCGAGCGCGGGCAGGTCGACGTTGGGCTCCTCGCAGATCTGCAGGAGGGCGATCCGGTGCCCCTCGGTCCGGACGGTCCGCCGGACGAAGTCCAGCCAGCCGTCCAGACTCCCGCTCGGCTCGCGGAACTGGAGGACGAGGTCGAGCCGGCGGCCCTCGACCGCGTAGCGCTCCGGTTCGGCCGGGGTGGGCACCCCCTCGGGGTGGTGGCGGTAGGCGCGCACCAGGAACGCGGGCGCCGCGCCCTGGAGTTCCCGCAGAGCGGCGGCGATCAGGGCCGGGTCGTCGGGGCGGACGGGTTCGATCACGCCGGTGTCGTCGCCGAGCAGACCGCCGGGGTAGATGCCGAAGGTGAAGGTCATGCCGCCACCGTAGCCGATATTTTTGGTGTCACTGCAAATTTAGCGTGACACTATGATTCCTCCCATGGGACTTCGCGAACTCAAGAAGCAGCAGACCCGGACCCTGCTGGCCGACACGGCGATGGGCCTGTTCGCCGAGCGCGGGTTCGACCAGGTCACCGTGGTCGAGGTGGCCCGGGCGGCCGGGGTCTCGGCCAACACGGTCTTCAACTACTTCCCGACCAAGGAGGACCTCTTCTTCGACCGGCAGGAGGAGGTGGTCGCCCGCCTGGCCACCGTGGTGCGGGAGCGGCGGTCGGGCACGTCCGCCGTCGACGCCGTCCGGGCCGACCTCCTGGCCGGACTGGCGGCGGGCGAGCCGACGTACGGGCTGACCGCCGAGGCGGTGGTGTTCTGGCGGGTGGTCGCGGAGAGCCCGGCCCTGCGGGCCCGGCTGCTGGAGCTGGGCGAACGCGCCGAGGCGGCGCTCGCGGCGGCACTGGCCGCGGAGTCGGGAGCCGACCCGGACGACCCCCTGCCGCGGGTGCTCGCCGGCGCCGTCGCGGGGGCGCACCGGGCGGTGATGGCGGAGATCCGGCGCGGCATCGTGGCCGGCGAGCCGACCGGGACCGTCCGCACCCGGGTGACGGCGGCGGTCGAGGTGGCCTTCAACCTGCTGGGGACGGGGCTGGCGGACTACCCGACGCGATGAGCGCAACCCCACGACGCGTCAGGCCGCCCGCTCGGGTGAGCGGGCGGCCTGACGGCGTTCGGCTGTGACGCTCAGCTGCAGCGAGCGGCGTGACGGCGTTCAGCCGCGACGCGCAGCTGCAGCGGTCAGCTGTGGCGTCCGCGCCGGCGGGCGGCCAGGACGGCGAGACCGCCGAGACCCAGCACCCCGACCCCGGCCAGGCCGAGGACGACCGGGGCGTTGCCCGCGCCGGTCGACGGCAGCTCACCACTGCCGCCGGTCGACGTGCCGTTGGTCGGCTGATGGCCGGTGGGGTGGTGGCTCGTGGGGTGGTGGCTGGTCGGGTGCACGGTCGGGCTGGTCGGCGCGGCGCTCGACCAGGTCGGCGCAGGCGAGGTGGGGGACGGCGAGGTGGGGGACGGCGAGGTGGGAGTCGGAGACGTCGGGGACGGCGAGGTGGAAGTGGGTGACGTCGGGGACGGTGAGGTGGGGGACGGTGAGGTGGGCGAGGGGCTCGGCGACGTCGGTGACGGGCTCGGCGTCACGACGCAGTCCGGGAGGTCCCCGTCGAACGGGTAGCTGTGGATCTCGTAGCCGCCGGTGCCGGTCTGGATCAGGTTGCCCGCCAGGTACACCCGCCCGTTGAGGCCGGGGAGGGCGATCGTGGTGGTGCCGCCGACGTTGCCCGCCATGACCGAGCCCTGGAACTGCGCGCTGCCGAGGATGCGCGCATTGGTCGACGTGGGGAAGTTCCACATCAGCCTGGACCGCATCTCGGTGGTCTGGTCGCCCGCCAGGCCGGTGCCGGTGTAGGTGTTGACGATCGCGTCGTCCGGCAGAACGTTGACGACCACGGTGGCGCCGGCCGGGATGTGGGCGAAGACCAGTCCGATCTGCCGGGTGGCCGAACCCAGGTTCCGAGTGACGTTGAAGACCTGCTTCATGCTGGTCCCGTCACCGGTGAAGGTCGCCTCGCTGTTGGTCACCGCGACCGTGCCGGTGGCGGTCGCCCTGGCGACACAGGAGGAAATCTCCTCGATCCGGGTGAGCACCGACCGGTAGGGCGCGGCGGCGTCCGCATCCTTGATCGCCCGGCCGGTCGGGTCGATGTTGACGGTGCCGGATAGCGTGCCCGCGTACCGCAGGTTGCCGAAGGCCTGACCCTTGGAGTCGCTGCCGCCGATGAGGAGCCGGTTGCCGGTCTTGACGTCCACGTTGCCGCCGACGGTGACGAAGTCACTTCCGTCGGGCGGCACGACGCGCGAACCGACGCCCACCACACCCATGTTGAAGCCGCCGCCGCCCTGACTCCTGTCGATGGTGAGGTCGCCGAGGGCGACGATCTTGCCCTCGGCCTCCACGGCCCGGCCGTTCACGGTGTAGTCGCCGCCGGTGAAGACGTTGATCGTGGCGTCCCGGCCGGCGAAGTCGCCGTTGTGCGGCGGCGACGGCCAGACGGCCGGACAGTCGGGCCCGGTGCAGGCGCCGAGCGGCGGCGCGAGCGGTGCGGCCGCACCGACCGTCAGCACGGCGGCCAGCGGCAGCGCCGCGACGACGGTGGCCACCGCCACCCGGACGGCGCGGCGCCTGCGGGCCTCCGGCGCTCTCTTCGTGGCGGTCGTCCGGTGATCCGGCGCACCGGTGCCCTGACCCATCGACACATTTCCTCCGCACAGAGAAAAAGGCAGGCCGGGAAGCCTGCCGTGGTTCGGTTGATCCTGTGTTGATTCCAGCCAATCCGGTGCATCCAACACTAAATAGGATGATTCATACCCTATAGGCCCTCAGGAGCGGTCCGAGATTCCTCCACCCGGGCCCGTCACCGCGCGCCGGCCGCGCCGCCGCTAGGTTGGCACCATGACTTCCGAGGACCAGGATCCGCACGCCCCGCTCGCCGCCGTCGCGGCCAGTGCCGACGTGCTGCGGCATCCCGAGGCCGGCGAGCACCTGCTCACCGCGCTGGAGCGCGAGCGCGCCGCCCGGTTCCGGCGCGACTCCGGACGGGCCGACTTCACCGCCGCGCACATCCTGGTCCGGCTCTGCGCCGCCCGCCTGCTCGGCGTCCCGGCCGCCGGGCTGACGCTGGCCCAGAACTGCCCCGACTGCGGAAAGGCCGACCACGGCCGCCCGTACCTGCCGGACCACCCGGACGTCCACGTCAGCCTCTCGCACACCCACGGCGTCATCGCGGCCGCCGCCGGACACCAGCCGATCGGCGTGGACGTCGAACTGGCCACGCGCGGCGGCGCGCTCCCCGAGGTCGCCCGGCGGGTGCTCGCCCCGGCGGAGCTGCGGCTGGTCGAGGCGCACCCGGAGCCGGGGGTGGCGTTCCTGCGGCAGTGGGTGCGGAAGGAGTCGCTGATCAAGCTCGGGCGGACCAGCCTGGACGGGCTCTCCGCCGTCGATCTCTCCGCCCTGCCGCTCGACGTCCCGGCGGACGGGCCGCTGCGCAGCCGCTACCAGGACCTGCATCTGCTCGACTGGACCGACGCCGCGCACGGGGCGGCCGTCTCGGCCGTGAGCACCGCGGCGCCGCGGGTCGTGCTGCTGGCGCCGCCGGCCGGCTGACCGAGCCCGACCGGAGGCCCGACCCGACCGGCGGCGCCCCGGATAAGCGGTGTTAGCGTGCCTGCTCGGGGCACGGAAACCGGACGCCCCGGCTGCCCGCGCCGCGTCCCCGGCACGCAGCCCCCGTTGGATCAAGGGGTGCCCCCGCCATGGCCAAGTTCCTGCTGAGCCTGCACGTCCTCGCCTCGGTGCTGTTCATCGGCCCGGTGGCGGTGGCCGTCAGCATGTTCCCGCGCCGGGCGAAGGCCGCTCTGGCCGGCGGACCCGACCGGGCCGCCGAGGCGGGCACCCTGCGCCTGCTGCACCGGATCACCCAGGTCTACGCGCTGCTGGGGATAGCCGTCCCGGTGATGGGCATCGGTGTCGCCCAGGTGATGGACGTGCTCGGGCAGTCCTGGCTGATCGTCTCGATGGTGCTCACCGCACTCGCCGCGCTCTCCCTGCTGCTCTTCGTGCTCCCCGCCCAGCAGGCGGCGGTGGACGCGCTCGACCTCGACGGCGGGGCCCCGGAGCACGGCAAGGCCGTTCAGGGCCTGCGGCTGCTGCCGATGACCGCCGGCGTCTTCAACCTGCTCTGGGCGGTGGTCGTGGTGCTGATGATCATCCGGCCGGGCTCGACCAGCGGCGCCTGACCGGCCGGAACGGCCCACCCGGTACGGTCCTGCCATGACGACCGCGGGGATCGAGGCCGGTACGGCGACGGGCGGACGGCGCCCGGCTCGACCGGGGTGGATCCGCCGGCACCCGGCAGGTCGCCACGGCCCGGAGAAGGCCAGCTAGGCGAGGCCGTTGCCGCCGCTGACCACCGCGTCGGGTGCGAGGAAGCGCCGCAGGTTCGGGTCGGGACCGGGTCAGGGCCGTGGGCGCGGGCGGTGCAACGGGACGCCCGCCCGTTTGACCGCGCGGGCGACGATGGCCGTCTCGGCGCGGTCGACGCCGAGCGGGCCGAGGGTCCCGGTGAGGAAGCGGTAGAGACCGCCGTGGTCCGCACAGAACAGGGTGGCCATCAGGTTGGCCGGGCCGCTGGTGGCGAAGACCCCGTGCACCTGGGGATGGCGGGCCAGCGCCGTACCGACCTCGGCGAGCCGGCCCGGCGGGACGTCCAGCCAGAGGTTGGCGTCCACGGCCATGCCCAGCAGCCGTGGGTCGACGGTGGCGTGGGTGCGGAGCAGACCGGCTGCGGTGAGCCGGTGCAGCCGGCGGCGGACGGTCGATTCCGGCGCGCCGACGGCCGCCGCCAGGGCGGCGTGGGACTGCCGGGCGTCGACGGAGAGGCGGGCGAGCAGGGCCCGGTCGAGCGCGTCGAGCGGGGACCTCTCCCGGGGGCCGTCGGCGGGCGGCGCCGGGGCCGCAGGAGTCAGCGCGACCACCTCGGCCTCGTCCAGGTAGCCGGCCTGCCACCGCCCCGCGTCGGAGAAGGCGTGCAGTACCGCGTACGTGGTGGTCTCGGTGACCGCCGCGGTGGCGGGCAGCTGCCCGTACAGCAGCCGGTCCCGGGAGCCGGCGTCGCCCAGCATCACCGCGCCGACCTCCTGGCCGCCGAGCATGACGTCGACGAACGGGACGTCCGGACGGTCCGCCAGGGCCTGCGCGATGGTGTCGACCTTGCCGCGCAGCACCCGGACCCGCAGCAGCAGCGCGCCGACGGCGGCGTCCTCGACATCGGGCATCCGGACCACGCGCAGCAGACCGGCCTGCTGCATCCTGGCCAGCCGGCGGGTGACGGTCCGGGCGGAAACACCGAGCACCTCGGCGATCCGGCCGGTCTCGGCCCGGCCGTCGACCTGCAGGGCGCAGACCAGACGGCGGTCCAGAGTGTCCAGGGCCGTGTCCGGATCAGCAGTCGAGAGGTCCATGAAGTCCGATCCCCGTCAGTAATGGCCGCTGTGCCGTCCTGTTCGACAGCAATGACGGTACTCCTTGTCCCGGGCGGCCGGAAGATCCCGCTACCGGCCCGCGGCGGACAGGACAGGAGAAGCGATGAACGACGAGGTCCAGGAGCTGAGGGAGCTGCTGCCCGGGGTCGAGGCGGCGGTGCGGGAGGTCGGCGCGCGGCTGGCGGCGGCGCGCCCGGCCGAGCCCACCCCCGCGCGGACGGTCGCGGAGGCGATGGCACACTTCGCCGAGCTGGACGGCCCGGCCGCCGCCCACCTGCGGGCACGGCTGGGCGAACTGCGCCCGCAGGCCGGCTGGGTGACGGACGAACTGGAGGGCGCGGTGCCGGCCGAGGGCGAGTGGTGGCTCTGCGACGCCACCGACGGCGCCGTGCAGTACCTGCTCGGCCAGCAGCAGTGGGCGGTCACCGCCACCCTGCTCCGGGACGGTGCCGCGGTGCTGGCCGTGGTGCACGCGCCGGAGCTCGGCGGGCGGACGTACCGCGCGGTGCGGGGCGGTGGCGCCGAGCTCGACGGGCGGCCCGTCGCACCGCCGGAGCGCGAGCTGCCGGTGGCCGTCGCCGGGACCAGCCAGCCACCGCTGGTGGCCGCGGACCCGGTGGCGCTGCGCCGAGCGGGCGAGTCGCTGACGGCGGTGTTGGGCTCGGTGCTGGCGGTCCGCAACCTCGGGCCGACGTCACTGCAGGTCGCCCAGGTCGGATCGGGGCAGCTGACGCTGTTCTGGGAGTACGGGGCGGACGCGGGCAACCTGCTGCCGGGGGCGCTGATCGCGACCGAGGCGGGCGCGACGGTGACGGACGCCGCCGGGGCGGCCTGGACGGCCGGCTCCGACAGCTTCCTCGCCGCCGCGCCCGGGCTGCACGGGGACGTGCTGAGGCTGCTGCGTCCGGTCGGGTGACCGCCGGCGTCAGCGACCACACGGACCGAACAGCATGGCGGTGCCGGCGTCAGCGGCCGGGGAGGCCGAACTGCGTGACCGTGCCCGCCTCAGCAGGCGGCCAGGCCGAACAGCGTGGCCGCGTTGTCGTGGCAGACCGCGCGAAGCCACTCCTCCCCCAGGCCCAGCCGGTCCAGCGCCTCCAGCTGGTGCATGTACCGGTACGGGATGTTGGGGAAGTCGCTGCCGAGCAGGACGCGGTCCTGGAGGACGCGCAGGCGCGGCAGTTCGGCGCGTGGGAACGGATCGTCCGCCTCGACGAAGTCGGTGAACGCCATGGTGGTGTCCAGCCGGACGGACGGGTGTCTCTCGGCGAGGTCGAGGAAGTCGCGGTACTCGGACATGCCGAGGTGGGCGACCACCAGGACCAGCCCGGGGTGTCGGTCCAACACCTCGCCGATCGGGCCGGGGCCGGTGAACTTGCCCGCCACCGGGCCGGATCCGCAGTGGCTGACCACCGGGGTGCCGGTCTCCGCGAGCAGCCCCCAGACCTCGTCCAGCCGGCGGTCCGTCGGGTCGTAGCCGCCGACCTGGAGGTGTGCCTTGAACACCCGGGCACCGTCCTCGATCGCCCGCGCCACGTAGGAGGGCGCCTCGGGCTCGGCGAAGAAGGTCGCGGTGTGCAGGCAGTCCGGGGTGCGGGCGGCGAAGTCGGCGGCCCAGGCGTTCAGCCAGGCGGCCATGCCGGGCTTGTGCGGGTACAGCATGGACGTGAACGCCCGGACGCCGAACTCCCGCAGGCGCTCGACGCGTTCGGCCTCGGCCTGGCGGTAGGTGATCGGCCAGGGACGGTTGACGAGCGGGCCGGCCGCGTCGAAGTACGCCCACACCTTGTCGAGGACGTTCTTCGGCATGAAGTGGGTGTGCACGTCGATCAGGCCGGGCAGACCGAGGCCCTGCCAGAAGCCTCGGACGTCCGCCACCTCGTCGTCGCTCATGCGGGCACCGGGCGGGCGCGGTCGATGATCGCCCCGGCGTCGAGGCCGGAGGGCAGCGTGCCGAAGGCGGCGCCGTGGTCACCCCCGAGGCGGGAGGCGCAGAAGGCATCCGCCACCGCCGGGTCGCCGTGGCGGACCAGCAGCGAGCCCTGGAAGGCCAGCGCCATCGACTCGACCAGCCGGCGTGTCCGGAACTCCACGTCGCTCAGGTCGGCGAGCTGCTTGCGGAGTCCGGCGACGGCGGCATCGAGCCGGCGGTCCGCGCCGGCGGCCGCGTCCAGCTCGCCGAGGAAGGCCTCGACGGTGTCCGGCCGCTTGGCCATGGCGCGCAGCGCGTCCAGGGCGGCGACGTTGCCGGAGCCCTCCCAGATCGAGACCAGCGGCGCCTCCCGGTAGAGCCGGGGCATGCCGGACTCCTCGACGTAGCCGTTGCCGCCGAGGCACTCCAGTGCCTCCGCCGCGTGCGCCGGACCGCGCTTGCAGACCCAGTACTTGGTGACGGCCAGCCCCAGGCGCCGCACCAGCGTCTCGGACTCGTCCCCGGCGAGGGCGAGGTCGGTGGCCTGGGCGAGCCGCATCGCGACGATGGTGGCCGCCTCGGACTCCACCACCAGGTCGGCGAGCACGTTGCGCATCAGCGGCTGGTCGACCAGCGCCCGGCCGAAAGCGTGGCGGTGGACGGCGTGGTGGACGGCCCTGGTGGCGCCGAGGCGCATGCCGGAGGCGGCACCGACGGTGCAGTCGAGGCGGGTCATGTTGACCATCTCGATGATGGTCGGGACGCCCCGGCCCTCCTCGCCGACCAGCCAGCCGACCGCGCCGTCGTACTCGATCTCGGCGGAGGCGTTGGACTTGTTGCCCAGCTTGTCCTTGAGCCGCTGGAGGTGGAGGCGGTTTCGGCCGCCGTCCGGGAGGATGCGCGGCAGCATGAAACAGCTGAGCCCACCCGGCGCCTGGGCCAGCGTCAGGAAGAGGTCCGACATCGGCGCCGAGGTGAACCACTTGTGCCCGGTCAGCCGGTAGGTGCCGTCCGCGTGCGGGGTCGCGGTGGTGGTGTTGGTGCGGACGTCCGAGCCGCCCTGCTTCTCGGTCATCGACATGCCGGCGATCAGCCCGCGCTTTCCGTGCGGCTCGCGCAGCCCGAAGTCGTACTCGGTGGCGGCCAGCAGCGGCTCCAACTCGGCCGCGAGGGCGGGGGTGGCGCGCAGGGCGGGGACGGCGGCGTACGTCATCGAGACCGGGCAGGTGTGGCCGGCCTCGACCTGGCCCCAGACGAAGAACTTGGCCGCGCGGGCGGCGTGCGCGCCGGGCCGGTCGTCCCGCCAGGGCGCGGCGTGCAGGCCGTGGCCGACGGCGGTGCGCATCAGCTCGTGCCAGGCGGGGTGGAACTCGACCTCGTCGATCCGGTGGCCGAAGCGGTCGTGGGTGCGTAGCACGGGCGGGTTCTCGTTGGCCAACCGGCCCCACTCGGCGGCCTGTTCGGAGCCGGCCAGCCGGCCCAGCTCGTGCAGCTCCGGCTCGGCCCAGCCGGCGCCGGCCCGGTGCAGGGCGGCGAGCAGCGCCGGGTCGGCGGCGGTGTCGTGTCCGTACGGCAGGGGCACCTGGTTGGTGACCTCATGCGTCGCTGTCATCGCGTCCTCCCAGGGCACGCAGGGTGAAGGAGACCAGGGCGGGGACCACCTCGGGCGGGGTATCCCCGGTAGCGGGTGCGTGGGCCTCGGCGAGCGGGCCGGCCAGGGCCTCGCCGACCGCGCCGACGATGCCGGCGGCCGTCAGCTCCGGGTCCTGCCGGGGCAGCCGGCCGGCCGCCACGGCGGCGGCGATCTCGGTGGCGATCACGTCGCGGAACGCCCGGCGGAACACCAGGCGTTCGGCGTCCACGACGGCGTCGGCCGGTTCGACCAGCAGCACGTAGGCGAGCCGAGGCGCGCGCAGGGCGCGGGCGGCGAAGGTCTCGACGACGGCGGCGATCCGCTGCAGCGGGGTCTCGCGGCGGGCGACGGCCTCGTTGACGGCGGCGATCTCGCGGGTGACCACCCGGCGGAACAGCTCGACGGACAGCTCGGCCTTGTTGGCGAAGTGCTGGTAGAGGCTGCCGGTGGCGATCCCGGCGCGATCCGCGACGGCGGCCATCGAGCAGCCGCGGTAGCCGCGCTCGGCGAGCAGCAGGACCGCGGCCTGGAGCACCGCCTCACGTTGGGCGTCCAGGCGGGCTTGTACGGCGGGCGTGCGTCGGTAGGCCACGGAAGCATTGAAGCATCGATTCACTGCTTCGGGGAGGGGGTGCGCGGCATTGTTTCCCCGGCCGGCCGCACGCCCGCGCGAAGGGGCCATCCGCCGGTGCTTTGCCGGGCGGAGGGCCCCTCGTGGACCGTGCGTGCCGCTGTCGCGGGCGGCTGTCACGGGCGGCTGTTACGGGCGATCTGGGCCCGGCCCGTTGCGGGCGGTGACGTTGCCACCGCCCGCCGGAGGCCGTGGTGGCCCGGCCGCCGCTAGAGGCGGTTGTGCTCCAGCTTCAGGCCCTCCTCGTCCAGCGGGCCGAACGGCGGGATCTGGTGCGACTGGGCGAGCGAGCGGGCCGCCGCCGGGTCGGCCAGGCCGGCCCACTCCAGCACCTTCGCGGTGGCCTCGGCCGACTCCGCCGCCGGCAGCTTGCCGATGTTGGAGCCGTGGTTGCCGCCGGGCACGGTGTAGACGTAGCTGTCCTCACTGCCCCAGCCCAGTCGGAACGGCTCGGCGCCCCACGGGTCGTTCTGCCCGTAGACGAAGATGATCCGCTCGGCCGAGTGCTTCACCCAGCGGTCGATGTCACGCATCGCGGACGGGTCGAAGCGCATCGGGATGCTCTTCGGCACGTAGGTGCGCGGCGAGTACAGCTCCTTGAAGTCGTAGTGCTGCAGCCCCTTGAGGTGCGGGACCTCGAAGGTGGGCGAGCCCAGCTGGGTGCCCGCCTGGTAGTAGTACGCGGTGTACTTGGCGAGCGACTGGTCGCTGTTGCCGGTGATGCCGGACTGGGCGTCGAACCACGCGTACAGCTGGTCGTCGGTGGCGGCGGCCCCCGGCGGGACGCTGGCGCAGTCCGCCTGGGTGCTGTACTGCCAGAACGCCCAGACCACGTCGAGCACGCCCGCCTCGTACGCCCGGTCGGCACTGCCGGTGGTGGTGAAGGTCGAGCCGGCGGCGGCGTTGTCGGCCACGTAGCGGGCCTCCAGCCGGTCGCGGCGGACCAGCAGCTCACGCTGGGCGGCGTCCAGCGCCGCACGGCACTGCGGGGTGCCGACGTTCTCGAAGAACTCCGTGTACGCGGAGTCCTCGCGGTTGTCGACGTCGTTCGGCGCGACGTAGGCGATGGTGCCGTCCACGTCCTCCGGGAAGAAGCGGCGGTGGTAGGTGGAGGACATGCCGCCCTTGCTGGCCCCGGTGGAGAGCCACGCACGGTGGTAGATCCGCTTGAGCGCGGTGATGATCCGGTGCGAGTCGGTGGCCGCCTGCTCGATGCCGGCCTTGGTCCAGTCGGCGGGCTCCGGGCGCGACGGCGTGAAGTACCGGTACTCGATGGAGACCTGGTTACCGTCGGTCAGCCGGGTCGGCTCGGTGCGCGACGGGGTGGTACCCAGGGTGTAGCCGTTGGTGTAGAAGACCGTCGGGCGGTCGAAACCCCGGTGCAGCACGCTCAGCCGCTGCTGGAAGGTGCCCAACCACGGGCGGAAGTGGTCGATCGGCTGGGTGTAGGTGAGCAGGAAGTAGCGGTGGTCGGCGTCGGTGGGCTTCTCCTCGGTGACGGTCATCCCGGGGATCGCCGCCAGGCGGTCCTTGATGTCGGCCGAGGCGTCGTCGGCGACCGAGGACCCGCCGCGGGCATCCGGGCTGCCGGGCTCCCCCTGCGCGAACGCGGGCGTCGCCAGGCCGAGGCCGAGCATGGGTATCAGCAGAACGGCGACCAGCAGCCTTCTGAGCTTGGTGGACATCAACTCTCCATCGGGTCAACGGAACTGTTCGACACTCTCCGGCAGCCGGTGGCCGGCTGCCGGTCGGACGGCCGTCCGGTAGACGGCCGAGTGGGCCACCCGCCGATCGCGGATGGCCCACCGGGAAAAGATGTGCTGGTCAGGGGCGCGGCAGGGTGCAGCCGGGCAGAGTGAGGTCGAGGCGGTTGCCGGCCGCGAAACAGGCCGGGATGCCGTAGGTCTCCTGGGCGTAGTTGATGCCCTGCCGGACGGTCACCACGCCGTTCTGGTCCACCTCGCACGGGTTGTTGTCGGTGCAGCGCTGGCCGTCCTCGTTGCCGGTGTTGTTCACGGCGACGACCTGGCCGGTGCTGACGTCGACCACGGGCGAACCGGAGGTGCCGCCGATGGTGTTGCAGCTGGAGGTGTAGCGGACCGAGTCCTTCCAGGTCCAGGAGCCCTCCTTCAGCCGGTAGACGAAGCCGTCGACCGAGCAGGAGTAGATCTTCTTCCAGTAGCCGGAGACCACCTTGATCGAGGTGCCCTGCACCGGGTGGCCCGCCGCGATGGTCAGCGGGGCGATCCCGTAGCGCGACTGGATCGAGGCGTAGGTGGTGTTCAGCTGGTAGATCGACACATCGGTGTCGGTCATGGTCCCGTAGACCACCTTGGTCGCGCGCAGCGTCGCGGCCTTGCCACCGGTGGAGTTGAGCAGCGAGAAGGTGCGGCTGGACGCCTGGTTGACCACGACCTCACCCGGGCCGGGGAAGCCGCTCTCCAGGCAGTGGCCATTCGAGAGGACGAGCGCAGGGTCGGTGGCGGCGGAGCCGGGGAGCCGGACCAGCGAACCGGAACAGTTGCTGAGGGCCACCGTGCCGGCGAAGTTCACGGCAGCGGCGGCCTGTGCCTGCGCGGTGAAGCTGTCGGCGGCAGTGCCTTCGGCAGCGCCGTCGGCAGCGGTTGCTGTGGCCGCGGTCGTTACGGCGGCGGCTTCGGCGGGGGCCGCGGCTTGGGCGGAGGCTGCGGATGCGGTGGGGGCTCCGGCGAGGGCGGTGGCCCCGGCGAGCAGGAGCGTGGTGAGCATGCCTATGAGCGGCTTCTTCATGAGAGACCTCTCGTTGTGGGGGTGCACCCAAAGCTGGCGCGGACATGACGTGATGTCAAGAGTCCGCCCACAACGGAGAGGCCGCGCAGTCGCGGCCCCCGGCCACCTCAACTGCCTTCAGCCACCTTGCCAGTGGCGACGACCGAGGCTGATCAGCCTCAGCTGGAGCCGGGCGGTGGCGGCGATGCGCCGCTCGCGGGCCGGGTCGACCTCCTGGGCCTCGAGAAAGGCGGCGGCCGTGGAAACCATGTGGTCGACGTACAGCTCGGCCAGCATCCGCAGATCCTCCCGGCTCCACCCCTGCGACACCGGCTGGAGCGCGAGCGCCGCGCCCACCTCCTCGGCGAACCGCCCCAGTTCGGCGTCGATCGCCTCCCGCACCTGACGCACGCCCCCGTGCCGCTCGCGCGAAAGGAAGCGCACATGCGCGCGGTGTTCGCGGACGTGCTGCTCGATGACGTCCACCGTCCGGTCGATCAGCTTCTCGGCCCCGCCCTCCCCGGCGAGCACCGAACGGACCATCACGTGGAGGCTGGCGAGCGACTCCTCGACCAGCGCCACACCGAGCGCGGCGAGGTCCGGGAAGTGACGGTAGAACGCGGCCGGTGAGAGCCCGGCGGCGCGGGTGACCTCGCGCACGCCGAGGCTCGCCAGGTTCTGGTCGGCCAGCAGGCCCAACCCCGCATCCAGCAACGCGCGCCGACTCTGCTGCTTCTGGGCCTGTCTGGCCCCCACGGTGTGACTCACGTCATTCAGTAAACAAGTGTTTGCCGAAATTGGCCAGTCGGGCGTAGAGTGGCCGAGGATTCAGCGAACACTTGTAAACCCAAAGTTCCGCACCGCCGGTGCGGAACCGCCCGTTCGCACCGCTGATTTCGCACGACCTGCTCACACCGCCTGCTGCCGGAAGGGCCCGCCATGATCCTGCTCACCGCCCTGGTCGCCATGGGCGTCCTCGTCGGCGCCGCCGCCCACACCACGCTCCCGGTCTTCCTCACCGCCTCCGCCGCCATCACCGCCTGGCTGCTCGCGTTCGGCGCCCGCGAGGGCATCGCCCGCCTGCGGCAGCGCTGAGCCGGCACGCCCCTGCTCTTCGGCCGTCTCACCCTCCGGCCGCCGCGCCTCTTCGGAAGGACTCGCCGCCATCATGAGCACCGCCACGCGCACCGCAACCAGCACCGCAACACGCACCGCCACCAGCAACACCACGAGCGCCGCCACGAGCGCTGCCACGAGCACCGCCACCAGGACGACGCGCCGTCACACCATCGCCGAGGCCGACAACCTGGCCGTCGCCTCCTTCCTGCTCGGCCTGCCCGGCCTGCTGCTCTTCAACATCGTCCTGGGGCCGCTCGCCATCATCCTGGCCACGCTCGCCCTCGTGCGGGGCACCCGCCGCCGTGGGCGCGCCGTCCTGGGCCTGGTGCTCGGCGTCGCCGCCCTGGCCGTCCTCTTCGTCACCACTGCCGCCGACCACGGCGTGCTCTGGCAGATCGGCACCTGAGACGGCACCGGGTCGGCCGCCCCGAGCACCGTCCGGCCAGGGCCGGAACCGGGCCACTCGAACGACCGATCCAGCCAATCTGCGGCGCCACGCCAGTCCGTCCCCGTACTGTGGCGCTATCGGCCGGGTGACTGTATGGGGGCTGGAGTGACGACCGAGTACCAGAGTGACGCGCAGTCGGGACGGATGGGAGGGTCCGGAGGCCCCGGACGGGCAGGCAGGCTGGTCGCCGTGAGCGACCTCCACGTCTCCTACCAGGAGAACCGTGACCTGGTCGAGAAGCTGGAGCCCGACTCCCCCGACGACTGGCTGATCGTCGCCGGTGACATCGCCGAACTCACCACCTCCATCGAGTGGAGCCTCGGCCTGCTCGCCGAACGCTTCGCCCGCGTGATCTGGGCCCCCGGCAACCACGAGCTGTGGACCCACCCCGACGACCCGGTGCAGCTGCGCGGCGTCGCCCGCTACGAGCACCTGGTGGAACTCTGCCGCCGCCTCGGTGTCGTGACCCCCGAGGACCCGTACCCGGTCTGGGAGGGCGCCGGCGGGCCGGTCGCCATCGCCCCGCTGTTCCTGCTGTACGACTACTCCTTCCGTGCGCCGGGGACGACCACCAAGGAAGAGTCCCTGGCGGCCGCCTACAGCAGCGGCGTGGTCTGCGCGGACGAGCGGATGCTCCACCCGGACCCGTTCCCCGATCTCGACTCCTGGTGCCGGGAGCGTGTCCGGATCACCGAGGAGCGGCTCGCGGCCCACGACCCCGAGCTGCCGCTGGTCCTGGTCAACCACTATCCGCTGGTCCGTCACCCCACCGAGGTTCTCTGGTACCCGGAGTTCGCCCAGTGGTGCGGCACCGAGCTGACGGCCGACTGGCACCGCCGCTTCAACACCGCCGCGATGATCTACGGGCATCTGCACATCCCCCGGGTGACCAACTACGACGGTGTCCGGTTCGAGGAGGTCTCGCTCGGCTACCCGCGCGAGTGGCACCGCCGCGGCCTGCCGGACCCGCTGCTGCGGCAGGTGTTCCCGCAGGACGGGTGAGGTCCTGGGGCCCTGGGGCCTCGACTTGGGGCCTCGGCTTGGGGTCGCGGCTTGGGGTCGCGGCTTGGGGTCGCGGCTGGAGGTCGCGGCTGGAGGTCGCGGCTTGAGGCCGCGGCTTGAGGTCGCGGCTTGAGGTCCTAGCGCCCTGAGGCCTCCGGGTCGACGTCCACGGCGGGTGCGGCCGGCCCCTGCACCCGCCCGCACCTGCCCCGCGTCCAGCGCTTCATGCCTACCGCCTTCTGCCGGCCGTCTCCTGCCCCTGTCGCCTGTCCCGCGCGCCTCCGGGCGTCCGCTTCAGGCCATCCGGTCGCCCCACTCCTCCATGTCCGCTGCGGTTACTCCGCTTCACGTCGTCTCACTCCGTCGCGATCGCCCGGAGCACGTCCAGCCGCGCCGCCCGCCCCGCCGGACGGAGGCCGGCCACCGCACCGGCCAGCAGTCCGGCTGCCAGCACCACCGCGAGCTGCCCCGGCGGTATCGCGAACGAGCCCGTCCCCGCGCTGTCCGAGGCCCGCACCAGCGCCCAGCCGAGGAAGGCCCCGAGGCCGAGCCCACCCACCGTGCCGAAGGCGGCCACCAGCACCGACTCCCAACGCACCATGCCACGCAGCTGCGCCCTGGTCTGGCCGACCGCTCGCAGCAGGCCCAGCTCCCTGGTCCGCTCGTGCACGGCCAGCGTCAGCGTGTTGGCGATGCCGAGCAGCGCGATCAGCACTGCCAGCGCCAGCAGCGCGTAGACCACCGAGAGCATCATGTCGACCCCTCCGGCGGCGCTCTCCGCGTACTCGTCCCGGTCCTGCACCTTCGGGTTCCCGAACGGGGCCGCGGCCTTCTCGACGGCGGCCTTGCCCGCGCCGAGCGTCACCCCGCTCTTCAGGCCGACGGCCACCATCGTGTCCGCGTCCTGGCCACGGTGCGGAGCCCAGGCCTGGCGGGTTATCAGGTAGTCCCCGGCCAGACCGCCGCCCTCGTACAGGGCACGGATGGTGAACGGGCCGCTCGCGCCGTCCGTGAAACCGACGGTGACGCTCTGGCCCAGCCGCCAGCCGTGCTGCTCGGCCTCGCTGCGCGAGACCGCCAGTCCGTCCGTGCCCAGGGTGTCGAGGGTGCCGTCGACCCTCCCGAGGTCGACGATGCCGGCCAGCCGCCCCGGATCGGTGACGTCCAGCGTCCGCCCATGGCCGTCGATCCGCGCGACGCCACGGCCGAGGCCCACCGTCTGCCGGACCTCGGGCAGTTGGGCGACGGTGTCGGCCAGCTTCGGGCTGACCCCGCTGCCACCCGCACCGAACGAGGGCGCGGTGACGGCGAGATCGCCGGCGAACGACGCGCTCACCGTGGTGTCCAGGGTGGCCTTGATGGAGGCGCCGAACACCGTGAACAGGGTGACCACCGCGACGCCGATCATCAGGGCACTCGCCGTGGCCGCCGTCCGGCGCGGATTACGGGCCGCGTTGCGCCGGGCCAGGGTGCCCGAGACCCCGCGCAGCCGGGGCAGCGGGGCGCCCAGCGTCCGGACCGCGAAGGCGGCGGCGACCGGGCCGAGCACCACCACGCCGGCCAGGACCGCCAGCGCCCCGACGGCGGTCAGCGTCACCGACGGCCCGACGGTCGCCCCGACGGTCGCGGCCGGGACACCGGCCGCGACCAGCAGCGCACCGAGTGCCACCCGGACCCTGCCGGACCGCCCCTCGGCCGCCCGGTCCACACCGGTCTCACGCAGGGCCGCCAACGGCGCTGTGCGCCCGGCCCGGACCGCCGGCAGCAGCGCCGAGCCGACCGCCACCACCGTGCCGACCAGCAGCGGCAGGACGACCGCGGCCGTGCTGATCACCATGCCGCCGGTCGGCAGTGAGAAGCCGAGCACCGAGAACAGCGCCTTGAGCCCCGCCGCCACCCCGATCCCGCCGATCAGCCCGCCGAGCGAGGCCAGCGCACCGACGGCCAGCGCCTCCGCCAGCGTCGCCCCGAGCACCTGGCCACGCACCGCGCCGAGCGCCCGCAGCAGGGCGTTCTCCCTCGTCCGCTGGGCGACCACGATGGCGAAGGTGTTGTGGATGGTGAAGGTCGCGACCAGCAGCGCGATCCCGGCGAAGACCAGCAGCAGCGTGGTGAACATGGTCAGGAACCGCCCCGACACCATCGCGGTGCTCTCCTGGGTGGCCGCCGCCCCGGTGACCGCCTCCACCCCAGCCGGCAGTTGCGGGGCGATCCGGGCCACCAGCTCGCGCTGCGATAGCCCGCCCGCGGCCCGGAGCTGGATCGATCCGGCCTGGCCGGCGCCCTTCGGCGTGAGGTAGCGCTCGGCGTCCCCGAACGTCAGGGCGGTGAAGGTGCTCGGCCCCATCCCGTCGGCGCTCTCCCCGAAGGTCGCGATGCCGACGATGGTGACCGTCATCGGGTCGGGGGTGCGCAGCACGGTGGTGGAGCCCAGGTGCAGCCCGCCGGTCTTCGCCGCACCCCGGTTGATCACGGCCTCGCCGGGCGCGGAGGGCGCCCGGCCCTCCGCCAGTTTGTAGGGGTTGAGCCGGCTGTCACCGAGCCAGTTGCCCGCCAGGGTCGGCGGTCCCTGCCCGCCGATCGGCTTGCCGTCGCTGCCGACCAGCTGGCCCGCTCCCTGCACGGATGCCTCGGCGGCGGCCACCCCGGGGACGGCGCGCAGTCGGTCGACCAGCCCCGTGTCGACGGGTGCCCTGACGCCGCCGGGCGCCCCCGGGGAATCGAGGACGTCGGCACTGCGGACCACCACGTCGGTACCGGCGTTGGCGTCGGCGAACAGGGTGTCGAAGTTGGCCCGCAGGGTGTCGCCGAGCACCATCGTCCCGGTCAGGAAGCTGACCCCGAGCAGGATCGACAGGAAGGTGCCGACCAGGCGCCGTTTGTGCGCGCCCAGCGAGCGCAGGCTGAGCCGGACGGCGGCCGTCGTGGACGTCATGACCGCCCCCGTTCGAAGGCCTTCATCCGGTCCAGCACCCCGCCCGCGGTGGGCCGCTCCATCCGGTCGACCAGACGGCCGTCGGCGAGGAACAGCGCCTCGTCGGCGTGCCCGGCGGCCATCGGGTCGTGGGTCACCATGACGACCGCCTGCCCCATCTCGTCCACCGCGCGGCGCAGCAGCCCGAGCACCTCACCGCCGGTGCGGGAGTCGAGGTTCCCGGTCGGCTCGTCGGCGAAGACCACCTGCGGCCGCCCGGCGAGCGCCCGGGCCACCGCGACGCGCTGCTGCTGGCCGCCGGAGAGCTCGCTCGGGCGGTGGTGCAGCCGGTCGCCGAGGCCGACGACGTCGATCAGCGCGTCCAGCCAGGCCTGGTCCGGCGCGGCGCCGGCCAGGTCCAGCGGGAGGGTGATGTTCTCCCGGACGGTGAGCGTGGGCACCAGGTTGAAGGCCTGGAAGACGAAGCCGATCCGCTCCCGCCGCAGCAGGGTGAGGCGCCGGTCGCCCAGCGCGCCCAGCTCGGTGGCACCGATGTAGGCGCTGCCGGCGGTGAGGGTGTCCAGCCCCGCCGCGCAGTGCATCAGGGTGGACTTGCCCGAGCCGGAGGGGCCCATGATCGCGGTGAACCGCCCGGCCGGGAACTCGACCGTGACGTGGTCGAGCGCCCGGACCTCGGTACCGCCGACGCCGTAGATCTTGACGGCGTCGGCGACCCGCGCGGCGGTGCCGCGTACGACGTCGAGGGTGGTCACTTCCCGGCACCCCCTCGGTACTGCGCGCCGCCCTGCCCGCCGCCCTGCCCGCGGCGCGACTCTGTCAGCACGGCCCGCTTGGCGCGGTACTCCTCGGCGTCGATGTCGCCCTCGGCGTAGCGGCGGCCCAGCACGGCCAGCGGGTGGTCCGGACCGGCTCCGCAGCCCCGGCGCCAGACCGTCCGGCGCAGGAGGACGATCACGAGGAACACCACGGCGGCCCAGGCCAGCGGGATCAGCAGGATCCAGGGGCCCGGCCAGTGCCCGTCGTGGTCGGCCAGCAGCGTGTACATGATGGTTCATCTCCTCGGCGGTGGGCTTCAAGGACCTCGGGACGGTTCCCGAGGTGACTTGAGCGTCCCGCCGACGGAGCTACTCCCGCGTCCTCCGGGGAGCGGCAGTCGGGATACTCCCGCGGGAGTACGGACGGCCGCGCCGCAGGGGCACGGGGAGTACGGAGCCCCATCGGGTACCCCGCGGCGCGCCTGAACCACCCGCCCGGGCCGCCCGTACCTCAGCCCAGCCACCCCGGCCGGACCAGCCCCGACTCGTAGGCCAGCACCACGAGTTGCGCCCGGTCCCGCGCGCCGAGCTTCACCATGGCCCGGCTGACGTGCGTCTTCGCGGTCAGCGGGCTGACCACCAGCCGGCGCGCGATGTCCTCGTTGGAGAGCCCCATGCCGACCAGCGCCAGCACCTCCCGCTCGCGCTCGGTGAGCACGGAGACGTCCGTCAGGCCCGCCACCGCCGCCTCCGGTGCCTTGGAGCGGGCGGCGAACTCGCCGATCAGACGACGCGTCACCCCCGGCGAGAGCAGGGCGTCGCCCGCGACCGCGACCCGGACGGCACGGAGCAGTTCGGCCGGCTCGGTGTCCTTGACCAGGAACCCGGCCGCCCCCGAGCGGAGTGCCTCGAAGACGTACTCGTCCAGCTCGAAGGTGGTCAGCACGACCACCCGCACCTCGGCCAGCGCCGGGTCGGCGGCGATCCGGCGGGTGGCCTCCAGCCCGTCCATCCGGGGCATCCGGATGTCCATCAGGACGACATCCGGCAGGAGCTCGCGGGCCAGGCGGAGCGCGGCCTCGCCGTCGTCCGCCTCGCCGACCACGGTGAGGTCGTCCTGCATGTCGAGCAGCGCCCGGAACCCGGCCCGGACCAGCACCTGGTCGTCCGCCAGCAGTACCCGGATCACGAGCCCTCCCGCTCGCCGGTGGGCCCTTGCCCCTCACCCCTGGACTCCGGACGCTCGCCGGTGGGCCGCGGCCACTCGCCTGCCGGGCCCGTCGGCTCGACCGTGGGCCCCTGCCGCGTCGGCAGCACCGCCCGGACCCGGAACCCGCCCCCCGCCGACGGCGCCACCGGCCCCGCCGTGATGCTGCCGCCGAACGCGGCGACCCGCTCCCGCATCCCGGCCAGCCCACTGCCCGTCCCGCCCGCGTCGCCGGGCGAGGCCGGGCCCGGGTCGTCGACCTTGACGACCAGGGCGTCGGGATCCCTCCAGTCCAGCACGACCGCCGCCTGCCGGGCGATCGAGTGCCTGATCACATTGGTCAGCGCCTCCTGGACGATCCGGAAGGCCGTCAGGTCGACGCCGGCGGACAGCGCGCGCCGGCGGCCCGTCTCGTGCACCTCGACCTCCAGCCCGACCCGCTCCGCCTGCTCGGTGAGCTCGTCGAGCCGGTCCAGCCCGGGCGCCGGGCCGCGCGGCGCCGCCGCCCCGGGCGCGCGCAGCGTCCCGAGCACCTGGCGGACCTCGCCGAGCGCCTCCTTGCTGGTCGCCTTGATCGTGGTCAGCGCCGTCCGCGCCTGCTCCGGCCGGCTGTCGATCAGCGCGAGCGCCACCCCGGCCTGGATGTTGATCAGCGAGAGGCTGTGCGCCAGGATGTCGTGCAACTCCCGCGCCATCCGCAGCCGTTCCTCGTTGGCCCGGCGCTGAGCCAGCTGCTGCTCGTACTCCCGGTGGGCAGCCATCTGCTCCCGCCGGAACCGCACGATCTCGGCGACCGACACCACCAGCAGCAGCCAGGCGATCAGCCCCAGCTCCTGCCACCAGGTGATCGTCGACGGAGCCGCGCGCTGCCAGTCGGCCGGCACCGCGAACGTGACCAGCGCATGGACGAGGTAGACCCCGCCGAGCCCGGCCCAGGCGGCCCGGCGGTGCCCGGAGCCGACCGCCGCACAACAGGCGATCACCCAGCTCAGGAAGACCGGCCCGTACGGATACCCGGCGGTCAGGTACACCGCGGTGACCAGTGAGGTCCCCGCGACCACCGCCACCGGCCACCGGCGGCGCAGCACCAGCAGCACGGGCCCGAGCACCAGCAGGACGTACCCGAAGGCGTCCAGCGGGACCCGCCCGCTCTGGTGCCGGCCGGCCGCGGTGGACCCCACCACCTGGAGCGCCGCGAACACGACCGCCGCCGCCACCGGCCAGCCCGCCTTGGCGGCCCGCACCCACGGCGGGCGCCACGGCTCGGCATGCCCGCCCGGGGGCGTGCCGAACCCGCCCGGCGCGGGATGCTCCCCCGGCGGCGGCCCGGAACGCGCCGACGGCGGCTGAGGTGTACGCGGCGTCATGCCCGGAAGGCTAGACCCCGCGCACACCCCGCCGCGTCACCCGAGAGTCGCGTTCGCGCGTACTCCCGCGGGAGTACGCGCGAACGCGAGCTCACCTCTGACCCTCCGCCGCAGCCGGCTCCTCGGCCTCCTCGGAGGTGGCCGAGGCCTCCGGCCGGGCCGTCGTCACCACCAGCTCCCCGTCACTCACGCCCGCGATCAACGTGTCCCCCTCCTGCACACTGCCGTCCAGCAGGAGATTGGAGATCCGGTTGTCCAGCTCCGACTGGATGGTCCGGCGCAGCGGCCGCGCCCCGAACTCCGGCTGGTAGCCCCGGTTCACCAGCCACTCCTTGGCCTCCTCGGCGACCTCCAGCCGCACGTCCTGCGCCTTCAGCCGGCGCCGGCTGCGGTCCAGCATCAGGTCGACCACCTGGAGGAGGTCCTTGCGGGTGAGCGCGTGGAAGACGATCACCTCGTCGATCCGGTTGAGGAACTCCGGACGGAACTGCGTCCGCAGGTCCCTCATCAGGTCGTCCTTGATCTCGTCGACGTCACCCGAATGGTCGAGGATCCGCTGCGAGCCGATGTTGCTGGTCATGATGACCACGGTGTTGCGGAAGTCGACCGTACGCCCCTGGGAGTCCGTCAGCCGCCCGTCGTCCAGCACCTGGAGCAGCAGGTTGAAGACGTCCGGGTGCGCCTTCTCCACCTCGTCGAACAGCAGCACGCTGTACGGCTTGCGGCGGACCGCCTCGGTGAGCTGGCCGGCCTCGTCGTAGCCGACGTACCCGGGCGGGGAGCCGACGAGACGGGAGACGGTGTGCTTCTCCTGGAACTCGCTCATGTCGAAGCGGATCATCCGGTCCGGGTCGCCGAACAGCAGCGCCGCCAGCGCCTTGGCCAGCTCGGTCTTGCCGACGCCGGTCGGGCCGAGGAAGAGGAAGGAGCCGGTCGGCCGGTCCGGGTCGCCCATCCCGGCCCGGCCGCGCCGCACCGCCTGGGCGACCGCCGTCACCGCCTGGTCCTGCCCGATCACCTTCTGGTGGAGGTGCTCCTCCAGCTTGAGCAAGCGCTCGCGCTCGGTCGCGTTCAGCTCGGCGACGGGGATGCCCGTCCGCCGCGAGAGCACCTGCGCGATGTCGTCCGCGGTGACCTCGACGACCTCCTCGCGGCCCTCGGCGATCGCGGCCAGCTCGTCCTCGGTCTGCCGCAGCTCGGTCTTGAGGTTGGCCGCCCGCACGAACTCCTCGTCCGCGACCGCCTCCTCCAGCTCCCGGCGCAGCTTGGTGATCCGGTCCTGCACCGGCATCGCCTTGGTGGAGCCGCTCAGGCTGCGCAGCCGCACCCGCGCACCGGCCTGGTCGAGCAGGTCGATCGCCTTGTCCGGCAGGAAGCGGTCGCTGACGTACCGGTCGGAGAGGGTCGCGGCGGCGTCCAACGCCCCGTCGGTGAACCGCACCTGGTGGTGCGCCTCGTAGGCGTCGCGCAGCCCCTGGAGGATCTCGATCGTCTCCCCGACCGTCGGCTCGGGCACCAGCACCGGCTGGAACCGCCGCTCCAGCGCGGCGTCCTTCTCGATGTGCCTGCGGTACTCGTCCAACGTGGTGGCGCCGACCACGCTCAGTTCGCCCCGGGCCAGGGCCGGCTTGAGGATGTTGCCCGCGTCCATCGAGCCCTCGCCGCCCCCGCCCGCGCCCACCACGGTGTGCAGCTCGTCAAGGAAGAGGATCACGCTCTTCTCGGCCGCCGTGACCTCGTCGATCACGCTCTTCAGCCGCTCCTCGAACTCGCCCCGGTACTTGGAACCGGCCACCAGCGCGGCCAGGTCGAGGGTGACCACACGCTTGTCCTTGAGGCTCTGCGGCACGTCCCCGGAGACGATCCGCTGCGCCAGCCCCTCGACGATCGCGGTCTTGCCGACGCCCGGCTCACCGATCAGCACCGGGTTGTTCTTGGTCCGCCGGGAGAGGATCTCGACGGTCTGCTCGATCTCCTCGGCCCGCCCCACCACCGGGTCCAGCCTGCCGGACCGCGCCTCCTCGGTGAGGTCCCGGCCGTACTCGTCCAGGGTCGGCGTCTGGCTCGGACGCGCGCCGGTGCTGCTGCGTTCGCCCCCCACCCCGCGCCCGTCCATCACCGTGCGCAGCGCCTCCTGCGAGGGCGCCGCGTTGTGCAGGGCCGTGCCCTTGCCCGAGCGCTCCTCCTCCAACAGCGCGCCGAGGATGTGCTCCGGCCCGATGTAGGAGGCGCCCGCGGCCTGCGACCGGGCATGCGCGGCGAGCAGCGCGCGCTTGGCGGAGGGGGTGAGCGCCGGGCGCCCGTCCGCCTCGACCTCCGCGTTCCCGGCGGGCAGCTCCCGGCTCAGGTCGTCGGCGAGCCGGTCCGGATCGATGCCGGCGCGCTCCAGCATCCGGCGCGAGGGTTCCACCCGGGTGGCAGCCCAGACCAGATGCGCGGTGTCGAGGTCGCTGCTCCCGTCCTCGGCGGCGCGCCGTGCGGCGAGCGCCAGCAGTTCCTGCGAGGACTCACTCAGCAACCGCCCGATCGGCACCCGTTGCACCGCGGGCGGGGAGGCCAGCGGGCTCATGCCGAAGAACCGGCTGAGCAGATCGGAGAACGGATCGTTCGACCCGAACGGGGGAATCGTCACGGTGGATCACCTCTCCCAAGCAGTTCGAGCCCCACACAAACACAGGTGTCGGCCACCCGCCTCCCGGAACGATCCGCCCCCGGCCGGCCCGGCCGTCCACCCGATTCACCCCGCAGGACGGCCGGGTTCACCCAGTGAAGCGGTCGAGCAGCACGCCGCCGCTGCACGTCACGGGCCATCGCGAGCACGCCGCCCGCCACGTTTTGCAGCACCGCCCGGGCCACCCCGGAAGCCCCCGGGCCACCCCGGCACCGCCCAGGCCACCCCGGCACCGTCCGGACCATCGAGTGTGCCAAGCGGCAGTGCGTGAGCCGGCCAACGCGGGTGGTGGAGCGGCTTTGGCCCGTGTCCTGTCCGGCCTAGGTCCGAGCATGCTCGGGGGCCGTAAGCTACTGCGACTCCGTCAGGGCTTCCGGGCCTGACCGCAATTTGGCCGAGTGGCCCCCGGCCTTGCTCGGTGCGGTCCCCGAGCCAGGGAGGTGGGTAAAGCCGCGGGGAGCCCGTCACCAGCCACGGCCGGCAGTGGCCTTCACCCCTCCATTTCGGTCCGATGCCTGGCGCGGCCGGCCGCCGCCCGCCCCGGGCGAAGACAGGGGGCGAGGCGAGCGGCAAATACCTCGCCCTGGCGCGCAACGCACGCCCTTGAACCCGTGGAGAAGAGTTCTACGCACCCTTCCTCCCCCTCATCCCTGTCCTGCTCTCCCGCTACTGGCCGAACCGCCCGGCTCCTGGGATCGCCGCGTTCCTGTCGATCGGTGCGTGGGCATGCTGATCCTGTGCCAGGGAGGACACGCGGGAGGGGGCAACATGACTGACCTGGTGGTCAAGCCATGGCGGGTGCCGGGCAGGGAACGGCTCTACGTGAACAAGGCCGGCGCCCGTGGTGACTCGGTTGCCTGGCTGGACTGCAAGACCGGCGTGGTCCGGGTGGACATCCCGGAGTTCGAGGGCGCTGCCCTGGTCATGGTCGAGGAGTGGTGCCGCTCCTTCGGCAGCCATGTGCCACCGCGAACCATTCGACGCCGCGAGGAGAAGCAGCAGTCGACGCGGGTAGCCCCGCCTCAGGTGCCGCAGCCTCCGTCGGGGCTGCCCCTCCTTCCGCCCATGCGAGAAGAGGACGACCTTGCGCGGAACCTCCCCGGCGCTGGGCTGGAGCGGCTGGTACGTCAGGGTGAGGAGACCTACAAGCTTCTCGTTCGGCTGGCAGCCAAGGTCTCCCGGCAACGCCTCGGCGACCCCAGGACGCTTCAGGGACTGGAAGGCGAGCAGATCGTGGGCGCTCACCTGGAAGCGTTGAAAGCCACCGGGTGGAAGGTTCTGCACGGAGTGCCGCTGCCGTCTGGGGCGGACATCGACCACGTGGCGATCGGCCCGCCGGGCGTCTTCACAGTCAACTCGAAGCATCACCCCGGAGCCACGGTGTGGGTCGGCGACAAGATCGTGAAGGTCAACCGCAATGGCTTCCCCTACCTGGAGAACTCCGAGTTCGAGGCCCGGCGAACCGCCAAGCTCCTGACCGAATGGTGCGGCTTCAAGGTGCCCGTGCACCCGGTGATCGCCGTGGTGGGCGCCCAGAAGATCACCTACCGCGCCGCCCCTGCCGTGGCCGTCATCGACGCCGAACAGATCGGCTCAATCCTGCCGTCCCGGCCAGAGGAGCTTCCCCCAGCCACGCTGGAGCAGATCTTCAGAATCGCGCGGCATCGCTACGTGTGGGGCCAGATCGGCAAGCGGAGCGCGTGACCCCCGCAGCTCAGCCGGCCCACCTACGATCAGCAAGCCACGAACTGACGGCCGTTCTCCTGCCTGCGCGAGGCTCAGGATGCGATCACCCGGCTCGCCGACCACCGCGGTCGCGGCTCTCAACCGGCTCCGCCTTCCCTCCCCCGCCTGATGCGCCCGGCCATGACGGTCGGCCGGGGGCGCTTCTCTGTCATCCGTACCGTGCCCAGCGGAAACGGCATGATCATTTGGGAGGAATCCAGGGGGCGGCTCTCACCAGCCGGACAACAGGCAGCCTCGGAGCGGCTACAGGTTCAATACGCACACGACTGCGGCCCAGGCCGGGACAGTAGTCCCGGCCTGGGCCGAAGCCTCAGTCTTGCCTGTTCAAGGGGTGGGCGCGGACGGTTTCGAACCGCCGACATCTGCTTTGTAAGAGCAGCGCTCTACCACTGAGCTACGCGCCCCCGGCCGTGGCCCGGTTCGGGCAACGACGACTGCCTAGCGTACCTGGTCCGGGAGGTGGTGTGGTGCACGTGGTCGGGGAGTGGGACGGGTGGGGTGCCGGTCGGGTGGGGCGATCGGGAAGAATGGGCGGTGGATCAGCGGTCGGAGCAGGGAGCGCGCAGTGAGGGTGGCCGGCGGGGTCAGGCGGGGGCGGCGGCCGGGGAGTGCGGCGGCCGAGGCGCTGGTGTTGCCGCTCGTGGTGGCGGGTGCGCTGGGGGCGGCCGGGGCTGCGGCGTTCGGAAGTGCCGGTGGCGGGCGCGGCGGCGGCTGGTGGGGGCGGCGCGGCGGCGAGGGCGTGCGGGCGGACGCCAAGGCGGCCCGGGACGCGGCGCAGCAGGCGTTCTACGAGCTGGACTCGACCCAGCGCGAGGTGCGGTTGGCCGTGGAGACGGTGCGCGCGGCGGAGGACGGTGCGACGGCCCGGCAGGCGGCGGCGGACTTCGAGGCGATCTCCGGCCGGGTCGACCAGGTGACCGTGAACTACCTGGCGGCGCTGGACGCGCACGACCTGGACGCGGAGGAGCTGGAGTCCGGGGCGGCGGCCCGGGCCCGGCGCCAGTTGGAGGACGTGCAGGGGCAGCTCGGGCAGGCGCTGGCGGAGCTGAACGGGTTCCTGCAGCGGCTGCAGCCGGTGTTGCAGCACGCCGAGTCGCAGCTGATGCGGGTGACGCCGGCGGTGGAGCAGGCGAAGCGGGCGCTGCTCGCCGCGACCAACGCGCTGGAGGCGGTGCGCGGGGCGGGCCTGAAGGCGGACGATCTGGCGGCCCGGCTGGCCGAGCTGGCGCCGGAGCTGGGCCGGCTGAACGAGGGCGCGGCCCGGCACGGGGTGGCGGCGACGTTGCAACGCGCGGAGCAGGTGAAGGAGCGGGCCGAGGCCGTCGCGGCGGATGCCTCGCACCTGCCGGAGCGGGCGCGGGAGATCGACCGGCGGGTGGCCAGCCTGCGGACCAGGATCCAGGCGCTGGAGACCAAGGCCGCCACGGTGGAGCCGGCGCTGAGCGAGTTGCGCCGGAGGTTCTCCACCTCGTGCTGGCAGGACCTCCAGCGGGTGCCGGATCAGGTGGCGGAGGCCGGGCACGCGGCGGAGCAGAAGCTCATGGAGGCGGCGCGGGCGCGTGACGAGCAGCGCTGGGCGGACGCGACGGGCGCGATCGGTACGGTGCGCGCCCTGCTGGACACCGCGGACGGCTCGGTGGTCGCCGTGAACGAGCGGCTGCGGCAGCTGAACGAGGTGCAGCACGACCCGAACCGGGAGATCGAGCGCACCCGGTTCGCCCTGCGCGACGCCCAGCGGCTGGCGATGGCGGGTCGGCAGGCGCCGGACCCTCGGCACGCGGCTCCGCTGGACGCGGCGGTCGGGCGGCTCGACCGCGCGGTGGCGGAGCTGGAGGCGGCCGGACGGCACCCCGACTACTGGCACTTCCTGACCGAGCTGGCCGGGGTGCGGGAGACGGCGGCGAAGGTGGTCGAGTTGATCCGCGGCGACATCGGCGGTCACCGGTAGCGCGGGGGAACGACCGCCGGCCGGCCGGAAGGACAAGGACGGTAGGGCCAGGAAAGGTAGGGGGCAGGCGGCGGCAGGCCGGGAGAGTAGGCCGGGCGGCAGGGCCGGGACAGGGAGAAGAGCCGCGAACAAAAGGCGGTTACCCGCGAGTAACTTTGTGGGCTAGAGTCGCGCCATGGCTCGAAAGCGCAACGTCTCCGCCCGTACGTTCCGGCGCGGGATCAACCTCTGGCCGCCTTTCCTCTTCGCCGGAATCAAGGTGCTGGCCCTCTCCGACGACTTCCGGCGGACGACGGTCCGGCTCCGGCTCGGGCGGCTGAACCGCAACTACGTGGGCACGCACTTCGGCGGGTCGATCTTCGCGATGACCGACCCGTTCTGGATGCTGCTGGTCATGCACAACCTCGGGCGCGGCTACGTGGTCTGGGACGCCGCCGCCGAGATCAGCTTCGTGTCGCCCGGGCGCGGCGACATCGTCGCCGAGTTCGTGCTCACCGATGACCGGCTGGCCGAGATCCGCGAACTCACCCAGGACGGCAAGAAGGCCCTGGTCTGGTTCGACACCGAGGTCCTGGCGGCGGACGGCTCGGTGGTGGCCCGGGTGCGCAAGCAGCTCTACGTACGGGAAAAGCGCCGCACCGCCTGAACCGGGCTACCCTGCGGGGTATGCCACGCTACGACTTCCGCTGCCGCTCCTGCGGCGCCACCTTCGAACTCCGCCGCACGATGGCGCAGGCCAACGACCCGGCGGTCTGCCCGCAGGGACACGAGGACACCGTGAAGCTGCTGTCGGCCGTCGCCGTCACCGGCGGGGCCTCCGGCGGCGCCGCGCAGCAGGCCCCGTCCGGAGGCGGGGGCGGCTGCTGCGGCGGCGGTTGCTGCGGCTGACACCTGCACCGAGGGCACCGACACCAGGGGCACCGGTACCGGGGGCACCAGGGGCACCGGTACCGGGGGCACCAGCGGCTACACCAGGGGCACCGGTACCGGGGGCACCAGCGGCTAGACGAGGGGCACCGGTACCGGGCACAGCCGTCAGCCCGCGACGACCGGTCCCACCGAACCGACCACGTCCACCGCGCCCCGGACCCGGGCCAGGAACTGACGGACGATCTCCTCCCCCGCCGCCACGCCCACCTGGTCGAGGGCGGTGACGCCGGGGGCCGTCCAACCGCTGTCCGCGAGTTCGCCGTGCCCGGGGCGCCAGGCCGCGTCTGCGGCGAGCAGCAGGTCGGCGTCGAGCAGCGAGTCGCCGGCCGCCAGCACGGTGGCCCCGCCGACCCGCCGCTCGACCTCGGCCAGCGCGGCGCTCTTGCTGAGCGGCGCCGGCACCGCGTACACCTTGCGGCCCTGCAGCGAGACGGCCCAGCCGCGCTCGCCGCACCAGCCGGTGAGTTCGTCCAGCCAGCCGGCCGGCAGCTCGGCGCGCTCCACGACCAGATAGGCGAAGAGGTCGTCGGCGACCCGCCGCTTGTGGGTCCACTCCGGGTCGGCGCAGAGCGCCAGGTGCTCGACCACCTCGGCCAGCGGCACCGAGGCGGCGGCCAGGCGGCCGGCCACCTCGGTCTGCCAGTCCTCGTCCGGCACGCCGTCCACGAGCAGCCGGCCGCCGTTGCTGCAGATCGCGTAGGCCGGAATCCAACCGGGCGTCGGGCCGGGCAGGTTGACCCGCTCGTACTGGGTCCTGGTCCGCGTGGTGGCGGGGACGAGGAGCGCCTCGCGGGCCAGCTCCACCAGCAGCGCGGCGGCCTGCTCGGTCATGAACGAGAGCGCCTTGCCGTCGTGCACCTCGACCGAGAGCAGCCGCGGGGCGAGCCGGTCGGGCACGTCCAGGGCGAGGGCGCGGTTGGAGTAGATCAGGGTGCGGTCGAGGTCGCTCGCGACCAGGAAACCACTGGGACTCATCGGGCTCAGGACTCCTTCACCAGGACGGCCGTGCCGGAGGCACCGGTCGCTCCCCGACTGTAGCGGGGGTGGATCAGGCCGACGCAGGAGTACGGCAGGTCGTCCACCTCCTCGACGGGGACGCCGCGTTGGGCGGCGAGCAGGCGGACGTGGTCGAGGTCGGCGCCGGTGCCGCGGCGGGCCAGCACCCTCCAGGGAACGCGGCGCAGCATGACCCGGGTGGTCTCGCCGACGCCGGGCTTGACCAGGTTGACGTCGTCGATGCCGTAGTCGGCGCTGATCCGCTCGACGGCGGCCCAGCCGGCCCAGTCGGGCGTGCGGTCCTCGGCGGCGAGCCTGGCCGCGGCGCCGGCGGCCTCCTCCCGGACTTCGGCGAAGTGGTCGGCGACGGTGTCCAGGAAGGCCCCGGAGACGTCCCCGCCGGCCAGGTCCGTGTAGTGCTTGGCGCCGTGGAAGTCGTCCGGGCCGATCAGGTCGGCGCGCAGCACGGTGCGCGAAATCAGGCCGGACACGGTGGAGTTGAGACAGGCGGACGGGATCAGGAAGTCGTCGCGGGTACCGTAGGTCCGCACGCAGCGGCCGGGGTCGGCGAGGACGGCCAGCTCGGGGTTGAACGCGGATCCGGCCAGGGCGCCGGCGAGTTCGCGGGTGATCGCGCCCTTGCCGGTCCAGCCGTCGACGAACACCACGTCGGGGGCGTGGTGGTGGGCGTCCAGGTAGCGCAGGGCCACGGGGTCGATGCCGCGGCCACGGACGATCGAGACGGCGTAGTGCGGGGTGTCCAGGCCGTGGGCGAAGGCGAGCCAGCGGCGGATCAGGACGCCGACCGGCGTGCCGGCGCGGGCCAGCGAGGCGAGCACCAGGCCGCGGCCGCGTTCGCGCACCAGCGTCTCGGCGACGGTGCCGACGGCGAGCGCGATCCGGCGGGCGGAGACCCTCAGGGCCTGGTGGAACAGCTCCTGGTAGGCGGGGCTGGGCTGGTACTCGACCGGCAGCGACTCGGCGTAGTGGGCGCCGCCGTTCTGGACGGCCTCCTCGCGCTCCTCGGTGGGGGCCTCCAGCGGGACGTCGGAGAGGTCCTTCAGCAGCCAGGCCACCTCGTCGGGGCGGTAGGAGGAGAACTCCGGGCCGTACAGCGGCCGGGGCAGACGGCCCGGCAGGCGGCCCGGCAGACGGGTGGAGGACCACCCCGAGGGCCGCTCCGAGGGCCGGTGCGAGGGCAGGACGGCGAGTACCACCCGGTCGGTGACCTGGCGCAGCTGCGTCAGCAGGGCCCGCTCGCCCTCGTGCAGGGCCGGGGTGTCGGCGACGTCGTCGACCACCAGGACGACGGCGTCGAAGCGGCGGGCCGGGTCGGTGCCGGGGGCGACGTTGTACGCGTAGCGCTCGCGCGAGGCGGAGTCGCTCGGGTCGTCGTGGGCGGGAAAGGCGAGCCGGGTGCGGATGGCGTACCCGGGGTCGTCGACCGCGAGGACGGGCGAGCGGGTGGTGGTGGAGTAGCGGACCCTCTCGTCGCCGCCGGGCAGGAGCTCCGCGAGGGCCCCGGCCAGGCGCAGCGGCGCGTACATCAGCTCCTCGAAGCCGAGCACGAGCACGCGTCCGCCGTCCCCGACCGGCTCCAGCGCCGCGGCGAGCTGGGAGGCCAGCTGCGGCAGCGCGGCGTCGAGCTGCCCGCGGTGCTCGGAGGTGAAGCCGTGCCGGCCGCCGTCCGGGAGACCGTCGGGCCAGTCCAGGGCGGCCCGGACCAGCGGCGCGTGCGCGGCGGGCGGCAGCGCCGGTGCCGGGCCGGCCTCGGCGATCAGGCGCTCGGCACGGTCCAGGATGTCGGCGGGCAGCTCGACGCCGCCGCTGGCGGCGGCCACCAGGTCGAGCCGGGTGCCGAGTTCGGCGGCGGTGTCGGCCAGGCGGCGACGGTCGGCCTCGTCGCGCAGGTCGACCAGGGCCACCACGACGTAGTGGCCGCGCGGGTTGCGGCCGTGCAGCTCGCGGATGGTGTTGAGCACGGTGTTGCCGGTGGAGAACTCGTCGTCGACCAGTACCAGCGGGCCGTCGCCGGCGAGCATCGCGGGGTCGGCGGGCAGCAGCAGGTGGGAGGTGGCGTGCGAGTGCTCCTCCTCGAAACCGCCGACCGGGGTCACCCCGTCGACCGGGCGGCGGGTGGAGTGCAGGTAGGGGGCGTCCAGGCCGTCGGCGACGCTGTGGCCGAGCCCGGTCGCGGTCTCGGCGTAACCGAGGACGACGGCGCGCGCGGCCGCGTCCGCGCCGAGCAGCTCGTGCACCCGGCGGCCGAGGTCGAGGCCGGCTCCGTGGACGACGGACGGGCGCTGCGGGACGTGCTTGCCGAGCACGGTGGAGACCAGCAGGTGGGCGCGCTTGCGGTTCTCACGCAGGGCCAGGCCGACCAGTTCGGGGAGCCGGTCGGAGCCGGTCAGGCCGACGCCGGCCCGGTCGGCCACCCAGCGGCCGGTCCACTCTTGCTGTGCTGTCACTACTGGTCCTGCCTTCGATGGTGCGGAGTCTTGCGGGTTACTGCGGGACGGCGCCAAGCCGTCCGGGTTACTGCTGGGTCGTGCTGAGCCGTCCGGGTTACTGCGGGACAGCGCCAAGCCGTCGGGGTTACTGCTGGGTGGTGCCGCGCCGTCCGGGTCGCCAGCCCCGGCTTCAGCCGCAGAGGCAGGCCGAGAGCAGCTCCGCGAAGCTGACGTCCTCCCGGGCCACTCCGAACACCTCGGCGCGCAGCAGCACCCGCTCCGCCCAGGCCCGGTGCGGCTTGGCCTCGTTCATCTTGTTGGTGTACGCCGAGCGCAGGACGCCGCCACCGCCGCGCTCCTGGTCGAGGATGTCCCGGGCGTCGGAGTACTCCTCGTGGGTGACCACCGCGAGGGCGTGCACGGCGGGGACGTGGCTGGGGTGGATGCAGGTCTTGCCGAGCAGGCCGTTGGCCCGGTCCAGTTCGAGCTCGCGGATCAGGCCGTCGAGGTCGTGCTCGATGATCCGCTGCCGGACCGCCTCCCCGGAGGGCTCGGCCTCGGCGAACGGGGTGCGGCGCAGCTGCGGTTTGAACATCCGCTCCTGGACGGGGAAGTACTCCCACACCGGCCCGGTCACGGTGAAGCCGGTGCCATCGGCCCGGCCGAGCACGTTGACCACGTCCCCGATCACCGCCGCGACCAGGGCGACGTCGTACGCGGTCAGGTCGGGCGAGCGGCGCAGGCCGTACGCGGAGCACAGGTCGGTGACGCCGAGGCGGACGGCGAGGACGCGCTCGCGGTACTTGTCGAGCAGCCGGGCGATGCCGAACAGCTGCTCGCGCCGGGTCTCCAGGTGGGCGAGCTCGGGGGACTCCAGGACGGGCATGGCGAACAGCCGCCGGCCGGTGGCGGCCTCGGCGGCGGCGAGCGCCTCCAGGTACGCGCCGCCGTTCTCGTCGGTGAACTTCGGCAGCACGAAACCGGTGAGCAGTCCGACCGCCGGGCCGAGCCGGTCGGCGAGGTCGGTGATCTGGGAGGCCGCGCGCACCCTGATGAAGAGAAGGGGCAGATCCTGTGCGCAATCGGTGGAGATCTGAGCGCTCTCAGGGGCCCCCGAAGCCTCGCCGGACAGCGCGCCGAGCTGCGCGACCAGGTTGGCCTCGGCGGCGGTCACCTCGTGGTCGGCGATCGAGTCCTCCAGGCAGAGCACCATCGAGACCACGCCCCGGGCCGCCTGCTTGCGGATGTCCGCGCCCAGGGTGGGCCTGGTGGCCGGGCTGTACAGGGTCGCGCCGAGCGCGGTGGCGAGCACGGCCGCGTCGCTCTCCGGGGTGAAGGCCCGGGGCTGTTCGAGGAAGAGCCGGCCGCGTACGTCGTCGGCGAGGTGGCCGAAATGGCGCAAGGTGCTCTCCTCAGGGGTTGCGGCCGCCGGTTGGGGCGGGTGCGAAGGGCTCGGGGGCGTGCGGCAGGCTGCTCGGACGGGTACGCGATGCGGTGCTCGGGCGAGCCCGGGGCGGTCAGGCGCGGGGCGGGCGGCGGATCGTGCGTGGATGCGGGGTGCCGGGGTCGGAGCGGGGCGGTCGGACCCCGTCCCGGAGTGCGGGGCCTCACCGTGGTTAACCGGCCCGCCGGGCGCCGTGGTTCCCGGCGCCGCGCGTCTGATTACCCCCTGCCGAACCCCCCGGGGCCCTCTGGCCGCCTATCGTACGGACGACTTCCGGCCGAATGCAGCTCGGAAACATCGAATTCTCGGAAGGTTACCCTCCGCTTCACAAAGCGCAAGCGTTGGCAAAGTCCCACCGTTTCGCCACCTTCGGTCACGTTGTCCGAAGGGGTGGCGAACAGGCAGGATGGTCGGCTATGACGCACGTGATGGCCAAGGGCGCCAACATCGCACTGCCGGTGGCGGCGGTCCGCGCCGTGCTGCGCTGGAGCGCCACGCCCGGTGCGCCGGACGTGGACGCTTCCGCACTGCTGCTCGGCGCCGACGGCAGGGTCCGTTCGGATGCCGACTTCGTCTTCTACAACCAGCCGCGCCACCCCTCGGGGCTGGTGCGCCACCTGCCCAAGCAGCAGACCGCCGGCGGCACCGAGATCGCCGACACGATCGAGGCCGAGCTCGGCAAGCTGCCGCCCGAGGTGGACCGGGTGGTGCTGGCCGGCTCCTCCGAGGGCGGTTCGTTCCGCTCGGTGACCGGGCTGCGGGTCCTGCTCTTCGACGCCGCCGGCGGCGACGGCGCACCCGCACTCGCCGAGTTCGCGATGCCGGAGGCCGACGAGGTCACCGCGCTGGTCGCGGGCGAGCTCTACCGGCGGGCCGGGTCCTGGAAGTTCCGGGCCGTCGGCCAGGGGTACGCCTCCGGGCTGATCGGCCTGGCGACCGACTTCGGCATCACCGTCGAGGACGACGCCGGCAGCTCCGGGATCTCGGACGCGGTCGCCGCGGCCGCCCCCGCGGTGGACCCGCGCACCGCCGTACCGGACCCTCGCCCGGCCGCGCGGGCCGAGCCCGGCACGTTCACCCTGGCCCCGGCCGTGCCCCTGCCGCCGACGACGGCCCCGTCCGTGCCCGCCAACACTCCCCCGCCGCCGACGGCCCCGCCCACCATGCCGCCGACCGCCCCGCCCGCCCCGCAGGCGCCCCCGGTCCCGCAGCCGGCGTACGGCTACCCCCAGCCGGGCCCGCAGCAGCCCGCGCCGCACCAGCAGGGCGGCTACGGCTACCCGCCCCAGGCGCCGCGCCCCGCGTACGGCTACCCGCAGCAGCAGCCCTACCCGCAGCCCCACCAGGCACCGAACCAGCAGGCACCGAACCAACCACCCCCCGGCTACGGCTACCCGCAGCAGCAGCCCCAGCAGGCCGGCGGCTACGGCTACCCCCCGCCGAACACCGGCCCGCAGCCCCAGCAACCCCAGGCCCAACAGCCGCAGGCCCAGCCTCCGGCCACCACCGAGGAGTTCGCGCTGCCGCCGCAGGGCCCGCAGTTCCAGCCGCGCTGATCCTGCCCGCACCGTGCCGGGCCGCCCGGGGCCACCGCCCCGACCGGCCCGGCCACCCTGGCACCGCGGGGCCACTCCGCACGCCCGACCACCCCGGCACGCCCACCCGCCCCGGCGTGCCCGCCGCCCACGGGGCCGCCCGACGTACCACCCTCCCGGCGCTCACGGTCCCGCGACCGCCCGCGGCCGTCCCCGCCCGCCCCCGGACTGCTCCCAAGCGCCCCCGCTCGCTCCCAACCGCCCCCGACTGCTCCAACTGCTCCAACTGCTCCGTCTACTCCGGCCCCGAAGCGTTCTTGTACCCGCGCTGCCACTGCATCCCGAAGCCGTACAGCCGGTCGATGTCCGCCTGGAACCCGTTGACGTACCGCACCTCGCGCCGGACGGTCAGCGTGTTGTCCCCGGTGTTCTCGATCAGCACCACCGCGCAGGAGCGCGCCGCAGCCGCCCGTTCCTCCAGCTTGATCTCGATCCGCGGGCCGGTCTGCGGCACGATCGTCACCACCGCGTTGGCCTGCTCGAACGCGGGCGTGCCGTCGTAGATGTAGACGAAGATGAGCAGCCGCTTGAACTGGTCCTTCTTCTCCAGGTTGACGTACATCGTCTCGCCGGACGGCGCCCCGTACTGGTCGTCCCCGCTGAGTTTGACGTAGGGCGCGCGCTGGAGGTCGCCGAAGTAGCCGCCGAGCGGCTGCACCACGCCCCGGCTGCCGTCGGAGAGTTCGTACAGACAGGCGAGGTCGAGGTCGACGTTGAGCTGCGCGGACTGCTGGGAGTCCGGCTCCATCGGGCTGAGGATGCGCGGGCTGAGCCAACGCTTGAGGGTGTCCCGGCCGGACGGCCGCGGAGCTCCTATCCGGGTGGTCCAGTGCAGGTTGACGTAGAGGTACCCGGTGGTGGCCGCGGCCCCGGTGATCGCGTGCTGCGGAGTCGACTTGGTGAGCGTGATCTTGTGCTGCCCGCCCGGGTCGAGGGTGTTCCGCTCCCCGCGCAGGTACTCCCAAATCGAGGCCATCCCAGTCCTCCCCCTGGTCCCGCCAGTCGATCTGGCGGTCCACCGCTCCATGATCGGGCATCAGCCCGCCGGCCGGAAAGCCGGACTTCCCACCCGGCGGACTCCCTACCCAGCCCCATACCCCGAACACCGGCCGCCGCCACGGAGGGCCACCACCACGAACAACCGGCACGCCCCGACAACCGGCATCGGCGGGTCGGTTGGCGGGGGGAACCCCGACTCCCGTAACATGCCGCCCCTTCGGACGCGATATCGTCTAGCCGCACAGGTGTCCCGCCCGCCCCTTGCCCGGGTGAGGCGATCGCGCCGACAGCAAGGACGCACCGTCAGGCCCGGTCCCGGGGACGGAACCTGACCGCCTGTGTCCACTGTGACCTGTCCCCTGCGGAAACCCGAGGCCCGACCCGCAATGAACCTGACCTCCATACAGCTGGTCTGGACCGTCATCGGCGGCGCAGCCCTGCTGTTCACCGCCATCCTGGTGGCGACGCTGCGCTTCAAGAACACCGGCAGGACCGAGGAGTCGGGCGACTCCTGGGAGCGCAGCGAGGAGCGCCGCCGGCGCAAGGAGATGATCTACGGGATCTCCTCCTACGTCCTGCTGTTCTGCTGCGCCGGCGTCGCGGCCGCGCTTTCGTTCCACGGCCTGGTGGGCTTCGGCAAGGAGAACCTGGGCCTGTCCAACGGCTGGGAGTACCTCGTCCCGTTCGGCCTGGACGGCGCGGCGATGTTCTGCTCGGTGCTCGCCGTGCGCGAGGCCAGCCACGGTGACGCGGCGCTCGGTTCGCGTCTGCTGGTCTGGGTGTTCGCGATCGCCTCGGCGTGGTTCAACTGGGTGCACGCCCCGCGTGGCGTGTCGCACGACGGTGCCCCGCAGTTCTTCTCCGGCATGTCGATCTCGGCCGCGATCCTGTTCGACCGGGCGCTGAAGCAGACCCGCAAGGCCGCACTGCGCGAGCAGGGCCTCGTCCCGCGTCCGCTGCCGCAGATCCGCATCGTCCGCTGGCTGCGCGCCCCCCGCGAGACCTACGCCGCCTGGTCGCTGATGCTGCTGGAGAACGTCCGCAGCCTGGACGAGGCGGTCGAGGAGGTGCGCGAGGAGCGCCAGGCGAAGCTGGACGCCAAGGTGCGTGCCCGCAGCGCCGACCGCCGGGAGCGCGCCGAGCTCAAGGCCATCTCGCGCCAGGGCGGCATGCTCGCCCGGGCCCGCGGCGGCCGCCAGGTGCCCGCGCTCACCGCTGCCGGAGACGGCCCGAGCGCTACGGAGCCTGCCCTAGCCGCTGACGCTGCCGCCTCCGAGAACACCTCGTCCGCGTTGGAGCACGCCCCGATGAGCGCCCTGGACGCCGGCCGCCGCCCGCGCGCCGCCGTCGGCTCCTCCTCGACCGGATCGTCCTCCTCGCTCGGCTCGTCCGCGTACGGCTCGGCCTCCCCGCTCGGCTCGTCCTCTTCCTACGGGTCGTCCTCCACCTACGGGTCGTCCTCCTCGTACGGTTCCTCCGACGAGTCGTCGTACCGCACCACGGGCAGCGGCAGCAGCAGTTCCTCCTCGTCGTACCGCAGCTCGGCCATCGACCTGACGGCCGACGACGACACCCTGTCGATGCCCAAGCTGGACTCGCTGGAGCGCAAGCTGCGCGCCATCGAGCAGCAGCTGGGCTAGGCCTCCAGCACTGCGGGGCAGAGCCCCGAACACGCGGAACGGCCGCCCCCTTCATCTCGAAGGGGGCGGCCGTTCCGCTTCCGTCCGAGCGCCACCGGGGCGCTGCGGGCCGGACTGGGCCGGGTGTTACTTGCCGGTGCTCACCAGCTCCCGCTCCTCGCCTCCGTCGCCGTCGGCGGACTCGCGCCGGTTGCGCAGGATCGACGAGCCGAGGGCGAGGCCGATGAAGGCGACGCCGATCAGGCCGGTGACGATCTCCGGAATGTGGTACTTGATGCCGACCATCAGGATCACCGCGAGCGCGCCGATCGCGTAGTGCGCGCCGTGCTCCAGGTAGACGTAGTCGTCCAGGGTGCCCTTGCGGACCAGGAAGACGGTCAGCGAGCGGATGTACATCGCGCCGATGCCGAGGCCCAGGGTGATCTGGAAGATGTCGCTGGAAATCGCGAACGCGCCGACGACGCCGTCGAAGGAGAACGACGCGTCCAGAACCTCCAGGTACATGAAGAGGAAGAACGCGGCCTTTCCGCCCACCTGGACGATGGACTTGCCGCTCTTCTCGGCCCTCTCCTCCTCCTCGGCCTCTTCCTCCAGGCCCGCCTCGAAGACCGAGGAGAGTCCGTTCACGACGAGGTAGGTGACCAGGCCGAGCACACCCGCGAGCAGCACCGTCTCGGCGTGCTCACCGGCGAAGAAGTTGGACGCCAGCAGCAGCGTGACCAGCGCGACGACCGTCGAGAAGGCCTCCAGCTTGCCGACCTTCTCCAGCGGACGCTCGATCCAGGCCAGCCAGTTGTAGTCCTTCTCCTCGAAGATGAAGTCGAGGAAGATCATCAGCAGGAAGACGCCACCGAAAGCCGCGATGGCCGGGTTGGCGGCCTCCAGGTACTGGGCGTACGTCATGCCCTCGTACGTCGCGTCCGAGTGGAGCGCGAGGTCGATGACCGTCGCCGGGTTGAGGTGTGCGGTGAGGCCGACCACCAGCAGCGGGAAGATCAGCCGCATACCGAAGACGGCGATCAGCACACCGACGGTGAGGAAGATCTTCTGCCAGTACGGGTTCATCCGCTTCAACACCGTGGCGTTGACCACCGCGTTGTCGAACGACAGGGAGATCTCCAGGATGGAGAGGATCAGCACAATGCCGAATCCCTCGGCTCCCCAGAGCAGGCCGGCTGCGATCAGCCCGATGACGGTGATCGCGAATGACCAGCCGAATGTGCGGAGGAACACGGGACTTGGTTACCTTTCGAGTTCATGGCGCCGCCTGCGGCCGAAGCGCAGCAGGCGAGTTTCGCGCCTTTACTGTACGTTTACGCCGAAATCGAGGGCAATACCGCGCAGGCCCGAGGCGTACCCCTGGCCCACTGCCCGGAACTTCCACTCCCCCGCGTAGCGGTACAGCTCACCGAAGATCATCGCGGTCTCGCTGGACGCGTCCTCGGAGAGGTCGTAGCGCGCGATCTCCTGTCCGTCCACGGAGTTGACCACGCGGATGTAGGCGTTGCGCACCTGGCCGAAGTTCTGCGTCCGCGACTCGGCGTCGTAGATCGACACCGGGAAGACCACCTTGTCGACCTGCGGCGGGACGAGGTCCAGGTTGACCAGGACGACCTCGTCGTCGCCCTCGCCGTCACCGGTGAGGTTGTCGCCCTGGTGCTCGACCGAGCCCTCGGGGCTCTTCAGGTTGTTGTAGAAGACGAAGTACTCGTCGCCGAGCACCCGTCCTCCCGAGCAGAGCAGCGCGCTGGCGTCGAGGTCGAACGGCGCCCCGGTGGTCGAGCGGGCATCCCAGCCGAGGCCGATCTGCACCTGCGTCAGATTCGGCGCGGCCTTGGTGAGCGAGACGTTTCCACCCTTGGCGAGCGTGACACTCATGGCTGTCCTTCCTCCCTTTGCCTCCCGGGGCGCATCTAGGTCTATTCCCCCGTGGCCCCGCCCGGCCTCTTCCGGCCGGCTGAACTTCCTGAACTCCTATCCTTCCAGTGCGCCGGGGCAACGCGAAGCCGGGGCGGGGGGCCCCGGCGGCCCGGGGGGGGCGGCCCCCCCCCGGGGGGGGGGGGGGGCCCCCCGGGGCCCCCCCCCGCCCCCCCCGGGGGCGCCCCCCCCCCCGGGGGCGGGGGCCCCCCCCCCCCCCCCCCCCCCCCCCCCCCCCCCCCCGGCCGGTGGTGCTGCGTCAGGCCTCCGGGGCCCGCCCCGGGCTCAGACGTTGACGCCGAAGTCCTGGGCGATGCCGCGCAGGCCGGAGGCGTAACCCTGGCCGATGGCGCGGAACTTCCACTCGGCACCGTTGCGGTAGAGCTCGCCGAAGACCATCGCGGTCTCGGTCGAGGCGTCCTCGGAGAGGTCGTACCGGGCCAGCTCCTTGTTGTCGGCCTGGTTCACCACGCGGATGAACGCGTTGCGGACCTGGCCGAAGTTCTGCGTCCGGTTCTCGGCGTCGTAGATGGACACCGGGAAGACGATCTTGGACACGTCCGCCGGAACGCCGGCCAGGTTGACCTTGATCTGCTCGTCGTCGCCCTCGCCCTCACCGGTCAGGTTGTCGCCGGTGTGCTCGACCGAGCCGTCGGGGCTCTTCAGGTTGTTGAAGAAGACGAAGTTGCCGTCCGTGCCGACCTTGCCCTGGTCGTTGCAGAGCAGGGCGCTGGCGTCCAGGTCGAAGTCCGTGCCGGTGGTGGTACGGACGTCCCAGCCGAGGCCGACGACCACGGCGGTCAGGCCGGGGGCCTCCTTGGTGAGCGAGACATTGCCGCCCTTGCTCAGGCTGACACCCACTTGTCCTCCAAGAATCGGGAGGCACGCCGTGGTGCCCCCGTGGTGCGGTCCAAGGCGTCGGCGGCGGTTGCCCCCGGGCCTCTGACCAGCCAACGGACCGATCGTAGTGCCGGGTTCCCGTCCTGGGCAGGGAACGGGCCCGGCGTGGCTGTTCGAATTCTCGGCCGGACCGGGCCCGCGGGGGCGGAAGGCGGGCTCAGAGCGAGCCGAGGACCTTCAGGTACTCCTGCTCGTCACGGGCGTCCGGGAGGTCGTTGACGACGCTCCAGCGGACCACGCCGGCCTTGTCGATCACGAAGGTGCCGCGGACCGCGCAGCCCTTCTCCTCGTTGAAGACGCCGTAGGCGCGGGAGACCTCGCCGTGCGGCCAGAAGTCGGAGAGCAGCGGGTAGTCCAGGCCCTCCTGCTCGGCGAAGACGCGCTGGGTGAACGGCGAGTCGTTGGAGACGCCGAGCACCTGGACGTCGTCGTTCTGCAGCCGCGGCAGCTCCTTCTGGATCGCGCACACCTCGCCGGTGCAGACGCCGGTGAAGGAGAACGGGTAGAAGACCAGGACGACGTTCTTCTCGCCCCGGAAGTCGGAGAGCTTGACCAGCTCGCCGTGCTGGTTCTTCAGCTCGAAGTCCGGAGCCTCGGTGCCGACCTCGATGGCCATGGTGGGACCTTTCTGACGCGACGGGGCCGCGCGGCGGGCGCGGCGAGCGACATCCTCGCATCCGTTTGCACCGATTCGGCCGAACGGGTGAGGGCGCCCTCGTCCGGGCCGGTCACTTTCGCCCTGGGCGAACGCACTCACCGGCGGGGTCTCCAGCCGGGACGGTGAAACGACCGGGCCCCGCTGGAGCTTCCTCCAGCGGGGCCCGGTCCTGGTTCGCGGCTCAGCTCCGCGGGGCGCTCAGCGCTTGCCCGCCTTGGTGGCCTTGGTCGCCAGACGGGTGGCGGCCCAGTCCTTGGCGATCGCGATCGAGCTGGTCTGGGAGAGGCCGGCCGTCCGCGCCGCATCGGCGATGTCCGAGGCCTCGATGTGACCGTCGCGGCCGGTCTTGGGCGTCAGCAGCCAGATCAGGCCGCCCTCGGCCAGGTACTCCAGGGCGTCGACGAGGGCGTCGGTCAGATCCCCGTCGTCGTCGCGGTGCCACAGCAGGACGGCGTCGGCGACGTCGTCGTAGTCCTCGTCGACGAGATCCGTCCCGGTGAGCTCCTCGATGCCTTCGCGGAGTTCCTGGTCAGTGTCGTCGTCGTACCCCAGCTCCTGGATGATCTGGTCCTTCTCGAAACCGAGACGGTGCGCCGGGTTGGACTTGTCCGCGGGGTCCGCGGTCGCGCTCACGGGAATAACCTCCAGTATTCGGCCCGGCATCCATGCCGAGGCTGTGGCCGTAGTCCACACGGGCGCGGCGGTTCGCGCAAGTACCCGACCCCCGATCCCCTCCAAAGGTTGACGTGTCGCAGGGGGACACGCCGGTCGAGGTGTCGCGAATCACACCGATTTGCCCTTCTCTGCGTGAGACAAGGATGCTTCGGGTGGTCCCGGTCCACAGGCCGTACGCGTGCCCGAGATGCGAACGGCATTCGGGTCCGCGCGTGCGCGGGCGTAGAGTCTCCTGTTGGCCCTCACCCCGACCGCCCGCCATCGGACGGTCGGGCAACCAGGTCGGACCACCTCTTTTCGTAACACCCGGTGGTGCGCGGCGCAGGCAACAGCGCCTGTTCCGCACTCCGCCAGACCGTACCGCCCACCAGGCGGAACGGTTACCGATCGGTAGAGATGACGGATCTCCGAGCGCGGTAGCACGATGGAGGCGGCGCGACACACCTAAGTTTCGACCGACAGTGAAGGAACAGCGTGGCTTCCGGATCCGATCGCAACCCGATCATCATTGGCGGCCTTCCGAGTCAGGTCCCGGACTTCGATCCCGAGGAGACCGCGGAATGGCTGGAGTCGCTTGACGCGGCCATCGACGAGCGGGGGCGCGAGCGTGCCCGCTACCTGATGCTCCGCTTGATCGAGCGCGCCCGCGAGAAGCGTGTCGCCGTGCCCGAGATGCGCAGCACGGACTACGTCAACACCATCGCCACCAAGGACGAGCCCTTCTTCCCCGGTAACGAGGAGATCGAGCGCAAGGTCCTCAACGCCACCCGTTGGAACGCGGCCGTCATGGTTTCGCGCGCCCAGCGCCCGGGCATCGGCGTGGGCGGCCACATCGCCACCTTCGCCTCCTCCGCGTCGCTCTACGACGTCGGCTTCAACTACTTCTTCCGCGGCAAGGACGCCGAGGGCGAGTCCGGCGACCAGATCTTCTTCCAGGGTCACGCCTCCCCCGGCATCTACGCCCGCGCCTTCCTCCTGGACCGACTGACCGAGCAGCAGCTCGACGCCTTCCGCCAGGAGAAGTCGAAGGCCCCGTACGGCCTCTCCAGCTACCCGCACCCGCGGCTGATGCCGGACTTCTGGGAGTTCCCGACCGTCTCGATGGGCCTCGGCCCGCTCGGCGCGATCTACCAGGCCCGGATGAACCGCTACCTGGAGCACCGCGGCATCAAGGACACCTCCGACTCGCACGTCTACGCCTTCCTCGGCGACGGCGAGATGGACGAGCCCGAGTCGCTGGGCCAGCTGTCGCTCGCCGCGCGCGAGGGCCTGGACAACCTGACCTTCGTGGTCAACTGCAACCTGCAGCGTCTGGACGGCCCGGTCCGCGGCAACGGCAAGATCATCCAGGAGCTGGAGTCGCAGTTCCGCGGCGCCGGCTGGAACGTGATCAAGCTCGTCTGGGACCGCAGCTGGGACCCGCTGCTCGCGCAGGACCGCGACGGCGTCCTGGTGAACAAGCTGAACACCACGGTGGACGGCCAGTTCCAGACCTACGCCACCGAGACCGGCGCGTACATCCGCGAGAACTTCTTCGGCGGCGACCTGCGGCTGCGCAAGATGGTCGAGAACATGACCGACCAGCAGATCCAGCACCTGGGCCGCGGCGGTCACGACCACGCCAAGGTGTACGCGGCGTTCAAGGCCGCCCGCGAGCACACGGGCCAGCCGACGGTCATCCTCGCGCAGACGGTCAAGGGCTGGACGCTCGGTCCCAACTTCGAGGGCCGCAACGCGACCCACCAGATGAAGAAGCTGACGGTCGAGGACCTCAAGCGCTTCCGCGACCGCCTGCACATCCCGATCACGGACAAGCAGCTGGAGGAGGGCTACCCGCCCTACTACCACCCGGGCCGTGACTCGGAGGAGATCCAGTACATGCACGACCGCCGCAAGGAGCTGGGCGGCTACGTGCCGACCCGCAAGGTGCGGCCGCGCAAGCTGGAGCTCCCGGGCGACGACGCGTACAAGGCGGTCAAGAAGGGTTCCGGCAACCAGACCATCGCCACCACCATGGCGTTCGTCCGGGTGCTCAAGGACCTGATGCGCGACAAGGGCATCGGCAACCGCTTCGTGCCGATCGCCCCGGACGAGTACCGCACCTTCGGTATGGACTCGCTGTTCCCGTCGGCGAAGATCTACAACCCGCTCGGCCAGACCTACGAGTCGGTCGACCGCGAGCTGCTGCTCGCGTACAAGGAGTCGCCGACCGGGCAGATGCTGCACGACGGCATCTCCGAGGCCGGCTGCACCGCCTCGCTCATCGCCGCGGGCTCGTCCTACGCGACCCACGGCGAGCCGCTGATCCCGGTCTACGTCTTCTACTCGATGTTCGGGTTCCAGCGCACCGGCGACCAGTTCTGGCAGATGGCCGACCAGCTGGCCCGCGGTTTCGTGATCGGCGCCACCGCCGGCCGCACCACCCTGACCGGTGAGGGCCTGCAGCACGCCGACGGCCACTCGCAGCTGCTGGCCTCGACCAACCCGGGCGTCGTCGCGTACGACCCCGCGTACGGCTTCGAGATCGCGCACATCGTCCAGGACGGCCTGCGGCGGATGTACGGCTCGTCCGCGGAGTTCCCGCACGGCGAGGACGTGTTCTACTACATGACCGTCTACAACGAGCCGATCAAGATGCCGGCCGAGCCGGAGAACGTCGACGTCGAGGGCATCCTCAAGGGTCTGCACCGGTACGCCCCGGCGACCGCCGGCCAGATCCCGGCCCAGATCCTCGCCTCCGGCGTGGCGGTGCCGTGGGCCCTGGAGGCCCAGCGCATCCTCGCCGAGGAGTGGAACGTCAAGGCCGACGTCTGGTCCGCGACCTCCTGGAACGAGCTGCGCCGCGACGCGGTGGAGGCCGAGGAGTTCAACCTCCTGCACCCGGAGGAGCCGCAGCGCGTCCCGTACGTGACGCAGAAGCTCCAGGGCGCCGAGGGCCCGTTCGTCGCCGTCTCCGACTGGATGCGCGCGGTGCCGGACCAGATCTCGCGCTGGGTGCCGGGCCAGTACCAGTCGCTGGGTGCCGACGGCTTCGGCTTCGCGGACACCCGCGGCGCGGCCCGTCGCTTCTTCCACATCGACGCCCAGTCGGTCGTCCTCGGCGTGCTCACCGAGCTCGCCAAGCAGGGCAAGGTCGACCGCAGCGCCCTGAAGGACGCGATCGACCGCTACCAGCTGCTCGACGTGGCGGCCGCCGACCCGGGCGCCGCCGGCGGCGACGCCTGACCGGCAGTCGGACCCTGAGGGGCCGGACCTCCACCCGGAGGTCCGGCCCCTCGCCGTTCCCGGGCCCGTCGGAGCGTCCCGGTACGCGGGCGGCCCCGGACTCGGTGGAGTCCGGGGCCGCCCGCGTACCGCGGGGTGGGGTCAGATGTGCACAGCCGGGCCGGCGTCGGTGGCGCCGCGGCGGGTGAGGAGGCCGAGCAGGGCCGCCGCGAAGGCCACCACGGAGGCGACCGCGAAGGCGAGCGACATCCCGCTGACGAAGGAGTCGTGGACGGCGCCGGCCATCGCGTCGACGGCCTGCTGCGGGGTGCCGGGCGGGGCCGGCGGGGCGATGCCGAGCTGGGCGGCCTGGTCGAGGCCCTCGGCCTGGGCACTCTCGACCGGCGGCAGTCCGGCCCTGGCCCAGTTGCCGGGCAGCACGTCGGTGACCTTGGCGGCCATCAGCGCGCCGAGGACGGCGGTGCCCAGGCTGCCGCCGACCTGCATCGCCGCCTGCTGGAGGCCGCCGGCGACGCCGGAGAGCTCCAGCGGGGCATTGCCGACGATCACCTCGGTGGCGCCGACCATGACCGGGCTGATGCCGAGGCCCATCAGGACGAACCAGAGCGACATCACGCCGGTGCCGGAGCCCGCGTCCAGGGTGGACATGCCGAACATCGCGGCGGTGGTGATCAGCATGCCGGCCACGATCGGGATCCGCGGGCCGAGCCTGCCGATGGCCAGGCCCGCCAGCGGCGAGCCGACGATCATCATGCCGGTCATCGGCAGCAGGTGGACGCCGGCCGAGACCGGCGACATCCCGTGCACGTTCTGCAGGTAGAAGGTCACGAAGAAGATCGCGCCGAAGAACGAGAAGGCCATCAGCACCATCAGCAGGGTGCCGGCCGAGAGCGGCAGCGAGCGGAACAGGCTGAGCGGGATGAGCGGCTCGCGGGCCTTGCTCTGCCAGAACGCGAAGAGCGCCATCAGGACCACCGCGCCGCCGAGGAAGAGCACGGTCCGGGTGTCGCCCCAGCCCCACTCGGGCGCCTTGATGATGCCGAAGACCAGCGCGAACATCGCCACCGAGAGCAGCACGATGCCGGGGATGTCGAAGGACTTGGCGGCGTTCTCCGCGCGGACGTCCTTGAGGATCCAGATGCCGAGGGCCAGCGCGATCAGGCCGACCGGGATGTTGATGAAGAACACCGACTCCCAGTTGACGTGCTCGACCAGCAGGCCGCCCACGATCGGGCCGGCCGCGGTGGACGCGCCGATCACACCGCCCCAGATGCCGATCGCCATGTTGAGCTTCTCGGCCGGGAAGGCCCCGCGCAGCAGGCCGAGCGCGGCCGGCTGGAGCAGCGCGCCGAACAGGCCCTGGAGGACCCGGAAGGCGATCACCATCTGGATGTCGGTGGCGAACCCGATCGCGGCCGAGGTGGCGGCGAAGCCGACGGCACCGACCAGGAAGGTGTTCTTGTGGCCGAACCGGTCCCCGATCTTGCCTGCGGTGATCAGGAAGACCGCCAGGGCCAGCAGGTAGCCGCTGGTGACCCACTGGATCTCGGAGGGCGCGGCCTTGAGGTCGGCCTGGATGACGGGGTTGGCGATCGCGACGATCGTGCCGTCCAGGGCGACCATCATCACGCCGACGGCGACGGTCAGCAGGGTCAGCCAGGGGTGCCCCTGGAGGCGGCCCCCGGACGGAGGCTTGCGCTGCGGCGGCACGTCCGCCCTGGCGCTCTTGACGACGGACTGGCTCATCTGGGCCCTCCGGGGGCATTGCGGCGGAACAACGGGCATGGGTGTGGCGCCCCGGCCACCCGTCCCCACGAGTTACCCGGCCGTAGGGCGCCACGTTCGGCAGATTATGTCAGCGACTGCCATTCGGCAAACGCTGACTAGTGTCCGTCACTGCCATTTGTCAGACCGCTACAGTTGTGCTCCTGCACCCCAGCCGCACCCACCGCCCGGAAGGCCCCGCCATGGCCGCTCAGCCCTCGCCCGCCGCCACCACCCCGGCGGCCGGCAGAACCGCCGGCCGCGACGGGACCGCCCACGGCACCGGCCCCGGCCTGCGCGAGCGCAAGAAGCAGCAGACCAGGGACGCCCTGATCGAGGCCGCCCACCGGCTCTTCCTGAGCCAGGGCTTCGCCCGGACGACCGTGGACGAGATCGCCGCCGCCGTCGACGTCTCCCAGCGCACCTTCTTCCGCTACTTCGCCAACAAGGACGAGGTCGCACTCGCCGTCCTGGCCGACGCCGAGGACTACTTCATCGACCGGCTGCGCCGGCGCCCCGCCGCGGAGAACCCGATCCAGGCGCTGCGCGCCGCCATCGTCGAGTCCTGGCGCGAGCTCGGCTCCCCGCTGCACACCGGCCCCGGCTCGGTCACCAGCGCGCTGGAGCTGATCGCGATGATCGAGGAGTCACCCACCCTGCTCGCCGCCCACCTGTGCCGGGTCACCGAGCAGGAACGGGTGGTCGCCCAGGTGATCGCGGCCCGCGAGGGCCTGGACCCGGCCGAGGACCTGCGCCCCACGGTGATCGCCGCCGTCTTCGGCAGCGTGCTGCGCGCGGCCCACCTGTCCTGGACCGCCGACCAGGAGGAGTCCGGGCCGGAGGGAATGATCGCCCTGATCGGGCGTTACTTCGACCAGCTGGGGCCCGCGTTGGCCGGAGACTGGCGGCACTGAGACCCGCGTGTCATACCGGGGTACTACGGCCGGATCCAGCCCCCGGTCGGACGCCGGAGCGCCCCGGGCCGCCTAACCTGACGGGATGATCGATCCGCCCGCCGGGCCGACCCGGGGCGGCGGCCGGCTGCCCGCCCTGCTCGCCCCGCTCACCCGCCCCTCCTCCGACCACGCCCCGCTGCTGGCCCACGCCTCCCGCCGCTGGGTCCGCTACCTGCCCTACGCCCTCGCGGTGGCAGCGCTCTCCTCCCTGCTGCCCAGCGCGATCAACGTCCTCGCCAACGACTACGGGCTCAACGCCGGGCTGGCCGCGGGGCTCGCCGTCGGACAGACCGTGCCACTGCTGCTGGCGGTGAGCCGCCCGCTGCCCGCCTGGTGGATGATCGGCGGCGCCGACCTGCTGACCTCCCTGCTGATCCTCACCACGGGGCGGGACACCCACGCCCCCTGGCCCTGGCCCGCCACCGGCCTGGTCGGCTACCTGTTCCTGATGCTGCCGCTCGCACTCCGCGAACGCCGGCGCACCCTGCTCTCCGTCTGGCTGGTCACCGGCGCCGTCAGCCTCGTGCTCTCGGCGCTCGCCCCCGCCGGCCGCTTCGGTGGCGACAACAGCCTGCTGGCGGTGGCCCTGACCGGCGCCGTGCTGGTGCTCGGCGGGGCCCTGCGGGAACGGGCGGAGGCCCAACGCCTGCTCGCCGAGCAGGAGCACATCAGCGAGGCCGAGCGCGAGCGGCGCACCCTGCTGGAGGAGCGCGCCCGGATCGCCCGTGAGCTGCACGACGTGGTGGCCCACCACATGTCGGTGATCGCCGTCCAGGCGGCCAGCGCCCCGTACCGGATACCCGACGTCCCGCCGGAGGCCGCCGAGGAGTTCGGCGCCATCGCCGGCACCGCCCGCGAGTCACTGGCCGAGATGCGGCGGCTGCTGGGCGTGCTGCGCAGCGAGGAGTCCACCGCCGAGAAGGCGCCGCAGCCCGGGGTCGGGCAGCTGGGCCAGCTGGTCGAGACGGTCGGCCGGGCCGGGGTGCCGGCCGAGCTCGCCGCGCCGCCGGAGCTGGCCGGCACCCTGCCGCCGGCCGTCGACCTCTCCGTCTACCGGATCGTCCAGGAGGCGCTGGCCAACGTCGTCCGGCACGCGCCCGGCGCGCAGACCTGGGTCTCGCTGGCCGTCGACGGCGAGGGCCTGCTGGTCACCGTGGTGAACGGCGCTCCGCCCGCGCGCACCGAGTCGCTGGAGGCGTCGGTCGAGGGCACCGGCCAGGGACTGGTCGGAATGCGCGAACGCGTCCGGCTGCTGGATGGCAGGCTGGACACCGGCCCGCTGCCCGACGGCGGCTTCAAGGTGGCCGCCGTCCTGCCGCTCGACACCCCCGGGGAGACACCCGCATGACCATCCGCGTGATCATCGTCGACGACCAGGCGATGGTGCGGGCGGGCTTCGCCGCCCTGCTGAACGCCCAGAGCGACATCGACGTCGTGGGCGACGCGGCGGACGGCGCGCAGGCCCTGGAGGTGACCGGCCGCACCCACCCGGACGTGGTGCTGATGGACGTCCGGATGCCCGGCATGGACGGCCTGGAGGCGGCCCGCCGGCTGCTCGACCCGGCCGTCCCCGGCGCGCACCGCCCCAAGGTCCTGATGCTGACCACCTTCGACGTGGACGACTACGTGTACGAGGCGCTGCGCGCCGGGGCGAGCGGCTTCCTGCTCAAGGACGCGCCCCCGGCCGACCTGATCGCCGCCGTCCGGGTGGTCGCGGCCGGCGAGGCGCTGCTCGCCCCCTCGGTGACGCGCCGGCTGATCGAGGACTTCGCCCGGACCAAGCCCGCCAAGCGCCGCGACCCCAAGCTGCGGCTGAACGGCCTGACCCCGCGGGAGACGGAGGTGCTGGAGCTGATCGCCCGCGGCCTCTCCAACCAGGAGATCGCCGCCGGGCTGGTGCTCGCCGAGCAGACCGTCAAGACCCACATCGGCCGCATCCTCGCCAAGCTCGGCCTGCGTGACCGCGCCCAGGCGGTGGTCCTCGCCTACGAGTCCGGGCTGGTGACGCCGGGTCAGTGACGGCGGGCGCCGGCACCGGGCCGGTGCCGCGGGTCAGTGACGCGGGCCGGCGACGCGGGGCCGGTGACGCCGGCGTCCACTCGCCCGCCCGCCCGCGGGGCGCTCCTGACCCGGTACCGGCGCCCCCGCTCCTCCCTCGCCTCCCCACCCCTCCCTCCCGGTACCGGCGCGCCCTTCGGCCCGGGGCGGAGGTGATACCCGGGTGCTACCCGGGAGTTGGCCCCGCGGTGTGACGTCCGCGGGGCCGTCGCATTTCTACCTTCCTCTCCGTCGAGACCGAACGGACAAGGGAGACAGCGAAGATGCGGCAGCCGCGCACCCACCACAGGCCCCGCCGTTTCCGGCGGGCGGTCGCCGCCGCCGCGGTGGCCCTGGCCGCCGTCCTGGGCGCGGGCGGCTGGGCCGCCGACACCCAGCAGGCGGTCATCGGCCCGCCGCCCGGCAGCGCCGCCTGGGTCGCGGACACCACCCTCGGCCTCCGGCTGCCCGACCCGGCGACCGCCTCCGCGGCCGAGGTGGCCACCTTCTTCGACCGGCTGCCGGCCGGCCCGCAGGACGCGCTGGCCGTCCGTCACCCACTGGTGGTCGGCAACCTCGACGGCGCGCCGGTCGCGCTCCGGTACCGGGCCAACGCGCTGGCGCTGGCCGAGGAACGCGAACGCCAACTGGCCCGCGCCACCGACCCGGCACTCACCCCGCAGGACCACGCCGCCGCCCGCGACCGCGCCGAGCGCTACCGCACCCTGCTCGACGGCGGCCGGCAGATCCTCGCTTTCGACCCGCGCGGCCGCGGCCAGGTCGCCGAGGTCTACGGCGACCTCGCCACCGCCCGGCGGACGGCCGTGATCGTGCCCGGCTCCGACATCGACCTGCACAGCTACGACCGGCCGGGTGATCCGTACGGCAGCCCGGCCGGGATGGCCCGCGCGCTGTACGAGGCCACCGGCCGGCAGACCGCCGTGATCGCCTGGGCCGGTTACACCACCCCGGTCGGCGTCGGCCCGGACGCCGCCACCGAGACGCTCGCCCACGCCGGGGCGCCGCGGCTGGCCCGGCTGCTCGACGGGCTCGCCGTCTCCACCGCCCCGGCGGCGCCCGCCACGGTGTTCTGCCACAGCTACGGCTCGGTGGTCTGCGGACTGGCCGGCCTCGGGCCGCGGCAGACCTCGGGCGTGGTGGTCCTCGGCTCCCCCGGGATGGGCATCGGCTCCGCGGCCGACCTCGATCCCCGGGTGCCGCTCTGGGCCGTCGAGCGCAACGGCTCCGACTGGATCGGCAACGTGCCCAACGTCTCGCTCCTGGGCCTCGGCCACGGCCCCGACCCGACCGCCCCCGGCTTCGGCGCCCACCCGCTGCCCGCCACCGGATCCCACGGCCACACCGGCTACTTCGCCCCCGGCACCGCCTCGCTCGCGGCCTTCGCCGCCGTCGCCCTCGGCCGCTGAACCCGCCGTAGGCACCCCACCCGACCAGCAGTAAGGAGCACCGCCGTGGTCCACCCGCTCACCGCCCTGCGCCGCGCCGCCGACCAGGTCGACGCCCGCACCCCCGAGACCCGCGACCGCGCCCTGGACGGCCTGCGCGCACTCGCCCTGCTCGCCGTGCCGGCCGGGCACTGGATGCTCGGCGGCTTCACCCTCTCCGCCGACGGCGCGCTGCACAACGCCAGCCCGCTCAGCTCGCTCGGCTTCCTCGCCCCGGCCAGCTGGGTGCTCCAGATGCTCGGCGTCTTCTTCCTGGTGGGCGGTCATTCCTCGGTCCGCTCGCTGGACCGGGCGCGGGCCAAGGGGCTGGGCCACGCCGCCTGGCTGCGCGGCCGGGCGGTACGGCTGCTGCGCCCGGTGCTCGGGGTGGCGGCCGTGTGGGCGCTGCTGATCCCGCTGATGGAGCGGCTCGGTGTCCCGGGCGACACCGTCCGGACCGGCTCGGTGCTGGTGGTGCAACCGCTCTGGTACATCGCCGTCTACCTGGGGCTGACCGCGCTCACCCCACTCTGCGTCGCCGCCGCCCGGCGGCTGCGCGGCTGGTCGGCGGGCATCCTGGCCGCCGTGGTCGCCGTCGTCGACCTGCTCCGGTACGGCCCGTGGGCCGAGGCGGTGCCGTCCTGGGTCGGGCTGCTGAACATCCTGCCGGGCTGGCTCTTCGGATATCAGCTGGGCGTGCTCTGGGCGCGGGAGCAGCTCGGCCGCCGGGCGGCGCGGCTGCTGCTGTTCGGCGGTGGCGCCCTGTTCGCCGTGCTGCTGCTGGCCTTCCACTACCCGGCGAGCATGGTCGGCGTACCCGGCGCCGAGCGGACCAACTCGCACCCGCCGTCCCTGCTGGTGCTGGCGCTGGCGGCGCTGCAGTGCGGCGCCGCGGTGCTGCTGCGCGAGCGGCTCGGCCGGCTGCTGAAGCGCCGTCCGCTGCTCTGGCTGCCGGTGGTGACGGTCAACCTCTCGGCGATGACGATCTTCTGCTGGCACCAGAGCGCGATGCTCGCCGTCGCGGTGCCCGGCGCGGCCGGCCTGGGCACGGTGCCCGGGCTGACCGACGCCCCCGACTCGCTCGGCTGGGTGGCCGCCCGGCTGGCGCTGCTTCCGCTGTTCGGCGCCGTACTGGTCGCGATCGGGTGGTTCACCCGCCGCTTCGACGGCCCGTGGACGGCGTTCTCCCGCACCTGGAAGGCGGTGGCCGGCGCGGCGGCGGCGCTGTTCGCCGCGTACGCGCTGGGCGTGGTCTGAGCAGGCGTCCCCCGACGGGGACTGACGGGGCGTGAGCCGTTCGGGCCCACGCCCCGTTCGCATGCGACACGCGCCCCACCAAAGCAGGGCATCCGCATGCGAACCACCACGCACTGTGATGTCCTGTGACGGTCGGCAACCGCCTCTGCGCCCGCGCCCGCCCACGGCCCGTCCGCCCCGCGCCCGCCGGCCCTTCTCCCGACGTTCCCCCTCACGAGGAGCCCCATGTCCCTGTCCCCACCGCGGCCGCCGCACCGGCCGCGGGCCCGCCGCCGGCTGTCCGCCGTCGCCACCGCCCTGGTCTGCGCGCTGACCACCGGTACCGTCCTGGCCGCCACCGCGCCGGCCGTCGCCCTGGTCCCCGGCCACGGCGGCGCCGACGACGACCTGGCCCCACACGTCACCTCGCCCCGGGTACTGGCCGAGATGCGGGACGACGAGGTCGCGGCGCTCGGCCAGGAGCACGCCGAGGAGCACGCCCGCATGCGGGCGGCCGTCCGCGGCATCGGCGACTACCCGCAGACCACCCGGACCAACCGGCTCAAGGCGCTGACGGACTCCCAGACCACCACCAACGCCGGCTTCGACCCGACCGTCTTCGGCGCGTTCAACCAGTACTTCTCCTCGCCCGACTTCGGCGACCACATCGCACTGCTGCCGACCGGCAAGGTACTGGTGTTCTCCTTCGAGCGGATCGAGACCAACCCGGAGAAGGAGCCCGCGCCGACCCAGACCACCGGCAAGGAGAACGCCGGCCGGGCCTACCTGTGGGACCCGGCGAAGGGCTACGGCGAGGACGCCTTCAAGGAGGTCACCCCGCCGGTCGTCGACATGCCGGACGGGCTGAACGAGCCCCGCCCCGCCCCGTTCTTCTGCTCCGGCCACTCGTTCCTGCCCAACGGCATGCTCGGCGTCTTCGGCGGCAACCTGGGCGGCAACGGCGGCACCGGCGCCAAGCTCTCGCTGATCTTCGACCCGTGGACCGAGACCTGGACCAGGAACCCGGACATGTCGGTGGGCCGCTGGTACCCGTCCGTGGTCACCGGCGCCGACGGCCGGCAGCTGATCATGTCCGGCCAGTCCGAGCTGGGCTGGGGCACCCCGACCCCGGTGGTCGAGCGCTTCCCCGCCAAGGGTCACCCGGTGCCCTCGCTCAAGACCGAGATCCCGAAGAACACCCCGGTGGACCGGTTCAAGGCCGACGCCCCGTTCACCCTGGACTACCCGCACCTGTTCTCGCTCAACGACGGCAACATCTACGGCTTCGGCCGCCAGGCCGACGAGCAGTGGAAGTTCGACCCGGTCGCCGAATCCCGCAGCGACCTGGCGGCCCGCCCGGACGGCCGCAAGCGCAACTACGGCTCGGCCGTCATGCTGCCGAGCGGCCCGAACGGCCCGGACTCCGCGCTGGTCCTCGGCGGCGACCGGGACAACCCGAGCACCCTGCGCTTCTCCAACGGCAGTTGGACCGCCGAGAAGTCGCGGGCGTTCGGCCGCACCCAGGACGACACCATCCTGCTGCCCGACGGCAAGCTGATGACCGTCAACGGCGCGTACGACATCCGCGACTACGGCAACGGCCCCTACAACCCGAACGCCGACCTCAAGTACCGCCAGATCGAGCTGCGCGACGCCCAGGGCAACTGGAAGCTCGGCCCGGTCCAGCGGCTGCCGCGCGGCTACCACTCCAACGCCGTGGTGCTGCCGGACGGCCGCGTCATGGTGACCGGCGACGAGCTCCAGCAGCTCGCCAACAACCCGGACATCAACGGCACGGTGAGCGGCATCCCCGGCACGACGGGCCCCGTCACCATGAACGGCACCATCGAGATCTACGAGCCCGCCTACCTCCACCAGGGCAACCGCCCCTCGCTCGACCGGGCCCCCACCACACCCGTCGGCTACGACAAGAACTTCCTGGTCAGCACCTCGACCCCGGAGCGCGCGTCCAAGGCCGTCCTGCTGGCGCCGACCACCTCCACCCACTCGGTCAACACCAGCCAGCGCCACATCGAACTGCGGCTCAGCAGCCGGGCCGGCAACCGGCTGGAGCTCCAGGCGCCGCCGGACGCCAAGGCCGCGCCGCCCGGCTGGTACATGCTCTTCCTGCTCAACGACCAGGGCGTGCCCAGCGTCGCGCAGTGGGTACAGCTCAGCTCCTCGGCCTGATCCCCCTCACCCATCCCCACCCGGAGGAACCCCATGGCAACGGATCTGAGACTGCGCACGAGCGACGAGATCCAGGGCGACGTCGTCGCCGGCTTCAAGAAGGACAACGTCACGCTGCTGTTCCTGAAGTTCGAGGACGCGGCCCGGGCCCGCAGCTGGCTGCGCGTGCTGGCCCCGCAGATCGCCACCACCCGCCAGGTCGCCGACTTCAACGAGGCGTTCAGCGACGCCCGGAAGTCCTCGGGCGGCGACGACCCCAAGACGCTCAAGGCCACCTGGCTGGGCGTCAGCCTCACCTACGAGGGCATGCGCCAGCTCTCCGCGACCGACCCGTTCGAGATGGCCCCGCCGCCCGGCAGCGGTCTGGAGGCGTTCAAGGAGGGCTCGGCCAAACGCGCCGGCGCGCTCGGCGACACCGGCGACAACTCGCCGGAGAACTGGCTCTTCGGCAACGGCAAGAACCAGCCCGTGCACGCGGTGCTGACGATCGCCTCGGACACCGAGGCGGACCTCGCCGCCGCCGTCACCGCCCAGCGCGAGGCCGCCGCCGAGGCCAAGATCGTGATCATCTTCCAGCAGAACGCGAAGACCCTGCTCGGCAGCCGCCGCGGCAAGGAGCACTTCGGCTTCAAGGACGGCATCAGCGAGCCCGGCGTCCGCTTCTTCGACCGGCCGAACCCGGACAACCAGGAGGAGGTCGAGAACCACCCCGGCACCCGGATCATCCCGGCCGGCGAGTTCGTCGTCGGCGAGCAGCCCGCCCCCGGCAGCTTCACCGACTTCCCCGAGTGGGCCCGCAACGGCTCCTTCCAGGTGGTCCGCCGCCTCGCCCAGGACGTCCCCGGCTGGTGGTCGCAGGTCTCGGTCAAGCTCAAGGAGCTGAAGCAGGCCAAGGCCGTCCCGGAGACCGCCACCGCCGAGTGGCTGGCCGCCCGGCTGGTCGGCCGCTGGCGCTCCGGTGCTCCGGTCTGCAAGCACCAGGACCGGGACGTCCCGAACAACCCGAGCGCCTCCTCCGACAACGACTTCGACTTCCGGGACGACCTGGAGGGCCTGGCCACCCCGCTCTTCTCGCACCTGCGCAAGACCAGCCCCCGCGCCGGCCTTCAGGCCCCCAACCCGAGCCGGCCCCCCTTCGACGCCAAGGAGCTGGACGGCCGGCGGATCATGCGGCGCGGCGCCCCCTACGGGCACCCGTTCGACCCGGCCTCCGAGGGCCCCGGCGGCCCGGACGACCCGCGCGGCCTGCTCTTCGTCTGCTACCAGGCCGACATCGCCCGGCAGTTCGAGTTCATCCAGGCCGACTGGATGGACGAGCCGGACTTCCCGCCCGGCCGCAACCCGCAGCCCGGCAAGGACCCGGTGACGCAGGAGGCCGACAACGTCGACTTCGAGAGCCGCGGCCCGGACGGCGCGATCAAGCACACCCCGCTGAGCTTCCAGCAGTTCGTCCAGACACAGGGCTCGGTGTACGCGTTCGCACCGTCCATCAGCACCCTGAAGGCGCTCGCCGAAGGACGGCTCACCGGGCAGTCGCAGGGCCAGCAGGGCGGCCAGACCACCCCGCAGCCCGGCAGGGCGTACCCGGCCGACGATTTCGTCGCCGTGCCGGACCAGTGGCGCAAGGGCGGGCAGAGCCAGTTCTGGGCCTGCCACGGCGACCGGTACCGGAAGATCTCGGTGGCCGACGGCTCCGCGCACACCGACCGCACCGTCAAGGGTGACGGCCGGCTCGGCGACCACGCGTGCGTCCAGGGCATCGGCCGGATCGACTGCGTGCTGCCCATGCCCGACCTGCAGAACCCCGGTGGCAAGAGCTGGTACTGGGTGTTCCACAGCACCGGCGGCAAGCAGCAGTACCGCGCCGTCTCGATCACCTGCGGCAGCAACCACAGCGGCGCGCTGGAGCGCCCCGACCGCGACCTGACGGCCTGGGCGTCGCTCGGCGGCGTCGGCCGGGTGGACTGCTTCCTCCCGGTGCCGGACCAGCAGCGGGTCGGCGGCAAGAGCTGGTACTGGGTGTTCCACACCACCGGAGGCCGCCAGCAGTACCGGCTGATCTCGATCGCCGACGGCGCCGCCCACACCGACATCTGCGAGCGCACCGACCGCGAGCTCTCCCAGTGGGGCTCCCTCAACGGGGTCTCCGCGGTGAACTGCTTCCTGCCGGTGCCCGACTGCCAGCGGGTCGGCGGGAAGAGCGAGTACTGGGTGTTCCACGGCGAGAACTACCGCCGGATCTCGGTCTCCGACGGCAGCGGCCACCCCGACCGCCAGATCGCCGGCGACCGCTCCTGCGACGCCTGGAACTCGCTGCTCTGAGCCCTCCCGCCGCAGATCCCCGACGCTCCGCCGGCCGGGGATCCCCGGCCGGCGGAGCCGCTCGCCCGGAAGACCCCCGCCCCCGGTACGCGCCACGCACCGGGGGCGGGGGCGTACCCGCGCGGGCACGCCCTAGGCTGCCGCCATGGTGACGTTCGACGATTTCCGGGCGATGGCACTCGCCCTGCCCGAGGCCGAGCAGCAGCCCACCTGGGAGATCGAGACCCTGAGGGTCCGTACGAAGATCTTCGCGATGGGCTCCCCGGACGGCGAGACCGTCAGCGTCAAGGCCTCCCGGGAGGACCAGACCGAGCTGCTCGCGGCCGAGCCCGAGGTGTTCTCCTACCCCAAGTACGTCGGCCGGCACGGCTGGGTCGGCGTCCGGCTCGACCGGGTCGACCCCGAGGAGCTGCGGGACCTCCTCACCGAGGCCTGGCGGCTGACCGCGCCGAAGCGGCTGGTCAGGGAGTTCGACGCGGACACCGCCCGCTGAGACCTCCGTGACGCCGGCCGGATACCTCCGGTTCATGTGATCCATCCCACAGTTTGAGGCGCCCCGGCATTCCGCCGGGCGCCCTAGGCTTGCGCAGGGAACAGCAGTCGAAGTTGGCAGGCGTACCACCCTCCGGGCCCCGCCCGTGGAACGGTCACGGGCCCCAAGGGAGTTGACGCGATGCGCCGTCGGCGGTGGAAGCGTGTACTGATCGGTGCCTTCGCAGGGTGTGCCGTGCTCGCCGATGCCGGCGCCGCCGCGGCCCAGGCCGCCGCCTCCACCGAACAGCTGGCGATCTCCACGCCCCCGGCCGGCAGCAGCGCCTGGGTCCAGGACCACTCCTTCGACCGCAGCCTGCCCGACCCGGCCACCACCACACCGGCCGCCGCCGCCGAGTTCTTCGCCTCGCTGGCGCCCACCGAACTGGACCGGCTGATCCAGGACTACCCGCTGGTGGTCGGCAACTTCGACGGCGCCCCGGTCGAGCTGCGCTACCGGGCCAACCGGATCGCGCTCACCGCCGAACGCGACCGCGCCCGGGCCCGCGCCGCCGACCGGAACCTCGACTCCGACCTGCGGGCGCTGGCCGTCTCCCGGGCCAACGACGTCGACCACCTGCTGGCCCCCGAGCGCCAGGTCCTCGCCTTCGACCCGCGCGGCCGCGGACTGGTCAGCGAGGTCTGGGGCGACCTCACGGACGCCGACCGGATCTCCGTCGTCGTCCCCGGCTCGGACGCCGACCTCGGCCACTTCGACCAGGCCGTCGAACCGCTGCGCTCCCCCGCCGGGATGGCCCGCGCGCTGTACGCCGAGGAGCGGCGGCAGGCGCCCGGCACCCGCACCGCGGTGATCGCCTGGACCGGCTACGTCACGCCCTCCGGCCTCGGCCCGGACGCCGTCACCTCCCGGCTCGCCGACTTCGGCGCACCCCGGCTGGAGCGGCTGCTCGCCGGACTCAAGGAGACCACCCGGCCGGACGTCCCGCCGTCCCTGCTCTGCCACTCCTACGGTTCGGTGGTCTGCGGCACCGCCGCGCCCGACATCCCGCGGGCGGCCGCCTCGCCGTCCGACACCTCCGGCGTCACCGACCTGATGGTGTTCGGCAGTCCCGGCATGGGCGTGCAGAGCACCTCCGAGCTGGGCACCGGCGTCCACGTCTGGGCGACCCGCAACGGCAGCGACTGGATCGGCAACGTGCCCTACCTGGAGGTCGGCGGGCTCGGCCACGGCGCCGACCCGACCTCGGCCGACTTCGGCGCCGAGCAGATCTCGTCGGCCCGCTCCTCCGGCCACAACGGCTACTTCACCGAGGGCACCGACAGCCTGCACAACTTCGCGGCCATCTCCCTCGGCCACTACCAGGACGTGGTCCGCCCGGCCGCGGACGCGTGAGACTCGCGGGTCGTCAGTCCCGGTAGAGCCGGGCGGCCTCGGCGGCCGCCCGGGCCAGCTCCCGGCGGGCCGCCGGCGGCGAGAGCACCTCGGCGTCCGCGCCGAAGGAGAGCAGGGCGCGGACCGACGGCAGCGCCTGGAACCCCAGCGCCAGCTCCACCCACTCCTCGGGGGCCCCGGTCCCCGCGTCGGGCGGCGGGGGCGAGGTGAGCCGGGCGCCGTGGATCCGGACGAAGATGTCCACCCGACCGCGCCGCACCCGGACCTTCACCGGCACCTCCTTCGGCGGCCGCTCGACCTGCTCGCGCAGCACCGCCCAGGCCTCGCCCAGCCCGACCCCCGGGCGGCGGCGCACCGGCTCCTCGGCGGCCTCGGCGGTGACCACCCGATCGGCCCGGAACAGCCGGGGCTCGCCGCGTAGATCGGCCACCAGGTACCAGACCGAGGCCTTGGAGACGAGGCCGTACGGGTCGACGGTGTACTCGACCGGGGCCGGCGTGCCGCTGTGCCGGTAGCGCAGTCGCAGCCGGCGGTCGGCGAAGACGGCGTGCTGCAACTCGCCGAGGTCGGGGCCCGCGGGCGCGCCGGGCTGGAGCCAGCGCGCCGGGTCGACCAGGACGCGTTCGCTGATCCGCTCCGCGGCCGGGCGGTGCGGGGCGGGCAGCGCGGCCATCACCTTGCGCAGCGCGGAGCCGAGTGCGCCGTCGAGCCCGAGGTCGCTGTGCGCGCCCTGGGCGGAGAGCACGAAGAGGGCGCGCGCCTCGTCCGCGGTGAGGCCGCTGACGTCGGTGCGGTAGCCGGGCAGCAGCGCGATCCCGCCGTGCCGGCCGCGCTCGGTGTAGACCGGGACGCCGGCCGCGGAGAGCGACTCCACATCGCGGTAGATGGTGCGGACCGACACCTCCAGGCGGTCCGCCAGTTCGGTGGCGGACACCCGGCCGCGGGTCTGGAGCAGCAGCAGGATCGAGAGCAGGCGGTCGGCCTTCATGCCGGAAGGATCGCAGAAACCCTGACGCCCGTTGTCAGCTTTACCGGGAGATTGCCTCCGGGAGGGAAACCCCTTCCGTGACCGGGCCACGGCCGGGTGCGGGCCGCGGCCGGGTGCGGGCCACGGCCGGGTGCGGGCCGGCGGGCCGCCCCCGGGGCCGCCGCTATTCGCGGCCGACCGAGGTGAACGTCATGTCCGGGTAGCGGTCGCCGGCCACCTGGCCGGAGATCGGCTCCAGGACGGCCAGCTCCTCGGCGGTCAGGCGGAGCGTGGCGGCCGCGGTGTTCTCGGCGAGCCGGCCGCGCCTGCGGGTGCCGGGGATCGGCACGACGGTCAGACCGTGGACCTCGGCCCGCTGGTGCACCCAGGCGAGCGCCACCTGGGCGGCGGTGATCCCGCGGGCCGCCGCGATCTCCCGGATCGGCTCGACCAGCACCAGGTTGGCCGCGGCGTTGGCCCCGCGGAACCGGGGCTGGGTACGGCGCACGTCGTCCTCGGCCAGCTCCTCGGCGGCGGCGAAGGAGCCGGTCAGGAAGCCGCGCCCGAGCGGCGAGTACGGCACGAAGGCGACACCCAGCTCGGCGGCGGCCGGCACCGCCGAGCGCTCGACGTCCCGGGCGAAGACCGACCACTCGGACTGCAGGGCCGCGATCGGGTGCACCGCGTACGCCTCGCGCAGCTCGGCGCCGGTCACCTCCGAGAGCCCCAGGTGGCGCACCTTGCCGGCCGCCACCAGCTCGGCCATCGTGCCCACCGACTCGGCGATCGGCACGGCCGGGTCGCGGCGGTGCATGTAGTAGAGGTCGATCACGTCCACGCCGAGCCGGCGCAGCGAGGCGTCCACGGCGGCGCGGATGTACGCCGGGTCGTTGCGGACGCCGCGGTGGGCCGGGTCGTCCTGCTTCCGCTCGAAGGCGAACTTGGTGGCGACCACCACCCGGTCGCGGTTGGCGCGGACGAAGGGGCCGATCAGCTCCTCGTTGCGGCCGAACCCGTAGGCGTCCGCGGTGTCGAACAGGGTCACGCCGCCCTCCAGCGCGGCGTCCAGGGTGGCGAGTGCCTCGGAGGTGTCGGTCGGGCCGTAGAACTCGCTCATGCCCATGCAACCGAGGCCCTGGACACCCACGACCGGACCGTCGGTGCCGAGCTGGGCGGTGGGGAGGGTGGGGAGACTCATGCGCTCTGCTTCCTCTGCGGGCGGTCCGCCGGTTCGCCGCGGTCGGCGATCTTGCCGGCGTAGAGATCGATCTTGTAGTCGATGACGGCGAGGGTTGCGTGGAGGTCGGCGATCCGCTGCCGGACCTCGTCCCGGTGGGCGACCAGCAGGTCGCGCCGGTCCTCGAGGGTCTGCTCACCACGGCGGGCCAGTTCGACGTAGCGGAGCATGTCGGCCACCGTCATGCCGGTCAGCCGCAGCCGGCCCAGGAAGGCCAGCCGGTGCAGGTCGGCGTCGCGGTAGCGGCGCTGGCCGGAGGCGGACCGGCCGACCGGGTCGAGCAGGCCGATCCGCTCGTACCAGCGCAGGGTGTGGGCGGTCAGTCCGCTGGCCGCCGCCACTTCGCTGATGCTGTGCCGGGGGGTGCGGTCCGGCTCGCCGAGCGGTGTGTTGAACACGTCGGAACACGTCCGCAGATCGACCTTGATCGGCGTGAGCATTGCCATGACCGGAACCCCCAGTGGTGTGCGGTGGCCCACGCGGTGGTGGGTCGGTACGACGCTAATGAGTTGGAGTGCACTCCAAGCAAGCCTGCCACCCGGGTGGTCCCGCCAACCGGCTCGCACCGTCCCGTTAGAGTCGGGCGCATGGAGAGCTTGCGGATGATCGAGACCTGGCCGGTGCCCCACGCCGCGGCGGCCGTGGTGCGGGGTGCGGACGGCGCGGTGCTGGGCGGGCACGGCCCGCAGGACCACCTGTTCCCCCTGGCGTCGGTGACCAAGCTGCTGACCTCGTACGCCGTGCTGGTCGCGGTCGAGGAGGGCGTCTTCGAACTGGACGACCCGGCCGGGCCGGAGGGCTCCACCGTCCGCCACCTGCTGGCGCACACCTCGGGCCTGGCCTTCGACGAGCACCGGGTGATGGCCGAGCCGGGCAACCGCAGGCTCTACTCCAACGCCGGCTTCGACGTGCTGGCGCAGACCCTCCAGCAGGCCTCGGGCATCGAGTTCGGCCGGTACGCCGCCGAGGCCGTGTTCGAGCCGCTCGGCATGCGCTCCACGCTGATCAACACCGCGCACAAGTCCCCCGCCGGGGCCGGCGGCCTCTCCACGGTGGCGGACCTCGCGCTGTTCGCGGCCGAGCTGCAGTCGCCCGAGCTGCTGGACCCGTCCACCGTCCGCGCGGCCACCCGCGAGGTCGCCTTCCCGGGCACCAGCGGCGTGCTGCCGGGCTTCGGCCACCGCCGGCCGAACGACTGGGGCCTCGGCTTCGAGATCCGGGACGGCAAGGCGCCGCACTGGACGGGGACGGCCAACTCCCCCGCCACCTTCGGCCACTTCGGCCAGTCCGGCACCTTCCTCTGGGTGGACCCCGAGGCCGGCGTGGCCTGCGTCGCGCTCACCGACCGGGACTTCGGGCCGTGGGCCGCGGAGGTCTGGCCGGCGCTCAGTGACGCGGTGCTGGCCGGCCTCCCCTCCTGAGAAGGAGCCGGACTCCCCGCCCGGGCAGGGCCTGTCAGCCGTACGACACCGGCGAGTGCATCTCCCAGAGCAGCAGCTCGGCGCCGGTCTCGCCGGCCGTCGGGTCGGCGAAGGCCCCGCCGGTGATCCGGACGCTGTCGCCGGGCGCCATCGAGCGCCCGCCGCCCTGCGGTCCGGGCACCGTGCGGTAGCCCAGCGAACCGGCCGTCAGGTGCGCGTACCGCCAGGCGGCGGCCGGGAGTTCGGGCAGCGGCTGCCACGGCCCGGCGGTGGCCAGCCAGAGCGCGGCGTCGCTGCGGCGCAGCCGCAGCGCGTCGGTGCCGGCGTCCCGGTCCAGCCCGGAGGCGAGCAGTGTCAACCCGCCGTCCGCCGGTTCCACCCGGCGCAGCCCGTACGCCGGGGGCGCGTCGAACACGTCCGGCTGGAGCCACATCTGGACGAAGCGGACCGGCCCTTCGGCGCCGCCGACGTTGCGTTCGGTGTGGGTGACGCCGGAGCCCGCGCTCAGGTGCTGGACCATGCCCGGACGGACGACGCCGCCGTGGCCGTGGGAGTCCCGGTGGGCCAGCGCGCCCTCCAGCACCCAGGTGACGATCTCGGTGTCCCGGTGCTTGTGCTCGTCGAACCCGGAGCCGGGGGCGAGCCGTTCCTCGTTGCACGCGAGCAGCGCGCCGAAGTGCGTGTTCCTCGGGTCGTAGTGGCCGGAGAAGGAGAACGCGTGTCTGGTCTCGATGCCCTCGGCCGGGGCGGAGAGGTAGCGCTCCGCGGTACGGCGCAGGTCGGCGCGGGGGCGGGCGGGGGCGTCGGTCACGGGCCCCACGGTAGCCGGTGTGACGGCTGCCACCGTGCCGCTCCGCCGGGGGCTGTGCACGAGCAGTCACTCCGGTGAGGCAGTCTTGTCCTTGTGCCAGCCGCATCCGCGAACTCCAAGAGCGATCCCACCGCCCAGCCCCACCAGGACGGGAAGGGCCCGGCCCCCGGGGCCGGCCGCGACCGGCCCGGCCGCGCTGCGCCGCGTCTGACCGCGCAGGAGCGCAGACTCGCCGCCGAGCGGGCCGAGCGCCGGGCCGCGACGCTGAAGCGGCTGGAGAAGTCCGCCGGCAAGCTGGCCACCGCCGCGATCGCGCGGATGGACGACCAGCTCGGCTGGTACCGGCGGATGCCGCCGGAGCACCGCTCCTGGATCGGTCTGGTCGCCCAGGCCGGTATCGCCGCCTTCACCGAGTGGTACCGCCACCCCGACGCCCCGCAGGCGATCTCCACCGACGTCTTCGGCACCGCGCCGCGCGAGCTGACCCGGGCCATCACCCTGCGCCAGACCGTCGAGCTGATCCGCACCACGATCGAGGTGATGGAGGAGGCCATCGAGGAGGTGGCCGCCCCCGGTGACGAGGCCGACATGCGCGAGTCCGTGCTGGTCTACGCCCGTGAGATCGCCTTCGCCACCGCCCAGGTGTACGCCCAGGCGGCCGAGGCGCGCGGCGCCTGGGACGCCCGGCTGGAGGCGCTGGTCGTCAACTCGCTGCTCTCCGGCGACGCCGACGAGGGCGTGCTCTCCCGGGCCGCCGCGCTCGGCTGGGGCCAGCCGAGCCAGGTCCGGGTGGTGATGGGCAGCGCCCCCGACGGCGACAGCGAGCTGGTGGTGGAGGCGATCCGCCGGGCCGCCCGGTACGCCAAGCTGCACGTGCTGACCGGGGTGCTGGGCAAGCGCCTGGTGGTGGTGGTCGGCGGCGACAAGGAGCCGGTGCACGCGGCCCGGGCGCTGATCGGCCAGTTCGCGCCGGGCCCGGTGGTGGTCGGCCCGACCGTGCCCGACCTGCTGTCGGCGACCCGCTCGGCGCACGCCGCCGCGGCCGGCCTGCGGGCCTGCGCCGCCTGGCCGGACGCGCCCCGCCCGGTGCTGGCCGACGACCTGCTGCCCGAACGGGCGCTCGCCGGCGACCAGGCGGCGCGCCGTCAGCTGGTGGAGGAGATCTACACACCGCTGGACGAGGCCGGCTCGGCACTGCTGGAGACCTTGAGTGTCTACCTGGAGCAGGCCTCCTCGTTGGAGGGAGCCGCCCGGATGCTCTTCGTCCACCCCAACACGGTGCGCTACCGGCTCCGACGTGTGACAGACGTCACGGGCTACGCTCCATCCGACGTACGTTCGGCGTTCACGCTGCGTATCGCACTGGCGCTGGGACGACTCACGGCCGCCGGGGAGCCGAGCTGAGCCCGATGTAGGGAACTTACAATCCCGGATGCTTTTCTTCGTTACCGTCGCCTACCCGCCCCCGGGCGTCCGGCGAGAGAGGGTTGAACCGTGCTCGTAATCGTCGCCCCTGGACAGGGTGCCCAGACCCCCGGTTTCCTCAGCCCCTGGCTGGAGCTGGACGGTGTCGCCGACCGCCTCCACGGCTGGTCGGAGGTCGCCGGGCTCGACTTGGTGCACGCCGGTACCCAGGCGTCCGCCGAGGACATCAAGGACACCGCCGTCGCCCAGCCGCTACTGGTCGCGGCCGGCCTGGTGACCGCCCGAGAGCTGTTCCCCGACGAGGACCGCGCCCGTGCGCTGGTCGGCGCCGTGGCCGGCCACAGCGTCGGCGAGATCACCGCCGCCGCCGGTGCCGGCGTGCTCTCCGCCCATGACGCACTCACCTTTGTCCGTGAGCGCAGCCTCGCGATGGCCGAGGCCGCCGCGGCCACCGAGACCGGCATGATCGCCGTCCTCGGCGGCGAGCCGGAGGCCGTCTCGGCCAAGCTCGCCGAGCACGGCCTGACCGCGGCCAACAACAACGGCGGCGGCCAGATCGTCGCGGCCGGCACGGTGGCCCAGCTGGAGGCCCTGCAGGCCGACCCGCCGGCCGGATCCCGGCTGATCGCGCTCAAGGTCGCCGGCGCGTTCCACACCGCGCACATGGCGCCCGGTGTCGAGCGGCTGGCCAAGCTGGCCCCGACCCTGCCGGTCGCGGACCCGAAGGTCGCCTACGTCTCGAACCAGGACGGCCAGGTCGTGGCATCCGGCGCCGAGGTGCTGGACCGTCTGGTGTCGCAGGTCTCCAACCCGGTCCGCTGGGACCTCTGCATGGAGACCCTGCGGGAGCTGGGCGCGACCGCCGTCGTCGAGCTCGCCCCCGCGGGCACCCTCACCGGACTGGTCAAGCGCAACCTCAAGGGTGTGGCCACGCTTGCCCTCAAGACCCCCGCCGACCTGGACAAGGCCCGCGAGCTCGTCGCGGAGCACGGCGGTCAGGAGCAGCAGGCATGACCAAGGCCCAGATCAACCCCGTCACCGGTGCGCAGTACTCGCGCATCCACGGTGTCGGGGGCTACCGTCCGGTGCGGGTGATCCCGAACTCCGAGGTCCTGAACTGGATCGACTCCTCGGACGAGTGGATCCGCACCCGCAGCGGGATCGCCGAGCGCCGCTGGGCCGGCCCCGAGGAGACCGTCGCCGAGATGTCGGTGCAGGCCGCCGGAAAGGCCATCGCCCAGGCCGGGATCGACCCCGACCGGATCGGCGGCGTCATCGTCGCGACCGTCTCGCACCTCAAGCAGACCCCCGCGATCGCCACCGAGATCGCCGAGCGGCTGGGCTGCGGCACCGCCCCGGCCTTCGACATCTCGGCCGCCTGCGCGGGCTTCGGCTACGGCCTGGGCCTGGCCGACGGCATGGTCCGCGGCGGCAGTGCCGAGTACGTGCTGGTGATCGGCGTGGAGCGGCTCAGCGACCTGACCGACCAGTCGGACCGCTCGACCGCGTTCATCTTCGGTGACGGCGCCGGCGCCGCGATCGTCGGCCCGTCCGACACGCCCGGCATCGGCAAGGTCATCTGGGGCTCGGACGGTTCCCACAAGGACGTCATCTCGCAGACCCAGGCCTGGGACACCGCCTTCGGCAAGGAGGACGCCGTCAACGGCGTCGGCGAGGCCCATGACGACGGTCGCAGCAAGTGGCCGGCCCTGCGGATGGAGGGCCAGACGGTCTTCCGCTGGGCGGTCTGGGAGATGGCCAAGGTGGCCCAGCAGGCGCTGGACGCCGCCGGGGTGACCGCCGACCAGCTGGGTGCGTTCATCCCGCACCAGGCCAACATGCGCATCACCGATGCCATGATCAAGGCCCTCAAACTGCCCGAGTCGGTGCCGGTCGCCCGCGACATCACCGAGACCGGCAACACCTCCGCGGCGTCCATCCCGCTGGCGATGGAGCGCATGCTGGAGAGCGGCGAGGCACGCAGCGGCGACCTCGCGCTGATCATCGGGTTCGGGGCGGGTCTGGTCTACGCCGCGGCAGTCGTTACGCTCCCCTAGGCGCGTTTCGCCCCAACCCCCATCAAAAGCCTGCGTCCGTCCGCCGGGCGGCCGCATTCAACACCGAAGAGGAGCAGCCAGTATGGCTACCAAGGACGAGGTCCTGGAAGGTCTCGCTGAGATCGTCAACGAGATCGCCGGCATCCCGACCGAGGACGTCGAGCTCGACAAGTCCTTCACCGACGACCTGGACGTCGACTCGCTCTCCATGGTCGAGGTCGTCGTGGCCGCCGAGGAGCGCTTCGACGTGAAGATCCCGGACGACGAGGTCAAGAACCTGAAGACCGTCGGCGACGCGGTGGACTACATCCTCGCCAACGCCTGAGCGTTCGACTCGTTCGACGCCTGATGTCGGCCGGCTCCCCGAGCCGGCCGACCCTCCGGCCGGACGCCCCTGCGGGCGCCCGGCCGGGCCCCACCCCCCGGCCCGCCGCCGAAACCCCGCAACGTGAGAGAAGAAGAACCAGTGACCGCTGAAAACCGTACCGTGGTAGTCACGGGTATCGGCGCCTTCACGCCGCTGGGCGGCGACGCCGCCACGACCTGGGAGAACCTGGTCGCGGGCCGCTCCGGTGTGGCCGCCCTCACCGAGGAGTGGGCCGCCGAGCTGCCCGTCCGGATCGCCGCGCGCACCGCGGTCGACCCGGGCGAGATCCTCCCCCGCCCGCTCGCCCGCCGGCTGGACCGCTCGGCGCAGTTCGCGCTGATCGCGGCCCGCGAGGCCTGGGCCGACGCCGGCTACGAGACCCCCGCCACCGACGAGTCGTCGAAGCTGGCCCCCGAGCGCCTGGGCGCCGTGATCGCCTCCGGCATCGGCGGTGTCACCACCCTGCTCGACCAGTACGACGTGCTGAAGGAGAAGGGCGTCCGCAAGGTCTCCCCGCACACCGTCCCGATGCTGATGCCCAACTCCCCGGCGGCCAACGTCGGTCTGGAGGTCGGCGCCCGTGCCGGTGTGCACACCCCCGTCTCCGCCTGTGCCTCCGGCGCCGAGGCGATCGGCTACGCGATCGAGATGATCCGTACCGGCCGCGCCGACGTCGTGGTGGCCGGCGGCACCGAGGCCGCGATCCACCCGCTGCCGATCGTGGCGTTCGCCAACATGATGGCGATGTCCAAGAACAACGACGAGCCGCAGCGCGCCTCCCGCCCGTACGACAAGGGCCGCGACGGCTTCGTGCTCGGCGAGGGCGCGGGCGTGGTCGTGCTGGAGTCGGTCGAGCACGCCGAGGCACGCGGTGCCCGGATCTACTGCGAGGCGATCGGCCAGGGCCTGTCCTCGGACGCCCACCACATCGCCCAGCCCGAGCCGACCGGCGCCGGCGTGGCCCGCGCGCTGGCCGACCTGTTCGAGCGCAACGACCTGGACAAGGCCGAGATCGTGCACGTCAACGCGCACGCCACCTCGACCCCGCAGGGCGACACGGCCGAGCTGAAGGCGCTGCGCAAGGAGCTCGGCGAGCACCTGGACCACATCGCCGTCTCGGCCACCAAGTCGATGACCGGCCACCTGCTGGGCGGCGCCGGCGGCATCGAGACCGTCGCCACCGTGCTGGCCCTGTACAAGCGGCTGGCCCCGCCGACCATCAACGTCGAGGACCTGGACGACGACGTGGACGCGGACATCGTCCGGGACGAGCCCCGCCCGCTGCCCGAGGGCCGGATCGCGGCGCTGAACAACTCGTTCGGCTTCGGCGGCCACAACGTGGTGCTGGCCTTCCGCACCGTCTGAGACCGCTGACAGCAGAGGGGTCCGGCACTCGCCACGAGCGCCGGACCCCTTCGCCGTTCGCGGTCAGACCACCTGGTGCAGCCAGCGCACCGGGGCGCCCTCGCCCGCGTAGCGGAACGGCTCCAGCTCGTCGTCCCAGGGCTTGCCGAGCAGCCGGGAGATCTCGGCCTCCAGGTCGGCCCCCTCGCTGCGGGCACGCAGCAGGACGGCGCGCAGCCGGTCCTCGGGGATCAGGATGTCGCCGTGGATGCCGGTGACGGCGTGGAAGATGCCGAGCGTAGGCGTGCTGCTGTAGCGCTCGCCCTCCGCCGTGGCGCAGGGCTCGCTGGTGACCTCGTACCGCATCAGCTGCCAGCCGCGCAGTGCGGAGGCGAGCTTCGAGGCCGTACCGGGCTCGCCCTGCCAGGAGAGCTCGGCGCGCCAGTGTCCGGGCGCGGCCGGCTGGCGGATCCAGTCCAGACTCACCCGCACACCCAGCACCCCCGCGACGGCCCATTCGACGTGCGGGCACAACGCGCGGGGCGCGGAGTGGACGTACAGGACTCCACGTGTCGTCACCGGGACCTCCAGGCTGTGGACGAGGGTCGCCTTCCCCAGCTGCCTCGCGTTCGCGCCTGTAGTTGATCCACAGTTACCCACGTTAGCCGACATTAAGCCACTAAATTGAGCAAAACGGACAGGCTTTCGCTCAATGCTAGTCGAATCCTCAACGAGGTCCACCCCTCGGTCGGATCTCTCCCCCGAACGGCCCCATCGCCAGGCGGGACCACCGTACCGCGCCGCCCCGCACGATGGATGACGCGCTTTCGGATCCGGCCGGAATGCGGTAGTGCGGCCGGATCTCCTGCGCCCGGTACGCAAACCGCCCCGCACGCCCGAGGGGCGGCGGGGCGGCCTGGCGGCAGCTGTGTTGACGTGACGTCAGCCGTCGAGGCGGACCACCATCTTGCCGGTGTTGACGCCGCGCAGGAGGTCCAGGAAGGCCTCCGCGGTGTTCTCGAAGCCGTCCACCACGGTCTCCTCGTTGCGCAGCCTGCCCTCCTTCAGCCAGCCGCCGACCTCGGCGACGAACTGCGGCTGCAGGGCGGCGTGGTCGCGCACCAGCATGCCCTCCAGGCGCAGCCGCTTGCCGATCGCCAGCGCCAGGTTGCGCGGGGCGGCCGGCGCGGAGGTCTCGTTGTACTGCGCGATCGCGCCGCAGAGCACCGCGCGGCCGTGCACGCCGAGCGCGCCGATCGCGGCCTCCAGGTGGCTGCCGCCGACGTTGTCGAAGTAGAGGTCGATGCCCTCCGGGGCGGCCTTGGCGAGCTGCTCGGCGACCGGCGCGTCCTTGTAGTTGAACGCGGCGTCGAAGCCGTACTCGTCGGTCAGCTTGGCGACCTTCTCCGCCGAGCCGGCCGAGCCGACCACCAGCGAGGCGCCCTTGAGCCGGGCGATCTGGCCGACCATCGAGCCGACGGCGCCGGCCGCGCCGGAGACGAAGACCCGGTCGCCCTCCTTGAAGTCGCCGACCGCCAGCAGGCCGGCGTAGGCGGTGAGGCCGGTCATGCCGAGCACGCCGAGGTAGGCGGAGAGCGGCACGGACCGGTCGACCTTCACCGCCTGCGTCGCGTCGACGGTGGCGTACTCGCGCCAGCCGAGCCCGTGCAGCACGGCGTCGCCCGGGGCGAAGCCCTCGGCCTCCGAGGCGACGACGTAGCCGACCGCGCCGCCGTCCATCGGCCGGCCGAGCTCGAACGGCGGGACGTAGGACTTCGCGTCGTTCATCCGGCCGCGCATGTACGGGTCGACCGAGAGATAGGCGTTGCGGACCAGGATCTCGCCCGGTCCCGGGGTCCGGACCGGCGCCTCGACCAGGGCGAAGTCGGTCGGAACGGGCCAGCCCTGGGGGCGGGCGGCGAGGTGCCATTCGCGGGCGGTGGCGGGCGCTTCCTGCTCGGCCATCTGGGGGTACTCCTTGTCGCCTAAAAGGTTGACTTACTGAAGTAACGATGGACATGAAAGGTTCATGTTGTCAACTGTTCAGGTAGACTGTGAGGCATGGACACCCAGCCGACCCCGTCCGGCGCGCCGGAGCCCGACGAGATCACCCGTGAGGTCGTCGACCTGATGGCCAACCTGGTCGCGCTCTTCCATCGCGAGTACGAGGAGGCCGCCGCCGCCCGCTCGCTCACCGGCGCCCAGGCCAAGGTCCTCGCCCTGCTGCGGCGCGGCCCGATGCCGATGCGCCACATCGCCCAGACCCTCAGCTGCGAGCCGTCCAACATCACCGGCATCGTCGACCGGCTTGAGTCGCGCGGCTTCGTCACCCGGGAGGCCGACCGGCAGGACCGCCGGGTCAAGCTGGTCGCCGCCACCGAGAGCGGCTCGGCCGCCTCCGAGGAGCTTCGGGAGTCGCTGAACTTCGCCCGCGAGCCGCTGGCCGCCCTCGGCCCGGACGAGCGGACGGCGCTGCGCGACCTGCTCCGCCGGATGCTCTCGGGCGCCTCCGGCCCGGGGGCGTGAGCAGCATCACGGCCGCGGCGGCCGTTCCGGAGCAATTGGCCGGCCATCGGATGTAACCGAACACTCCCCCGAAGCGTCTAACGTTCGAGATTCGCACCGGCCTGCCCATGAGCCGGTGCGTGCAGGGAACGACACCAGAAGACGGGGGGCCCGGGGGGATGAGCAGCAGCTCGCGCCGGCGGCGCATCGTACGGACCGCCGTGGGCCTCGCCGCCGTTCTCGTGCTGTCGGTGGCGGGGGCCGGCGCCTGGTTCTACCACCGGCTGGACAGCAACATCACCACCTTCGACGCGGGCGGCGTCGCCACCGAACGGCCGCCGGCCCCCGTCCCGGTCACGCCCGGCGCCTCGGTGCCGGTCAACGTCCTGGTCCTCGGCTCGGACACCCGCAACGACGGCAACGCCGACCTCGGCGGCGGCGAGGAGGGTGTCGGCCACTCGGACACCGCGGTGCTGCTGCACATCTACGCCGACCACAAGCACGCCGTCGGCGTCTCCATACCCCGCGACGCGCTGGTGACCGTCCCGTCGTGCCGGCTGCCGAACGGCGGCTGGACATCGCCCAGGACGAACCAGATGTTCAACTCGGCGTTCACCATAGGCGAGTTCCCCAAGGGGAACCCGGCCTGCACGCAGAACACCGTCGAGACGCTGACCGGCCTGCGGATCGACCACACCATCGTGGTCGACTTCAAGGGCGTCGCCGCGATGACCGAGGCCGTCAACGGCGTGGACGCCTGCGTCCCCAACGACGTGAACTCGCACAACATCCACCTCAAGAAGGGCATGCAGAAGCTCTCCGGACAGCCCGCGGTGGACTACCTGCGGGCCCGGTACGGGATCGGCGACAACTCCGACATCGGCCGGATGAAGCGCCAGCAGGCGTTCCTCTCCTCGATGATCAGGAAGGTCCAGGGCCTCGGCTTCTCACTGCCGACCCTGCTCCCGCTGGCCGACGCGGCCACCCGCTCGCTGACCGTGGACGAGGGCCTGGGCACCGCGATGAAGCTGGTGGACTTCGCCCAGTCGCTGCAGAGCATCAAGCTCTCCGACATCACCTTCGTCACCACCCCCTGGCGCTACTCCGGCGAACGGGTCGCCCTGGTCCACCCGGACGTCGACACCCTCTGGAAGCTGCTGCGCGAGGACCGCACGCTGGACGGGCAGAGCACCGGCCGGGTCGGCGACGCCTCGTCCGCCCCCGCCCCGGCCACGCCCACCTCCGCCGTCTCGCCCACCCCGCTCTCGCCCGAGCAGACGGCCGCGCCGATCACCGTGGTCAACGGTGTCGGCGCCCCGGGGCTGGCCGGCAAGGGCGCGGAGGCGGTCCGTGCCAAGGGCTTCCAGAACGTCGCCCTGGGCCCCACCAACGGCGGCCGGCTGCAGACCGAGATCGCGTACGACCCGGCGCTGAAGGCCGTCGCCGACCAGCTGGCACCGCTCTTCCCCGGGGCCCGGCTGGTCGAGGAGGCGGGCTCCGAGGGGATCACCGTCACGCTGGGCCGCGACTACCACCCGACGCCGGCCACCGGGCTCGACGCCGCCGACGCCCCGGCCGGCCCGACGGCCGCCGCCACGACCCGCCCCACACCCGGCGCCACCCCCACGCCGAGCGGCGTGCCCACCGGTATCGCCGAGAACAGCCGCGGGGCCGACACCGACCCCTGCGCCGACCTGACCTTCGGCTAGGCCCCGGGCGGCCGGTCGCCGCGCGGCGACCGGCCCCGACCGACCGGCCGAGACCGACCGGACAAGACACCGGGCGTGGCCGGCAGACGCGCTCTCAGGCCGCTTCCGGCGGGTCCGGCAGACCGGTGACGACCGCGGTCAGCCGGGTGCCCGCCGGAAACGCCCCGGCCCCGGCCAGCTCGTACAGGGCGGCCAGCAGCTTGGCGACGTAGCGGCGCTCCAGGGCGATGCCGTGGCGCTGCTCGAACCCCTCGGCGAAGGCGGCCAGCCCGGGCGGCACCCGGCCGTAACCGCCGCCGTGGTGGTCGTGGTCGATCCGCCAGTTGCCGAACTCCCGCCCGAAGGCGTCCCGGTGCAGCCGGGCGACCTCGCCCTCCAGGTAGCCGGCGCCTCCGCGCAGCACCGCCACCCCGAGCGCCCGCGCGCCCGGCGGCAGGCCAGCCGCGATCCCGGCCAGGGTGCCGCCCGTGCCGACCGGGCAGCAGACCACGTCCCGCCCGCCGAGGTCGGGCAGCTCCGCCGGGACGGCCGCCGCCCCGGTCGCCGCCAGGGCGTTGGAGCCGCCCTCCGGCAGCACCAGGCAGGGCCCCCAGCGCCGCTGCAGCTCGGCCGCGACGGCGTCCTCCGCCCCGCACCGGCCGGCCGTCTCCCGGTACGCCGTCCGGGAGAGGAACTCCAGCCGCATGCCGGCCGCCTCGGCCGCCCGCAGCGACCAGTTGCGCGGGGCATCGGCCAGCTCCTCGCCGCGGACCAGCCCGACGCTTTCCAGCCCGAGCACGCCGGCCGCCACCGCGACCGCGCGCAGATGGGTTGAGTAGGCACCGCCGAAGGTCAGCAGCCTGGTCTGCCCCTGCTCGACCGCCGCCGCCAGGTTGGGCCCTAGCTTGCGCCACTTGTTGCCCGGCACCGCCGGGTGCAGCAGGTCGTCCCGCTTGAGGCGCAGCTCCACCCCGGCCCGGGCCAGCACCTCGTCGGTGCAGTCCACCAGCGGAGTCGGCAGCAGTGCGGGTTCGAGCATCGGGCCAGGATACGGAGGCGGGGCGCCGCGCCGGGGCGCCGGGTGCGGCGGGCGGAGCCGCCCGAGCCGTGGCGTGCCGCCTGAGCGCCGGACAGGCCTAGGCCCGCTTGCGGCCGCAGATCACCACGGTGTCCGCGCCGAGCGCCACCCGCCCGGTGGGCTCGATGCCGGCCTCGGCGAACCACTGCTCGTACTCCCGGCCGGTGTAGACCATTCCCTCGCCGGAGGCGATGGTGTGGAAGTACGCCGAGAGGTAGGCCGCCCGGTCGGGCCCGGTCTCCTCGTCGTTCTGGTAGGGCGTCACCACGAAGATCCCCCCGCCGGGGGCGAGGGCGCGGGAGGCCTTCGCCAGCAGGGCCCGGATCCGGTCGGCGGACCAGATTTCGAGGAAGTGCGCGAAGAGCAGCGAGTCGCACCCGGCCGGGAACTCGTCCTTGAACACGTCGAGGCTCACCGCGTTCACCCGGTCGGCCAGCCCGAGCTTCTGGATCGTGGCGTTGGCACTGGCCGCGACCGAGGGCAGGTCGGCGATGGTGACCCGCAGCCCGGGCCAGCGCTCCACCAGGTTCGAGGCGTTGATGGCGGTGCCGCCGCCGATGTCGAGCAGGTGGTTGTACCCGGAGAGGTCGAGCTTCTCCTTGAGCTCCTCGCCGACCAGCCGGCTCACCGAGGCCATCATGGTGTGGAAGGTCGACTCCAGCTCCGGATGGTCGGCCAGCCGCTCGTACATGGTCGGCGCCGTGCCCGGGATCTCCCGCTGCAGTCCGATGTTGGTGTCGGCCTTCAGCGCCTCGGGGAACCAGGACATCGCCCGGTAGATGCCCTGCTGCTCCCACGGGATGAAGGCGGCGGGCGACTCGTCGAGGTTGTCGGCGAGCGGCTGGGTGAGCGGGGTGTTGTAGTAGCCGCCGTTCTCCCTGCGCAGCAGGCCCATGGTGGTGCAGCCGAGCAGCAGTATTCGGGTCGGCTGCTCCTTCAGGCCGACGCGGGCCGCGATGTCCGGCATCGCGATGCCCGGCTCCTGCTCGAGGATGGTGAAGAGGCCGAACTGGAAGGCCGCGCTGAGGAACTGGAATCGGTAGTGGGCCTTGTACAGCGGTCGGAGCTCGACCTCGATGGGCTTCGCGGTTGGTGCCATGTCCAAGCCTCCTGGGCAATCGGTGCGATGGTCGCGTTCACGGTGCGGCGCGCGGAGGGCCGGCGCCGGTATGTCGTCGTAGCCCGGGCGTCGGGCCCGGGAAGGGTCTGCGGGGATCGCCCCGGGGCGGAGGGTCCGGCCGCCCCCGGGTGCTATCCGCCGGCCGCCATCCGTTGCCGGACGGCCCGCTGGATCTCGGAGGGCCCGCAGGCCCACACCAGCACCCGTCCGATCGCGCGGGCGGCCGGGCGGTCCCAGCCCGCTCGTACCAGGCCGGGCCGGCGGATCCCGAGTTCGGCCCTGGCCCACCTCGGCAGCAGGCCGATCGACCCGTTCATCAGCAGCCCGGTGGCCACCCGCTCTCGCGGGCTGCGGCCGAAGCCGCGCAGGAACCGGACGCAGTCGAGCGCGGCGGGGGTGGCCAGCAGCTCCGGGCGGATCCGCGCGAGGTACCGGTCCACCTCGGCGGCCGAGCGCGGCACCCCCGCCGCCCCCAGCCGCTCGCCGACGAGGGCGGCCTCCGCGTAGTAGCGGTCGCACTCCGCGGCCGAGAGCGGCGTCGCCGAGAAGACCTGATGGCCCGCCAGGAAGCAGCTGACCTCCGCGGTGTGCACCCAGGTGAGCAGGTCCGGATCGTCCGCGCGGTACGGCCGTCCGTCCGGTGCCCTGCCGTGGATCCTCGGGTGGAGCCGCCGGACGGCCTCGATCGCCTCCCCGGCCGCCGCCGTCGAGCCGAAGGTGGTGGTGGTGACGAAGCGCGCCGTCCGGTTGAGCCGGCCGGTCGGGTCGGACCGGAAGTCGGAGTGCCCGTCCACCGCCGCCATGGCCAGCGGGTGCAGCGACTGGAGCAACAGGGCCGCGAAGCCGCCGGTGAGCATCCCGGCCGGGTGACCGTTGACGCGCCACACGACGCTCTGCGGACCGAACAGCCCGGGATCCCCGGCCGGCCGGTCGTACCGCTCCAGGTGCAGGTTCGGCCCGTGCACCGAGGCGTTGACCTCGGCCAGCAGACGGGCGCGGAACGCGGCGAGCGGAGTCACCCGGCGGGCCTGCGGCGTCCGTCCGGTCATGGCGTCCGTGCGCCGCTCGGCGGCGTGACCCGGTCGAGGGGGCCCGGCGGGTCCTCGGTGGGCCGCTGGGCCGCCCGGCCCATGGTGAGGACGGCCAGCGCCAGCACCGCGAGCCCGCAGCCGGCCATGATCGCCCAACCGAGGTGGCTGGCGGCCGGGAACCCGGTGGCGAACGGACCGGCGATCCGGGCGGTCGTGACCGAACCCAGCACGGCGACCCCCAGCGAGGCCCCCACCTGGCGACCGGTGGAGGTGACCGCTGCGGCCACCCCGGCCCGGGACGGCGGCATCCCGGAGACCGCCGCGTAGGTGATCGGGGCGTCGAGCATGCCGAAGCCGATGCCGAACGCCACGTAGGCGAGGGCCAGGAACCAGATCGGGGTGTCCGCCGTGAGCCCGGTCAGCAGCAGACCGCAGAGCGCGATCCCGCTCCCCGCCACCACCAGCGGCAGCCGAGGCCCGCGGGCACCGATCACCCGGCCCGCCAGCGGGCCGAAGACCAGTGTCATCGCCGCCATCGGCAGTGTCAGGAGCCCGGCGTGCAACGGGGAGTACCCCCGCACGTTCTGCAGATAAAGGGAGTTGAGGAAGAGGAAGCCGGCCAGTGCGGCGAAGCCGCAGACCGCCGAGGCGATGGCCCCGCTGAACGACACGCTGCGGAAGAACCGCAGGTCCAGCAACGGTTCCGGGCGCCGCCGCTCGTGCCGCACCAGGGCCGCCGCGGCCAGGACGGTGGTGGCGAAGCAGCCGACGATCGGCCACGAACCCCAGCCCTGGCGTGCCCCCTCGATGATCCCGAAGATCAGCGCCGCCAGCAGGGTGATCACCAGCAGCTGCCCGCCGGGGTCGAGCCGGCGCGGGTGCGGCGCCTTGGACTCGGGGACGAACAGCGCGGTCAGGACCAGGGCGAGGACGCCGAACGGGATGTTGATCCAGAAGATCGACCGCCAGCCCGCCAGATCGACCAGCGCGCCGCCGACCACCGGGCCGAAGGCCAGGCTCATTCCGGCCACGCCGCCCCAGATCCCGATCGCCCTGGCCCGTTCCCTCAGGTCCGTGAAGGTGTTGGTGATGATCGACATGGCGACCGGGTTGAGCATCGCCCCGCCGACCGCCTGCAGCATCCGGAACCCGACCAGCGTCCCGGTGTCCGGCGCCAGGCCGCAGAGCAACGAAGCGAGGCTGAACAGCAGCAGGCCGGTCTGGAAGGTGCGCCGCCTGCCGAACCGGTCGGCCATCGAGCCGGAGAGCATCAGCAGACTCGCGAGCACCACCGTGTAGGCGTCCACCGTCCACTGCAGTCCCGTGGCCGTGGCGTCCAGATCGTGCTGGATGGCGGGAAGGGCCAGATTCACGACCGTCGTGTCCAGGCCCACCATGAACAGACTCAGACAACACACCGCGAGGGTCAGCCACTTGAGTCGGTTCTGCGGCACTGAAGGCACATCCGTCATTATGCCCTCCATGCATATGACATGGTAGGGCGGCCGATTGACGCATCGTCACTTTACCAACCCCTCCCTCCCGTGGCCCACCGCTCAGCGCGTCCCGAGCAGCTTCAGCTCGGGGTGGGCGGTGCCGCCCTCGATCGCGGTGGAGGCGATGTGCGAGGCGACCCGCGGGTCGACCGGGTCGTCGGCCGGGTCGTCCA